>DLMY01000031.1:29813-36843 GCA_002478275.1 Actinobacteria bacterium UBA7524
ACGACACCCCTCGCCCCTGCACGAGCAGGGGGATGCCCTCGGCATCGAGCCTGGGCTCCAGCTCCCGGTAAAGCGCCTCCATCTCGCGCCTGTTCGTGAACAGGGTGAGCGTCGAGCCGCCCATCGCCACATGCACGTCGAACAGAAGCGCGCCCAGCGCCGTCATGTACTCAGGAGTACCAGGCAGCGGCAGGTCACGCGGCACGAACACCGCCATCTGCCTGTCGAAGTCGTAGCTGGACTCCAGCCTCAACGACCTCCATGCCTCCTCGCCGAGGAGATCGAGCCCTGTCGAGCGCGCGAAGTGAGAGAAGCTCTCCCCGGTCGCCACCGTCGCGCTCGTGAACACCACGGAGCTCGTTCGCGGGTAGAACTCCTCGGCAAGCACCTGGCCGATGTCGAGCCGGGCGGCGACGAGTCTCTCCGCGATCACCGTGGGACGTCTGTCGAGCGCGGCGTAGTAGACGTAGTCGCTCGCCTCTCCGTCGAGCACCGTCACGAGCCCAAGGCGCTGTTCGGCGAGTTGCACGAGGATACCTCCGAGGTCGGCCTTCAGATCATTGAAATCCGGGCCGGCTTCTTCCAGTTGCGTGACGAGCTGACGTCCGGCAGCGATGACCTCCTCGAGCTTGCGGGCGAGCGAGCCGCCTACACTCGCGACCGTCCCCCACGCGCCCGTCTCCCGAAGTCCCGGGTCGATTCGCGCCTGGCAGGCGTCGTAGGCCGACTCGCCGATCGTGCGGTGCAGGTCCTTGACGAAGTCGAACAACGAGGCGGTCAGCGTGAGCGTGGTCGTCACGTGCTCCTCGGCCTGGGCGAGTCCCGCCAGGACGACGCCCTGGACGTCGGGCGAACCGGCAGACCGCAACGCGCGACGGACGCCGTCGAACAGCCCGCTCTTGCCAGGAGCATGGAGCGCGGCGAGGAGCGAGGCGAGCTCCGCGTGGCTGGCCTGAAGGGTGAGTTGCTTGCGGGCCTCGTCCTCGACGGAGTGCGCCTCGTCGACGACCCAGTGGCGTATCGGCGGCAGGATCCCCCCGTCGGCGACGACATCACGGAAGAGCAGAGCGTGGTTCGTCACCACGACATGCGCCGAAGACGCCCGCCTCCGGACCCCGTGCAGGTAACACAGGTGCGGGTAGTAACGGCAGCGCTTGTACGTGCAATCGGCGACCGATGCCGCCGCCTGACCGCGGATGGCCGGGCGCCAGTGGACGTTGATCGCATCCAGATCGCCCCACGAACTCTGCGCTATCCAGGCGAGCAACGATGCGACCGTGACCAGGGCCTCCGGCGACTCGTCGTCGAGCGTGGCGACGAGTCTGTCCAGCTTACGAAGACACGGGTAGTGCTCGTACCCCTTCAGTGCCACGTAGCGCAGGTTCTCATCGAGGGCCCGGCACAGCGCGGGCAACTCACTGTGGACGAGCTGGTCCATAAGAGAGTTCGTCTTGGTGGCGACACCCACACCGATGCCGTTGAGCTGGGCGTACCGTGCGATCGGCACGAGATAGGCCAAGGACTTGCCGACCCCGGTCCCCGCCTCCACGGCCAGATGTGTACCGGTAGCGAACGCTTCCAGGACAGCCTCGGCCATACGAGCCTGCTCGCTGCGGTGCTCGAACCCCGGATACATCCTCCCTGCGAGCCCGTCAGGGCCGAATTCGTCGATCAGCGCCTCCGGGTCAGGGCACCCGCACTCCTCGAGATCGTGCGCATCCGACATCGACTCGCCCTTGTCGATGGACGCCCTCTCCCTGCGGACCTCCACGAGGTCGAACCCGACCTCGCGTCCGGATGCGGCCATATGTGCGAAGACCTGCCTCAACGGCCAGTCCGTGCCGGGAGCGAGATTCGAGATGCGGCGCACGAGCGCGGATGGCATGGCGTCGACCCCGCACAGCAACACGCGCCACACGAACGCGAGCGCATCGGCGTCGTCGCCTGCGCGGTGCGTCGGCGTCACCGCACCGAACGCCGATGCCAGGTCCGCCAACCGATGGCTTCTCAGACGGGGAAGCGCGATCAGCGACAGCTGTAGCGAATCGAGCCAGGCCCCCGCGAAGCTGTGCCCACCTGCCGCCCGGGTAAGGAACGAGCGGTCGAATGCGACGTTATGTGCGGCCATGTCGCGACCGGCAGCGAACTCGGCGAACGCACGAGCGGCGGCCTCCGGCCCGGGCGCTCCGGTAAGCATCGAGTCATCGATACCGGTGAGCTTCCCGATCTCCAACGGAACGGGCCGCCCCGGATCGACCATCGTGTGGAACCGGTCCAGGACTTCGGGGCCGCGCGCGAGCACGGCCCCGATCTCGATCATCTCGTCACGGTCAGCGTCGAACCCGGTGGTCTCGATGTCGACGAAGACCATCTCTTCCTCGAAGCCGAAGACCGCTTCCTGCGCACGCTCTGCCAGCGCCGCATAGGTATCGGCGACGTCTCGATCGGTGCCCGGCACGAGCAACCGGGAAAGCGCCTCCGTCATCACCCGCCAAGACTAGCACGGCGATACGACACGCCACAGCCCGAACAACTGGCCAGCCACCGGCTCACGCCGGAACCAGGCAGATCTACTGGGCCGCACCCGACTGCCGCGCCTTCACGAGCCACGAGCCGTCCTCGCCCTTCGCGAAGACCCACGTGTACGGGAAGGTCATGCCCTGCGCCTCCTGCGTGCCGACGACGGTACACTCGTCCCCGTTCTCGACCTGCGGCGCGACTTCGTAGCCCGAGATCTGGTAGCTCGCCAGCGTTGAGGCGAAGCCTTCAGCACTCTGGTAGTACTGCTGAGTGGCTACCGGCAACATCGGGTAGGCCGATTCGTACTCGCCCTTGCTGCACAGGTCGTAGTACGCGTTCACGTACTGCTCCGGGGTCTGGCCCGCAGGCACCACCGGGGCTACGGAGGGATCGAATTCCGTCGCGGGTGACTGGCTGGACGCCGGAGGCATCCCCGCCGGAGCCGTCGGCTCGGTCGCGACCGGCTCGGGCACGGAGTTGCCGCTCCTCTGGACCACCAGCACCGCCACGATCGCCGCGGCGAGCACCGCGATGACGACGAGCAGCAAAACGATCTGTTTCTGTGCCTGTGTTGAATCGGACATCTTGCGGTTCCTTTCGACGCTTGCCTGAACAGCGCTGACGCGCCCGCTGATAGTAACTCCGGACGGCAACGCACGCAATCGGTCGCACAAGGGGTAGACTAAGCGAATGGCACGCCAAAACCCGCTGTTCAACATCGCAGGAGTGACCCCGGAGTACACTGTGGCCGCCCACGCCCGCGGAGCGCTCAAGCTCGGCGCTCTCGCTTGCTCGGTTCTGGGGGTCGCCCCTGCTCACGCGCACATCGCCTTCGGCACCGCCTTCGCGGGCGAGGCACGCACCACGGGAACGGACCTCGCCATAGTGGCGGGGCTCCTCGGCATGGACGGGTCGGAAGAGCCGTTCGCCGACGCCCTGACCCGTGCCGAGGAGAGAGGTCTGCGCATCGACTTCTCGCGAGCGGAAGGGGACGAGGGACCGTCACAAGCGGTCGAACTGACGCTGTTCGCCCCCGACGGCCGGACCGTACGCATCGGCGGATCGCTGCCCGGCGGCGACCAGGTGCTGATCGGTGCGATCGACGAATTCCGCGTCGAGATAGACGGCGAGCTGCCCGTGCTGCTTGTCGAACACACCGACCGGCCGGGGCAGATCGCCTCAGTATCCACGATCCTCGCAGACGCCGGAGCGAACATCGCCTCCATGCGCGTGGCGCGCGAAAGCCAGGGAGCGCGGGCACTGATGGTCATCGAGACCGACGCGCCGCTGAGCGGCGAGGTCGCGGCGAGCCTCGCCGAGCTACCCGATGTGAGCGCGGTCCGTCTTCTCAGTGGCGCCTGAGCGAGGAACGGCGCACTTCTCCCTGCACGACAGGCACGCCCCGGCGCACGACGTGAGCTTGAGCGCGTTGCACCTCGGGCACCTCACCTCACTGGAGGGGGAAGGCATCGCGCATGCCGGGCACAAGGTCAGCGCAGGCATCTACACCACCCCCAGCATGCGGGCCAACACGCCACCCGCGAAGAACGCGAGGCCGACCGAGCCGGCGAACAGGCCGCCCATGTAGGCCCAGCCCCGCTCCTTGACGATCACCATGATGCTCGCGACACAGGGCACGAACAGCGTGATCGTCACCATCGCCACCAGCAGCTGGGCAGCGCCCAAGTCCATCGTGAAGAAGCCGGCGGCACCGAAATCGCGCCGCACGAAGCCCATCACGAACGCGGTTGCCGCCTCCGCGGGCAAGCCCAGCCACCCGACGGTGAGTGGCACAAGCGCCGACTGGATGCCTGCGAGCGCGCCGGTCACTTCGAGTATCGAGATGGCGGCCGCCCCGAGGACGAAGAACAGCGTGACCTCCTTCATGAAGTGCCAGACCTTTGTCACGCTCTTGCGCAAGACGTTCACGACACGCGGAACCCTCAGTGCAGGGATGTCGATGAGCAGGTCCGTCGACACCCCGGGCGTGATCCTGGCGAGTACCGTGCCGACGCCGACGAAGATCGCAAGCAGCGCGGCGAAGTAGCCGGCTGCATACGCGGGTCCCACGCCGGCCATGAGCGCGGCGATGACGGCGATCTGCGCCGAGCAGGGCACCGCGATGGCCATGAGCGCGGTCGCGATGAAACGCTCACGTCTGCTTCCCAATATCCGCGTGGTCAACGTACCCATGGTCACGCAGCCCAGGCCGAGTATCAGCGGGATGACCGCGCGGCCGTTGAGACCGATGCCCGACAAGGCCCTGTCAGCGAGGGCGGCTATCCTCGGCAGGTAACCCGAGTCCTCGAGCACCGCGAGCAACACGTAGAAGCCGGTCACCAGCGGTAGGATCACGCCGATCAGATACGTCGGCGTCATGGTAAGCACCCCGAACTCGCCTGCCAGCACCGTGTGCACCGCGCCACCTTGCGCGAAGACGCGGCCGACCAGGCTCTCGACGAGCGGCACGAACCTGGCCTCGAACACCTCGGTACCCAGCCAGTCGACCAGCCCGCCGGCAAGCCACTCCCCCAGCACCACATACATGGCGTAGAGCAACGCACCCAGCATGGGAAGCCCGGTGGCGGGGTGCATCATCGCCCGGGAAAGCCGCGTCGCGAACGACGTCCCCTCGGAGGTCTCGGTCAGCACGTGCCCCACGATATCGTTGACGCGCTCCCTGCGACGCAGGTAGATGGCGTCGCGCCCGCCGCCCGGCTCGATGCCGTGACGCCCGGCCACGGTCTCGTCGCCCTCGAGCACCAGCAGGGCCTCGGCGCGGGTTCCCGCGCGTGCCGCCATGAGCACGATGTCCTCGTCCAGCAACCGGTCCGCATACCCAGCATGCGCACTGTCGATCGCGGAGACCAGTTCCGGTATTCCCGTGCCCTTGATGGCGACGGTCTCCACCACCGGTACGCCGAGGAGATCTGACAGCAGGTCCCGGTCGATGACGACGCCCTGTGTGCGCGCTTCGTCGGCCATGTTGAGGGCGACGACCATGCGCTTGCCCATATCGATGAGCTGGAGCGTGAGGAACAGGTCGCGTTCCAGATGTGCGGCCTCGACGACGTTGATGACGATGTCCGCGTCCATGATGATGTCACGCGCAACGCGTTCCTCGTCGTTGAAGCTGGACACGCCGTAGACGCCGGGGGTGTCGACCAGGCACCTTCCCTCGATGGAGCCACGCGTGAGCTCCACCGTGGTACCAGGGTAGTTGGAGACGTCGACATACACGCCGGTCAACGCGTTGAACACGACAGACTTGCCGACGTTGGGGTTACCCGCAAGCACGACGGTCTCCGTGTCCGGTCGCACGATGAGAGAGTTGGGAGCATGCGTGTGAGCCACGATCAGTTCACCCGCTTCCCGCACTCGTCGCATCGCCTCACCCTGATGCGCGATGCCAGTCCCCGGCCCACCGCGATCTCCTGGCGGCCCTGTCTGACGATCACGGGTCCAGCAGGGACTTTGGTCACACACGAGAGATTCGAACCGCTGCACATACCGAAGCGCAGAGCATGGACGCGGGCGCGATCATCGTCCACGGACAGGACCTCCACCCGGTCTCCCGCGCGAACGCGATCGAGTGTGGTGTCCGTGCCATCTTGCCGCCGGCCCCGGCCGTATCCGCGGCCGTGACCTCGGCCTGAGTGTCTACGCATCATGGGGGAGTCCTCCTGCAAGCTGGTTGTGTTAGTCTCTGCTAAGGCGATGCTAGAGCAGATACTACTCCCCCCCGGAGCTAGCCGTCAAGAGCCCGCGCGTCGATGCGCCGCTTCACCCATTTCTCTATCTCGACCGCGACGAACACGACGCTCGACGCAGCGATCACGAACGCCAGCTCGCCTGCAGACAGCGCTTGGGTACGAAAGACCGGGTGCAAGAAAGGCACGTACACGGTGGCGAGCTGGAGGACGACTGTGAGAGCCACGGCTCCCAACAAAGGCCGGTTGGAGAGCAGCCCCTGCCGGAACAGCGACTCCCTGTCCGACCTCACGGCCAGCGCGTGCCCCATCTGACTGAAGCACAACACCGAGAACACCATCGTCTGCCACCGGGGATGGTCCATCGCCATCGCGCCTGCCTGTGTCACGAGAGAGGCCGCGCCCATCAGAAGGCCGACCCACACCAGATGTACCGCCAGCCCGTCGGCGAAGATGCTCTCCTTCGGCGGCCTCGGAGGCCGCTTCATGATCCCCTTCTCGTGAGGCTCGGCCGCCAGCGCCAGTCCTGGCAGACCGTCGGTCACCAGGTTGATCCAAAGTATATGTATCGGCAGCAGCGGAACCGGCATCCCCAGCAAGGGCGCGAGCAGGATGGTCCATATCTCGCCGGAGTTGCTTGTCATCGTGTACTTGATGAACTTGCGGATGTTGTCGAAGATCCGCCGCCCTTCGCGGACGGACCCCACGATCGAGGCGAAGTTGTCGTCGAGCAGCACCATGTCGGCAGCCTCTTTCGCGACATCGGTGCCGGTCACGCCCATGGCGACGCCGATGTCGGC
>DLMY01000031.1:36977-37186 GCA_002478275.1 Actinobacteria bacterium UBA7524
CCTTTGTCCTGCAGGGCTTCGACGATCTTGAGTTTCTGCTCGGGCGCCACCCGCGCGTAGACGCGCACGTCTTCGACGCGTCGCTCGAAGCGCTCAAGCGTGAGCTCGTCAAGCTCGACGCCGGTCATCATCTCCGCGGGGTCCGAGGCGATTCCCAGGCGACTCGCGATGGCCAACGCCGTCGCGGGGTGATCGCCGGTGATCATCAC
>DLMY01000031.1:37360-37970 GCA_002478275.1 Actinobacteria bacterium UBA7524
TCCGCCGCCTCGGGCCGCGGCGGATCGACCAGCCCCGTCATGCCGATCAGCGTCATGTCGCGCTCGATATGCTCGGCGTCCTCCTCGGCGGGCAGCTCGTCGAAGTGCTTGATGCCGAACGCGAGCACACGCAAGCCTTGTGCGGACCACTCATCCACCTGTGCCGCCAGGGCCTTGCGATCGATCGCCGAGGACTCCCCGCCGCGCTCCATCACCGCTACCGAGCGCGCCATGACCTCCTCGGCGGCGCCTTTCGTGAACGAGATGTAGCCTCCGTCCGGGAGTGCATGCACGGTGGTCATGAGCTTGCGCTCGGAATCGAACGGGAGCTCGAATGCGCGTGGGTGGCTGGCTTCGAGCTCATCCCCGAGGTACCCTGCGTCCGCGGCTGCCACGTACAGCGCTACCTCGGTCGGATCGCCCACCAGTTCATGCTCGCCTTCCGGGTCGCCGGTCACATCGTTCGAGAGCGCCATCGCCATGCCGAGGAGATCGGCCGCTCCAGCAGCCGGCGCTTCACCGCGTGGCTCGACCCCGTCGGACCCGCCTGCGCTCACGACCTCCACGATCATGCGGTTGAGCGTGAGTGTGCCGGTCTTGTCGGTGCAGA
>DLMY01000031.1:38110-51312 GCA_002478275.1 Actinobacteria bacterium UBA7524
GTGAGCGTGCCGGTCTTGTCGGTGCAGATGAACGTCACCGAGCCGAGGGTCTCCACTGCTGGCAGCCTTCTTACCAGCGTGTGCGTCTTGACGAGCCTGCGAGCGCCGATCGCCAGTGTGACCGTCGCCACGGCAGGCAGCGCCTCGGGCACGGCGGCCACCGCCAGACTCACCGCGGTCAGGAACATCACGAACGGGTCTTCGCCGCGCAACACGCCGACCGCGAACACCACACCACAAAGCCCGATAGCGGCGTACCCCAGCCCTCTGCCGAACTGCGCAAGCCGCTTCTGCAACGGGGTCTTCGTATCCCCCGTATCATCGAGCAGCCCGGCGATGCGACCGAGTTCTGTCCCAAGCCCGGTCGCGACAACGACTCCGACGCCTCTGCCGTGCACGACCTGGGTCCCCCGGTACGCCATGTTCAGCCGGTCACCGAGAGGCGCCCCGCTCGCGATCTCCACACGCGCGTCTTTCTCGACCGGCACGGACTCCCCGGTCAGCGCCGCCTCGGCGACGCGCAGACGCGCGGTCTCGACGAGTCGCAGGTCCGAAGGTATCACCCGGCCCGCCTCCAGGAGCACGATATCTCCAGGCACGAGCGCTGCGGCATCGATCTCGCAGGTCTTACCGTCGCGTCTAACCGTCGCAGTCTCGGCGGCCATCCTGCGCAGTGCCTCCATCGCGCGTTGCGCACGAAACTCCTGCACCACACCGATCACCGCGTTGAGCACGATGATGACCGCGATCGCGATGGTGTCGACGACCTCGCCAAGCGCCGCCGAGATGGCGGCGGCTCCCAGCAGCAGCAGGATCAGGAAGTCCTTGAACTGGTCGAACAGCATCATCGCGATGCTGCGCTGCTTTGCCACGGGGAGCTCATTCGGACCGAAGCGTTCAAGACGCGAGGCCGCTTCTGCGCCCGTCAGCCCCTCCGCCGCCGTGGAGCCCAGTGACCCCAGCACGCTATCACCTGACAGCGTGTGCGCCAAACCCGCGTCGAGCAGCATCGTCTCGGCCCCGCCGCTCGCGTGATGATCGCCCACTTCGCCTCCCGCGTCCTTTGCGTCGATGAACTCTGCTGTCGCGACTCTCGTCGCAGATGGTAGCGCGAAAACCACGTCTGCGCGACGCAGGGCGTCCGCAGATCCGACCGTGCAGCCCGTTGCCACTCGTCGAGCAATGTAGCCCGTTGGTCTGTGCATTCGTTTGCCTATCGGCCTTTCCATGCCGATAATCGGACTCAGCCCTTCTCGAAAGGATCATGCGTGGATGGCAGGACGACGACAGCATGGCGCTGGCTGAGTGATCTGTTGCCCGCGACCCTCCAATCGCGCCTGGCACTGACCGTCCTGCTCGCCATCATCGCGGTCATGTCGGTCGCAGCAGGTTCCTACCAGCTTGCAACCATGGCCGCCCTGCCCGGACACGCCGAGGAAGAAGCCACCGAAGCGCTTTCCCTCGTCGCTCATGAGCTCCAGTCCCAGATGAGGATTCTGGAAGCCGCCGTCGTTCTGCCGAAGACTTCGCCGAGACTGCGAGAGCTTGCCGCGGCTTCGCAGCCACCTGATGAGGCGACGGCCGGCCAGCTTCAGGAACTCGTGGGGCGCTCGCGAGTCTCTGCCCTGGTGCTGATCGATCGAGAAGGTACCCTGCTCTACGGTATCGGCGACGACACGGCGGTCGAGGACCTTGCCCACTTCGCGTCTCTGCCAGTACCCCTGGAAGTGAGCCGCAGCGGGTTCGCGTCAGTCGGGGGTCGGCCATCGCTCGTGGTCATGCGTCCCGTCTCGGGTTCCGAGCCGCTGCCCGGAACAGGAACCGTCCTTCTGGCCAGCCCGATCGACCTGTCTGGCACACGGATGTCCGCGCGCCTGGACTCCGACCCCTCCACGCCCACGGGACGCCCCGGAACGGTTCCCGTCTTCGACCCATACTTCGGCGTCAGCCATGTGGAAGCCAAGGGCTCCTCATTCGAGGCGCGTACGGACCTCGCCGCTATCGACGGACGCTATGTCTCGACCCTCATCATCGAGGCTCCGTACTCCGAGGGTCCACTGGCTGCAAGCCCGGCCGTCACACTACTCGCGACACTCGTGATCGCGGTTCTCGTCAGCACGCTCGTAGGGCTCCTGCTCTCACGAGCGATCGGCTCTGCGATCTCGACGTTCACCACGCATATGCGACGGGAAGCAGAGGCTGCGCTCGAGGGCAGGGCTTTCTCCCGCGTGCCGGAGACACGGTGGTTGCCGCTGGAATTCCGCGCCCTGGCGACGTCGTTCAACACGATGCTCGACCGCTTCGAGACTCACGAGGAAAGACTCGCCAACGCGATGCAGGAAGCACTCGACGCGAAGACAGCGCTCGACACCGCGTTCACCGAGTCGCCCGAAGGCAAGATCCTGCTTTCCGACTGCGTCATCGAACTCCTCAACCCGGCGGCGGCGATGCATCTTCTCACCAGTCCTCCGGTCGCCGTCGGCCTGTCTTTCGAAGAGGCGGTGGCGCACCTCACGTTCATGGACGAACGCGAGCGTCCGGTCACGGTCGGGGAGATTCTCGCGCGAGCCGCGGGTAAGGGGATCCTGACCGGCGTGACCGCTCCGGACCGCACGATTCGCTGGCTCTTGGTCCATTCGAATTCCAGCGACTGCACCGCGGGCACCGCACTCATCAGCACCCGAGACATGACAGAGGAGCGACGCATCAATTCGCTGCGCACCGAGATAGTGTCGCTGGTCTCGCACGACCTGCGAAACCCGCTGACCGTCATCAACGGATACCTCGGCATACTCTCCGGGGATCCCGGTCCCGATGTGGCTG
Source organism: Actinobacteria bacterium UBA7524 (assembly GCA_002478275.1). Classification (GTDB taxonomy): domain Bacteria; phylum Actinomycetota; class Coriobacteriia; order Anaerosomatales; family UBA912; genus UBA7524. The sequence goes on from DLMY01000031.1 coordinate 40,934, forward strand.
CCCGGGCGATCGAAGCCGCTCAGCGATCGGTCTCGCGCATGCAGGACCTCCTTGAAGACCTGCTGTCCGTCGCTCGTGCCGAGGAGGTCTTCGCCCCTGCCGAGATGGTACCGGTGGACATGTCGGCGCTATCGGATGATGTGTGCGCCTCGATGAAGCACCTGTCGAATCACGACCTGACCAGCGACTGGAATGGCCTTTCAACCGTACTCGGCGAGGAACGCCGCTTGCGCCAGGCTCTTGTCAACCTCATCAACAACGCGCTGAAGCACACGCCTCCGGACACGCTCGTGACGATCAGCGGCGGCGGTGACGGTTCCTCTGTGACGATCGAGATCGAGGATGAGGGTCCGGGTGTTCCCGACATCGACCGTGAGGTCATCTTCGAGAGATACACCCGTTTGCCCTCGGGTGAGGCCAGGCGTGGCGGAATCGGGCTCGGACTCTACATCGTACGAACGATCATCGAGAGCCACGGTGGGAGTGTCTGCGTGAAGGAGGGCGAACGGGCCGGGGGAGCGTGTTTCGTCGTAACCCTTCCGTCAGCCACCGAGAGGCAGGACTGACCGGTCCTCCAGGGCCAGGTCCACCAACATGCAGCACAGTCTCGGGAAGTCGATGCCTGCTGCCTGAGCCGCATCAGGAAGTAGGCTCGTCTTGGTCATCCCAGGGATGGTGTTCGTCTCGAGCAGGTAGACATCCCCCTCGGCCGTGACGATCGTGTCCGCGCGGGACATGCCCCTGCACCCGAGCAGCCGGTGCGCTGCCAGGGCGAGGCGCACGCACTCCTCGCGCACTTCCTCGTTCACGCGTGCGGGTATGATGTGGCGACTCATCCCGGGAACGTATTTGGACTCGTAATCGTAGAACTCATGTTCCGGGACTACTTCCAGCGTGGGAAGTGCGAAGGGCTCATCGTTGCCGAGAACGCCGACCGTTACCTCGGTCCCGGCAACGAAGCTCTCAACGAGAACAAGTGCGTCAAAACTGAAGGCCTCTTCGATGGCATCGGGTAGTTCGGACGGGTCATGGGCGATGGTGACACCGATCGCCGAACCTTCGTTAGCAGGCTTGACGACGGTCTTCGACCCGAGTTCCCTGGTGATCTCATCCACATCGTAGACTTCCCCGCGACGCAAAGCGCGGAACGGCGGCGTGGCGATGCCTGTCTGCGCGAACACGTGCTTGGACATGACCTTGTCGAGAGCCACGGCGCTGGACAATACCCCGGACCCTACGTACGGCAAGTCGAGTAGCTCGAGCAAACCCTGGACGGTGCCGTCTTCGCCGAACCGACCGTGCAGACAGATGAACACCACATCGGGTTTGGCCTCGATGATCCGGTTGATGAAATCCGGAAGACCGGAGTCCACCTCGATCACTTCGTGTCCGCATTCCGCCAGGGCAGCAGCGACCTGGGCGCCCGTGTTCAGCGAAACCTCGCGCTCTGCGGATCGTCCACCCTTGAGTACCAGCACCCGTCGCCGGGTTGCGACTTCCTCTCGTTCGCCCATATCGACCTCCCGGTCACCAGCCGCCCCTGCCCCCTGATCACTACAGACGGCCGAGTCTCCATGCATCGATCGCGTTCAAAGTGACCCACCACACGACCACCCCGATAAGAGTGACTGCAGCGGATCGTATGAACGAGGTGGTGAGCAGTCCTCCCCGGGCGTGAGCCGCAACACGAGTACGTACGACGGCCCAGACCGTGAGAGCCATCACCAGACCCATGACGGTCAGGATCAGACCCGCGATGACGATCCAAACGTACTCCGGCCGCTCGACCGAGGCCGGGTCCCTGCTCATCGTCAGAAGCCAGGCGGTGACACCTGACAGCGTGAACCACAAGAATATGTGCAGGAGGTATGGCCACCAGGGGACGGGGCGGAGTCTCGCCGGAGGCGCTGCCTCATCTGCGGGCTCATCTGCGGGCTCATCTGCGGGCTCATCTGCGGGCTCATCTGCGGGCTCATCGCTGATAGGCTCCTCGGAGGTGGGCGCGTCGGTCACGGATGCATCAGCTGCAGGCTCAGAGGTTTCCTCGGCATCGATGTCGCCGTCCGTCTCTGGCTCTTCGGTCGGGACCTCATCGGGCTCCGCCAGGGGCTCGACGGAGACCTCTGTGGGCGTTTCCTCATGTCCGGGTTCGTACGGTTCCATATGCATCTTCCTGGTCGGGTGCTGCTGGCAGTCTACGCGAGGTGGTGCGACGGGCTCAACCATCGGTCGACCGTGTGGATCACGTAGGAGGGTTGTTCCCTCCCCGCAACCAGGACACCGAGGCGCCGAACAATGCGATGCCGGCCGCTATGACCAGGGCGGGCCTCATCGCCCCGATGAACTGAACGCCTTGCGCCGGCGTGAGCGTCCCTCCGACGGGCAACCGCTCGCCTGCCATCTGGTAGGACATGACCGCAGCCGTGAGCGCGATGCCGAGCGTCATGCCGAGGCTACGCGCCTCTCCGACGAGCGCAGACCCCACGCCGACCCTGTTCAGCGGCGTCGCCTTCAGGATCGCGGAGGTGTTCGGGGCCTGGAACACGCTCAACCCCGCACCGACAACGAAGAGAAGTGCCGTGATGAGCGCTGGCGAGGTCGTCAATGACGCCGCTGTCAGACCGAAGATCGCTGCGGCCAGCAGCATCAGGCCGGTGGTGGTGAGTCCTCGGCTACCCCATCGGTCCGACGCCCGACCCGCCAGCGGCGAGAAGACCGCCATGGCCAAAGGAGTTGCCGTCAGCATCGCTCCAACGCTCTGCGACGGGATACCTCGCACGGACAACAAGTAGAAAGGCATGCTGAACGTGATCGCAAACAACGCCATGTAGCTGCTCATCGCCGCGATGACCCCGGCCCTGAGCTCCACTATCCGAAACAGCGACAGGTCGAGCATCGGGTAGGGGTGACGCCGCTCTATCCTCACGAACAACCAGGATCCCGCAAGCGAGAGGGCGATTGGACCAACGACTCCACGCGCGAACAACTCACCACTTCTCACCCCGCCGAGTCCCACCAGTAGAGCCGTGAGTGATATCGCCGCCACCAAAGCTCCAGCGAGGTCGAAGGGCTCGGATACAGGGCAGTCCTCGGGAAGCATCCACCAGCCGCCCGCAGCGATGAGCAGTGCGAATGGGACGTTGACCAGGAACACCGACGGCCAGCCGAATGCGGCCAGCAGAACGCCGCCGAGGGCCGGGCCGACTGTCAACCCTGCGGAAACGGACAGGGAGATCCAACCCAATGCCCAGCCACGGCGGTTCGCGGGAAACGCGTGCATCACAAGGGCGGGGCCTGCTGCGAACATCATCGACGCCCCAACCGCCTGCACGACCCGGCCGACAACGAGCACCGCAAGCGACCCGGCCAACGCACACGCCAGAGAGGCGAGCCCGAACACCACGAAACCCGCGACGTAGACACGCCTCAAACCCCAGATGTCCCCAAGCCTTCCCATGACGAGAACCAGTGCCGCCGTGGCCAGCAAGTATGAAGTGGCGACCCATCCGATCCCGGTCAGGCCAACATCGAATCGCTCAGCCATCGAGGGTAAGGCGATGTTGACGATGCTGGAGCTCAAAGGAGCAAGAAACGTCCCTGCCACGAGTGTCACGAGTACGACTCTAGGGTCAGGAGGTTCCTTGCACGACTCTTCGGGGCGCGAGGACAAGGCGTGTATCCTACCATCTCTGCGATGTGGGGCTTTCGTGCATTTTCCCATATCAGGGTCGGCCTGGGGCCGACACACGCGTAAGATTGTCGAGTATGCTCGAAGTGGACGACGAGAAGCTCAAGAGGTGAACCATGACGGACGCGGAAAACTCCCGCATCTCGCTGGAGAACAGCGACGGCGCAGTCGCGGCACCGCAGACCGAGAGCGCAGCTCCGCCCGAGGCTCCGGTAGATGCACCGCTCCCGCCGGAGCCTGCCGCTCCTGCAGGTATGCGCGCCGGAGCCGTGGTCACGCTCGCCCTTACCGCTTCCCTTGTCGCCGGAACCATCGCCGGCTTCGGAGCCGGGCTTGCCGGGGCCTGGTTCGTCACACACACCGGCGGCGGCTCGTCCGGTCCGGCCACGGTGCGCGTCATCCCTGCCGAGACCGACGAGCCGGCGGTCGCCGCAGCCCTTGCCGCGGTCCCGAGCGTCGTCAACGTCGAGGTCACTGGCGGCACGCCCGACGAGGACGAATCCCTGCCGCAAGGTCATCCGGGAGTCCCCAGGAGCGGTAACGGCTCCGGTGTCGCGTTCCGACATGCAGACGATGGAGGGACGTTCATACTGACGAACAACCATGTAGTGGAAGACGCTGAACTCATCGTAGTGACGAACTCCGAGGGAGAACGGTCTCGCGGTACCGTGATCGGTGCCGACCCGGAGAGCGACATCGCCGTGGTGAGAGTCGATCCCGAACTGCCCCTGATCGAACTCGGCAAGTCCGCAGAACTCCAGGTCGGACAGCTCGTTGTCGCGATCGGCTCTCCATTCGGCCTGAGCCAGTCGGTCAGTTCAGGTGTGGTCTCGGCTATCGGGCGTTCCTTGACCCAGTCGCTGAGCGAGCGTCCCGGCGTCTACCCTCTGGTCGATGTCATCCAGACCGATGCCGCAATCAACCCGGGCAACTCGGGAGGGGCACTCGTGGACCGCGACGGACGCCTGGTCGGCATAAACACCGCGATATTCACAGAAACCGGCGTCAACGACGGCATCGGTTTCGCCATCCCGATAGACAACGCCCTGCGGGTCGCCGACTCGCTCATCGAGAGCGGGGACGTCGAGCATCCGTTCCTGGGTATCGTCGGGCGTGGCGTGGACGCCGCCTTCGCCGAGACCGAGGACCTGCCCGTAACCGAAGGCGCGTACGTGATCGAAGTCGCCGCGGGGACCGAAGCCGAAGCTTCGGGAATCCGTACCGGTGACCTCATCGTCGGACTCGATGATGCGGCCATCAGGTCGATGGACGACCTCATTCTCCAGGTCCGGCGCCATCTGGTCGGTGACTCTGTCACGTTGTCACTCTACCGCGACGGCGAACTCATCGAAGTCGAGATGAAGGTCGGCGCCAAACCCAAGGACTTCGAGTTGCCTTCCGAGGCGACCACGGTCCCGCCGCTTCCCGAAGGTCATCCCGGGGAGTGAGGCTCAGGCTCGGCCACCTCGTCTCCTCAAAACGAACACGGTCCCGGCGGCTACGGCCAGAACGCCAAGCACGAGCCACGTGGTGGCGCCACCGAAGGAACCGCCTTCTTCATCGCCTGCTTCAGCTACCGCGGCTGCGGCTCTGGCCTCCTCGGTGGCAAAGACCGCTTTCGTGACCTGGGCCATGGTCGTTGTAGGAATATCCACTCCGGCTTTCTCGGCCATCTCCTCGGAACAGGAGCGATAGTACAGCGTTGCGGCGACCTCGACCTGATCGGACTCAGGCATCTGAAACTCGAAGGTGTCCGTGACGGACTCTCGGGGCGGAATCCTGTCGTCATGCTCTATCGCGACGGCATCCCAAAGCTCCACGGGCGAGTTGCCCTCCGCGTCGCGGAGAATCGTCTGGAACATGTGTTCCCCGAGGACTTCAGTCTGCCCGTCGGCCGTCGTCGCCGTGACTTCAAGCCACATCTCACGAACCTCGGTCAACCCTGTCGGCAGATAATGGCCGGCGCCCGAGTTGGTGATGGTGACCTCGACATTCGCCGAGGAACCACGTTCCTGTATCTCCGCCACGTCGACTTCGACGGTGGCAGCGGCCTTCAGTCTCTCCTCGGCCAGGACCGCGTCCCCGAGTCCGACGTTGCCGCCCGCGAACGTCATCAGATAGATGTGCTCGCGCTGAGGACCTCCGCCAGCAGCCGTACCCGGATTGGGCTTGACGACCCCCGGGCCGGGAGTCATGTGACAGTCCTGGCAGACGATGCCCTCCTCGGCGTACGGGCCTTCCTTCCACTCGGTGTAGGTGGCCTCAAGATGCAAGCTCGGGTCACCGGGATGGTCGACGTTATGACACGCGCCACAGAACTCGGCGGTCTCGTGGAACTGTGAATAGGCGGTCGCGTGTACGGGGGACACCGCGTCGTCGAACTGAGCTCGCTTGGTGCCGTCGAGCTCCACTACCTGCGAGGTGTTACCGATCGGCGTCAACGTTCCCGTGACCTGGTGACAGAAGTCGCACGTCACTCCCTCACGACTCTGCGGTGAAGCGTTCTCCAGGTCGGCGATCTCGCCGCTCATCACGGCTACCTGCCCGTGACACGTGTCGCAGAAGATGCCGAGGGTCCCGTCGGTCGCCTTGTTCGCCTCATCCCGCTTGTAGATGTAGAGCGGGTCCGAAAGAGCCTTGGCGTGCATGGACTCACTCCACTGATCGACGAGCGCGGAGTGGCACCCGCACCCTGTGCTGGGCTGGAATCGATCCGCCGAGGCCTCAGGTAGTCCGACAGCGACTCCTGCGGTACCGGCAAATGCGATCACAGCCGTGACCAGAACCATCATCGGCGACTTGCGCATGGCTATCTCCGTCCCCCGCTGCAAATACATCGGTCATAATGTGCCTTATCGCATAGTAGCATCGCGACGTCGATGCTAAGCAGATACCCCTTTGCGGGCTCCATCAATGGGAATACTCGTCAGAGGACGTCTGTCCCGATTCGGCGGGATCCGGGCGAAGAAAGGAGTGCGACTGATGGTCGAGACGTATCGCTGCAAGAGCTGCGGGTACTTCCACGTGGGACCTGCGCCTGAAACGTGCCCCGTATGCGGGGCCCCGAAGACGATGTTCGTGGAGTACGACGGCCCGGGCGACCTTGCAGGAACGAAGACGCTGGAGAACCTCCAGGCAGCATATGCGGGTGAGTCGCAGGCCAACCGCATGTATACGCTCTTCAAGCGGATCGCCGAACTCGAAGGTGCGCCGCCGCGAGTGATAGAGGCTTTCGACCGGGCCGCTCGCGAGGAAACCGCGCATGCGCTCGGACACCTCGCCTACATGAGAGGGTACGGCGACACCGCGCAGAATCTCCGGCAAGCTGCGGCAGGCGAAGATCACGAATGCGAGGACATGTACCCGGGCTTTGCCGAGACCGCAGAAGCTGAAGGGTTTCCGGAGATCGCCTACTACCTCCGCTCGGTCGGACGGTTCGAACGACAGCACCGCGACGAGTACCGCAAGTCCCTTGAGGAGCTCGATTCGTAGGTGCGAGGTCTTCCGGACAGCGTCGGCATCAAGGGTCTCGGGGGGCCCGAACTCGAGGGCCTCATGTCCGACCTGGGACAGCCCGGGTATCGCGTGAGTCAGCTGCGCGGTTGGCTCTACGGTCACGGCGTGGACTCATACGATGAGATGACGAATATGCCTACGACACTCCGTGAACGCCTGGAACTGGTCGCCCCCCTCTACACACCAACACTCGTCACGTCCCAGACATCCGCTGTCGACGGAACCCGGAAATACCTGTGGCGTCTGGCCGACGGGAGTTCCGTGGAAAGTGTCGGTCTGCCCTCGGGCGATCGTCTGACCGTATGCTTCTCGACCCAAGCCGGATGCGCCATGGGCTGCTCGTTCTGCGCAACCGGCCACGGAGGTCTTGTGCGTGACCTCGGGCCGGGTGAGATGGTCGACCAGGTCCGGCTGACCGCACAGGATTTCGGTCGCCGGGCCACGAACGCTGTAGCCATGGGGCAAGGAGAGCCCTTCGCGAATTACGAGCACACCCTGGCTGCGCTTCGCTTCATGAACGACAAGGACGGCTTGAATATCGGGGCACGACACCTCACGGTGTCCACGTGCGGCCTCGTCGAGGGGATTCGTCGCTTTGCCGAGGAACCCGAGCAATTCACGCTCGCCATATCGCTGCACTCGGCGATTCAGGCGACGCGCGACCGCATCATGCCCGGCGTGCGGGGACAACGGCTGGAGTCCCTGCACACCGCCATAGCCGACTATGGACAGGCCACCGGGCGTAGACCGAGTATCGAGTTCGCGCTGATCGAAGGCGTGAACGACTCAGACGACGAGCTCCGCGCTCTCGTGGAATTCTGCCGAGGGCTGCATGTGCACGTGAACCTCATCCCGGTGAACCCGGTCGAGGTCGCCAGGGTCTCGAGAAGCGATGTTGGCCGCCTGGTTGAATTCAAACGGGCGCTGGTCTCCACCGGCACCGAGGTCACGGTGCGTCAGGAACGGGGCGTGGATATCGATGCCGCCTGCGGACAGCTGAGACAACGCCACGAGTGACCGGGGTGAACGTGCGGCTCGGCGTCAGGGTCTCCCGGTCGGGTGACGCGGACAGACCACTCCCGCCGCAGAGCAGTTGTCGCACACTCCGCGCTTCCATACTGCGAGCGGCTCCCTCGACCCGTCCAGCATCCGCACCCAGATGTCGACAAGCCCGCCTTCAAGCGATGTGGCGTCTTCAGCGACGTATGTGAAGGTCACGGACTCGGGCTGCCCGTTGGCCGCACGCACCTGCGGTCTGATGAAGTCCAGCTCGACCTTCTCCGCCCCCGCCCGAAACGCGGCGACCGCATAGCACTCCGCCTGCAAGCGATAGCGCTCGATAGCATCGTCGACAGCACTGGTGCCGCTCTTGTAGTCGACGATCAACACTCCCGATCCCTCCCGAACGTACGCGTCCATCGCACCGACGAGAGTGAACCGAGCCCGGCGGACGCCGACATCGACGGCGAAGGGATACTCGAACCTCGCGTCACCTACTGCGACCCTGGCCGCAAGGTCGGAGTCGATGTAGTTGTGCGCCGCAGTCACAAGGTCTGCGACACCCTCGCGTTCGAGCTCGAACATCCGCGCTATCGACGCCATCCTCTTCTCGTCAGGAAGAACGCCCGTCTCGCCATGTACGCGCAGCACCGCATGGAGAGCGGCTCCGAATGACTGCGCCGCTGGCCCGCGTGGGCGCAGAGACCCTATGCGCAAGACACGCTCGGCCCAATAGCGTCTCGGGCATGTCTCGAATGCCGCTATGTCACTGTAGGAGAGGCGTGGCGGCGTTCCGCTGCCTTCGCCTGTGGATCGTGACACGGCGCTCGGCACAAGCCTGCCGGCCTCGCGCGACCGCCCTGTATCATCGACGTCTTTCCGGTCGCGTACCGCAGGGCGGTTCTCTGACCGGAACCCAGCCTCGACCACTCGGCTTCGCACCACCACCCGGCTTTCGTCGCCGAACACCATGTCGGATTCACGTCCGTCGTTCTCATCGAACAGGCGCGGTATCGCCCCGCGCATCCATGCCAGTGGATTCTGACCATCGGTCGTTCCCGACCCCGTGCCACTCAGATACAGGAATTCCTGAGCCCTGGTGCACGCGACGTAGAACAGCCGCTTCTCTTCTTCGGCTTCCTCTAGTGCCCGGGCCGACCGCGTTCGGTAGATGGCCATCGAACCCAGTCGCTTTCGCTCTCTGTCCGAGAACCCTCGCCCCGCCGGAGGAGCCAGGGCGACGGCAACACGCCCCTCGTCTGCGACCAGCATGGCCATCGCTGTGTCGCTCCTGCCCCGATCCCCGAGGCCAGCTACGGCAACGACCGGGAACTCCAGTCCTTTGACCGAATGGATACTCATGATCCTGACAGCCGGGATCTTCTCATCCGAAAGCGCCGCCGGAGTCTCATGCTCCCCCAGCCGGTCCTTGGCGTCGACATGCCGGACGAAAGCGGCGAATCCCGCCCCTCCCTGGTCCTCGAATGCATCTGCCATGCGCAGGAACTTGAGGATGTTGGCCATCGCAGCGCGGCCATCGTTCTCCTCGGCAAGTAAGACCGGAACTGCTCCCGTGCGCTCGAGCGTCCGCATGAGGACCTCCGAGAGTCTGGCGCGCCCGACATACCCCTGTGCATGCGTGATCGCATCCACCAATCTGGTGGCCTCCTCGGCCTGCGAAGGTTCGAGGAACACCCGTGCGTCGCTCAACGCATCCCACAGTGAGCTCGCGAGCTTCTCTCGAACCCGCAGACCGACGCGAAACAGCGAGCTGTCAGACAGCCCGCTGGCCGGAGACAGCGCCAGAGCAAGCAGCCCATCATCGTCGCGCGGATTGACCATGACGCGGACCAGTGCCCTCATCATGTCCGTTTCCGGTAGCCCGAAGAACCTCCGCCCGCCGATGATGGCCACGTCGAACCCCTGTTTCCGCAGCGCATCGGCGTAAACCCCCGCGTGCGTATAACGGCGAACCAGCACGACCATGTCGGACGGGTTGATTCCCCGCGCATCCCTCAGCTGTGCGAAACGCTCCGACAGCAGCGCAGCCTCGGTAGCTCGCGCCTCACGCCCTTCACCCCTCCCTGCCCGAACGAGGGTCAGATGTACGCGGGGTTCTCCCTCCGGCAGAAACGGTGGTTGCGGCTCGCCCCTTCCGTGAGCCAGTGGAACGAAC
>DLMY01000031.1:51439-85666 GCA_002478275.1 Actinobacteria bacterium UBA7524
GGAACGAACGAGTCACCGAACAGCTCGGGGCGACCGAACAACTCATTGGAGAAACCCAGCACATCCGGGTGGGACCGATAGTTTCGGAACAGCTCTATCCTGGCCGCGCCCCTGTCGGTCATCCTCTCGTTGTGGGCTCGGTAGACTCCTACGTCTGCTCCACGGAAACCATATATCGCCTGTCGTTCGTCCCCGACCGTACAGAGGTCCTCTCCGGCAAGAGCGGAGACGATCGCCAGCTGAACAGCGTCTGTATCCTGGAATTCATCGACCATGGTCAGCGCGAAGCTGGCGGCGCATGCGCTGAGGATCTCCGGATCCGCCTCGATAAGACCGAGCAGACGAAGCTGCAGGTCGTCGAAGTCGACCACCCCGGCTGCTCCCTTCCTGTGATCGTACTCGCACAGATACGTTCTGAGCAGTTGTACGAACGCAGAGGCCTCTCGAACCGTGGCCGCCTCGAGGGCTGAAGCGGCAAGCCGGTCCCGTTCAGTCGACAGGGACCGAGTGGCGGCCTCAGCCGCTGCCGCGAGTCTCCCTCCTATCGTGTCAGACAGCAGTATCTCCGCCGTAGAGCTGGCGAGCAGCTCGGCACTATCCGCGGTGGCCGAGAGATCCCTCAGCGCATGCAACGTCTCGTTCGCGGCAGCCAGGTTTCCCAATGTGGACTTCGCGTCTCCGCAATCCTGTAGCTCGCTGATGCCTTGAGCGTACACTCGCATGGCATCTTGGAGGATCGCTCCGGGCTCTCGCGTGGAAACCGGTCTGATACCGGCAACGTCCATCCCGGCCGACCTGATAGCGCTTTCGATGCCCCTGCATGTCTTGTAGAGCTGTCCGTAGTCCCACGAAGAGAAGAGCCTCTCTCCCTCCTCGGTACGGACAACCACCCGGGCCGCCGCCTCGAAACTCCGCTCGCGCATCAAGCCCGTCTGCACCGTGTCGGCTACCGAAAGGTTCGGGTCCAGCCCTGCCTCGAACCAGTGCCTGCGCAATAGACGGCTGCACAATCCGTGTATGGTAGAGATCCATGCTCCGTCGATCCTGCGTGCTTCTTCTGCACGTCCCCTTGCCCTCAACAACGTGCGAACGCGCTCAGCCAGCTCTCCTGCAGCGGCATCGGTGAACGTGATCGCTGCGACCTGGTCCGGTGACAGCGGTTCCCATCCGCTGGCTTCACAGCCAGCCACCGCGTTCACAAACCGCTCGGCCAGGGTGCGCGTCTTTCCCGATCCCGCACCCGCACCGATGAGCACGGGGCCTCGCAGGGTTTCAGCAGCGCGCTTCTGCTCCGGATTGAGGCCACTCACACGATCACCGCCTCGGGACAGGATCCACTCAGTACACAGTATCTGCACCCTTCCACGCTTCCCCGCCGCTCTATCCGTCCGGCTCGGATGCCGTCCACTGCGTGACGGGCCATCTCGCCGGCACTGGCGATCAGCTCCCGGATCCCATCGGCAGACATGGCGTCCGCACTGCAGCCTCGACGCCCCGACTCGAGTTCGCCTTCAAGCCAGAAGCCCCTGACCTTCAAAGACTTCATCGACCGATACAGGCCGCCCGCCACCGGCACGCCGAGGAGATCAGACGCCACCGACGCGTACATTGGCAGCTGCAGGAGCGAGTGGGAGAGTAACCCTTCGCCCCCTTTGAGGTCTGTGGACGATTTGTAGTCCGTGACGAGGATTCCTGCGGGGCCCGTGTCCAGACGGTCAATGCTCCCTGCAACGGGAATCCCGGCGAACTCCACCGGCCGTCCAGCGACCGTCCCGAAGCGCCATTCGTGCTCGACAGGCACGTACTCTGGCAGGAACGACACGTCATCATTGACGATGTTCTGTGCCCAACGCGTGGCGACCGCGCAAGCGAGCTCCTCCTCCATGCCCAGGGCGTCGATATCCGCTTCTTCGGCCACCTCTGCCGCAAGGCGTTCGATGAGTGCCCTCGCCGAACCCATTGACTCCTCGGTCACTCGCAAGCTTCCCTGCTCTTCATGCCATCTGCGGTAGAAGCGGGCCAGTATCGCGTGGGCACGCCTTCCCCTTTCGCGGACATCAAGCAGACGATCGATCTCTTGTGGACTGACCGCATACCCGACGAACCACAGATAGGGACATTTCAAGTAGACCTCGAGTTCTGAGACGGAGAACTCCCGCTCGGCCTCGAGCAAAGATGCGGTCGCCTCATCCAGTACCCCTCGTTCGGGTCGGAAGGGAGGTTCGGAGACGACCTGCGGATGTGGCCCTGTCCGCTCGTACGAAGACACTACCCGTTCCATGTCCCACATTCCGAGACGAACCCGGCGAAGCCCTGGGATCGCACCACCTCCGGGCTCGTGCTCTTTTACCCCGGAGTATGCGTCGACGACCTCGTCCCAGAACACCGACGGCCTCACGGGTGCTCCTGAGGAATCGCTGCTCTGTCGAAGAAGCACGAGACGCCTTCGCGGCCGGGTCGCTACCGAGTAGAAGAGCAGCCTCTCTGTCAGCCTTGAGTCTACGCTCTCGCCAGCGCCAAGCTCTCGTAAGAGCCGCTCGCTGGCAGGCTCTATGCCTTCCGAGGAGAACTCTGCCGCAGAGAGACCCCCGACTATCACAATGTCGAAGCGTCTGGACTGCAGTCTGTGCGCTTCCGTGATCTGTACAGCGCCTGACTCGTTCCCCCCACCAGGAGCGACCCTGGTGGATCGCAAAGCTGCCACAAGCGCCGACTGCGAGATTCCCCCTCCCGCATCCAGCAGCTGATCGACGACCTCGATCAGGGTGCAGTGAGCTGCCGCGTCAACGCGGCCCTCGTGGGACTCAAGCCCTGTACGGGACTCCACCTGCGCCAGGAGTCTGTTCGCGATCTCTACGACGCTCACGCCGGTGTTCTCGGCATCAGGGCCTTCCCGACATATCTGCCGGGCCAACGACAACACATGTCTGGTGGTCTCATCGGCCGCATCCAGGACCGATCCGAGCAACGCGTCACCATCCAAGCGACGCCTCCGCCACAGCACGTCCAAGGAACCCAGGTCGGGACCGGACAAACGGCAGTATGGCGATGCCGCATATCCCATAAGAGGCTCTCTCGTACCGGTTGCAGTCCCGACGGCCTCGAGCAGAGAGAGAAACGCCCTCCCGAACCCAGTGGCCTCGAACCTGTACGACACGTCGATGTCAGCGAGGAGATTCCGCGAGGCGAGTGCTGCCGACAGCGCTGCAGCCCTCGCCTCCCCTCGCCTGAAGACCACTGCGACACGCTCCGGGTCGATGCCTTCAGACACGGCCTCCAACGCCAGATCGGCCGCCAGGGCGATCTCTGCCTCTGGGCCACCGGCTTCTGCGAGCACAAGACTCTCCGCACTCGGGATCGGCTCGCCTGGCCGGAAGAGACGGTCTTCAAGTATCTCCAGTTCGCTCCTCCTGGCCGGACAAGCCACTCTGTGATGGACCTTCGCTATCGTGCCGAGACGGCCGACCAGCGGATCGAGTGCCTCGCTGGCCGGGAACCCCTCCTCCCATGGCAGCGCTACGCTCACTTCATTCCTCACCGCCAGGGCAGTGACCAGGAGCTCCTGCGCGGCGGTCAGTCCGGTGAACCTGTTGAGCACCAGCGGACCCTCAAGCGTGGTGATCGTCTCGGACAAGACTCGTGCCGCCTCGCCACGCTCGACAAGGCCCAGACCCGTGCACGCGGTCTTATACTCCTTGATCAGCTCATGTATCTCGTGTGCCAGGCGGCCGGCCGGACTGAGGCTCTCCCTTACGGCTACGGAGATGGCAATATCTGCCAGCATCTCGGCGAGTCCCGGCCTTCCCACCAACAGCTCGGGTCGGGCGCGTTCTAGGATCTTGCGGATCAAAGACAGGCGGGGGTTTCCGCCGATAAGCCGGCGTCCATCCCCGTGCACAAGCCACAGATCATCCATCCACAGCTCGAAGGTGCCGACCCACACTCCCACGAGACCCCGTTCGGCGAACTCGGCGATAGCCCTGTGAGAATCAGGCGCTGTGGGCAAGAGCAGGGTCGGGACAAGCCCTGCTCGACAGGCATCCTCGATCGTCTCTCCGATGAACCGGGACTTGCCTGCATGTGCTCGTCCGGTTATGAGTGTCAGCGCCATGGATCACACCTCTTCCATTGGCAGCCTGACACAGCGGTCTGACATGACCCCTAGGTGGAGGCCTGCGCGCGAGTGTAGCGCTGGACCTCATCTCTGATCTCGCGGACCTTCCGCCAGGCCAACTCCTCATCGCGTCCGAGGTAGTGCTCCACCCTCCCGCCGATCAGCTCCGCTGCATGTTCCGCTCGCGCTGCGACTGCCCGGGCGGTCTCGGCAGCCCTCAGTGCCTCATCGGCAAGCCTCCGGCGCGTCTTGGCTCCGCTCGAAGGAGCGAACAGGAGCCCCAGGACCACGCCGGCTACGAGCCCGGTCACGGCGCCGATGATGAAATACTCCGCACGCTGCCGCACTACTCTCCACCTCCGGAGTCTTCAAGGGCGTTACCCTCGGTCAACTGACGGAAGATCCTCTCGAGGTCTTCCTCGCCGTGGAACTCGATCTCAATCTTGCCCTTCGTAGCGGTCTGTTTGACACGGACACTCGTGCCCAACACAAGGCGCAGTTTCCGAGCCACCACTTTGAATGACTTCGGAGTGGCCGGCCGAGGAGCCCTCTCCCCTTGCCCGGCCGCGTAGAGGCGCGCCAGGTTCTCCGCTTCGCGTACCGACAGACCCTCAGAGGCAAGCTTGGAAGCCAACTTCACGCGAAGCGCGTCATCCGGCAACGAGAGCACCGCTCGAGCATGGCCAGCCGACAGGCGGCCTTCGTAGACGAGGTCCTGAACCTCTTCGGGCAGGTCAAGCAGACGCAAAGCGTTGGTGACCGCGGACCGGGACTTGCTCACCTTGTCCGCGAGTTCTGCCTGCGTCATCTGGTGTTCGGTCAGCAACCTTCGATATCCCCTGGCTTCTTCGATCGCGTTGAGGTCCTCACGCTGAAGATTCTCGATGAGAGCCAGCTCGAGCGACTCCATCTCACTCACTCCCAATATGCGAACGGGTACTCGCTCCATACCCACCGCACAAGCGGCACGCCAACGCCGCTCACCTGCGATTATCTGGTAACCCTCACCATGAGGTCTGACGATCACGGGCTGCAGCAGTCCGACCTTCTTGATCGAGTCGGCCAATTCCGCGATCCCGTCCTCATCCATGTCCGTCCGCGGCTGTTTGGGATTAGGCTCTATCATCCCAACGGGAAGCTCATGTTCCTGACCCTGCTCTTCTTGACCTGCATTCGGGATCAGAGCTGACAGGCCTCGACCGAGTCCGCGCTTGTTAGACACGAGACACCACTTCCTTAGCTAGGCTCCTGTATGCTGCGGCCCCCTTGCCCAAGGGGTCGTAGAGAGTGATCGGTTGTCCGAAGCTGGGAGACTCAGAAAGCCGCACCGTGCGAGGTATCAGCGTCTCGAACACCCTGTCCTCGAAGAAGTCCCTTACTTCCTCGACCACCTGCTGAGAAAGACGGGTTCTTGAATCGTACATCGTCATCGCCACTCCGAAGACTTCAAGATTCGCGTTGAGGTGTGACCGAACCAGCCGGACGCTGTCAAGCAATTTGGAAAGACCTTCCAATGCATAGTACTCGCATTGGATGGGGATGATCAGGCCCCCTGCGGCCGTGAGCGCATTGATGGTCAACAGTCCAAGTGAGGGCGGGCAGTCGATGATCACAAACTCGAAATCGCCCAGCACCGGCGCAAGGACATTCTTGAGACGATTCTCGCGGCTAAGCGCTGATACCAGCTCGATCTCGGCACCTGCAAGCTGAATGGTTGCGGGTACTACGAACACATGTTCGATTTCGACGGGCTCGATCAGCGCCTCCAGTGGCACATCGCTCAGGAGCGCATCGTACACGCACTCACTTCGCTGCGACCTGTTAAGTCCATATCCTGACGTAGCGTTTCCTTGCGGATCGAGATCCAGCAGCAGAGTCTTGTGCCCGAGCTCGCCCAAGCATGCCGAGAGATTGACAGCGGTGGTGCTCTTGCCGACGCCGCCCTTCTGGTTCACCACTGCGAACACCCTGGCCTGGCCGGGTGAATGAACGTTTTCGAAGGTCTCGACCACCACGCCCCTCCTCAGGTCAGTGCCCAGAATCGCCCCGATTATAGGGCATCGAGCCGCAATCGCAAAGGATCACTCTCTGCGAACTTCACCGGACTCATCGAGTCCCAAGGGGTCTCTTCTTGGCCATGCCGGTCCTCCTTGGAAGGTTGACCGGCGTGTCACCGACCTTCCGGTACACGATCACACTGCGTCGTTCCGGTCCGCCGGGCAGCGCGTAGTCGAGACGCGCCTCTCGACTCATAGCACACAAGGCTGCCGCCCGATCCCCCGAGCTAAGCTCCAGCTGCTCGACCTGTGCCTTCATGCAGTAGAGCAACCCATCCCGTTGAAGGAGTGGGGACGAGAGCTCGACGAGGGTAGGCAATGATGCGACCGCGCGTGCAAGTACCCCGCTCATGAGGTACTCTCCGGACCGCGCCGCGTCTTCGGCGCGTGCATTGACGACACTGACCGAGTCACTCAGACCCAATTCCCGGACCGCGCTCGACAAGAAGTCGGTCTTCTTCCTGGTCGAATCCATCAGCACGCAGTCGACCGCGGCTGCGACAGAAACGGGGATTCCCGGGAATCCGGCCCCTGTACCGAGGTCCAGCAGCTTGCCATCAGGTCGTTCGAACTCACTAATGGCAGGGACGACGCAGAGTGAGTCGACCACGTGAAGACGCAGGGCTTCGGCTCGCTCAGTGACGGCCGTGAGGTTCACCGACTCATTGTGGGACAGAACCAGATCCAGGTGTCTCAGTAACAACGCGGAATCGTCACCCGACAAGGGTACGCCACAGGACGCGCAAAGAGCCTGCAGCCGCTCGACGCTGTAGCTGTTGGTCTGGATTCTTTGTGGTTTCACGTGAAACATCATACCCGTACACTGGCTGCCACAACAGCCCCAGCCCACCCGTCAAGACAACAGATCACGCGCATCGCCCCGGATCGCGCGTGCTGCATCAGGTTCGCGTGTTTCACGTGAAACACATGGGGCGTGAGGGGCTCGTGCGATTTCAGGGTTTCACGTGAAACGCCGCGCTAGACCGCGGAGGAATGTCACGAACCCCTGGCCCACGGAATCTTGGCAGACTGCCGGATTGAGCGCTTGAATCACAGAAAAGGAAGGGCCCCTTGTGGGGCCCTTCAAAGTCGACTGCGAGAATTCCGGCTACTTCGGAAGAACCACGACCTGCCTGAACGGCTCCTGACCTTCGCTCGCGGTCGTGACTCTCGTGTCAGTCCTGAGTATCATGTGTACGACCTTGCGTTCGTACGCGCTCATGGGACGAAGCTTGACCGGCTGTGCGTGTCTCGCTGCGCGGTCAGCCGCCCGTCCAGCGATTTCCTCAAGTTTGGTCCTCCGGCGATTCCGATAGCCCTCGATATCGACAAGCACGGGGTAGCGAAATCCAAGACGTCGATTCGTGATCGCCCCGGTCAGCGTCTGAATCGCGTCCAGGGTCTTGCCGTGACGGCCGATAAGAACGCCCAGGTCCTCACCCACAACATCCAGGATGATCTCCCCGTCGTCTCCCTCGTACTCCTCGATTGAAGCTTCTATGCCAAAACCAGCAAGTACGCTCTGCACGGCGTTCAGCGCCTCGTCGGCGACGCGATCCAGATCCTCGTCACTAAGCTGCCCGACCACGTCCGCATAACCCGAGTCCATCGGTGCCGAGTATGGCTCGTCAGTGTCAAGAATCTCTGATACCACCTGTTTGGCCTCGGCTAGCTCGGCGACAAACTCCGCCTTCAGCCAGACTCTCACCTTCACCGGACGCTCGCTGCCAATCCCAAGGAAGCGTTTCTGGCCCTCCTCGAGAACCTCGTAGTCGACAGCGTCCTGCTGCACGCCAAGTTCCTCCAAGGCGGCGTCAAGGGCCTCCGGAACCGATGCGCCCTCGGTGACAGTCTCTTGCTTCATGTCAGGCTCCTTCGCTCTTTGCATAGTATTTCAGCGTCACCTGCTGCTGAACGATACCGATCACGCTGGAGGTAACCCAGTAAAGAAGAACGCCGGCAGGGCTTATCCAGCCGAAGTACAACATCATCACCGCAAGTATCGCGCCCGTCTGCTTCTGCTGCTTCTCGCCGGGCATCAAGTACTGAGGCAACCACACGCTCAAGCCGAATAGAACCACCAAGGCCAGATAGGGAATCGCTGACAAAGCGCCACTCGCGTCATACACGGCCTGAGGCGTGAGAGTGATATCGCTGAGTACGATCCAGAACCGCTTGGCCGCTTCCTCGGCCGCGGGGCCCAATGATTCAATATGCCGGAGAAGATTGCCCGGCCGCTCGGGCGTGCCTCCAAGAACCTGGAACAGTGCCAAGAACACAGGCATCTGAAGAAGGATCGGGAGGCAGCCTCCGAAGGGATTCACCTTGTGCTCCTGATAGAACTTCAGAGTCTCCTCCTGCAACTTCTCCTTGTCATCTTTGTACTTCTTCTGAAGCTCCTTGATCTTCGGCTGGATCCTTTGCAGTTCGTACATCGAGCGAGTCTGCTTGATAGTCAGGGGAGCAAGAGCGAGCCTCAATGCCACCGTCAGAAGTACAATGGCCCAACCGTAATCCCCCGTGACAGAGAACAGGTACTGTAGACCGCCGAAGATCAGATCCTTGAATGCCTGCCACACGTCTTATGTAACCTCCTAGGTCACGTCAGCCCAATTTCCAGAATCAGGAAACATAGCCGCTTTATGGAACGGGGTCCGGGCCTCCTGGATTCCAGGGATGGCACCTGGCTAGCCTCTTCATCGCAAGCCAACCCCCTCTGATCACACCATAACGCTCAACTGATGTTATCGCATACGAGGAACAGGTGGGGGAGAAGCGGCAAACTGCTGGGAACAGCGGGGATACCAGTATCTGGTAACCTCGAATGATGGCGGAGACGGCTCTTCTGGGAATGCCTCTCACTTTGGAACCTCAAGGTCCCTGAGCAGTCGCCCGATCTCTCGCTGCGCCTCTCCCAGCTCTGACCTGAGAAGCGCCTTCCGCGCGACTATGAGCACGTCATATCCAGGCCATGGTCCGCCGAGAGCCCGAACCATCTCTCGGAGC
The DNA here is from genome assembly GCA_002478275.1 of Actinobacteria bacterium UBA7524. Lineage (GTDB taxonomy): Bacteria > Actinomycetota > Coriobacteriia > Anaerosomatales > UBA912 > UBA7524. Next base: position 60,617 of record DLMY01000031.1, read on the forward strand.
AGGCGCCGAATCCTATTCCGTAAGACAGCGTTTCCGAGAAGGCGACCGGCGATGACCGCGACGCGCCCCTGGTTCTTTCCTGGCTCAGAAGTAGGATTGACGAAGACGACCGCGTGGCTATTAGCCCGCCGGTCTCCCGTACGGAACAGAGTGTCGATGTCGCGAGCGGATCGTATTGTCCTGAACACCGGATCCTCCAGGTGCAGGACGCCGGACGGTGCCTAAGCTCCTAAGCGCTCAGTACCCTACGTCCCTTGCGGCGACGTGCTGCCAGGATCGCTCGGCCCGCCTTCGACGACATGCGGTGACGGAAGCCGTGCTTCTTGGCACGCTTCCGAGTGTTAGGCTGGTAAGTACGCTTCACAGTGTTTCCTCCATTCGGCCCGGCTGGCCGGGCGCAAAGCCCGACGATTGTATCCACCTCCCACCCGCATGTCAACGGTAGCCCGGGGGGACAGGGCTCGCGAAACCTCGACTGCGGGGCCAAGGGTGCCCGATCGTCCCCCTCTGTCCGCCCTGACTTCGGGCTGTCCGTCTACAACCTCTCTGCCAAATGGCTCTCGCAAATACTCCAGAATCTGTGGACAATGTGGAAAACCCAGGACTTACGCTTGTTGAACCTGTGGATAACCCGGGTCCCGTCGTTGTTGCCCCCACAGCCCTCTGCTACAATCCCCACCACTTGACACTATGAAGTACTCGATTGTGTGGACGTTGAAAACCGCTGTTCGATATGGGTATTTGTGCTTGATGCTTCGCATGACGCCTTCGAGGTCCGTCGCGTTTCCACACCCTGAACCCACTTTGGCGACTGATGGACGATCCTTTCCACAGGACCCCATCTTCTCATAGCCAGAAAAAGGTGGGGAATGCACCTGGAAACGGCGACGGACCGGTCTTACTGGGTGGTTTTCAGGCCTGTATGGGAGGTTGAAGGTGAGTTTTCCACACATGTGGAAAGCTTTGTGGATAAAGATGAAAAGGCCACGTCCTGCGCGTTCAGCCACGGTCGACCCTTTTGAGATGATGCAGGTAGATACGGCTCTTTACAGGTACTTAAGGAATCGTCGGTACAGCGGTCTGTGTTGATAAGCATGTGGACGTTGTGGATGCTCGTGAAAGGCCCAGGGGTTGAGCTTGTTTCCAGCACATACGAACCAGGGTGTGGTTTCGCCTCACCTTTCCATAGCGGACCCGCCTGCAGAACCTACACCTGCGGACGGAATCACCGTGCGCCTCGCGGTCTATGACTCTGGCGTTGCCGCCCCGCGGATTCAGGACGTCCGAACCTCGACTCCCGATGAGATGATTGAAAGCTTGAGCTCGCTGGTGTACGACGTGGCCCGCTCTCAGGGAGGCGATCTTCCTTATACCGTTGTGCGCGAGATCGTGGAGAACCTGATCCACGCGGACTTCAACGAGACCGTGGTGTCCGTGCTCGACAATGGGAGCATCGTGCGTTTCGCCGACCAAGGCCCCGGAATCCCTCACAAGGACCGGGCTCTGATGCCGGGCTTCACAACAGCGAGCCACGCCATGAAGCAGCTCATCCGGGGAGTTGGCTCGGGGCTTCCCTTGGTCAAGGAGTACCTTGAGCACCAGGGTGGGAGTCTGTCGATCGAAGACAACCTGTGCTCAGGAACCGTTGTCACTGTCACTTCCCGGCAAACGGTTCCGCAGGGTTCACCCGATCGTGTCGTGCCCGGGACCCACGGCGTCGGGGTTGAAGGCGAGCTCTCACTGTCCGATCGTCTCTTGGAGGTTCCTGCACTTCCTCGAATGTCTACCAGACACAAGAAGGTTCTCTCACTTCTCTTAGAACTCGGCGAGGTCGGACCCACCCTCGTCTCGAAAGAGTTGTCCGTCGGTCTTTCGACCGCATATCGGGACCTGTCGTTTCTTGAGACCCACGGACTGATTGAGTCAGACGCTGCCGGCAAGCGCGTGCTCACAGATCTTGGATCGACCTGCCTTGACAGTCTGTTCGCGTAGGAATGGGAGCATGGTGAAAACTGGAGCAACAACCGCGGCGGAAGATCTCGGTCGTGTTTGGTCAGACGTCCTGGAGGTCGTCAAGTCTGAACTGAACACCCCTACGTTCAAGACCTGGTTCGAACACACGACGCCTCAGGATATCGACGGCGATCGTCTTGTTGTCGCGGTTCAGAACGACTTCGCCCGCGACTGGCTTGAATCAAGGTATTCGGGACTACTTAAGAGCGCTCTCGAACAGGTCACTGGGGTCCCGTTGGGTCTCGAGTTCACGGTTCCGGAGAACTACGTCGATCTCAAGCCCCCAAGTGATGAGACAGACACTCAACCGGTCCCTCCTGAGCCTCACGAATTTGAAGCGGCCCACTCAACCCACTCACCTAGGCTCTCCTTCGATCCTAAGTACTCCTTTGAGGCATTCGTCATCGGGGCGTCTAACCGTTTCGCTCATGCGGCAGCCCTCGCGGTGGCAGAAGCCCCGGGCCGCGCCTATAACCCTCTGTTCGTATATGGCGGGGTAGGTCTGGGTAAGACCCACCTCCTGCATGCAATCGGGCGCTACGTCCAGATGAGCTTCCCTCACATGAAGGTGAAGTACGTTACCTCTGAGCAGTTCACCAATGACTTCATCAAGTCGATCAGCGACAAGAGGCGCATCGACGGTTTCCGGCATCAATACAGGACCAACGATGTTCTGCTGATCGACGACATCCAGTTCCTCAAGGGTAAGGAAGGGACCCAGGAGGAGTTCTTCCACACGTTCAACACCCTTCAGCAGGCGGGCAAGCAAGTGGTCCTGTCATCCGATCGGCCTCCGAAGGATATCGCCACACTGGAAGAGCGACTCCGGAGCCGCTTCGAGATGGGCCTTATCACCGATATCCAGCCCCCTGACCTTGAGACCAGGATCGCAATCTTGAAGAGGAAGGTGGAGGTTGAGAATCTTGATGTCCCGTATGAGGTTCTCTCATATGTAGCAGACAGGGTCTCCTCGAACATTCGAGAGCTTGAAGGGGCCCTCATTAGGGTCGTCGCGTACAGTTCTTTGACTCGACATCCCGTCAGTATCGATATAGCCCGGAGTGTATTGAAAGACATCTTCCCTGAGCGTTCTATCAGACCTATATCGGTCTCCACTATCCAAAGAGAGGTCTGTAAGTTCTACTCGATAAGCCATCCCGAACTCGTCGGAGGTAAGCGCTCCCAGAACATCGTCTATCCTCGGCAAGTGGCGATGTATCTTTCTCGGGAGTTGACCGATCTCTCGCTTCCTCGAATAGGTAGTGAATTCGGGGGACGGGATCACACGACTGTGATGCACGCAACCGCGAAGATCACGAAACTCATGAATGAAGAGAGAGAGGTTTACAACCAGATCCAGAACCTAACCAACACTATTCGTCAGAAGAGCTGAGTTGTGATGGCTGTGTATATCCTTGTTGATTCCCGCTTGAAAAAGTGGGGAAGGTTCTTTCGGGCTGTGGAGTACGTCTTCTTCGTGTGGACACTGTGGGTGACAGGAACAATCCTTCAACAAGGCCTACACAATAGACACGCCTGCTTCCATCTGGGTTTTATGGGGTTCTCAACAGTACCCACAGCCCTTATTACTACTACTACTTGTTAGATATAGAAGAGAGGAACAGTAATGAAACTGACTATGGCCCGTGGAGAGTTGCTGGAGTCTCTTTCAATTGCGGCAAGAGGTCTGTCCTCTCGGTCTACTCTCCCGATCCTGTCAGGGATATTGGTCGAAGCGACGGAGGAAGGAAACGTATCCTTCACGTCGACGGATCTTGAAGTCTCAATCAGGAACATCTCATCGGCCTTAGTGGAGAAAGCAGGGGCTGCTGTCATTCCAGGGCGGTTGATGACAGACATCATCAAGTCCCTTCCTGAAGCGGCCGTAACGATGAGTATTGAAGGAGAGATCGTCTCGATATCTTGTGGAAACTCGTCGTTCACGATGAAGACCTTGAGAGCAGATGATTTTCCGAAGTTTCCGGAAGTGGATCCTGAGCAAGAGACTGTCTTGAAGACAGAGGAACTGACTCAGACCGTCAGCCGGGTGATCAGAGCAGTGAGTAAGGACGAGACAAGACCGATACTCACAGGAGTACTTCTGTCGCTTGAAGGTCCCGTTCTCCGGATGGTGGCGACGGATTCCTATCGCCTTGCTGTCAAAGAGACGGTCTCGGAGAGCGATCGGACCGAGAGCATTGAAGTCATAGTCCCGGGTCGTGCTCTTGAAGAGGTAGTGAGATTGGCGGCGAGCCAAAAAGAAGTGAAGCTTGGAGTCACAGAAAATCAAATAGTCTTCAAGATCGGAGAGACTACCTTCGTGACCCGAAGGATAGAAGGGACGTTTCCTAACTATCGACAGCTGATACCTAAGGAATTCGAGACGAAGGTCTCAGTCGCGAGAGAGGATCTCGTTCAAGCGGTCAAGAGGGTCTCCTTGCTGGCGCAGCACAACACTCCTCTCCGGCTTACGGTCTCCTCCGAAGACAAGACGATTTCCCTGTCGGCGACGACACAGGATGTGGGAGACGCCTCAGAGGACCTGATGGCAGAAGTGAGCGGTCCGGATGTGGAGATCGCCTTCAATCACTCCTTCTTGGCTGACGGGGTGGGCACGGTTTCTGGCGAGACAGCGACGATCGAGATCGTCAGTCCACTGAAGCCCGGTGTCTTGAAAGCACAAGAGGACGAGGGACTCCTCTATTTGTTGATGCCAGTTCGCTTGAGCTGATACTCAGCGAATGACGTGGGCGGCCAGAAAGCTCCTTCTCAGATGCTTCAGGAATTGGGAACTCTTGGATCTTGAGTTAGCCGAGGGTTTGACCGTCCTGCTGGGGCCGAACGCCACCGGTAAGACCAACGTCGTAGAGGCTCTTCAATTGATGACGGCCGGAAGGTCTTTCAGGAACCCCGCGCCCGAAACACTGGTCAAGCACGGTTCAGACGAAGCACTCGTGGTGTTGTCTGTGAATCAGGACGACGTCGCTGCTGAGATCAAGCTTCGTGTGTCCGGCGGAAGGCGTCGCGTCTACGAAATAAATGGTACGCCCGTACGTAGTGCATCGGATGTGCAAGGCCGCCTGAGTAGCGTGGTGTTCACTCCCGACGACCTGAACATGATCAAGCGAGCATCCGATGTCAGGAGAGCGGGCGTTGACGAGGTAGGAGAACAGGTCTCCAAAGCCTACTCGGCGACGAAGAAGGAGTACGGTCGACTTCTGCGCCAGAGGAACGTTCTCCTCAAGACGGACGGAGACGCGGATCTCATCGATGTGGCAACCGAGCAGCTTGTCCGGTCTGGAGCGCGACTGACGGCTTCAAGGGCAAGGCTTGCCGAGAGGATCGCGCACCTCGCAGTAGGCTTGTATGCAGAGATATCCGGAGGGGAGAACCTGGAGATCCGCTTCGTTCCTTCATGGGAGCGAGCGGGTCTGGATGAAGAGGTTGACCCCTCGAGCGAAGAGAGCACGTCGTGCGCACTTGTCGAGTCACTCGCCCTTGTCGCTACAGAAGAGCGCGCAAGAGGGACGAGTCTCGTAGGTCCACATAGGGACGATCTGGCGTTCACCATCGAAGGTAGAGACGCCCGTGACTTCGCTTCACAAGGCCAACAGAGATCCATCGCTCTTGCATGGAAGCTCGCGGAGGTGGAAGTGATGGAGGAGATCACCCACCAAAGGCCGCTCCTCTTGCTCGACGATGTGATGTCAGAACTCGACGAAGGGCGTCGGAACCGCCTCGCCGCGACCGTTCAGGGCGGCATTCAGACAGTCATGACCACTACGAACCTCGAGTATTTCGATGAATCGATCATCAGAAAGGCGTCCATCGTGGATCTTGGAAATGTGCCCTCGTAAGGGCAAGGAAGTCAGGCTGGGCGACGCGCTCGGCTCATTCATCAAGAAGGCGGACCGGGACGGCCGCAGTGGTCAATCACGTGCGGTCGAGGTGTGGCGTAAGGTCGTGGGTCCGGACGTGGCGAAACACACCTTCGGAATCACCTTAAGGCGAGGAGAACTCGTCGTAGCAGTCGACTCGGCACCCTGGGCTTCCGAGCTGTCGATCATGAGCGATGAGCTTCGAGCCAGAATCAATTCAGAGATGGGTCAGGAAACGGTAAGAGAGATACGCTTCACTGTCTCTCGTCGAGTCGAAGATGAACACAGGACCGAGCAAGCCGTCCAAGATGCGGTCCGCAAGTACTCACCCGAGATCAAGACACGGCCAATCAGTCTGTCACCCGAGGAAATCGAAGCGGTGAGAAAGAGCGTTTCGGTCATCTCGGATGAGGAGCTCAGAGACGCAGCATTCAAGGCCACCGTAGTCGACCTTGAGTGGAAAAAGGGTCACGAGCGCCTGAACGTGTCAGAGAAGGGCACAGGAGGCGCAGAGGGGCCAGAAACGGAGCCGTAACCCAATCCGTTGTGGTAGAATTCAGTCGTCCACCACAAGATGATGTGGTGTCGTCCCGTAGAATCTCCGTTCTCGACCCACAGCCCGGCATAAGGAGTTCGTGGTGCCAAAAGACTCATACTCTGGCAAAGACATTCAGGTTTTGGAGGGGTTGGAGGCGGTTCGCAAGAGACCCGGTATGTATATCGGCTCGACAGGGGCGAAGGGTCTTCACCATCTGGTGTACGAGGTAGTGGACAACTCCGTCGACGAAGCTCTTGCAGGACACTGCACCGCCATAGAGATCACGGTTCACCCGGACAATTCCGTGACCGTTGTAGACAACGGCAGAGGCATTCCGGTCGACAAGCACCCGAAACTCAAGAAGCCGACCGTCGAGGTGGTACTTACCATCCTTCATGCGGGCGGTAAGTTCGGCGGAGAGGGCTACAAGGTCTCGGGAGGCCTACACGGGGTGGGAGTCTCGGTGGTCAACGCCCTGTCCGAGAAGTTCGAAGTCCAGGTGAAGCGTGACGGGAAGATATGGGCACAGGAGTTCGCGTACGGCAAGACCCAGGGACCACTGAAGCCGATCGGAACCTCCAAGGCCACGGGCACCACGATCACGTTCTGGCCGGATGCAGGGATATTCGAGACCGTTGACTTCGACTACGACACCCTGGCTGGCAGGTTCCGCGAAACGGCGTTCCTGAACAAGAATCTCAAGATCACTCTTGTTGACGAGAGGGAACTCGAGCCACGCCGGGAAGAGTTCCGCTACGCCGGCGGCATCGTGGACTTCGTCAAGTACATCAACGAAGCCAAAGAGACCCTTCATCACAAGGTCATCTACTTCGAGGCTGAGGCCGATGAAGGGCATGTGGAAGTCGCCATGCAGTGGAACAGTGGCTACTCCGATGCAGTCCTTGCTTTCGCCAACAACATCAACACCCACGAGGGAGGTACGCACCTCGATGGGTTCAAGAATGCCCTGACCAGAGCCGTCAATGATTACGCGAGGCGACAGGGCATTCTGAAGGAGAAGGACGACAATCTCTCCGGGGAGGATATCCGGGAGGGGCTCGTAGCCATCGTCTCTGTGAAACTCAAGGACCCCCAGTTCGAAGGGCAGACGAAGACCAAGCTGGGTAACCCTGAGATGAGAGGCTTCGTCCAGTCGGCGGCGACACAGGCGTTCGCCGATTACTTCGAGGAGCACCCGAAGCCTGCACGCACCATCGTCGGAAAGGCCGCCCAGGCTGCCAAGGCCCGAGCCGCCGCGCGAAAGGCCCGGGAGCTCACGAGGCGCAAGGGGCTCCTGGAATCCTCCACACTGCCCGGGAAGCTCGCAGACTGTTCGATCAAGGACGCCCAACTCGCGGAGATCTTCCTCGTCGAAGGTGACTCGGCCGGTGGCTCGGCCAAGCAGGCGAGAGACAGGTCCTTCCAGGCGATACTGCCGCTGAAGGGCAAGATCCTCAACGTTGAGAAGGCGGGCATCAACAGGGCGCTCGGATCCGAAGAGATCCAGGCCCTCATCACAGCGCTCGGCACCAACATAGCCGAGGAATTCGACATCGAGCAGGCGCGGTACCACAAAGCGATCATCATGACAGACGCCGATGTCGACGGGGCCCACATCCGCTGTCTCATTCTGACCTTCTTCTACCGGTACATGAAGGAGATGATCGAGCGCGGGTACGTCTATATCGCCCAGCCGCCGCTCTTCAAGATCACTCAGGGCAAGAAGTTCGAGTATGCGTACAGTGACCGACAGCTTCAGCAGGCCCTCGCCCGCATGGCAGACGGCCCCAAGGTCAATCTGCAGCGGTACAAGGGTCTGGGAGAGATGAACCCAGAGCAACTGTGGGTCACTACCATGGATCCGTCGACCAGGACACTGATGCAGGTGACGGTGGACGATGCTCTTGCGGCCGAGAAGTCGTTCGTCGACCTGATGGGGGACAACGTCGAGCCTCGCAAGGAGTTCATCCAGAGGCATGCAAAGGACGTACGATTCCTAGATATCTAGACATATTCCAGGTAGGAGCACATGGGTCAGACGCCGGACAACTACCGCCCGAAGAAATTCGAGCCGCCGCCTTGGGAAAGAGCGCAATTCGAGGAACTCGAGCGGTCGAGGGCGGAAGCTCGGGAAGAAGAGGAACTTGCCGCGGCACTGAGCGAGTTGGAAGTCCAGGCCACGCCGGAGGAATCACCGGACTCGGAGGCGGCACCGGAGATAGTCCCCGAAGACACTGCCGGAGCCGGCGAATCGGGGCCGCGGCAAGATCCGCTAACGGATCCCCGCATAGAGGCCATGTTCCTGGAGTTATCCGTATCGGAGCAGAAGGCGGGGGCGGATCTCTGGAAGATCGGCTTGTTCGGGTCCCTGGTCCTGGCGTGCATCGGCGCGATGCTCTTGGTCTGGGGCGTAGTCGCTGCGGTGCGAACGTCAGGTTCGGGAGGAATGGTGGGCGCGAGCGTCTTGATAGCGTTCGGCACGGGTTTCGTGGCGCTTGCCGCATGGATGACCATAAGAAGTCTGCGACAACGAGGAGCACACTAAGTGGCTGACGAACCGATCGAACAGACGATACTGCCTGTCGATATCCAGCAGGAGTTGCGGGAGTCGTTCCTCGAGTACTCGATGAGTGTCATCGTGTCGAGGGCCTTGCCTGATGTGAGGGACGGGCTCAAGCCGGTACACCGACGCATTCTCTACGCCATGAATGAGTCGGGGCTGACCCCGGGGCGGCCCTACAAGAAATCCGCCTGGACGGTCGGTGAGGTCATCGGTAAGTACCACCCACACGGAGACGCGGCAGTGTACGCCACGATGGTGCGCATGGCCCAGGACTTCTCGATGAGGATCCCGCTCGTAGACGGACACGGCAACTTCGGTTCGGTGGACGGCGATCCTGCGGCGGCGATGCGCTATACGGAGGCCCGGCTTCAGAGAGCCGCAGGTGAGTTGCTTCGTGACCTGGACAAAGAAACGGTGGATTTCGGACCCAACTACGATGAGTCTCTTGAGGAGCCTCTGGTGCTGCCAGCCAGGTTCCCGAACCTTCTGGTCAATGGTAGTGCAGGCATCGCGGTTGGTATGGCTACGAACATCCCTCCTCACAACCTGGGAGAGACGATCGACGCCGTCACCCACGTCATCGACAATCCCGATGCCACAGCGTCGGACATCCTCGGACTCATGCCGGGCCCCGACTTCCCTACTGGCGGCAGCATCATGGGGTGCGAGGGCATTGCGAATTACTACGAGACGGGACGCGGGTCGATCAGGGTCAGGGGAAAGGCCCACATCGAACAGACCAGCACCGGCCGGACGCGCATCATCATCACTGAGATCCCTTACACCGTGAACAAGTCGAGGCTTGTGACCAAGATCGCTGAGCTCGTGCGCGAGAAGAAGCTGACGGAGATATCCGATCTGCGTGACGAGTCCGATCGCAAGGGCATGCGCGTGGTCATCGAGCTGAAGAGCTCGTGTGTACCTCAGGTCGTCTTGAACAAGCTGTTCAAGCATACCCAGCTACAGACCGGATTCGGCGTCATCATGCTTGCACTGGTCGACGGCGTTCCGCGTACCCTGACCATGGTCGAGATGCTCAAGTACTACATCGAGCACCAGAAACAGGTCGTCACGCGCAGAACCCAGTACGAGCTGCGCAAAGCCGAGGAGCGCGCGCATATCCTCGAAGGTTACGTCATAGCCCTGGACAACATCGACGAAGTCATCAAGATCATCAGAGGTAGCCAGGACGATTCTGAAGCCAAGGCTCGGCTCATCGAGCGATTCGGGCTGAGCGAAGCTCAGACGGACGCTATCCTCGAGATGCGCCTGCGCCGGTTGACGGGCCTTGAGCGTCACAAGATAGAAGACGAACTCAAGGACCTGCGTGAGCGTATCGCCTGGTACCAGAAGGTGCTCGCAGATGTGAAGCTCGTCTTGCAGATCGTCAAGGATGAACTCGCCGAGATACGCAGCAAGTACGCGAATCCTCGCAGGACCGAGATCGCAGGAGACGCCGCGGATCTCGATGTGGAGGACCTCATCGCCGAGGAAGACATGGTGGTGACGATCACGAAGGCGGGGTACGTCAAGCGCCTTCCCGTCGCCACATACCGTCAGCAGAAGCGTGGCGGCAAGGGCGTCAGTGGCGTCAACCTCAAGGAGAGCGACTTCGTCGAACAGCTGTTCATCAGTTCTACCCACGACTACGTACTCTTCTTCTCCACGAAGGGCAAGGTCTACCGGCTCAAGGTCCACGAACTGCCGGTGGGCTCCCGGCATGCCCGTGGGACCGCAGCCGTCAACCTGCTGCCTTTCGCACAAGACGAGAAGATCGCCGCTGCGATCACCACACGCGAGTTCGGAGCGGAAGACTATCTCCTGTTCGCTACCCGTGAGGGGATGGTCAAGAAGACCGCCTTGCAGGCCTACGACCGTTCCAGGCGGGATGGGATCATCGCCATCAATCTGCGCGAGGGAGACGAGCTGATAAGTGTCCGGCGAGTCAGGCCGGGCGAGAAGGCGATGATGGTCTCCACAGCAGGCAAGGCCATCAAGTGGGACGAGAGCGATGCCCGGCCGATGGGTCGAGACACCATGGGTGTTCGCGGCATGAACATCAAGACAGGAGAAGCCGTCCTCGGCATGGAGATAGCGCCGCCCGACGCAGAGCTGTTCGTGGTCACAGAGCGGGGTTATGGCAAGAGGACCCCCGTGAGTGAGTACCCTGAACAGAAGCGCGGGGGTATGGGAGTCAAGACGATCCAGATCACCGAGAAGAAGGGCCCGTTGGCGGGCATGAAGATCGTCCTGCCTCAGCATGAGTTGATGCTGATCAGCGTCGACGGAGTCGTCATCCGCGTGAGGGCCAACGACATCTCGAAGCTGGGTCGATCCACGCAAGGCGTGAAGGTGATGAACGTGTGCGCGACCGATAGAGTAGTCGCGATAGCTCGGGTGGCTGGCAAGCACCGGGCAAAGAGCCAGCCCGTCCCGGAGGGACAGGAGTCATTGCTGGATTCTGAGAGCGGCGAAACGCAGGCCGGTTCCGGGGCTGTCGACGCACGCGAGGCGGCGGCAGAGGAGTTGGCTAGCGAGGAGTTCGAGGACATAGGTGACGAGTAGCGCGAATTCCCGAGGCGGGGCCGGTGCCGAGTCCGGTCCCGCCTCACGTGTTCGGGCGGTGCTCTTCGATCTGGACGGTACCCTGCTCGACTCCATCCCGCTCATCCTGTCTTCGTTCAGGCACGCGACCGAGACGGTGCTCGGCCAGGCGTTGCCCGACGAAGTCATGCTTCACAACGTCGGCGTACCGCTCGCCACGCAGATGAGGCAACTGGCGCCCGACCATGCGGAAGAACTCCTGCGCGTCTACAGGGCCCACAACGCGGAGCACCACGACACCTCTGTCGCGGCTTACCCAGGCGTAGCCGAGGCGCTGTCAAAGCTCCAGAGTGCCGGGTATCCGATGGCGGTTGTCACCTCGAAGATGGGGCCTTTGGCCAGGCGCGGTCTGGAGTTGTTCGGACTCGATAGCTACATGTCGGCTGTGGTCGGGTGTGAGGACACGCAGACGCACAAGCCCGACCCAGAGCCCCTTCGGGTGGCGGCGGAGCTACTCGGCGTGCCTTTGGAGGCATGCGCGTATGTGGGAGACAGCGAACACGACATGGCTGCAGCTCTGGCCGGTGGAGCAGTAGCGATCGCTGCCTTATGGGGTCCGTTCGAGCCGGAGCGCGTGCTGGCACCGGGTCCCGACTACGCATTACCTGAGATAGGGCGACTACCCGAGCTACTGGCTGGGGATGAACAGCGGTATGGTGTGAATGACGTGGTCCGCACCTGACAGGCCGAGGAGGTCTATCGTGTCTCGTAAGGCGAAAGTGATAGCGGGGCTCGCAGCTCTGATTCTAGTCGCGGGAGGTGTGGCCTACGCGGTGGTCGGTCTGGGAGGTGCGTCTCCGGAAGTCGAGGTGGCCACCGCGGAGAGGGCCGACCTGGCCGTCACCGTCACCGCCTCGGGCAGGGTGGAGTCGGGTGTGCGGGCCGATGTCTTCCCTCCGACGGCTGCGATCGTTGCGAACGTGTTCGTCGATGACGGGCAGCGAGTTGAAGCGGGAACGGTGCTTGCGAGGTTGGAGACAGAGCCGCTTGAACTGCAAGCGGAGCAGGCTCGTGCAGGCGTGATACAAGCGGAATCGCAGCTCGCCCTGCTCGAAAAACAGCGGCCCAGCAGTGCTGAGTTGCAGGCCGCACGGGCAGCCACGGATGCGGCCTGGAGACAGTATCAGGCTGCGCTCACGGGTGTCGGCGCAGTAGACCAGCAAGCGCCCAGCGCCTCGGACCGCGCAGCGGCCGTGGCTGCGGTTACTGCGGCCTACAACGCCTACATCACCGCCCGGGATGCATACGATGCGCTCAAGGCCGCGTACGACATCATGCCCACACCGTCACTTGAGGCGACGCTGACCCAGGCGGGGATCGCCAAAGACCAGGCGTATGCGGGGTACCTACAGGCCAAGGCGGCGCGCGACAAGATCGACGCATACGACTCGAGCGCCCCGCGCGCGCAAGCACAGGCGGGCGCCGATCAGGCGTACGCGGGCTACCTTGCGGCGAGAGCCCAGCAACAGAGGCTTGAGACGACGAACCTCTCAGCAGAGCAGCGAGCCGCGCAAGCGGCTGTCGACCAGGCCAGGGAGGCTCTTGTGCTTGCCCAGGACAATCTCGGCAAGTCCGCTCTGACCGCTCCGATCGGCGGCGTTGTCCTGTTCAACGCGATAGGCACGCCGGGCGCCGATGGACAACCGTCTAAGGTGTCCGCAGGTGCAGCCATCGCCCCGCAGGCCGCCCCGTTCACGGTCGTGGATATGGGCGCGTTGCGGTTCGTAGCGGAGGTCGACGAAGTCGACGTGGGCGCGATCGCACCAGGCATGCCCGTTTCCGTGAATCTCGATGCGTTTCCCCGGGACTCATTCGAGTCGACGGTCACCCAGATCCTGTCCGCCGCGACGCTGACGCCTACGGGAGGCACGGTCTTTCCCGTTCATGTCGATCTGAGCATGATCGAGCAGAGGCTTCTCATAGGAATGAAGGGCGACGCTCAGATCGAGGTGGACTCGGTTCCGGAGGCGGTCACGGTGCCCATCGAGGCCCTGTTCGATGAGGGCGGAACAAGCTACGTGTACGTGGTGACCGGGCAGGATACCCTGAAGCGCACCCCGGTCGAACTCGGGACCCTGACCGAAACCCGGATACAGGTGCGTTCCGGCCTGAACGCGGGCGACGTAGTCGCGCTCACCGGTCCCGTAGAGCTTTCGGACGGTCTCCAGATACGCCCGAAGAAGTGAACACGTGCCCGACGAGATCCATAACCCCGGTGCGACCGGAGTCTGCGCGGATGGCCGCAGAGCGGTCTTGAGGGCCGCTGGCGTAAGCAAGCGCTATATACTCGACGAGATCGTCGTGAACGCTCTCAACGGCGTAGACCTGTCGATCTGCGACGGGGAGATGCTTGCCATCATGGGCCCGTCGGGGTCGGGCAAGTCCACACTGATGCACATCATCGGTCTGCTCGATCGCCCCACCGAAGGCACCGTCGTGGTCGAAGAAGAGGACGTCTCGCGCATGGCGCCCAATCAGCTGGCGGCGGTCCGTAACAAGCGCATCGGCTTCGTCTTCCAGGCGTTCAACCTACTCGCCCGTACCAGCGCGTTGGCCAACGTCGAGCTTCCATTGGTCTATGCTGGGATGTCGGGTGCAGCGCGGGCGGAGCGGGCCAAGGCAGCCCTGGAGCAGGTCGGCCTCGGCGACCGGCTCGGCCATCATCCCAGTCAGCTGTCGGGCGGACAGCAGCAGAGAGTCGCGATCGCCCGGGCTCTGGTGACCGACCCAAGCATCGTCCTTGCCGACGAGCCGACCGGCAACCTCGACTCGCGTTCCGGCATCGAGGTCATGGTTATCTTGCAGCAGCTCAACGAGCAGGGCATCACGGTCGTCCTGGTCACGCACGACGAGAGTGTGGCTCGACACGCGCAGCGCATCGTCCACATCGCTGACGGGCGGGTCGTGCGCGAAGAAATCCTAACCGAACGCATCTTCGCCGCCGACCGGATGAAGCTTCTCGACGCCGAGGAGAACCTGTCGTGAACTTCCTGGAGAGCGTGCGGATAGCGATGCGGGCGCTTAACGCCAACAAGGTCAGGAGTGCGCTGACCATGCTTGGCGTCATCATCGGAGTCGCAGCGGTGATTCTCCTGGTCGCCATAGGGACAGGCGTACAAGATGAGGTGACCGGCTCTATCGAGGGTCTCGGCAGCAATCTGATCTTCGTGTTCGCCGGCAACTTCGAAGAAGGCGGAAGCTCCGGCGGCGGCGGTATCGCGATACGCAAACAGTTCACGATAGACGACGCGGACATGCTGCAACGGCGTCTCGGTCCCGAAGAGCTGGTGGTGCCCCTGGTCCAAGGTCCCGCCATACTCAAGGCCGGGAACCGGACGATGCGCTCAACGCTCGCGGCGGGAAACGAGCACGCCGACGCAGTCTTCACAGCCGAGTATCTGGGCGGGAGAGCCTATCGCAGGAGTGAAGTCGCCGCCGCGTCTCGAGTGGCCGTGATCGGCAGCACGGTGAGGGATCGCCTCTTTCCGCATGTGGACCCGGTTGGCCGCCAGATGAGCGTCAACGGTCAGCGCTTCACAGTCATCGGGCACGTCGCCTCGCAGGGCGGATCGCTGACGGGGGATCAGGACAATCAGATCTACATCCCGGTGACCACGGCGCAGCGACTGCTAGGCTCCAGGGATGTGAGCTCGATCATCGTGCGTGCGTCGGATCCCGACAAGATCGACGAGCTACAAGCCCAGATCAGGCAGGTCTTCACTCCATCATTCGGAGAGGAGTTCAGCGTATTCACCCAGGAACAGACGCTGGGAATACTCTCACAGCTTCTCGGAACGCTCACGGTCATGCTCGCGGGCATCGCGGGGATATCCCTGCTTGTCGGCGGGATCGGCATCATGAACATCATGCTCGTGAGTGTGAGCGAACGCACCAGGGAGATAGGCATACGCAAGGCGGTCGGCGCCAAGACGTACGATATTCTTTCCCAGTTCGTGATCGAGGCGGTGGTGCTGTCAGTGGCTGGCGGCATGGTGGGGATCGCTCTGGGGTGGAGCGGTGCTCTTGTTCTGCAGCAGTGGGTGCCCACCGAGGTCACCGCGTGGGCGGTCGCGCTCGCATTCTTCTTCTCGGCGGCGGTAGGCGTGTTCTTCGGTGTGTACCCGGCGTACCGGGCGTCCCGTCTCGACCCGATCGTCGCCCTGCGCTACGAATAGGGACAGGCGTCCGGGGGCTCAGGGGCACCCGTGCTCAAACATACTCGAAGGGCCGCTATCGCGGCCCTTCTGCGTAACTGCGCGCGGGATCCCTGAGCCCGCGGCCGCTTAACCCTGGAAGTCGCTGGGGTCGACCTGCTCGAGGAAGTCGCGGAACTGCTCGACTTCCGCCTCCTCGTCGACCTCGACCTCGACCTCGGCGAGGACGGCCGCCTCCTTCATGACTTCCTCGGCGACGTAGATCGGAGAGCCGGTTCTCACGGCCAGTGCGATGGAGTCGCTGGGGCGGGCGTCTATCGCGACGCTGTGCTCCTCGCCCCGCAAGACGAGGGCTGCGTAGAACGTGCCCTCTTCCAGCCGCGTGATCTCGACGCGCTCGATGATATGGCCGAACGAGGTTATGACGTTGTGGAGCAGGTCGTGCGTCATGGGCCGCGGCGGCTCGACATCCTGCAGTGCGAGCAGAATCGCGGTGGCCTCGGGGTGGCCGATCCAGATGGGGAGCAGGCGCGCCTCGGAGCCCTCCTCGTCGACGGGTCTCAAGATGATCACCGGCTGGTTGGAGACTGCGTCCACCGATAGTGACGCTATCCGTACATGTATCATGACGCACCTCCTCTCTGGCTTCTTGTTAGGTAGGTTCCACTATCATACTGGAAGCAACCGGCATCACGGTTTGTGGCCGGTCGGGCATGGACAGGCAGGGGAGGAGCCATGACACGAATCGAGTTACGTACGACAGCTCGCGAGGAACTGGTCGACGTCACCGATCAGGTCGTGGCGTCGGTGCGCGCCAGCGGGGTCACCGAGGGGTGGGCACTCGTCTACTGCCCGCATACGACGGCCGGAGTGACGATCAACGAGAACGCCGATCCGGATGTAGGACAGGACCTTCTCGACGGGTTACGCCGGCTCGCGCCGCGCGACGGCGGGTGGAGGCACCGGGAAGGCAACTCAGACGGACACCTGAAAGCGTCGCTTGTGGGCGCCAGCGTCATGGTGCCGGTCGAGGGTGGCCGTCTTGCGCTCGGGACGTGGCAGGGCGTGTACTTCTGCGAGTTCGACGGGCCGAGGACACGCGCGCTCAGCGTGACGGTTTCGGTTGCCGAGACGAACACGAGGCAGGCCTAGTCAGGCTTGCGCGCCTCCAGCACGAGCGTTTCGAACAGCGCCAAGGAAGCGTTCCCGATGTTGTCGCCGTGCGATTCGAGGCCTCGGAATTCCTCGCAATCGGACTCGCCGCACTCATGGCGCGAGATGCTGGTGAAGCCGCACGCCTCCAATGCGCGTTCGAGCAGGTCTGCATCCCAGAGGACCTGGTGACCCCAGTTACCGTACGCATTGGCGAGAATACGTGCCGGATGCGAATCGAGTTCGCACTCACCGGTCATCTGCGGAGCGGGCAGGAAATCTCGCGCGATACACTCGCGGTACTCCCTGTTCGCGGGCTCGTCCGGCTCCACATAGACGCCAAGGAGAACCTCGAGGTCGGGAGTCGCGATCCGCAGCGCCCCGCCCGGCTTCAGAACACGGTGGCACTCTTCGAGCATGGCGACCGCACCGCCCCAGGGAACATGCTCGATCATGTGCTCGCTGTAGACGTAGTCGAAAGTCGCGTCGCCGAATGGGAATCGTTTCGTCGCGTTCATGTAGATGCTTCCGGGGCCGGGACGGATGTCCGTGCGCAACCATCCGGCTGCCATGCTCGGCCCCGAACCGATGTCGAGCTTATGGACGTCGTGGCTGTTCAGGTAGCGCTGTATCCGCCAGCGACGACCCAGGGGCCCGAGCCCGCTCAACCAGGCGGATACGTCGCGGCAGTCGCACGCCATGCCGATCAGCGTGTTCGAACGTAAGGCAAGAGTCCTGATGCTCAAAAGGTCACCTCTCGGACTTGCGCAACGGCAGTTCCGTCGGTCAGGGCCACGAGAGACATGATACCCGCTTCGCGTCCGGCGACGAGGCATCCTGGATGATTTGACGCTTCCGTCGCTGCTCGGGTATGGTATCGAAGCTTGTTCGCAAGCCGGGCCCGTAGCTCAGTTGGTTAGAGCGCACGGCTGATAACCGTGAGGTCACTGGTTCGAATCCAGTCGGGCCCACCATCACAGTGAACGAACGCCCCTTCGCGGCCATACGCGACGGGGCGTTTGTCATTCGGAAGTCGGCAGCCCGACCAGGTAAAGGGTCACGCTCACCGCGATCACGATGAGCAGAAGGTCTATCCAGAAGAACGGGACGAAGAATGCGATGCTCGCCAGGATGCTCGCCCACATCGTGCCGATAGCGACCCACTTCGTGGAACGTCTGAGCCCCTTGCCCGCGAAGTAATCGCGCACCTGAGGGCCGTACTTCGGGTGTGTAAGCAGCCAGCGATGCAGACGCTCCGAGCTCCTCAGGAAGCATGCCGCCGCCACCAGCATGAACGGCGTGGTCGGCAATACCGGGAAGATAGCGCCGATGGCGCCCAGCGTGAATGCCGTCCAGCCGCAAAGCAGCAGAAGATATCTCGTCACGGTGCGCATGCGACGAGTCTACCAGGCAAGCGAGATGGGCCTAAGCGGCTGCCGAGCGACCCCCGCGCGGTCCTCGGCCTCTGCCTCGGCTGCGCGCCCTGCCAGAACTCTTTTTGCCGCCACCAGCGCCGGTGCTACCGTTGCCGCCGCGTCCACGCTGGGAGTGCGAGGGGTTTCCTCGGCGGGTACGAACGGTATCGCGGTCGGGATCGGGCACGATGCGCGCATCGCGGTAGGCGAAGCCATCGTGGTCGGCGCAATCGATGATGGCGCCGATGGTGTACTCGATGTCTCGCAGGGAGTCGTGCTCCTCGGGGGCGAGCAGAGTGAACGCCGAGCCGGTGCGGCCGGCTCGAGCGGTGCGGCCGATGCGGTGGACGTAGTCTTCGGGGGTGTTGGGCACGTCGAAGTTGATGACGTGCGTGATGTTGTCCACGTCGATGCCGCGCGCGACGATGTCGGTCGCCACGAGCACGCGGGAATGGCCGCGCTTGAAACCGTCCAGGGCCTTCTGGCGTTGCGCCTGGCTGCGGTTGCCGTGGATGGCAGCCGAGCGGATGCCGCTGCGCTCAAGCTGGCGCGCGACGCGGTCGGCACGGTGCTTGGTGCGCGTGAACACCAGGACGCGGGAGAGGTCGTGGTCGGAGATCAGCTGCTTGAGCAGGTCGCCCTTCTGCTGACCTCCCACGGGGTAGATCGACTGCGCGATCGCCTCGATCGGCGTGGTGACGGGCGCGACGCTCACGTGGGCCGGGTCATCGAGCGTCGAATCGATGAGCTTGAGGATCTCCTTGGGCATCGTGGCTGAGAACAGCAGGTTCTGCCTGCGTTCGGGAAGCAGTGCCATGATGCGCTTGACGTCGGGCGCGAAGCCCATGTCGAGCATGCGGTCGGCCTCGTCGAGCACCAGTATCTCTACGTGAGAGAGGTCTGCATCGCCTCGACCCACGAGATCGAGCAGACGGCCGGGGGTTGCGACCAGCACGTCGACGCCGCGCTTGAGCGCCCGGCGCTGCGGCTCGTAGCCGACACCGCCATAGACGACGCTGGTGCGGTGACGGGTGGAACGTGCCGCCGATCGTGCGACCTCGTCGATCTGGAGAGCGAGCTCACGCGTCGGGGTGACGATGAGCGCCCTGATGCCGCCGGGTCGCGCCGGGATGCGCTGCAGGAGCGGGAGCACGAACGCGGCGGTCTTGCCGGTGCCGGTCTGCGCGCAGCCGACCACGTCGCGGCCGGCGAGAACCACCGGGATCGCGTCGCGCTGTATCGGGGTGGGGGTCGTGTAGCCCATGGAGGCCACCGCCTCGAGGAGGCGGGGCTCAAGGCCCAGGTTGTCGAAGCTCAAAGAAGATCTCCTTTCGTGTGCGCCACATCGGGATCGCACTGCGGGTAGACGCAGTCGACGTGAGGCTCACACGAGGGGAGTCAGAGGACAACCGAGTCTTGGGGTGTTGCGAACAACCCGCCGAGTATAGCCGCTTACGAGCGGAAAAGCGAATCGGGTCATCTGACGCGAGGCGAAAGCGCGCCCGGAAGCGGTCCCCCTACGGCTCCAGCGTCACCTGCATCACGTCGATCACGCCGTTGCGAAAGCCGGTGCGGCAGTAGGCGAGGTAGTAGCGCCACATGCGCACGAAGCGCTCGTCGAAGCCCATCGCCCGCACCTCGGGCAGGACCTGCTCGAACCGCTCGAGCCACTTCTCGAGCGTGGCGGCGTAGCACGGGCCGAAGAACTCCGGCTCACCGACGCGCAGTCCAACGTCCGACGCGGCTCGCTCGAAGCGCTCCGGCGAAGGCAGCATGCCGCCCGGGAAGATATAGCGCTGGATGAAGTCCGGATGGGTCCGGTAGTGCTCGAAGGTATCCTCGGCGATGGTGATGGTCTGTATGGCCGCCCGGCCTCCCGCATCGAGAAGCTCACGCATCCGCCCGAAGAACACCGGCCACCACCGCTCGCCCACGGCCTCGAACATTTCGATCGATGCGATGCCGTCGAATCGCCCGGGAACGGCGCGGTAGTCCTGCAGCCGGATGTCGATCAGGCCGTCGAGTCCTTCCTCGGCGATGCGGCGGCGGGCCCAGTCGTGCTGTTGCTGCGAGAGCGTGACTCCGGTGACCTTGCAGCCGGCCTCGCGCGCGGCGTGCATCGCGAAGCCGCCCCATCCGCAGCCGATCTCGAGCAGGTGGTCGCCACGCGACGGTTGAAGCAGGCCGAGGAGAGCGTCCCACTTGCGACGCTGCGCCTGGGCGAGGGAGTCGGCCTCGCACGTGCCGGGCGGGTCGAACATGGCGGCCGAGTACGTCATGTCCTCGTCGAGCCACAGCTCGTAGAAGTCGTTGCCCAGGTCGTAGTGGTACTTGATGTTGCGGCGCGAGCCGGACGGGTGGTTGTCGCGCAGGCGGTGCAGCAGCCGTTGCAGGGGCGCGGCGAGGTCCGGGAGCCGCGGCAGCGAGTCGGCGCGCGCGAGGTTCTCCATCCCCAGCTCGAGGACCGCGCCGAGGTCGGGGGTGTCCCAGTCCTGCTCCATGTAGCCTTCGGCGAGGCCAAGGGCTCCTCGGCGGATGATACGGCGCGCGGCGGCGGCGGAGTGCACGTCTACGCGGGCATCGGGGCCGGGAGCCGCGCCTTCGTAGTGGCGCTCGCCGCCTGGCCACGAGAGCTCGAGCGAGCCTGCGGGCATGCGAGCGAGCAGCGGGTCTAGCGCCCGCACGGACAGCGGCATCCCTCGTGTGCTGCCGGTCGCGCTCACGTGGTCTCCTTGTCGGGCGGTGGTGGTTGCGGGACGAACCAGATCCGCTTCGAGATGATCTTGAGCGCCTGGAAGTGGATGAGCAGCCATGCTCGAAGCGAGATCGGGCCATACCGGGCCACGGTGCGAAACAGGTTCGCGTCGGTGAGCTCGCGTGCGTGCAGCGCGACAGAGGCGATGAGGAGCAGAGGCCCCTTCACGTAATCGTAGATTGAGACGGCGAGCTTCTCGCCGGGGACCGAGAAGTGGAATTCGTAGCGCGCGTCGATGTCGATGAACGGCGAGACGTGGAAGACCTTGACCTTCTCGGGGCGAGTGGTCGCAAGGTCCATCGGCCGGCCGCCGTCGTGCATGAGGTAGTTGTGGTGTCCGCCGAAGGTGTTGCGGACCTCGGCGAGAATCGCCCGGATGCCGCCATCGGCGCCGAAACAGTACCAGAAGCTCACCGGGTAGAACCCGAAGCCGACCACGCGCGGGAACGTCAGCAGGCAGACCCGGCCGCCGGTAAGGTCGACGTCCGCCTCGGCGAGCAGCGCATCGATCCAGGGGCGAAGCGCACTGCCGTCCCTGGGTCCGTGGTCGCGGTCGCGTACTCTGACCAGCCCGCCGCGGTTGTGCCCGAACCAGCGCAGCGAGCGGCTGAGCTCGTCGAGCTCGTCGAGGTCGACGTAGACGTAGTAGATCCCGTAGCGGAAGCGGTTGCGTCGGGGGATCTTGCGGTCATGTGCCACATGCCCCACGTAAAGGCGGCTGTTCATCGCACGCGCGGTCTTTCTCCGAGGACGGCTGTGCGGGCCTCATCGAGCTCATCGCCCCATGGAAGTGTTGCGCCGAGGAACCTTTCGGCGACCCGGACCGCAGAGAGCATGCCGTCCTCGTGGAACCCGTAGCGGGTCCACGCGCCCGCGTAGTACAGGCCGCCCGCGCCCTGGATCTCGCCCAGACGCTTCTGCGCCGCGATGGCGTCTGCCGAGTACATCGGGTGGTCGAAGACCATGCGGGCAAGTTCGGTTCCGGGGGCCGGTGGGCGGTGTTCGTTGAGCGTCTCGATGACGGGGGTGTCGACGGGAAGCGATTGCAGGCGGTTGAGGTAGTACGACAGCACGAGCATGTCTTTGGTGATGTCGCCCGTGGCGGCATACCAGTTCCAGCCCGACCAGGCCTTGCGGTGTTTCGGCAGGAAGCCCGGGTCGGTGTGGAGCACGATCGGGTTGGGCCAGAAACGGAAGGCACCGAGTACCTCGCGCTCGGCAGGCGACGCTCCATCGCCCAGCATCTCGAGCGTCTGAGGGGGGTGGCTCGCCAGGATCGCTGCGTCGTAGACCTCGGAACGGCGCGAGGTGTGCACGCGCACGCCTGTCGTGATGCGCTCGATGCGCTCGACGGGCTCCTCGGCATGGACCTCGCCGCTGAACGTGCGTGCCGCCGCCTCGACGTAGCGTTTGCTGCCGCCGGTCACGCTGCGCCAGATCGGCTTGCCGGTGATGTGGAGCAACCCGTGGTTGTCGCAGAAGCGCAGGAAGGTCGCGGCCGGGTAGTCTAGCATCTCACCCGGCGGTGTCGACCAGATCGCGTCGCCCATCGGGATGAGGTACCAGTCGGTGAAGCCGCCGCTGTAGCCTTCACGCTGGAGCAGCTGGCCCAGCGTAAGGCCCTCGACGGTGGGGTCGTGCAGCAGGCGGTCGGCATCGCGCGAGAAGCGCACGATATCGGCGAGCATCTTGAGGAACTTCGGGTTCACGATGTTCTTTCGCTGGGCGAAGATCGAGTCGAGGCTGTCGCCTGACCACTCGATGTCGTCGCCTTCGATGTGGACGGAAAAGGACATGTCGGACTCGGTGTGCGCGATGCCGAGCCGTTCGAAGAAGCGGACGATGTTGGGATAGGTGCGTTCGTTGTAGACCATGAAGCCGGCGTCGACCGCGAAGGTCTGTCCATCGACGGTGACGTCGACGGTGCGGGCGTGGCCTCCGAGCCAGTCCTCGGCCTCGTAGAGGTCGACGGTGTGCTCGGGAGATAGGAGCCACGTAGAGGCGATACCCGCGATCCCGGCGCCCGCGACTGCGATCCGCACGACTAGACCTCCGTAGATAGGGGACTATACGGGTAGTGATTCCCAAATCACGTGCGAGAACATCGCGAACCAGGAGGCGCGCATGCCGCTCATAGTCATCACAGGGGTGTCGACCGGCATCGGCCGGGCGTGCGCCGAGCTCTATGCGCGCAGGGGCTGGCAGGTCGTAGGCACCGCGCGCGACCCGGGGCGGCTTGGCGACATCGCCTGGCCCGGGCCGGGAAGCGTGCACCTCGAGCCGCTCGACCTGGAGGCGGTGGGCTCGGGGGCCGGATTCGCCCAGGCCGTGCTGGAGCGCTACGGCGCGCCAGAGGTCGTGCTGGCCAACGCCGGGATGGTGCAGTTCGGGCCCGTGGAGGCCGCGCCCGCGGCGGAGATCGAGCGCATCTTCCGGGTCAACACCTTCGAGCAGGTCGGCATGGCGACGGCGTTCGTCCCCGCGATGCGGGAGCGCGGCAGCGGCACGCTGGCGTTCGTCACCTCGCTCGGCGGGCGCATGACCTTTCCGTTCTTCGCGGTCTACAACGCGAGCAAACACGCGATGGAAGGCTTCTCCGAAGGGCTGTGGCACGAACTCAGAAGCTCCGGCATCCGCGTCAAGGCGATCGAGCCGGGCTTCGTGGAGACCGCCATCTGGGGCAAGGCGCTGCCCTCCGACCCCGGCGAGCTTGATGCGCCTGCCGCGTACCGCGAGCAGATGCTCGCCATGCTGCGCTTCGAGGCGGGCATCTCAAGCCGCACCACGCCTGAGCGCTCTGCCGAGGAGATCGCCCGCGCTCTCGACGATCCCGGCGACCGGCTACGCTATCCGGTCGCGGCGTACGCGCGTCCTTTACTGGCGGCCCGCCGACTGTTCGGCGATCAACGGATGATGCGCTTCTTCCACCGTCGCTGGCTGGGGTGAGCCGTCGCGGGCTGTTGCGCCGGCACGCCCCTCGCCGCCGAGCGCCCGCCTCTAGCCACCCAGCAACGTGACGCGCACCTCGTGTTCGGCGCCGTCGCGTGCCAGCGGCACGAGCAGCCCGGGGAGGTCCTCGCCGTCCAGTGCCACGCGCTCGACACCGCGGTTCACGCCACGGGGATTCTCCACGGTGATCCGGTAGAGGGTGCCTTGGTCCCGGTACTCAAGTTCATAGCTCTTCCATGACCTCGGGATGCAGGGATCGACCCTCAGATGTCGCTTCTCGTCCTTGACCACGACCCATAAGCCCAGGTGGTGACGTATCACCACTTGATAGAACCATGAGGCCGAGCCGGTGTACCAGGTCCAGCCGCCACGGCCCACGTGCGGCTCTGCTGCATAGACATCGGCGGCGACGACGTAGGGTTCTACCTTGTAGACATCGGCCGCTTCCCGGGTCAGGGCGTGCTTCACCGGGTTGATCAGGTCGAGGAGCCCATGTGCCTCGTCACCGTCACCCTGGAGGAGGTAGGCCAGCACCACCCATACGGCTGCATGGGTGTACTGGCCGCCGTTCTCCCGCACGCCCGGCACGTAGCCCTTGATGTAGCCGGGGTCGTGTTCCATCTTGTCGAACGGCGGCGCCAGCAGTGCCACGATCCCGGTCTCGCGCTTGATGAGCTTCTCCTCGACCGCGTCGAGTGCGCGCTGTGCGCGGTTCGGGTCGCCGCTTCCGGAGATCGTAGCCCAGGCCTGCGCGATCGCATCGATCCGGCACTCCTCGGCATGCCGGGTTCCCAGAGGCGTGCCGTCATCGAAGTAAGCGCGGCGGTACCATGAGCCGTCCCAGCCCTCGGACTCGACGGCCTGGATGAAGCGCTTCGCGCGTTCGCGGTACTCGGAAGCCCGCTCGGGTTCGTCCATCAGCTCGCACAGTGGTGCGAAGCGCCGGAGCACCACGTCGAGGAACCAGCCGAGCCACACGCTCTCTCCCGTACCATCGATGCCTACCCGGTTCATGCCGTCGTTCCAGTC
>DLMY01000031.1:85779-89501 GCA_002478275.1 Actinobacteria bacterium UBA7524
ATGCCGTCGTTCCAGTCGCCGCCTCCCATCAGCGGCAGACCGTGCGGACCCGTCCCTGCTCCCGCCTCCAGCGCCGCGACGCAGTGCTCGTAGACGGTCGCCGCTTGCTCGGACGTTGTGGGCTGCATGTAGTTGTCCTCGCGACCCTCCTCGAGCGGCGGTCCTTCGATGAACGCCGTGCGTTCGTGCAATACGCTGGTGTCCCCGGTCGCCTCGACGTACTCGGCGACGACATAGGGCAGCCAGTGCCGGTCGTCCGTGATGCGTGTGCGTACCCCCCGGCCCGAGACCGGCTGCCACCAGTGCAGCACGTCGCCTTCGGGGAATTGGTGCCTGCTGGCTTCCACGATCTGTTCGCGCACGAGGTCCGGCCGCGCGACCATCAGGGCGAGTACATCCTGGAGCTGGTCGCGGAAACCGTACGCGCCGCTGCTCTGGTATGTCGCTGTGCGGCCCCACAAGCGGCAGGCGAGGGCCTGGTACAGAAGCCGCTCGTTGACGAGAAGGTCGAGAGCGGGATCGGGCGTCTTGGCCTGTACCGTGCCGAGGAGATCCCGCCACATCCCCCTCGCTTCTTCGAGTGCAGCATCGACTTCGCCCGGCATCCGGTACTTCGCCACCAGATCACGTGACTCGTCCAGGGTAGGTGTCTGGCCGAGCAGGAACGTCACGACCACGGATGCCCCAGGCTCCAGCTCGAGCTGTGTCATGAGCGCGCCGCAGTTGTCGTGGTAGCGGCCCGTGTGTCGCCCGAGCTCCCTGCGGTGCATCGCGGCGGGATCGGAGGGTCTGCGATTGCGGCCTACGAACTCGGTCCGGCTTCCGGTGAAGGAATGAAGCGGCCTGTCGCATGCCAGGAACGCCGCGCGGCCCGGGAAGTCCGGGTTGTGGTGATTGTGGGCGGTGAGCGTCTCGCGTTCCGCGTCGTACCAGGTGACGACGAGGTGCTGCGCCTTGCTGCGTGAGTTGCCGAGCACCCACTCGACGAACTGAGTGACGGACAGGCGTCGCGTGCGATCGGTGAGGTTCTCCAGCTTCAGACGAGCGACCCGCACCGGGTCTTCGACCGGCACGAACAGGTCGAGGGTGCTTGCGATCCCGTGTGATGTGTGTTCGAAGCGACTCGAACCCTTCGAATGACGGACCATGTAGGGCGCAGTCCCACGGACCGGCAGCGGGGTGGGGCTCCAGAACTGGCCGGTCTCCTCGTCGCGCAGGTAGATGACCTCGCCGCTGCCGTCGGAGACGGGATCGTTGTTCCAGGTGGTGATTCGGTTCTCGTGGCTGTTCTCCGCCCACGTGCAGGCGATGCCCGCCTCGCTGACCATCGTGCCGAAGCGCGGTGAAGCCATCACGTTGATCCACGGTGCGGGCGTCACGGTGCTCTCATCAAGGACCATCACGTAGTCGCCGGTCTCAGGGTCGAAGCCGCCGTAGCTGTTGTCGTAGAGAAGCTCGGGACGCGCGAACGGCGGTTGCGGGTCATCCTGTGCGGGACGCGAGGGCACCAGCCGGGGAGGTTCGACCGGGCGAGTCGCCCTGCGGTTGAGCTGGACTTCAAGAGCCCCGCCGTCACCTTCCAGCGTCGCGCGGGCGACGGACAGCAGCAGGTTCATCACGTCGGGGTGCATCTGGTCCGCACGGCGCAGGTAGACCCCGCCCGGCTTGTCGACCAGTTGCAGCGCGTGCCCGGTTCGCACCAGAAGACGCAGGCGCTCGTCGAGCTCATCGGCGTAGGAGGTCGGGCGCGTGTTCAGAACGACCAGGTCGGCGACGAGCCCTTTGTGACGCCAATACTGGTGGGCGAGAAGCGCCTGGCGCACCAGAGGCGTGTGCTCCAGGTCTTCGATCCGGACAAGGAGTATCGGGTAGTCGCCCGAGACCCCGATCGACCAGAGCCCGGAGAGCGGCAGACCGTTCTCAGTCGGAGTCTTCACCTTCAGAACGGAGTGGGGGTCTGTCAGTAGCAGTCGAGACGCGAGTCGCTGGAGCGTCACGGCTTCCTGGGGAGTGATGCCGAGGTCCCGCAGTTCGATCTGTGCTGTGGTCCAGGCCAGGTCGATCGCCCTTTGCGCGCTGCGGACGTCGTGATACGTCTCCGCGAGACGAAGCGCTGCCTCGCGCGTGTCCGCCACACCTGTCACGAACACCAGGCGCACGCTCGAACCGGCGGGGATCGTGACGCCCTGGCGGATCGCGCACGCGGGATCCAGGACCGCGCCTGTCGTTCTGGAGAGCGGGCCTCCTGCGACTACTGCAGCGGGTGCGTCGGTGCCGTTGAGGCGGCCGATGAACCTGGCCCGGTCCGTCTCGTAGGACCATTCGCACTTCTCTTCGGCCTCGCACGCCATGACATGCAGACCGAAGGGCCGGGGTTCCTCGGCGGAGCGGGGTCTGCGGGAGAAGACGATCGCGTGCAGGTGCTCGATCGCCTCGGTCTCGACGAAGAGGTTCGAGAAAGACTTGTGCATCTGGTCGGCCGCCTGGTCGGCGAGTGAGATCTCGAAGTAAGAGGTGACCTCGATGCGGCGCGGCTCCCGGCTGCGATTCGCCAGTGTCAGGCGCCTGACTTCGACATCGTCTTCCGGGGAGACTGATACTTCCACGTGTGTTTCGATATCGCCGTCGACGCGGCGATACTCGGCCTTGTCCGCCGAGTAGGTCACGTGGTAATCCTCGGGCTTCAGGATCCCCGGGTTGTGGGCGGCAGTCCAGATCACATCGTTGTCGACATCACGCAGGTAGAAGAACTGGCCCCAGCAGTCCCGCGTCACGTCCTCCCGGTAGCGGGTGACCGCCATGTCCTGCCAGCGGCTGTATCCGCCGCCGCCGTTGGTCACCATTACGGAGTAGCGCCCGTTGGACAGGAAGTGAGTGGACGGCACAGGCGTATCCGCGAGGGGGTACGCTCGAATGACGGGAGGCGGCAACTCGCGAACGGAGCGGACGTGCTTGACCTCCTCCACATGGGGCTGTGTGAGCTGGGCGCGGCTGGGAACGCGCTCCTGGAGCAGCAGTTCGGCCGAGCCGACCATCGGGTCGCCGTGGAAGCGGTCGTGCATGCGGTACCCGGTCAGTTCGTTGCCGATGGCTACCAGGCTCATCCCCTGGTGGTGGGCGAAGTACGCGCGCACCACGGCGCGCCGAGCGCCAGCAGGCACTCGTCCTGGCGTGTAGTCGAGCGCCTCGTAATAGCCGTAACGGCCGCGTCCGCCCTGTTCGGCGAGTACGCGCAGGTTCTCGTACGCCTCACTCGCACTCACCGGAAGCGCAAGCACCGTCGCGTAGGGCGCGATGACGATATCGTCCGACAGGCCGCGCTTGAGTCCCAGGCCCGGCACGCCGAAAGCCTGGTACTGATAGACGAGTGCAGCGTCCTTCGCGTTGAAAGCGGACTCCGAGACCCCCCAGGGCACGCCGCGCTCCTGGCCGTACTGTATCTGCCGCTTCACGACGGAACGAACTGTCTCGTCGAGCATGGTCAGCGGCCAGGTGCGCATGACGAGCATCGGCATGAGGTACTCGAACATCGAAGCGCTCCACGACAGTAGCGCGCGCCCTCCCGCAGTGCCGGTCACGGCCCGGCCGAGCCGGAACCAGTGCTCCTGGGGCACATCGCCCTTCGCGATCGCAAGGAAGCTCGCCAGCCTGCATTCGCTTGCGAGCATGTCGTAGTACGAGGGGTCGAGCCTGCCCTCGGCGGTGTTGAAGCCGATGGAGAA
>DLMY01000031.1:89616-95272 GCA_002478275.1 Actinobacteria bacterium UBA7524
GCGGTGTTGAAGCCGATGGAGAAGAGCAGCCGTCGCGCGTCGAACAACAGGCGGAAGTCCGTGTGCTCCCACATCTGTCGCGCGATCGCCGCATCAAGACGTAGGCGACCGAGCAGTTCCTGGCAGTCGGGCCGGGCGGCCCTGATACCGTTGGCGACTTCCGAGGCCCAGCGCGCGGCCTCCTGCCGTTCTTCTGCCGAGGAACCCGGAGGATCGTCAGCGAAAGAGTCGAGGACCTGCAGCACGACTTCGAGACCCTCCGCCAGTCCGACCAGGCTCGGGACGTAGTCGAGTATCGGCGCGAGCTGAGGCCAGCGTGGGTCCGATGCGACAGCTACCGGGACCCGGGTCAGGGATTCCGCCCACGGCGCCAGGTCTTCGAGGAGGACGCGAGCCTTGCTGACGCGCTCCTCGATCGCGTGTATCGAGGCGCGCACTCTTGCCAGGGGTGATGCCGGGTGAGGAGTGCCCGTTGTAGCGTCCGGGTCCCCGTCCTCCAGCTCACAGGCTGAAGCGGTGGCGGCCTTGACCAGGGTCTCCAGACGGGCAAGCAGAGCGCTCCAGGCGCCGAGGTCGACGAGTTCTTCGTCCAGGGCGACGTCACGCTCGAGTTCATCGAGGCTCTCACGCAGCAGGCGTACGGTTTCGTCCGGACTCAGTCTGTCCCTGTCGACGAACAGGTCCTCGATCGCCAACGAGATCGTGTCCACGAGTCCTTCCAGCAGCTGTTTGTCGAGCAAGGGGCCTTCCGAGGCCTCCAGGAGCCCCATTCGCAGCACCAGAAGATGTCCCGCGAGGTTGCCACTGTCGACCGTCGAGATGTATTTGGGAGGGAGTGGTTCGAGTGTGCGACAGTCGTACCAGTTGTAGTAGTGGCCTCCGAAGCGTTCGAGTCCCACCATCGTGTTGAGTGTGTCGGCGGTACGGGAGATCAGTTCTCGCAGCGTGACGTAGCCCAGGTCGAAGGCGGTCAGCGCTGAGAGCAGCTGCAGACCGATGTTGGTCGGCGATGTCCGCCACGCGACCTCCCCGTTGGGATCTTCCTGGAAGTTGTCGGGCGCCAGGTGGTGGCCGTAAGGCGTCACGAAGGTCTCGAAGAAGCGCCATGTCCTCCTGGCAGTGCGGCGCAGGTCACGGCGGGCGTGTCCGTCGAGCGGCTCGGGTTCGGTCACCCGTACTTGCGAGATCCGCCATGCGATGTATGGAGCCGATGCCCAGACTGCCGCCAGAAGCAGCGAGGGTGCGATCCGTTCCAGGTGCGTGACGCACCCGGGTATCAGTAGGGCGATCGCTACCGCCGAGGAAGGCGCGAGCCGCCTTGTGAATCCGGCCAGGTCGTCTTTGAGGCGCTTCTCGGCATCGGCCGCAGTCTCCCATTCCAGCAGACCGCGGTGCGAGACGGCCATACGCCACAGGGCTCGGCAGATGGCGTCGGTCATCACCTGGGCCTGATGCGGTATGAGCGCGAGTGTCAGCAGGGCCCGGGCGGAGTCCCTGCCGAACTCTCGCCATGCAGCTGCAGCGACCGTCGCGAAGGGGATGGTCGCTGGGCGTGCCACGATTGCGTCCGCCAGCGCGAAGTAGGCGGGGAAGAAGACCACAAGACCGAAGGCGAGAGGCCAGACCCACAACGGACCCGGCAGCAAGAACCATCCGAGCGTGATGAGGGCGAGCGATGAGGGGGCAACCAGACTTCGTCGCAGGTTGTCCAGTATCTTCCAACGATGCAGGCGGGAAAGCGGGTTCGGTGTCAGGCCGTGTTCGCCGCGGACGCGCGGAGTGAGCCAGGGAAGGGTTTGCCAGTCACCGCGGACCCAGCGGTGGAGCCGTGCCATGTGTGCGAGATAACTCGCCGGGTGATCGTCGAACACCTCCACATCGGAGGCCAGTGCGACGCGCAGGAAGCTTCCCTCGATCAGGTCGTGCGACAACAGGGTGTTCTCCGGGAAACGACCATCCAGCAGCGTGTTGAACAGACTGACCTCGTATATGCCTTTGCCGGTGAAACTCCCTTCACCGAACACGTCTTGATAGGTGTCGGACACCGCCCCGGCATACGGATCGATCCCGGTTGGACCTGAGTACAGCCAGGCGAAGAATGAGCGGGACGATGCGGGCAGCGACATGCTGACCCGTGGTTGCACCAACCCGTAACCTCCGAGCACTCGCTCGTCTCCGGGTGCGACCCTCGCGCGGTTGAGCGGGTGCGCGATCGTGCTGACGAGTTTGCGCGCTCCGTCGCGCGGCAGTACCGTGTCCGCATCGAGTGTCAGTACGAAAGTGACCGCTCGCAAGAACTCTTCATCGCCGGTGACGTGCGCGAACGAGGTGTCCGAAGACGCCCGCAGCCAGTGATTGAGCTCCATCAGCGATCCGCGCTTGCGCTCCCATCCCATCCACGAGTTCTCTGCTTCGTTGAAGCGTCGCTCCCGAATGAACAGCGCGAACGGCCGCCTGCCGTGTTCCACCTCGTACCGCTCGTTGAGTGAGGCTATACCTTCGATAGCGGCCTCGATGATGGCGGCGTCTCCTACTACCCGCTGGTGTTCGGAGGCCCTCAGGTCGCCGAGGAGACCGAAGCCCACGTTGTCGTCCCTATTGGCGAGGTACGCGACCTCCAGGTTGTCCAGCACTTTGCGCACCGCTGGAACGGACGTGATGAGCGCGGGAACTATCACGAGGGTGCGGTGTGACTCCGACAGGGGCTGAAGATAGTCGAGCTTCGGTAGTACCCGCGGTGGGAATACCCATGCAGAAAGCCGGTTGGTCATGCTCAACGCGAGGTCAGAGAGCGGGATCAGCGCCAGTAGCGCCACTATCGCCAGTGCCCTCGTGCCGGAGCCCTCAAGCAGCAGCCAGGTCGCCAGCATGCCAAGCAGGGCGACGGTCAGAACGGCAAGAACACCCCAGTAGAACAGTCCCTTGTTGGCGAGAGGCCCTCGGTATAGCACCTCTCTGAAGTGCGGACGGTAGCGGACCGAGCGTTCGAACTTGAACCGGCTTGCGCTGATCAGGTAGTGGCCTACGTGCCCTGCCACCTGGTCGCTGGGGTCCGTGATCAGGGCTTGGACACAGTGAGAGATGACTGCTTCGGCCACGGTGATCTCATCGAGGGGCGTCCGCCTGGCGAGAGACTCGAGCGCGTGCCGGTACCGGTCGCGGCTCTTGAAGTCCATACGGGGGTAGACCCCTGATGGGTCCTGCCTCAGGATCTGTTCGACGACACAGGCGGTCTCGAAGAACGTCCGCCATTCGTAGGCGTCGAGGAAGCGGATGGACGTGATGGTGTTCGCGATGGATATCTGGTCAGCGGCTTGCGCCTGCTGCAGGTCGTGAGCCAGTTGGTCGAGTGTGATCCCAAGGGCAGACAGCCGCCGCTCCAACCACGCCCCGATAGGCTCGACCCCGATGTCTTGTCCGCTCAGGCGCTGAGAGAGCCTCATGAGGAACACCGGAGACGCCTTGGCCACTTCCGATTCCAGGGCATCGATCAACTCGCGAAGGCTCTCGGTCTGTTCGGGGGCGGCGAGCAAGAGCCTGTCTGCCCAGACATCCGCCCTTCGTCCGGCGACGTGCGCCTCGGCGACACTCCGAGCCAGCCGGCGTGCGTTCTCGACGAGAGCCACGCGCAACATGATCGGGACCGCCCACACTTCACCGATGGACCATGGGCTCGAGTCCTGGAAACCGTCGCTGAACTCAAGCAGGTACTCTTCATCGATGCGCGCGTCGGTGTGTGCTATGAGCGTGACCGCGCATGCGTACACTCGGGGCAGTCCGGCGAATGGACCCTCGAGCACCCGCGGCAGTTCGCGTCCGTATCCCGACGGCAGATCGGAACGTACCGTTTGCACCTGCTCCTCGATGAGATAGTAGTTGTCGAGGAGCCATTCGCTCGCCGGCGAGATGGGGTGCTGAAGACGTACCGCTTCGGCTAACAAGGAGTTGTGGCTGCCCATCTCGGCCCCGGCATCGTCGACCATCTGGCGCAGCGGAGTGTCCCGCGTTGCCGGGGTCGTGCTCCATGTCAGTTGTTCGGCCAGCTCCCGGGCGCGCACTCTGAGACGTTCGGCAGTCAGCAGGGTGGCGCGGAAGGGGCCCGAATCGGCAACGGTCTGTGTATTCGGCGCCTGGAAGGGCACAGCTCACTCCCCTGATCGGCCGCGTGGGCCGGTCGCTGTTGGTCGTATCCTTGCTAAGCAAGGTGGCAACGCGATAGGTGTATTATCCACAACGGCGGCGGGGAGAGGACAGGGTACTGGCGACTATATACCCCAGGGGGTATACTGAGCGCACATCGGCAAAGAGTCAGGAGTCATGATCTCATGAAGAACCCAGGCAAGATCGCCATATGGGCAGTCATAGGGATAGCGGTGCTGGTCATAGGCTTCATGGCATTCTCGCCGGCGGAAGGCACGGTCGAGAATGTCGATGCGAGGAGACTGGCAGACCTCGTCGCTTCCGGCGTGAGGGTGATAGACGTCCGAACGGAAGGTGAGTACGCGGCCGGGCACATCGCAGGTGCAGAGCTCGTACCGATCGACCGGTTCGCTCAGGCGGCGGCTACATGGGACCGCACTGTGCCGCTCGCGGTGTACTGTGCGACCGGACAGCGCTCGACGACTGCAGTGAACCACCTGTCCGGCCAGGGATTCGAGAAGGTATATCACTTCAATGCCGGACTCGTGGCCTGGAGCGGAACACTGGAAAGAGGTGCCACTGCCGCGGCGCCAGCCCCAGAGCCGACAGCCAGTGCGCTGCCGGTCGTCTACGAGTTCTTCACTGACACTTGACCCGCCTGCGTCCAGGTGAAGCCTGTGGTCGACAGGCTGGTCAAGGAGTATGAGGGCAAGATTGAGTTCAGGCTCCTCAACGCGGGTACCGACGCTGAAGCCACTGATCTGATGATGAGATTCGGAGTGACGGCCGTGCCGACGTTCGTGTTCCTCGGCAGTGATGGCGCGAACGAGGGCAAGATCATCGGGGCGGCGTCCGAGCAGGAACTGCGCGCCAAGCTCGACTCGCTCAAGTGACGTTGGTGTTGGACGCTCGTGCGACGTGGGTATATTCATTACATACCGGGTCTGAGCCCGGAAGGTACGTTGATAACGGCAAAGGAGTAGACCCGGTGACAGAAGTCGTTTCAGGCCGGGATGGCAGATGAAGGCCTCTGGATCGGCCCAGGACTGAAAGAGTCGGTACGTAGAGAGTCACTGTACTGTCGGTTCGATCGGTAAGGGCGCCGGAGAGGCGCCGACTTGTGGGATCGTATTGTAGGAAGCGAGTCGGGTCACCAGAGAGTCGGGCATAAGCCTCTGGATCGAAGAGGGTGCGGCCGAGAGGGACCGCTCACTCGGCCAAGAGCCCTCAAGGATATCCCTTTGGAGGGGACCCTCAGGCGGTGCGAAGGTCATCCCGGCATCACCAAGCAGTGAAACCGGCTACTCTGAATGGTCGTTACAGTCGATATCTGCGTGGCCCACGGGTTGGTACCGTGGGCCACGTTTTGTATCGCGCATGCTATAGTGTGTGTCCGTTCGGACCGTCCGGCGCTTCGCCGGTGCGCTCCGGGTGAGACTATGGGCGAGTGGCGCAACGGGAGCGCACCTGCTTTGCACGCAGGGGGTTGTCGGTTCGAATCCGATCTCGTCCACCA
>DLMY01000031.1:95401-95711 GCA_002478275.1 Actinobacteria bacterium UBA7524
TTCGAATCCGATCTCGTCCACCATGAGAAGTCGAGGCGGCTTGCCACCGGGGTGGTGGGCCGCCTTTTGCGAGAGGACCGGCCATGACACCACAGTCCCTTAGCGGAGAGATGGTCGAGCGTTGGCTGGAGGCCGCCAGTGTGCGCCGCTCGCGGCGCAGCTACGACGAAAGCGGCGTCGCAAAACCCGCACTCACCCGGCTCAGCGAGCTGAGCGAGGCGTTTCGCCCGTATCCCTTCGCACGCGCTGTGGTGATCGAATCTGCGCCTGCCGACATCTTCACGGGCATCGTCGGGGCGTACGGACGCAT
>DLMY01000031.1:95833-96124 GCA_002478275.1 Actinobacteria bacterium UBA7524
ATCGTCGGGGCGTACGGACGCATATCCGGCGCGCCGTCCGCGGTGGCGTTCCTCGGCAATACCGGACACGCCGGCGTCGAGGCCGCTGTCGGGTATACGGGACAAGCGCTCGTGCTCGAGGCCACCGCGCTCGGTTTGTCGACGTGTTGGGTGGGCGGCTTGTTCAGGGCAAGCCGGGTCGGCGAGGCAGTGGGTCTCGGCGCCGGCGAGAAAGTCTTCGCCGTGACGCCTCTCGGTGTCGCTGCCGAGCGCATCACCGGCACCGAGCGTCTCGTCTATCGCATGCGTCCG
>DLMY01000031.1:96225-122648 GCA_002478275.1 Actinobacteria bacterium UBA7524
GTCTCGTCTATCGCATGCGTCCGGAAGGCAAGTCCCGTAAGCCCGCCGAGGAGATCGCTCCCGGTTGCGATGCATGGCCGCGTTGGGCGCAGGCGGGGGTGGAGGCGGCGCGGCTGGCTCCGAGCGCGATGCACCGCCAGCCGTGGCGTTTCGCGCTTCACGGCGAGGCGGTCACGGTGTCGTTCGCGGGACCCGATACTTACAAGGTATCCAAGCGTCTCGACTGCGGTATCGCCATGCTGCACTTCGAGCTTGGCGCGCTTGGCGAGGGTGTTGCCGGACGGTGGGAGCTGGTGGACAGCGGAGCGACTGTCGCGAGGTACGCCCGAGACTAGGTGTCAGGCGAACAGGTGCGACATCACCCTCACCGTGCGGCTACGACCGAGAAGCGGTGCTATCATCTTCCGCGGCGGACATGCTACCCGGAGGTGAGGCGCCCATGAGCGGGATCGTCGAAGTCAATGGTCTCACCAAGCTATTCGGGGACCTGGTCGCGGTCGACCACGTGGAGTTCTCCATAGCCCAGGGCGAGATCTTCGGGCTGCTCGGTCCCAATGGAGCAGGCAAGACCACGACGATCTCGATGATCTCCGGGCTGCTCGAGCCCACTGGCGGTGATGTTCTCGTCGACGGCCACTCGGTCCGCACGGAGCCGCGAGCCGTCAAGCGTAAACTCGGCGTCGTGCCTCAGGAGGTCGCGCTCTATCCCACGCTGACCGCTCGCGAGAACCTGCAGTTCTGGGGACGGATGTACGGACTGCGTGGCAAGGAGCTTTCCTCGGCGGTTGATGAAGCGCTCGAACTCGCCGGGCTCGCCGATCGCGCCAGGGAGCGCATCGAGAAATACTCCGGTGGTATGAAGCGCCGCATCAATATCGCGGCGGGGATCCTGCATCACCCGAAAGTGTTGCTCATGGACGAGCCGACCGTCGGAATCGACCCCCAGAGCCGAAATCACATCCTCGAGCAGGTCAAGGGACTGCGCGGCTCCGGGATGACGGTGCTCTACACGAGTCACTACATGGAGGAGGTCGAGTTCCTCTGCGATCGCGTGGCCATCGTCGATCACGGCAAGGTCATCGCCATGGGGACGCTGGAAGAGCTGCGCAAGCTCGTCGGTGACGCGGACATCGTGCGCATCGGCGTAGACGAGACGCTCGCCGAGGAAAGCCTTGTCGCGGTGAGGGCGGTACCGGGCGTCATCCAGGCTGAACGCGCGGACAGCGTGCTCGAGGCCCTGGCTGCCGATGGCGGCGGAGCGCTTGCGGGCATCATCTCCGCGCTGAACGCCGCCGGAGAGAAGGTGCACTCCGCCGAGGTGGTGGAGCCGAACCTCGAGAGCGTCTTCCTGCATCTGACCGGCAAATCGCTCAGGGACTAGGGAGCCGAGCCGGTGAAGCGCCTGCTGCATATCGCGCTCAAAGACCTCATGACCTGGTTGCGTGACCCGGCCGCGCTGGGCGTCATGCTCGGCATGCCGGTGATCCTGATATTGATACTCGGATCCGCGATGGGCGGCCTGGGCGGTGGAGAAGCCGGTGGCGGCGGGATCAAGGTCGCGATCGTAGACCAGGACGAGCCGGTCGCCGACCCGGCGCGTCAGGAACTCGCACTCGGGCGTGAGATCACCACGATGCTCGTCGACAACGATGAGCTTTCGTCGCTGTTCGCCATCGAGATCTCAGAAGACGCCGACGAGGTGCGCGCCTCTGTCGAGCGCGGTGACCTCGCGGCTGCGCTGATCGTCCCGTCAGGCTTCTCTCGTAGCGTCAACGAAGGGCAGCCGGTCGAACTCGAGGTCTTGCGCGATCCGGGGGCCGACCTGTCCGCAGGCATCTGGGAGGGCGTGGTTCGCTCGGTCGCAGTCGAGCTCTCACGCGTCTCGGTCATCGCGCAGACAGCCGGGCGTGTCGCCGGTGAACAAGGCCTGCCCCCCGAGGCGGTTGGCGCGATCGTCGGTAAGGCTGTCGAGCAGGCGGCGGCGAGCGAGGAGCGTGCCGTGCGCGTCGAGGTCCGTCAGGCCGAGCGCGAGGGCGAGCCGTTCGGACCGCTGGATTACTACTCGCTGTCCATGACCGCGATGTTCCTTCTGTTCGGCTCGATGTTCGGCGCCTTCTCGCTCATCACTGAGAGGCGCGAGCAAACCATGTCCCGCCTCCTTACGACGCCGACTCCGCGGGCGAGTTTCATAGGCGGCAAGATGCTCGGCATATTCCTGCTGGGCGCCCTGCAGTTCGGAGTTCTCTATGCGTACACCAGCGGTATGATGCGGGTGGACTGGGGAGGAGACCCGATTGCGACATTGAGCATCGGCATCGCGGAGCTGGCCGCAACCGCGGGACTCGCCGTGCTGATCGCCTCCATCGCGCGGACCGAGCGGGGAGCGGGCGGGCTCGGACCCCTCGTGATACAGGTGATGGCATTGTTGGGCGGGGCGTTCTTCCCGCTCACCATCCTGCCTGACTGGCTGCAGCCGGTCCGCTACATCTCCGTGGTCGGGTGGGCGCTCGATGGCTTCCAGGCGGTTCAGACCCGCGGGGCCGGACTGGTCGATGTGATACCGAACATTGCGGCGCTTGCCGGGTTCGCGGTGGTGTTCTTCGGCATCGGCGTGTGGCGACTGAAGGACGCGAGATGAGACGCATCTTGGCCATGCTTTGGGTCTCGGTGATGCAGGTCGCACGTGACCGCAGCGAACTGGCGAGCCTGATTCTGCTGCCGTTGCTGCTGACGTACGTCTTCGGGGTGGCGTTCGGGTCTCAAGGCGCCGAGCGGCCGGTCCAGGTCGCGTGGTTGGAGGGCGACCGGAGCGAGTATGCGCTCACGATCCGGGGACTCGTTGACGCCGAGGACGCGATCGAGGTCCGTGAGGTCACGCGAGCAGAAGCCGACAGGATGATGAGCGACGGTGAGGCGTCCGTCATCGTGCGGGTCCCGGAGGGGTTCGGCGAGGCCATCGAGGGTGGCGAACCGGCCTTCGTCGAGGTCGAGCAGGACCCCGATTCCCAGCGGGGTAGCGCTGCGCTTGAAGTGCTCACGGGTGCCGTGGCGCGCGTGAACGCCAACGTCGAAGCGTCGAGGGCCGCCTTCGATGGGGTGACCGGCCGCATGAAAGGCCTGATCCTGAAGGATGCAGCCGAGCAGCGGATCGCCGGATACTACGAGGTCGCCGACTCGTTCTGGGAACCCGAGCCTCCGATCGGCGTGACCGGTACGGCGGTGACAGCTTCGGACGTACGGGGCGACAGCGTACTGGCGGCCAGCAATATCCATTACTCGGTCGGCTTCACGGTCATGTTCGTGCTCTTCATGGCGTTCGGCTCCGCGGGAGGCATCCTCGAGGAGCGCGAGCAGGGGACACTCAGGCGCCTGGTCGTCACGCCTTCCCTTCGCGCGCACATCCTCGGGGGGAAGATCGCAGGGGTGATCGGCACATCGACGCTTGAGGCTGTGATCCTCGTGGGGCTCGGCGCGTTGGCCTTCGCCGTCCCCTGGGGCCGCGACCCCGGTGCGCTGCTACTGGTCCTGGCAGCGTACATCCTTGCGAGCGCCGGCCTCGCAGTCTTCGTGACGGCGGTCGTGCGGACGAGAGGTCAGCTCTCCGCGATCGGCCCGATAGCCGCGACCGGCCTTTCCATGCTCGGCGGCTGCTACTGGCCGATCGAGGTCACACCGCCCTTCATGCAGACCATCGCCAAGTTCACGCCCACTGGCTGGGCGATGAGCGGGTTGCTCGATGTCGTCGCCCGGGGACAAGGCCTTGATGCGGCGTGGCTGCCGGCGGCCGTTCTGTCAGCCTTCGCGGCGCTGGCGTTCAGCGCGGGACTGGCCTTCCTGAAGGTGGAGTAGCGCACACATGCCGGACACCTGGCGTAAAGAGCCGCTGACATGGGCCGCGATCGGCGTGGCCCTTCTGTTGTGGGCGGCCGCGTTCGCAGGAATCAGGGCGGGCCTGGAGTCCTTCGGCCCGGGCCAGGTGGCCTTGTTCCGCTTCGGCACGGCTTCGATCGCGCTTGCAGGCTATGCGCTCGCCACCCGGATGCGCCTGCCCGACGCCCGTGACCTCCCGGCCATGATGGCGGCAGGTCTTCTGGGCATCACCATCTACCATGTGGCACTCAACTTCGGTGAACGCACGGTGACCGCCGGCGCCGCATCCCTGCTGATATCGACCAGCCCGGTGTTCACGGCCATACTCTCGGCCAGCGTGCTCAAGGAGCGCGTCACTCCCTGGGGCTGGACCGGCATCGGGATATCCTTCGCCGGTATCGCGCTGATCACGTTCGGCGAGGGGGGCGAGCTCGGGTTGGAGCCTAACGCGCTACTGATACTCCTTGCTGCTGTGGCAACGTCGGTCTACTTCATCGTCTCCAAGCGCCCCCTCAAACGCTACACCGCATTGGAGTTCACCACGTACGCGATCTGGGCCGGCACATTGCCGCTGCTCGTGTTCGCCCCCGGGCTGGTCCGCGAGTTCCCGCACGCCACACCTGAGGCGATCCGGGCCGTGCTGTTCCTCGGGCTGTTCCCGGGTGCGGTGAGCTACCTTCTGTGGAACCATGCGCTCTCAAGGATGCCCGCCAGTGTGCTCTCGACGTTCCTGTACTTCCAGCCGGTCAACGCCGTGTGGATCGCATGGCTGTGGCTGGGGGAGGTGCCCTCGCTCCTGGCGATCGCGGGCGGCGCGATATCGCTGCTCGGGGTGGTGGTCGTCAACACGAAGGGGATAGCGCCGGCGCGATGACGACAGCTGTGCGACGCGTCGCGCGGCGAGTGCGTCCGGTCAGCCCGTCACGCGGAAACCGGTCAGGCCCTCGACGGGTTCCCCGAAGGTCTGTACGCTGTCGACCCTCGCGCGGTCGGGCCCATGCCCGCACCAGGCGACCGCCTGCTCGACGCGTGCCGGGACTCCCTCGAACACCGCCTCGACACTACCGTCCGGCAGGTTACGCACCCATCCCGCGAGCCCGAGGCCCTCGGCCATCTCGACCGTGCGTTGCCGGAACCAGACGCCCTGGACGCGACCGGTGACGATCACTCGGGTCCTGATCGGTTCGGACATGGTGTCGACCTCCTCGGATTGGGAGGATAGCATGTGCGGGCATGCGGGGTCTCGTGGACGAGGCGCGACCTAAGGGACCGCGCACAGCTCGCGGATCGAGTCGTATACACCATTCGAGATCGCGGCTTCGCCTCCGAATACGGCGATGCTCTCGATCCTGTTGCGGTTGATGAGCAGCATCGAGCGGGTGTCGGTGACGAGAACGTCCGGCCTGGTGAGCAGTAGCACGCCGCCGCCGGCGCCGGTCGCCGCTCCCCCTCCCAGGGCGTCGGGGAAAACGAGGCCGGTCGCGACGCCCACGCGTGAACAGGAGGCCCAGCCCTTCGAGACGGCGTGGTCGGCGAATGCGCGGGCGGTAGCGTAGCGGTCTGGTCCGGCCACACGGGTCCACGCGACATCCGAGCCGGTGAGCGCATCGGTCACGGCGGAGGAGACGGCGTTCTCACCGCCTACGACCGTCGCCGAGGAGATCCTGATGTCGTCGATGGCCCTGGCGGTGGCGTCGGGGAGCTGCGAAGGTCGCACGAGCAGAACAGGGGCCCTTCGCGCGTACGCGACTGGAGCGGCGGCCAGCGCATCGGCGAAGCCGTCCCCGCGCACCATGA
Organism: Actinobacteria bacterium UBA7524; assembly: GCA_002478275.1. Taxonomy (GTDB): domain Bacteria; phylum Actinomycetota; class Coriobacteriia; order Anaerosomatales; family UBA912; genus UBA7524. Next base: position 101,893 of record DLMY01000031.1, read on the forward strand.
ACGCTTCGCGCTTGAACGCGGACCCCTGGAGGTCGGCGATCTCACGCGCAACCTCCGCGGCGGTCCCATAGCGGTCTTCCCCTGCGATGCGCGTGGTCAGGAGTCCGCTTCGCTGCAAGGACAGCTCGACCTGCTCGGATATGGCGCCCGGGCCGCCGACAAGCACGGCCCTCTTGGCGCCGAGCCGGACCAGCTCGGAGAGAGTGTCGGTTCTCAGAGTGTCGCGTGGCGTCAGGAGCAGCGGTGAACGGTATGCGCCCGCGAGTCCGGAAGCAGAGAGCGCATCGGGGAAGTCGTGGCCTACCGCCAAGACCACAGTGTCGGCCTGACCGGCCTCGTACGTCGCACGAGAGATCTCGAGTGCGGTCGCGTAACGATCGGGACCAGCGATGCGGGTGAGGCTCATGGGCATGATGGGGGCAGAGGGGGGGCCGTAGAGTGCGACGATGCCCGCCCGGTCCCCTTCGGCCAAGACCCTCTTCGTCGTTCCGGACTTCGACATGCCGTACATCACCTTGGGGGCATCCGCTTCTCCGTACAGGTCACCCAGGGCAAGCCAGTGCCCGAACTCATGGGCGGCGACCGACTGCACGTCGAACGTGCCTGGTGAACCGTCCCCCCAGTTGCTCACCGAGTCACTGAAGATGACGTCGGCCTCGCATATGTCGTACCTGCCATCGCCGTTGGAGTCGCGGCGGTAGAACCAGACGCGGGCCTCGGCCAGGGCGCCAGAGAAGCTCGTCGTGCCCCACCACACCTCATTGACCGCGTTCTCCCCGCGCGGGGCGCTGGTCGTGCCGTCGGCCGCGAAGAGCAGCCCAGAGCTGCCGTTCCATGCCGATGCTCCCCGTTCTACCTGTGTACGTCTCGTAGAGCTGACGTTCGAGGAGACCTTGAACGGTACGGTTGCGTTAGGCCATGCCGCCGGACCCAGTGAGTACGGGACATCCAGGTGGAAGCCGGGGGAGGAGCCCTGTGCCGCACTCCACACTAGTACCGGCCCCGAGCTGATCGAGCCTGGCACTTCCACCAGTATCGAGCCGTCGGACCACGAAACGACATTGGTGGCCGGAAGATAGGTACTCGCGGCGTAGTAGAAGTAGACCTCTCCACGCGTGTCGCCGAAGCCGGTTCCAGTGATCGTGATGAGCGCGCCGGCTCCGGCGGGTGCCTGAGCGGGACTGATGCTGGAGATCATCGGTCCTCCGGCGGACGAAGCGGTACCTTCCACGTCGCCGGTCGCCTCCGGAGACGTTCCGGTCAGGGCGGCGACCGGGGACGTCTCGAATGTCTGGACGGGTGGTGGCGAAACGACCGGGAAGCCCTGGCGCGCAAGGCGTACCCTGTGCTCGAAGAGCTGCAGGGGCTCGCCGGTGCGCTCGATCCGTTCGTCGCGCACCCTGAGCACTCCCTGGTAGCCACCCACCACACGGCGTCGGGCGTCGAGGAACACGACCACGCGCTCCCCTCGGTGAAACGAAGGCGCGCCTGACACCCATAGGGTCTTGTCGCCGAGAGAGCCGCCGGGAACGGCCAGCACCACATCATCGGGCAGGGAGCCGGCCATGTGGGCACTCACCGCGAGCCGCACCTCGGTGACGATGCCACTCTCGTTGTCTGACCGGGCGACAGTCGACACGACCTCAGCGACAACGACGTCGCGGGCCGCCAACGACAGTGCGGCGTCGTTCATCGGCTGCATCAATGCGTCGGCCGGTGACGGCATCGCGAATAGCGCACTCGCCAGCGTGGCGACCGATATCGCGCAAGCTGCGATGCAGCGGGGGAACGTTGTGAGACCTCGACTCAGCACGTTTCCTTCCTGATCCGTTCGGCGTCCATTGTATCGGTCGAACCGGCCGCCGAGCCCAGGGCGTCTCGCCGGGCGGTCGAAACGAACCGCTGACGCCTGGCCGTATATCAGTGTCACCTGCTCGTTACCCTCCCGCCACCGGGACTGAACGTTATCGACCGACTCTAGTATCAGGCCGTGGGAACCACAGGGCCTGACATGACGAGGAGGGCGAGGGCCGCGTTACCGGGCCCGACGCTCAGGACAGCAAATGGAAGGCCGGATCGAAAGTGTCGAGTGTACGAGTGTCGCCAGCGAGAAGGTTGATGATTGCCGTGGGGATCGCCGCGATGGCGTGTTCCGGAATGCTCTCCCTCGCCCTGGCAGGGCCCAGCGGCCGTAGTGAAGTGGATGTTCCCGAGCTACCGGTCCCGACGACATCCGTCGTCATCGCGCGGGAAGTGGAGGCGGTCGCGCGTGGGTGGCGGCTCGTGAGGAAGCGGCAGGGCAAGATGAGTCTCCCGGTCGGCGGCGCCGCGGTGATAGCATGTACTAGTCGTGCCCCGGAGTCGCCACCAGGGTGTACGGTCGTGAGACCGAAGATTTCCGTGCCACCCATCTGATGAGAGGCCATTTCGTTTCGATGCATGAGGTTGCCGAATCCAAACGCATCGCTCGCCCGTACAGTCTGGGCGAGGAGATCGCCAACAGCATCATCCACGGCCTGGGGATCGGGCTGAGCGTCGCGGGCCTGACCCTGCTTGTCGTGTTCTCCGTGTCCGCAGGTGACGGTTGGCGCCTTGCGGCTTCCATAGTGTTCGGCGTGACGCTCGTGCTGGAGTACACCGCGTCGACCCTGTACCACAGCTTCCCGCAGCCCCAGGTCAAACATGTGTTCAAGATCCTGGACCACGCGGGCATCTATCTGCTGATCGCCGGTTCTTACACGCCCTTCACCCTCGTAACGTTAAGGGATGCGGGCGGGTGGTGGTTGTTCGCTTTCGTCTGGGTCTTCGCGGTCATCGGCATCTCGACCGAAGCGTTTTGGGCGTATCGTCCCCGATGGGTCTCGGTGGCCGTCTATCTTGCCATGGGTTGGGTGGTTGTGCTCGCCGTGCGTCCGCTCATGGAGAACCTGGCGCCCGCCGGCCTGTGGCTTCTGGTCGCCGGAGGACTCTCATACACCCTCGGCACGGTCTTCTACTTGCTCAAGCGTGTCCCGTACATGCACGCGGTGTGGCATCTCTTCGTTCTCGGAGGAAGTGCGTGCCACTTCCTGGCGGCTCTCCTGTACGTCTGACGGTACCGACCGTTCAGCATGCGTGAGAACCGTTCGTCCCCGCTACCTGCCGCTCGCCTGAAGTCCCCTGTATCTTCCCGGCTGTTGTGACGATGAATACAGTATCCGTGCGAGTGGACGCAGCCTGAGGAAGCCGAGTCCGATGCACATCAGAGCACCTAGGACGGACGTCCGCGTTCCGGCGCGGGTGTCGCGAGCTGTGGGCATGGCCATTCTTGGCCTTGCCCTTGTAGTGGTTGTGATCGCATCTCCCGCTCGTGCGTTCGCCGAGGAACCCGCCGGCGAAGTGCTCGTTCTCACGTTTCCACAGGTGCCGGATTCCTATCTCGGATGGCGCAGGTCTCCGACGTTCCTCACTGTGGTGCCGCTCTCCCCCGGCACGGTCTACTACACGTGGGACGATCCGTTCGGTGGCTGGCGACCACTGACAGGCCCGATCGTCGTACCTGAAGGCAAGCGGACGTTCATGACCCGGATCATGCGACCGGACGGTCGCCCCTCCGCCATAGAGCGTTTCGAGACACGTCTCGATTACCGTCTCGTCACGGCCAAGCCGAGGGTCTCTGCGCAGGCCGCCCCGTCGAGCACGAGTGTGAGGGTCACGGCTCGTATCAGGGCCCAGCCGGGTACGCGTATCCTGCGCATCGGTGGCGCGGACCGCTATGACACCTCCGCCCGCATCTCCGAAGCCAACTTCACCAGCGCACACACCGTCATCGTCGCGACGGGCACGAACTATGCGGACGCGCTTTCGGCCTCCGGCCTCGCCGGCTGTCTCGATGCACCCGTGTTACTGACCCGCCCCACCAGGCTTTCCGGATACGCCGCCGAGGAGATACGTCGACTCCGCGCATCTCGGGCGATCGTCGTCGGCGGGGAGGCGGCGGTGAGCCGCGCAGTCGCGAGTGACCTCGTCGCTCTCGGGCTGGCCGTCGAACGCATCGGCGGCAGGGACCGCTACGAGACCGCGGCGTTCATCGGCAACCGGGTCATGACGTACGGCAATCCGGGTGGGCGTGTCTTCATTGCGAGAGGCGATGATTTCGCTGATGCGTTGTCCCTGGGGCCATTGGCTTACTCCTCGAACGCTCCACTCGTACTGGTCAGACCAGCGACCGTGCCGCCTGCGACGCGCTCCTTCTTGGGCGCTCATAGTTTCTCCTCAGGCTGCATCGCGGGCGGTACGGTCGCGGTTTCAGAGGCGGTGGAGCGAGAGGTCGACCGTTATGTCGGGCAAGTGATCAGGCTGGCGGGCAATTCGCGCTACAGCACTTCGGTCGCGGTAGCGGCGTGGGCCGTAAGCGAGGGGATCGCTTCGTACGAGATGGTCGGCATCGCGACGGGTGTCGATTTCGCGGATGCCCTGTGCGGAGGAATCGCCGCAGGTGCGAACGGAGGGGTGATCCTGCTCACGCGGCCGGGAGATCTTCCGGCCGCCACAAGCGATGCCATGCAAGCGGTGATCCGTGACATCCGAGACGTCCAGGTATACGGTGGTGAGGTAGCCATACAGCCGGGGGTCATCAGCTCGATCTCTTCCATGGCGAGATGACGTCCAAGTCATGAGGAGTGCCGATGGGGCAGGGTTTTCGCGTCGGCCTTTTGTCCAGCGAGCGCTGCGGTTCGGATATCCTTACCTGCCGTTTCGCGCGACCGGAGGCCTACGATTTCACGCCCGGTCAGCACGCGATGTTGACGCTCGCTACATCGGAGGGACTGCAGGCGAAACCTTTCAGTCTTGCCGCGGCCCCGCATGATGACTACGTCGAATTCACCACACGATTGTCGGATTCAGCTTTCAAGCGTTCTCTTTCGGCACTCGAAGTCGGCGACGAGGCCACGATATCGGCTGCCAGGGGCCGCTTCGTCCTGCCTGAGGGTGTCCGCAGCGCGATCTTCCTCGCAGGTGGCATCGGGATCACTCCGATGCGAAGCATCCTCCGGGATGCTGTTCAGCGGAAGACCGGGATGAATGCCGTGCTGTTCTTCGGGAACCGGGACGAGACATGCATCCCGTACCGGGAGGAATTCGACGCGATGGAACCGCAAGGCGTCAAGGTGGTGCACGTCCTGGAGAGACCGCAGGAAGACTGGCCAGGACCCCGCGGTTACATCACATCCGATCTCGTTCGCGAGATCGTGGACCCTGCCAAGTGGGAGCTTTTCGTCGTCGCAGGTCCGCCCGTGATGGTCGAGGTGATGCAGCGAATCCTGGACGAACTCGAGGTGGATCCCGGTCGTCTGATGGTGGAACGGTTCAGCGGCTACGCGTGACCGATGTCACCGAGGGGTATGAAACGTGCAGAGACCTGGAGGAGTTCAGGTGTGCGTTCATGCCGGGGATCTGTCGGGACGTGTCGAGCCAGTCGTTGACGAGGGGAGTCAGACATGGAGCTGCTTGCCAGGACGTGTAACACCGATCGGATGAACGTGCAGCGCCTGGCGGCCAGGTTGTTCGTGGCCGCGGGTGGGTTGTTCTGGGTCGCTGCCGCATTCGGCGCGAGCTTCTCGTATCAGGGCAAGAGTCTCGCCGAGAGCGCAGGCACGGCACTCATCCCGCTCGCCATCGCGGTCGTCGCGTTGGCTCTGGGCTGGATGTACGAGGTCCTCACGGCTGCGCTTCTGTTCGCGGGTACTGCAGGCGTCATCATCTGGGGAGTCACAGGTTCTTGGGAGGCGGGCGTGTGGATGATCAACGCCGCGGTTCTCATCGCGCCCATGGTATTGGCCGCGATCCTGTTCCTGCTGGCGGCGCGCATGCAGAACATCTGTCAGCTGGAAGAGCACTCGTAGCAGCGCGGAGAGTGCATTTGAGGCTCGTGCGGGTGGCTCGAGACCAAGAGGTCGGCGAGAACGGCCTACTCGGGCTCGTCAGCTTCCACGAGGGTGATCATGAAGGTCAGCGGTTGTCCAGCCAGCGGGTGGTTGAAGTCGAGCTTGACCATCTCTTCGCCGACTTCGATCACCGAGGCGGCAAGCTCCTGCTTGTCGGGGCCGATGAGACGTACTACCATGCCGACCTCCGGGGTCTCCCAGAACTGCGAGAGGGGCACTTCTTGCACCGCCTCATCGATTCGGGGGCCGTACGCTTCTTCTGCGTCGAGAGTGACCATGGCGCTGCTTCCGACATCCAGGCTGCAGACGGCTTCCTCGAAGCCTGCGATCACCTGCTGTTCGCCCACGGTGAACTCAAGGGGCTCGCGCCCTTCGCTCGAGTCGAATTCGGTCCCGTCCTCAAGAGTGCCACGGTAGTGGACGCGGACTGTCGTGCCGTGCGGAAGTGCCATAGCGGATCCCTCATCTCTGCCGGTGACTCGGATGCGATATGCCTCACAACCCTACATCAATCAGCTGAGCTGTCTACTCATACGGGTCGGGAGGTTAGATCATGACCGCTTGTATCGCCGTCCGCGCAAGAGAAGTACCGTTCAGGACCGAATCGAGCCCGTCGGTCGTGGGTGGCTGGAATTTGTTCGGTCATAAGCTAAACTCTAGGCGCTTCGAATGACGATAATCATGCCAGGGGCATCGAGACCCTTGCCTACCGTTGCTTCGGCGGTAGCCCATCAGACACAGGGACGGCACTAGTGTATGACCTCGAAGGGGTTCTCGGACCCTCGGTCATGGAGTTCGTGGAACGCCACGTCAGGTCTCTACTGACGTGGGACATCCTTGTGTTCTTCCACCGCAACCCGGACGCCGTCCTCGATGTCAATGGGCTGGCGTCTCGCTTGGGTCGTCGTATAGAGGAGCTCGAACCGGAGATCGAGGCTCTCTGCGCTGGGCGGATACTCCAGTGTGCCGGGGGGTTGATACGCTACAAGCCGACTCCCGAACTACGGGAGACGATCGGTGGGTTTGTCGAGGCATGCCAGGACCGAGGACGCCGGTTGGCGTTGATCGCGCTGGTGTTGCACAAGATCAACCCGCAACAACCAGCCTAGAGGTGTTCTGACACCGAGACTGCGAGACTCGCCGGGTCGACCACTTCAACGATAGGCAGATCGTGTTCGGCCGTGTCGATCTCGTAGGGTTCTTCGAGAGGCAGGCCACCCTGGTCGTAGACGATGCGCACGATCGGCCTCAAGGACTCCTCCCCGGGCCGGCTCACGACGCCAACGGACTGGTCGGAGAGACGCACCAGGCACCCGACGGGAAACACGCCCATCGCCTTGGCGAACAGTCGCGCGAACATGGGATCGAGAGCCGTGCCCGACTCTCTGAGTACCTGGAGTATGGCCTTGTCGGGGGTCATGGCTTCCCGCTCTGCGGTCTCCGTCGTGAGGTTGGTGTAGCGATCGGCTATCGCGACCATCCTGCTGAATGGGTGTCCCACGTAGTCCCCGGGGTGCTCGGGGAATCCCCCACCGTCCACGTGCATATGGTGTTCGTACGCCACGAGCATGGGCGAGGGGTCCTCGTCCGAGTGCCTCGCGAGCAACTCGGCGCCGATCTGTGGATGCATCCTTCTCATCGGCTCCGCCTGGGCCGGATCGTCGGTCTTGAAGGCGGCCTTGCCGATGTCGTGCATCAGCGCCGCGAGACCGAGAGAGGTCAGCCCTTCCTCAGGCAGACCCAGCGCGCTTCCGAGCGTCATCGAGTAGATCATCACGTTGATCGAATGGAAGAGATGCGCTTCGTTCATCCCGCGCATGGTCGCAAGGCCGAGCACTGAAGCCTGGTCCTCCAGCATCCGCTGCATGATGTTGTCGACCATCTCGCCGGCGGCGGCCGTGTCGGGCCGGCCGCTCTGGGCGATCTGGGCCGACATGGCCTTGAGCACGGCAACGAGTCTGTTGTACAGAGCTCTGTCCTGCTCGCGTTTGCGGTCCCGCTCCTCTCGTTCCTCCCGCTCTTCGTCGAGCAGGAACGAGACCGTGACTGCAGTGACGCCCCGTCGCTGCAGCTCGGCCTCGACGTCGAGTTCCGGGGAGGGGCGCAGACCCAGGACCTCTACCAACCCAGTGGCGTCCGTTCGGCTGAAGTGCGCCTGGAGCGTGAGACTCTCGACCTTTCTTGATTCCAGCGCTTCGGCGATGGCTGCGCAGCCGGGGTTATCGTCGGGTATGACGCTGCTCGCGTGATACAGATGACCTTGATGCAGGTTGAGGGTGATCGGTCCTGAGGCGGTTGCGGCAGACACAGCTGTGACCAACGCATCGATCGCTTCGATGAACGCGGGGTGCGTGGGCGGATACAGTTGTGAGGCCTTGCGACCGGAGGCCAATGAGGTGATGACGCTTGCGGCTGCCTTCACCGTGCACCTCCTTGTCCGGACTGAAGTGCGATGGCCTGGCGCACGAGCTCCTGGACTTCTGCGTGGTGGCCGCGCTTGATCAGCGCCTTGCGTTCGGAAAGCCGCTTGAGTGCATCGGTGGCCTCCGGCTCGGTTCTCCGGGCCAGCGCGCCGATCAGTTCGCGCGCGAGCAGGAAGTCCTTCGAGTCGACATCGATCTCACCAAGCCGCTTGGCAAGAAGGGCGGCTGCGCTGGGTGATGCGCTGCGTCCCAGCGCGCGAGTCGCGATGATGGCCACCTCCGTGTTGCCATCGCTGATCATCTCGCCGAGGAGTGACGTGCCCGCTTCTGTGTTCGCGGCAGCAAGCCCTTGCGCGACTTCACGGCGGGACTGTTCGTCCTGTCGGCTCAGCAGGGCCTTCGCGAGCTGCATGGAGCGGGTGTCTCCCTCGCGAGCGAGGCGCTCCGCGATTGGAGCGAGCTGGAACCACTGCGCCTTCGCGGACGCGACTATCAGAAGATCCAGGACGTGGCGGCCGATGACGGCTTCCGCGGCGGCAAGCCCGGGTTGTTTGAGAGAGATGCCTTCTGAGACCATCGTCGCCGCGGCGGTGTCGCCCGCCAGAGCCATGATCTCCTTGGCTAGCGGTACCAGACTCTCGTCTTCCGCGACGGCCGTGACGATGGCCCTGATGGACCGGGGGGACAGGGCTTTCGCGATGGCCTCGCGCAGCCGTCCGGTCAGTTCGGGCCAGGGCTGTGAGGTGCGCGCTTCCCGGACGGAGAGCTCTCTCAGAACCCGAAGCGCCAGCTCGAGGTTCCCTTCTTCGATCAGTCTGGGAACGAGTCCCGCAAGTCCATCGACACTCTCACAGTACAGTTCGAAATCGCGTTGCTGGTCGAGTAGGGTGAGCATGGTGGTGACGCCCGAGGTGGCTGCGTTTCGGGTCGAAGCCTCGGTCTGCTCGCGTAGCTGGACGATCTCATCGGCCTCCATCTTGGCGACTTCAGCGACGTTGACGTAGCTGCTGTCGGCGTCGATGAGCGCGGGTTCCGGCTCGGTGCGGCGGCGCACCTCCATCATGTGTTCGAGGAACGCGCCCTCTTTGTCCGTGTGTCCCCCTTCGGCGAGCATCGCCTGTACCTCTGCGTACACCCGGTCGATGCGCTCCTGCAGGGGGAGGTTGGAAAGTGCATGGGACACGGAAAGGACGTTCTGGCCGTAGGCCCCCTCGGTCACGGCCCCCGCGATCGATGAGTCGCCCAGGAAACCGAACATGCCTTCGGCGAGGTCCCGGACCCCGCCCGGCTCCAGAGAAAGGCCTATCAAGGCGTCCTTGGCGTCGGGCTCCTGGGCCTCGAAGGCCGCGGCGAGCGTCTCCTGGAGTCGTTTGATGCCCTCGGGCCCGGCGACGTCCGTAAGTTCGCCGAGACCCTCGGCGAACGCCGCGGGGTCTCCGGCCGCAGCCGCCGCCATCCAGGTCGAAAGGCGATCTGCATCACCCGCGAGTTCTCGCAGGAATTCATCCACGTCTTCATCGGGAGCCGGGCCGACGTCTTCGGCCACAGTGAGCTGGACCTCCACGGCGCGTATGCCCTCAACGCCCGCCGAGGCGAGAGCTGCTCCCAGGCCACCCGTCGTGCTCAACTCGTCAGGTTCGCGTGCGAGGATCTCCAGGAACGAGATGAGTTCCTCGGCGGAGCAGCCGGGCATGAACGCGATCTCGGCGATGTCATGATCGCGCAGAGCGTCGGCCAGGTCGGCGATGCCCGGGACGCCGGAGGCAACAGGTTGTCCTCGCCAGGTGAGTCCTCCACGGGCGATCGAGAGGGACAGCATGTTTTCCGCTGCGAGGAACTCGTCGAGCGAGGCCGTCGCCGCAGTGATCGATTGCCGGGGGATGGGACTGGTCGGCGGATACAGTTTGAGCGCTTTGGCGGCAGCCGCTATCCCTCGCACGACGTCATCGAGGTTGCGTTGTGCAAGGTTATCGGCAGGGTTGTCGGCCACGCGCACCCCCGTATCAACGCTCGCGGTCTTCGGTGATGATTGTCTAGTAATCGGTCAGACTCGTCCAATACTGCAGCCCGGATCGCCCCGGCGCTGCGGGCAAGACCTCCCTTACCTGAGCGATCAAGGGCTTCAGATAGGTTATCGGCCGCCACTTACTGGTAATGTATGGCCCATGAGCGACTACGCGTTCGAGATCGCCTTCATCTTCGGCCTTGTTGTGCTCAACGGGTACTTCGCCGCGGCTGAGATCGCGCTCATCAGTGCGCGAAGAGCGGTGTTGGTTCAGAAGGCGGAGGCCGGTTCCAAGGGCGCACGCGTCGCCATCGGCCTCCTGGAAGATCCCTCCAGACTTCTGGCGACGATACAGATCGGAATCACGCTGGTCGGCTTTCTCGCTTCGGCAACGGCGGCCGTCAGTCTGTCTCAGCCGCTTGCCGAGTGGCTCCGGACCGCCGGGTTCGGCCCGGTGAGTAGGGCCGCCTCTGCGGTAGCGCTCTTCGTGGTGACTCTGGCCATCGCATACTTCACGCTCGTGTTCGGCGAGTTGGCCCCTAAGAGGCTGGGCTTACAGAGGTCCGAGGGTGTGGCGACTGCCGTGGCTCGTCCGGTGGCAGTGCTGGCCGCGTTGGTTTCGCCCGTCGTGTGGCTGCTCGCTCGCTCGACCGACGTCGCGGCGTTGTTGCTGGGGGTCAAACCGGGCCAGGGCAGACCGGGTGTCTCCGAGGAGGAGATCAAACTCCTGGTCACCGAGCAGGGTACGCTTCTCGAAGAGGAGAAGCGAATGATCCATGAGATCTTCGAGCTCGGGGACACCGTGGCCCGCGAGATCATGGTTCCCCGCGTCGATATGGTCTTGGTCGACGACGAGACGACCGTGCGGGAAGCATTGGCGATCTTCAGAAGGTCGGGCTTCTCCCGTTTGCCGGTTCACAGCGCAAGCCCCGACAAGATCGTCGGTATCGTGTTGCTCAAGGACCTGGTGGAGCCTGCGGCAAGAGGCGAGCTCGACCAGGCGGTCTCCGCCTACGTTCGTCAACCGGTCTTCGTCCCCGAGACCAAGGGAATCCTGGCGTTGCTCTCGGACATGCAGGCGTTGCGCAACCACATGGCGATCGTGATTGACGAGCATGGCGGGACGGCCGGCCTCGTCACCATCGAGGACATCGTCGAGGAGATCATCGGCGAGGTGGTCGATGAGTTCGATCGCGATCACCGCTACATCACGACCGTAGCGCCCGGCCGCTGGGTGGTCGACGGTCGTTTGCCGGTCGAGGATGCCGAGGAGATGGGACTTCCTGTCGACGAATCCGATGAGTACGAGACGATCGCAGGCTGGCTTCTCTACAGATTCGGGCATATACCCGTGGTGGGTGAGATCGTGGACACCGGCGGTGTGCGTTTCACGGTCCAGGCGGTGAGACGCCGCCGCATCTCCAGGGTCTTCGTCGAGCGCTATCGAGAAGACGACGGAAGGGGCGCATGATGAGCGATAGGGAAGACGTGACGATGACACCGGATTCTCCGCCTCCGCCTCCGCCCGGATACACGCCTGGTCCCCCGCCGCCTCCGGCCGGGGCTCCCGTGGCGACGGATTCGGGAGGTTCGCGGCGCGGTGGAGGTGCGGTCTGGCTCGGCGTCGTACTGGTCGCTGTCGGCGGACTCATGCTGGCGCGCCTGCTGTTGCCGGGCTTCGGCCTGTCTGGCGCCTGGCCGGTGGGCATCGTCGCGCTCGTGGTGATGCTGCTTGGTGTCAAACAGATGCTCACTCCGGGCAAGGAAGGCGAATATCGCCTCAATCGCGTGATCGAGGGACTGACGACCATCTCCATCGGAGTCATCCTGCTCGCGCAATCGGTCGGTGCGCTGAGGTGGGACGCATGGCTCTCGGTTCTGTCCTTGTGGCCGCTGCTGCTGGTGGCGATCGGAATCGATCTGATCGGGAAAGGGACGGGCACCGGGCTACTGCGAGTGGCGTCCAGTGCGATCGTTCTGGCAGGGCTCTTGTACGGCGCGTTCGTGTTGCCGGGTGCCGGATCGCTGTGGCGGGGCGGCTGGGGCATGTATGGCATGCACGGTCGAGCCGGACAGGAGTTCGAACGCTCCGCTCCTCCCGCCCGCGGTATCACTCAGGGAAGGGCGAGCGTCGAAGGTGCAGTCGGAGAGCTCACCGTCGCCGACGGTGATGACCTGGCCGCAGCGTCAGGGCGCACGCCCTTCGGCGAACCTGTGTTTCAGGTCGACACGAGTGGCCGCCGTGCTGATGTCGAGATATCGATGGGTGATCGGGGGGTGTCGTTCTGGCCCGGCCCCGACGCCTTCATGGACGTGGAACTGTCACGCGACGTGGAGTGGGACCTGGTGATCGACTCGGGCGTGAGCAAGCTGGAGGCCGATCTCTCCGCTTTGCAGCTGTCGGCGCTCAAAGTCTCCGCGGGTGTGACAGATGCGAGAGTGACGCTCGGGTCCGATCTCGAGGGCGAGGTGCCGGTGGCGATCGAAGCCGGTGTGTCCTCGATAGTCGTGCGCGTGCCCCGGAGCGTCGAGGCGAGGGTAGTTGCCGAGACGGGGCTCTCCAACGTGTCCGTGGGAGAAGGGTTCGATAGTGTCGATGGCGGGCGGCAGACCAGCGGCTATGGTCGTGCCCGCGACCGATACGTGATCAGCGTGAAGAGCGGCATCACTGACGTGAAGATAGAATTGTACTGAGACGAGCCGGCGGCCTCGATGCCGCCCGACGATCCACGGAGGCGAGGATGTCCGACCAAGGGCGTGACAGGAACAACCTTCCCGTACTCATACTCGGCGGTGTGCTACTGCTGGTAGGCATCTCGGCTATCGGAGGACAGTCCGGACTGTTCATGTCCCCGGCCCTTCGCTCGCTGGGGGCCACGGTCAGGGAGGTCCGTACGTGGTTCGGCCCCGCACTTATCATCGTGGCCGGCATACTGTTGATCGTGACCGGGGGCCGGGGCGGCCTGGGTGTCACCGCTCCACCGCCCGGCACCCGCCTATACCGTTCCGTCGCTGACAAGCGCGTATCAGGTGTGCTCGGCGGCCTGGCCGAGTACTACTCCATCGACCCGTCTTTACTGCGTTTCCTCTTCGTCATTCTCGCGCTGCTCACCGATGCGGGCGCGTTCCTGATCGGCTACATCATCGCCAGCTTCGTGATACCCGTGCGGCCCGCCGAGGAGCCACCTCCTCCCCCGGCCACCCCATAGGGCGCCCGAGGTGTCTGACGCTTCCTGCATCCCGCTTCCGCCAGCGCCACCGACGCGGGCGGGCCAGGTGGTCGACGCGCACGTTCACCTGTTCACCCTGGGTCTGCTCCAGGAGTACGTGGAGAAGGAGCCGAAGGCAAACGAGCGCTTTCGCAAGGCGGTCGAGGAGCGGCGGTTCGGCCGCCGCAACGAACGGTTGCCCGACATGACGCCGCAAGAGACCGCGTGTTGGTACGTGGAGCGACTCGCGGCTGCCGATGTCGCCAAGGCACTGGTGGTCTCAGTGATTCCCGACAGCCAGTGGACACGCGATTTCGTCACCTCCGCCAGGGGACACATCCATGCTCTGGCGAACATCGATCCGCGTGATTCGCAGGCCCCCACCCAGCTGGAGAGAGAGATGGAAGCGGGGTTTCGTGGGGTCAAGCTGTTGCCCGTCAACCGCTGCTACCATCTGTCGGACCCCGCATGCCGCCCGTTCTTCGAGAAAGCAGCTGAACTCTCGGCGCCGATGATCGTCCATTACGGCGTCACCGTCGACCCCAACGGCGACCTGCGCTATGCGGACCCGGTCGACCTGAGTCCCGTTGCGCGCGACTACCCCGAGATCACTTTCGTGATCGCACATTTCGGTGCAGGCTGGCTGGACAGCGTGTTGCGCCTCGCCTATCAGTGCGCCAACGTGTGTGTCGATTCGAGCGGGACGAACAACTGGCTCGACCACTACGTCCCGAGGCTGACACTCGCCGACGTCTACGAGCGCTGTCTGACCGCTCTCGGTCCCGAGAGAGTGCTGTTCGGCACCGACAGCAACACCATCGCTCCGTACCGTACCTGGATACGCCGCATGCAGCATCGAACCCTCGAGGAGATGGGTGTCTCCTCGGCAGACATCGATTCCATCATGCGCGCCAACGCTGTGCGCATCTTCCGTCTCGACGAATAGCGGGTAAGGAGAACGCTCATGGCCGAGGAGAACCCTGCCGCGCCTGCGGCCGACTACGACCAGTTCGTGGACTGGGACAAGCGACTGGCTCGCGAGGCGCCGTTGTTCAAGTGGGCGTTTCGGACCGCTGACGTGCACTCGGTCGTGGACGTGGGCGCCGGGAGCGGGATGCATGCGATCATGTTCGCCGAGTGGGGGCTGAGCGTCGACGCGGTCGACCCGGCCGATTCTATGCTTGCCCGGGCGGAGGCGAATATCGAGACCGCCCGCCCGCGCTTCCACGACAAGGGCGGCCGGGTGAGGTTGCTCAAAGGCGGGTTCGGTGAGCTTGCCGGACTGGACCTGGACTATCCGGCGGATGCGCTCGTCTGCACGGGCAACGCACTTCCGCATGTCGAGGGCCGCGAGGGTCTGCGGGTCACTCTCGCGGACTTCGCCAGGGTCGTGAGACCGGACGGGGTGCTTGTCCTGCATCTGCTCAACCACGAACGTCTGATGCGTTCGCGAGTGCGCGCTATCCCCCCGGTGCTGCGTGACACCCCCGAGGGCGTGAAGGTGTTCCTGCGGGTGATCGGCTACCCTCCGGGTGACGAGTACCTGGATTTCGACTTCCTGACGCTCGTGCGCGACGCGGACGGGGAGTGGGAGCTCTCGCGCAGGTGTTCGATGCACGCCGCTCTGCCTGCGGACATGCTTGCGCAGGAGGTCGAAGCGGCGGGATTCGACCGGGTCGAGCTGTTCGGAGATCACGAGCGTTCCGGGTTCGATATTGAGCGGGACGAGAGTGTGATACTCGTGGCTCGGCGGCGAGTGGATTAGGGCAGAGCAGTCTCGATGACCCGAGGCCCCAGGAGGCAGTTGCGACAAAGGGCCTCGTCACACCGTTCGAGTGGCGATGTGGGCGTCGGTGCACCCGGCCATCGTGACGCCGGGCCGGAGGTCAGAGCGGCGTACAAGTGACATAGCGGCAGTCCGGCGACGTTCTGGTAGCACTCCGAGCCGGTCACTGCGGCTACCTGTCCCTCGATGTTATAGGCGCCCGCGCAGCCCAGGTACTCGCCAGAGGCCATCCATTTCTCGATGCGTCGATCGTCCAGGTCAGCCATGAGCACATCGGTCGTGACTGCGAACGTGAAGGTCTCGAACGCTGTTTCTCCTCCGAGACGGGACAGGGCGCACCCGGTGATGACCTGGTGGGTGCGTCCCGACAGGGCCCGCAGCATCCGCCACGCATCGGTCTCGTCGATAGGCTTGCCCAGCAGTTCGCCGTCGAGTACGACGATCGTATCGAACGTCATGACGAGCGTGCCGGCGGACTCGTCGGCAACGGTGCTGACGTTCGTGTCTGGTGCTGCGGCTACCAGCTCGGTCGCTGCCGCGGCTTTCTCCTCGGCCAGTGAGATGGCGAGCGTCTCGGGCATCGAAGCGAGCGGGGAATCGAGCGATTCGGGCGTATCTACGGCCAGTACGTCGAAGGGCAGGCCGAGCCAGGACAGCAGTCGCCGGCGGCGCGGTGAGGCGGAGGCGAGAACGATGCGTGTGGGCTGCGATATCATGCGGGCGATGATACCACCCACGACGGGCGCACTTCCGTATAATGAGGGAGCCCTGCGCACGCGCGTGGGGCCGGATCGCGAGTGAGGGAGGATCTGCGTGGTCCTCGAGCCTGAAGCCAAAGCAAAGGTGCCCCTGGTCGTCGAGCGCTTCGTCAAGCAGCTCGTGGTGACGATGAAGGCCGTGCGACTCTATCCTCGGCGCAGCAGTATACCGAGGGAGAATGCGCAGGAGGCGGCGAAGATGCTCGCCGAGTTCTTCAGAGACCGTGCGGAGATGCGGCTGTCTGTACACCGGGACGGACTGGCGTTCGACGAGACCCTGGCATTCGAGGGACAACCTGCGTTCCAGGCCTTCGCGAGGGAGCTCTATAACCGAGGTCTCGCCGACGTGCGGTTCCACCCGGGGGCCGACGGTGAGAGCATACTCTCGTTTCTGGAGACGATCGAAGTCGCTCCTGATGAGCTTGCTGCGGCGGGCGGCTTCGAAACGCGGCTTTGGGACATGGGCGTCGATACGATCACCGTCACCGAGGCCTCCGTTCGCATCGTGCAGTCCGAGAGCGAGGAGGGCGAGATCGCGTATCAGGACGATGAGCCCTGGCCGCCCGTCCCCTCGCGCATCGACGAGATAGTCACAGGTGCCCTGGGTGGCCGCCCGCGCGACCAGAGGATCCTTACCCGGGTCGTCGGCGATCCGGGAGCGCTACATGCGTACATCCGGGAGTCGTCGGCCGCGAGAGGTCGCGATCCGGGAGAAGTCGCTCGTGAGATGCGGATAGAGGTGCTCGCGAACGCCGCGGCAAAGGCTGAAAAGGGGCAACATGCCGCTCTGTTCAGGACCCTCGCTGAAGCCATGCTGGACCTCGATCCGGCCGTACGGCGGGCGATGCTGACGACACGACTCCTGCCCGAGGCGCGCACCAACGATGCGATGGCCCAGGTCGTCAGACAGATGGGGGTCGATGAGGTCTGTGCCATCCTGGCCGAAGGCGCTACTGAAGACGAGGCATCGCTGGAGGGCCTGGCCCGGGCGATACGGAACCTGACCCTGATCTCGGTCGCCGAGCGCGAGGAAGTGTTCAACGCGGCGGGAGCGGCGATGCTGAGCTCCGGGCTTTCAGAGGGAGCCGTCAACTCAGTGTTCGAAACCGTTGCGCCAAGCCGTTTGCGGGTGCGCGAACACGGGGGTCACTCGAAGGAGGTGCACGAGGTCGACTCGATATTGCAGCTGGTCGACCTCGCGCCGGGCTCCGTGTCTCAGGGTTTCGAGGACGACATGGGCTTTGTGACCCTGCAAGAGGAATCCAGGCGAGGCATCACTGACGGCGACGTCGTGGCGGCCCTGGTCACGTTGGTGACAGTCGACGCCAAGGGCGTGAACTTCGGGTCGATGATGGCCCTTCTCGAGGACAATCTCGAGTTGACCGTCGAGCGCGGTGACTACGAAGTGGCTGCAGACGCCGCTGACGCGCTCATGCGGGTCCTCGAGGAGCCCGACCTGCCGGACGTGCGCAACAAGCGGATATCCGCGGCTCTTTCCAGGCTGGCGGGAGCTCAGGAGATCGGCGAGATCACCACTGCGATGCGTCTGTACCCACCGGACTCTTCCGAGTACGTCGCATGCCGCCGCCTGATAGATGCGTTAGGCGGAGCGGCGGTCGAGCCGCTGCTCGAGACGTTGGCCGATCAACCGGACATGGCCGCACGTAAAGCACTCGTGGACCTGGTCGCCGGTATGGCCGACCAGCACATCGATCAGCTCGGGGAGCATGTCAAAGATTCCAGGTGGTACTTCGTGCGCAACGTGGTGGCCATCCTCGGCAAGACGAAGATGCCCGAAGCCGTGCCCTATCTCGGCCGCACCCTGCGTCACGGCGATGCCCGGGTCAGGCGCGAGACGATACGAGCGCTGTCGGGGATCCCGGACCGCCTGGCCGATGAGATGCTCATCGCCGCCCTCGACGATGCGGACGCCCAGAACGTCCAGCTCGCAGCACGTTACCTGGGCGCATCGCGAGAGCGCGGAGCGGAGGCGGCCCTCAAGGCCGTGGCCGCCGGAGAGGGAAGAGGTAATCGCGAACTCGGGCCTCGCATCGAGGCGATCGAGGCGCTCGGCAGACTCGGCGCGGTCTCTGCGGCGCCGATGCTTGAGTCTCTTGCGAGCAAGCGCTCGATCATCGGCGGCGGGCGCACGCGGGAGCTGCGTACCGCAGCCGAACATGCGCTTGCGAAGATCCGCGCGAAGGGAGGCCAGCAGTGAGCGAAGACGTCCCTCACGACGATCCGCGGCAGACACCCGTCGATGGTCAGGGAATCCAAGAGCCGGCCTCGCAGACCATGGAAGGGGTTCCGGCGCTGCCCGTGCGGGAGGAGCCGCAAGCCGTCACCGCGTACTCGAGCAAGCAGCTCAAGCGCGTTCGTGACCTGCTCACGCGGCTGTACGCGGTCAGGCGCACCGCGCGCTTCTACCCGATGGACCACCCCGCCACCGTCGAGGCGGTCTCAGCGCTCAAAGACGTCGTCGACCGCTACCACCAGGAAGGAGTCGACGTTCAGCTCGCGTTCTTCGAAGGTGAGCTGATCTTCGGTGATCGCCTCCTTGCCGAGGAAAGCCTGCTGTTCGAGCAACTCGTGCGCGACATGACCGCGATCGGTGTCGGAAGCCTCGTGGTCGGCCGTGGCGTCGACCTGAACGAGTTCTCGCGCGCAATCGCCGTGCTCGCTGCAGACTCCTTTGAGGTCGCTCGCAACGGCGGCATCATGCGGATGATCGCCGAAGCGAACGTGCCCCACATAGAGGTGGGCACGGTCAAGGTCTTCGAGAGAGAAGACGTCGGAGAGCTCTCGCCGGAAGAGGCCCGCGAGACCTATGACAATGCGCTTGAACTCATGCGCGAGATCGACCTGCTCATCAACCGCAACAAGTCCGTGAACGCCGGGCAGGTGAAGACCGTAGTGCGGTCGCTCGTCGACAACGTGTTGTCGAATCGCTACGCGATGCTCGAGCTGACGGGCTTGAAGGACTATGACGAGTACACGTTCTATCACAGTGCCAACGTTGCGATACTCTCGCTCGCGCTTGGATCCGCGGTGACCAACGACTACCGGTTCCTGTCATCGTTGGGTGTCGGCGCTCTGCTGCACGACATCGGCAAGATGACCGTAAGCCTCGACATCTTGAACAAGCCCGGCGCGTTGACCGCCGAGGAGTGGGCGCTCGTCAGGCAGCATCCGGTCTACGGAGCCCAACAGGCCGCGCTCGTTCCCGGGTTGGACAAGTCGGCTGTGGTGACGATCCTCGAGCACCACATGCGCTTCGACGGGAGCGGCTATCCGAACCGGACTCCCCGGCGACCGCAGCATCTGGCCTCGCGTATCGTGGCGGTGGCCGACGCGTTCGATGCGATGACCTCAAGGCGATCGTACAGCGCCGCCCGGGTGCAGGACGAGGCGATGACCTTGCTCGTGCAGAGCGCAGGGACAGCGCTCGACCCGGCCCTCACGCGGTTGTTCGTGAGCATCATGGGAGTCTACCCTCCCAGGACGGTGGTGCGTCTGGAGGACGGTCGAACGGGTATAGTCATTCGACCGAGTGAGTCGGACCTGACTCGTCCGCTGGTGCGCGTGATCGCGCAGGCCGACGGCGAGATGATCGACCCGTTCTCGGTGGACCTGTCCGCTGAGGGACAGCCGGGCATAGCGATGTGCCTGGATGCGGCAGACCTCAACATCGAGGTGGACGACTACATCTAGGGGTGATCACCAGATGTCCTCTGTACCCGCTACACGTGGCGGCCGAATCTGGCTTGCCATCGCTCTCGTGGCCTTCGTGGGATTCCCGATGCTCACGGCCCTGGCCACGCTGCTCACCGATTACTGGTGGTATGCGGATCTCGGGCAGGAGCAGGTGTTCGTCACGCGTATCGTGAGCGCGACCGCGACGGGATCCGTCTTCGGGCTCGTCACGTTCGTACTGTTGCTCGTGAATATGCGGCTTGCCCGCTCCATGGCGCCGCGCACCGTGGTGACATCGATCGGGGGGCTGTCTCCTCAGCTCGCCGAGGCGATCGCGACGCTTCGCGATCGCGTGCGGCCGGTGGTGGACCGTGTCATCCTGTGGGGGTCGGCCGCGATCGCGCTCCTCACCGGACTGGCGATGGCGGCCGAATGGGAGACGTTCCGGCTCGCACTCGCGGCCGTTCCCTTCGGTGTGAGCGACCCGCAATTCGGGCGCGACGTGGGCTTCTACGTCTTCACGCTACCGGCTCTCCGTCTCGTGGCTGACTGGCTGCCGGCCATTCTCGTGATGGTCACGCTCGCTTCCGCCTTCGTGCACCTGGTAGACGGCGCCATCCAACCGCTCGCGCGCTTCAGGGGTTTCGCCCCTCATGTCAAAGCGCATCTCTCGGTTCTCCTCGGCATGATCGTCGCGAGCAAGGCGTTCGACTACTACCTGCGCATCTTCGAACTCAACTTCTCGCCGCGTGGTCAGGTCACCGGAGCGTCGTACACCGATGTCAACGCTCAACTCCCAGCGCTCAACATCCTGATCGTCATCGCGGCCCTGTCCGCGATCGCGCTGCTTGTCAACATCCGCTTCCAGGGATGGCGCCTCCCGCTGGTGGCTCTCGGCGTGTGGATCGGCGCCTCGCTGCTGGTCGGTAGCGTGTATCCCGCACTCATCCAGCAG
>DLMY01000031.1:122771-149919 GCA_002478275.1 Actinobacteria bacterium UBA7524
TATCCCGCACTCATCCAGCAGTTCCGCGTCGAGCCGAACGAGCTTTCCGCCGAGGAGCCCTACATCCGCCGCAACATCGAGGCCACCCGGCGCGCGTTCGGGCTGGACGAGGTCGAGGTAAGGCAGTTCCCGGCGGCCGAGACGTTGACAGCCGAGGACGTTCTCGCCAACACCGACACGCTCGACAACGTGCGGCTCTGGGACCCGGACATCGTCACCGAGTCCTATCGGCAACTGCAGGTCATCAGGCAGTACTACCACTTCAGCGACGTCGACGTGGATCGCTACGAGATCGACGGACGCAAGAGGCAGGTGCTCGTTTCCGCCCGTGAGCTCGACGTCAATCAGCTCGATCCGCAAGCACAGACGTGGGTCAACCAGCATCTCGTCTACACGCATGGGTACGGCTTCGTGATGAGTCCCTCCAACGAGGCCGACGCTCGTGGCTTCCCGCGCTTCCTGATCGCCGATATCCCGCCGGAGTCTTCTGTCGACGTGACCGTCGAGCAGCCAGCGGTGTACTTCGGCGAGCGCACGGACGGCTACGTCATCGTGAACACCACTCTGCCCGAATTCGATTACCCTGTGGGCGACACGAACGCGGAGACCTTCTACGAAGGTGCCGCGGGCATCGAGGTGGGTGGCTTCTCGAAGCGCGCGCTGTTCGCGATGCGTTTCGGTGCGAGCCAGTTCCTGTTCAGTCGCTACATCGAGCACGGGAGCAGGGTGCTGTTCGACCGCAACATCACCACCCGTGTCGAGCGACTTGCGCCCTGGCTCGCGCTGGACGATGACCCCTATCCGGTGGTAGCCGACGGCCGCATCGTCTGGGTCCTCGATGGATACACGCACACGAACAACTACCCGTACTCGCAGAGGCACCAGGGGCTCAACTACGTGCGCAACTCGGTTAAGGTCACCGTCGACGCGTATGACGGCACTACGACGCTTTACGCATTCGATCCCGAAGACCCGGTACTCGCTTCGTGGGGTGAGGTCTTCCCCGGGCTTCTCACACCCGCCGAGGAGATCCCCGACGCCATCCGTGCCCACTTCCGCTATCCCGAGGATCTCTTCTCGCTTCAGGCGGAGGTCTACAAGCGCTATCACATGACCGATATCAGGGTCTTCTACAACAAGGAAGACCTGTGGGAGTTTCCCGGTGAAGGGACCACAGACGGGCCGATGAGTCCGTTCTACGTGCTCAGCCGTCTCCCGGGTGAGGCCGAAGAGGACTTCCAGATGATCATGCCGTTCACGCCGCGGGGCCGCGACAACATGATCGGCTGGATGGCGGTGAAGTCCGACCCGACTGATTACGGCAAACGAGTCGTCTACCAGTTCCCGAAGCAGCGCGTGGTGCTCGGTCCCGATCAGGTCCGTGCGCGAATCAACCAGGACGAGACGATCTCGCCGCAGCTGTCGCTGTGGAGCCAGCGTGGCAGCCAGGTGCTCTTCGGCAACATGCTGGTGATCCCGCTCGAGGAGTCGGTGGTCTACATCCAGCCGCTCTACCTGCGCGCCGAGCAGACCTCGATTCCCGAGCTGACGAGGGTGCTGGTCGTCTACGCCGACAAGGTCGAGATGCAGCCTGACCTCGCTTCGGCACTGCTGGCGGTCTTCGGAGAGGTCGCGCCGACCGAGCCTGAAGACGGCGCCGAGGACATCATCGTCGACGCCGCACTCGCTCGCGACATCTATGAACGAGCGCTGGCCGCACAGCGAGATGGTGACTGGGCCGCCTATGGGCGCCTGATCGATGAACTCGGCAACGTGCTGGCACGTCTTGCCGGAGCCATCGAGGCGCCTTCGCCCTCTACGGAGGAGACCCTCGCGCCATAGGGTTCGTACCAGGTGACGCAGTGGGCGCTCGCGTGTCAGACCCGCCGCCTAGACTCAAGTTGCGAGCCGAAAATGACGATACGGTAACAGTTCTGGTAGCATAGAACCTCACCCTTTGAGGAGGGCACTTGTGGCGCAGCAGTCGTGGAGACGACCGGGGGCGACTGCGTGGACCGGCGCCGGCAAGTGCGACACGATATCTGGTCGACTCGGATTCGATCCGCATGGGCGGATGACCGAAGGCTCGTGATGCTCAAGGTCCGGAGCCGAACAGCATACTCGCTTCGATCGGCTGGAGACGACGGCGCGTGACGCCGCTCTCGCCGGGTGCGAGACAGCTAGCGACCCTCAACACACCTGTCTCAGGAACGCTCACGTTCCCACCGCACTCCGTCGTCTGCACCGTCCCCTACCACGGAGGTCCGTGTGGCTTCAGCAAGACTGACCCATCGCATACTGTTCGCACTGAGCGTCATCGGCGTGATGTCGACGATACTCGGTGTGTCTCTCGGTGCGGGCTCGGCCCAGAGGGTGGCCTCGGCAAGTCCCGCCTCCCGTCCGGACGGGATACTCGGCATCGGTGAGCGTACGGTACCACCGGTAGAGGTGGTGCCTGCTTCGGAGAAGCTGGTCGTGAGCGACGAGTGGACGGTTCTTGAGACAACAGCGTCCGTGCGGGCTGCCGCGCCCATCCCCAAACCGGTGGTGCGGCGACCTGCGGTTCGTTCTGCGGCTGCGAGTAGCCGGGGAAGTGCGCCGGTGGCCGGAGGTGGCTGGCAGGTCGCGCGGGCTTCCTGGTACGGGCCCGGGTTCTACGGGCGCCGTACGGCCAGCGGCGCGGTCCTGACACAGGGCATGATGAACGTCGCCCACAAATCGCTGCCGTTCGGTACGCGTATCGAGTTCGAGTTCAACGGACGATCGTGCGTGGCGGTCGTCAACGACCGCGGCCCGTTCATAGCGGGACGCGTGTTCGATCTGGGCCCCGGTACGGCTGCGGCCCTGGGCTTCGGAGGCGTGCACAACGTGCGGTACCGGATCTTGGGCAGGTAGCCGGGTCGCCCCTCCTTCGCGTCACCCGCTGGGACGTGTCTCGTTTGGGGTATCTTCGTCTATGTGTGTTGTTGACTCGACCCGACCGATGGAGGTACGAACATGCCCGACGCTGACCCCAAGCTGGGAGCGGACGAGCGCACCATCATCGACGCGGTAGCCGACCTGCTTCAGACGGTCGTCGACTGGTTGCGCGACGAGGCCGAGGCCATCGTGCGCGAGAAGGTCGTGGGGCCGCTGCAGAAGCTCGGACTGACGGTCGCAGCGGCGTCGGCCGCGGCCAGCCTCGCGGTCCTTGGGCTCGCGTTCGTAGCCGTGGGGCTGTTCATGTTGCTCGGCACGGCGATCGGCTATCCATACGCGCTGCTCGTCATCGGCGGGGTCCTGCTTGTCGGCTCGGTGATCTTCACCCTGATCAAGATGAGGAACATGCAGCGATGACTCCCTCAGATGCCCCCGGCACTCCGCGTCTCACCGTTTCCGACGTCCGTCACCATGCCGAGGAGGTCCGCAACCTGGCCCTCGACAAGGTGCGTGCGCTTGCCGCCGAGGAGAGCACCAAAGCGGCGGTAGTCGGCGTTGTGGTCGTGATTGGACTGATGTCGGCCGCATACTACTTCGGGTCCCGTGCCGCGCGCCGGCGGCCCTGAGGGCGTCAAGCCGCTGACCCCGTTCGTGCTCGAGGCGTTCGAGCCTGTCGATGGGGGCGTCGAGATCCGGGTCCGCCTGACCGACCCTGCCATGCGCCGAACCCTGGCATTCCCGCTCCTTGCCGAGGAGGTCTTGCGTCTTCTGCCGGGCATAGTGCGGCACCGGTGCGAGAGCGGAAGCACGCGCGGCGTGGTGGCCGAGCTTGCCGATACCGAGGTGCCACACCTCTTCGAGCACGTGACTCTCGAGCTGCTCGTGCAGGCAGGTCTTCCGCGCGACATGCGCGGCGAGACGCGATGGGACTTCAAGCGTGACGGGCGAGGTGTCTATCGCGTCTTCATTGGGTGCGAGGACGAAGCCGCAGTACGGCGCACGGCGGAAGGTGCGCTCGGACTTCTGGAAGGGGCTCGGCGCGCGGGAGCATGATGCTTGCGATCGCAGGAAGACCGCTTGTCCGCTAACCCGAGATGATCGAGGTCGGACCTCCGCCATCGTAACGGTCGGCGAGTCGGCTCCACTCCCGCCACCTGGGAAAGCTGAAGGCGAAACCCGCCAGACCGAACAGGATGGTGACGATGAAGTACACCCATGTGGCGCCAGTGGCGAAGCCCACGAACCCGAGCAAGGGCGGTACGGTCCAAAGCGCGTACTCCGCGATGGCGAATGTCGCGATGCGACCTTCGAGGAGGATCGCGAGTTCCTCGGCGGGTACAGGTAGGGCCTGTGAGTCGGGTGTGTCGACCGCAGTGTTCGCGACTTGAGCGTGGCGGGTCAGGACCCATCGGAACAGCGGGACCGCCAGCAACGGCTCCAGGGCGATGACGCCGAAGACGATGAGCAGGACGGGATCTGCGGTGCCTGAGCCGGGGCCGTCGGGCGCGGGTGGGCTTGAGAGAAGCCACGCGACGAATGCGAGCAGGGCGGGCACCAGTGAAATAGCGACGCAGATGACGACCGCCGTGCGATAGCGCCGTTCGAGGCTGGAGCGGTCGATCATCGTGCCGGGTCGGTTCGCTGCAGGCATTCCTGGAACTCCTCACCCCCGCGTGTCCTGTGTGCATTCTAGGACGGTGGGGCTGAAGTGTCATGCGTAGTGCCAAGGCGTGTCATGCACCGTATCGGAGAGGTCTGATTGACGCGGCTGAAGGGGTGCGAGGCGGGGTGGTGGGGGTATCATGAGAGCTGTGATCGAGTGTGCTTGCCCACTGCACGGCGTCGGGGGTCAAGCGCTGTGATTCGAGGGAGAAGTGGCCGATAGAAAGGGACGGTTCAGTGTATGAGCAAGACGCCCGGCGGTATCGCGATCGAGATTCAGGGCGCAGCGAAGCGATTCGGGGGTAGTAAGGGCCGGGTCGCGGTCGAGGACGTCGGCTTGAAGGTGACTGTCGGTAGCGTACACGGGCTCCTCGGCCCTAACGGTGCAGGCAAGACCACGACACTCAAGATGCTGCTTGGGCTGGTTGGGCCGGACGCCGGGGAGTTCCGAATCCTTGGCGAGCCGAACGGTCCCACGGCTCGAGCGTACGTGGGGTTCTTGCCTGAACAACCGTACTTTCCTCCGCTTCTGACCGCATTGGAGCTACTCACGCTCCACGGACGTCTGAGCGGTATGGCGTCGGGCGACGTGGCGGTCCGGGCACGGGAGCTCCTCGACAGAGTGGGGCTTGCGGGGCGAGAGGCGGAGCGGCTGGCGAAGTACTCCCGTGGCATGTTGCAGCGCGTCGGCATCGCTCAGGCGCTCGTGGCCTCGCCCGAGGTGGTGGTTCTCGACGAGCCGGCTTCCGGGCTCGATCCGGTGGGCCAGCGTGACGTGCGCAACCTGATGATGGAGCTCAAGGATGCCGGGACTACGGTGCTTCTCTCGTCGCATCAGCTTTCCGAGGTTGAAGCCGTGTGTGATGAAGTCACGATACTGAACAGAGGGAGGGTCTCGGCGAAGGGTGCCATCGACGATCTGCTGAACGTCGCCGGGCGCACATCGGTGCGTGCCCGGGGGGAGGCGAGAAGTCTACCCGCCGAGATTCAGGCGCTGATGGAGGACGTGGCGGTATCGGGAAGCGTGTGGGTGTTCTCGGTACCGGACAGTACCGTGAGGACAGTCGTGGACCTTCTCGATGACAGTGGTTGGGCCATAGAGTCGGTGCTGCCGAAGCGCCAGTCACTCGAGGAGTACTTCTCGAGGATGCTGGAGAGGACCGAGAGCGAGGTGGTCTCGTGAATCGTCTGATCGCCCTCGCGGCCGCGGTGTTCTCCGATGCCCTCAGACGTCGTGTGTTGTGGGTAGTCGCCCTGTTCGCTCTCGTTCTCGCAGCAGCGATACCGTCTTTGCCCTCCTACGGCGAGGGCGTCGATGACGCGGTGTACCGGGAGATCTCGCTGTCGCTTGTCTACGTGGCCGCGATGGTGGTAGCACTCGTCCTGGCGGCCACGAGGATACCCGCAGAACTCGAGCGCAGGACCGCCTACACCGTCCTCGTGCGGCCTGTCAGGCGTTGGGAGTACGTCACCGGAACGTGGCTGGGAATCGCCGCTACGATGGCGGTGGCCTGCGCGATGTTCGGTGCGATCGTCTTCGCGACCGGATGGGTCGTGTACGGGGCTCCCATGCCGGTGCTCTGGCAGGCAGTCGCCGCGATCTGGATGGAGGCTTGCGTGGTCGCTGCTCTCTGCGTCGCCGCCTCGACCATGCTTTCCGCTGCGACAGTCGCCGTTCTCGCGCTCGGGTTCTTGTTCGTGGCGCATGTGCGTGCAGATCTTCTCGGCGGTCCCGGAAACCCGTTGTGGAGGTTCTATCCTTCGCTCGACACGTTCAACATCATCGCACCGGTCGCGCATGGTTCGGGCGTCTCCGCCTCCTACCTTCTGGTCATGGCCCTCGTGTTCGCTGCCTGGGTGGGACTTCTGATGCTCGCGGCCGGGGCGGCCTTCTCGCGAAGGGATGTGTGATGGACGCGGCTCTCAGCAGGAAGCCTCTGGCGCTGATCGTGGCGGCACTGCTGCTTGTGACATTGCTGTCGGGCCAAGTGATCGCTGATACGCTCGCCCCTACTGGTGAGGCCGAGGATACCGGACGTACCATCGGCCGGGCGGGCTTTGCGTATCTCACCGGGATCCGAACGTATGCAGCGGCTGTGCTGTGGAACCGGCTCGATCCGTTGATGCATGAGTTCTATGACGGAACCACCCTTGACGAGCAGGTCTACATGCTGCCCTCGATCCGGGCGATCATTGCGCTCGATCCCCAGTTCGACCAGTCCTACTATGTCGCCTCCTGGATCCTTGCGCGTAGGGGAGCGGTTGAAGAGGGGATCGAATTGGCTCGGCAGGGGGTCGAGAACAATCCTCGCTCGGGATTGCTTCTCGTGAACAACGCCCAGGTGCTGTTCCTGTTCGGTGATGACACTGACGAGGCCGTTCGACTTGTCGTGGAGGCGACCGAGCCGGACATCTTCTGGCGCAACATACTCGAAAAGCATGATTCGTTCGCAATCGTCGAGTCGATACTTGAGGTCACAGGTGATGTGGAGGGCGCGGCCAGGGTGGGCGAGGAGATCGCTCGAATCGATGCCGAGATCGACGAACTCGGACTCGAGGTCGAGCACGACCACAGTCACGAGCACTGATTTGTCAGGACAGGAGTCGGGTTCTCAAGACCGGGTTCGTTCTCGTTCCGCGCGCGGCTCCAGGAGCCGTTGCCGCCGTGGCTGGCCGTGGCTTTCACGCAATCAAGGGGACGTAGAATCCGGTTGATTTGTCTTGACTGGTGGTGGATTCGTTGAGTAGACTGCGTTCGTTGTGCGCACAGAGGGCGCGCAGGTGGGGGAATGTATCAACAGAGGGGGGTTCGTGCGCGCTTTGTCTCGGCGGCCTTTGTGCCGTCGTTCCGGTTGCCGTGTCGGCACTATCCGTCCGTCATTCGAACTCGTTTGGCTTGACCGAGAGTCCTCTTGGTCGCTGGGCGTCCCCCCAATCGCGGGCGTTCGATGACTGGGCGCGCGGCGATTCTTGCCACAGGGATGTATGTTCCAGACGAAATTGTGACCAACGATCATCTGGCTTCGTTCGTCCCAGGGGTGACCAGCGAAGGAATCGAACGCATCTGCGGCATCAGGGAACGTCGGCGCAGTTCTGAGGACGAGGCAGCGTCTGATCTTGCGGCTCACGCGGCCACAGACGCGCTAGAGAATGTCGGCATGACGATCGCCGATATGGACTTCCTGATCGTCGGAACTGCGACTCCGGACAGGGTCACACCGCCAACAGCCAGCCTCTTGTTAGGCAAGCTGGGGGGCGAAGGGATCCCATCGTTCGACGTGAACTCTGGTGGTTGTGCGAACTCCGTGTTCGCTTTGATCGTCGCCTCGGGGCTATTGAAACACAGGGGAGCCATCGGCCTCGTAGTCGCGGTTGAGAACTTCAAGGGGCGTATAGACTATTCGACGAGAGACACCTGTCCCTATTTCGGGGACGGTGCAGCTGCGTTTGTAGTGGGCTATGCGGACGACGGGAGTGGCATCGTCGCTCATCGCTGGCACACGTACGCTGATCAAGCTGGAACCATAACGGTTCCGGGCGGTGGTTCGGAGACCCCCGTTTCGTCGGAGATGATCGAAAACGGTCTGCAGTATCTGAAACTCGACGGTCGGGGGGTTTGGGATTTCGCGTCTCGGGCGTTTCCGGAGGCCGTCCGCGCACTGCTGGATGACACGGGTACAGATATCGGCAACATTGACCTGGTGGTGCCTCATCAGGCCAATCGTAGGCTAATAGAG
Source organism: Actinobacteria bacterium UBA7524 (assembly GCA_002478275.1). GTDB lineage: Bacteria > Actinomycetota > Coriobacteriia > Anaerosomatales > UBA912 > UBA7524. Next base: position 131,090 of record DLMY01000031.1, read on the forward strand.
TACGGTGTTCAGGAACTTGGCCTAGGGCTGGACCGGGTCGCGGTGAACGTCGAGAGATACGGGAATACCGGCGGGGCGTCTGTGGGCATCGCCTTGCACGAAGCGGTGCAGTCGGGCCGACTGCGGCGAGGTGACTTGGTCGTGTTGTGCGGGTTCGGGGCTGGCTTGGCCGTAGGCACCGTGCTGGTGCGGTGGTGAGGCAGTGATTCCTGAACAGGCCCTGAACGCCAAGAGGGTTCACATATCGGCTTGTGATAGATATGAGTCTGGTCACACGGACGAGCTGACCAGAAGACTGGTCCTTGATTCAGGGCTTGCAGACATGGTGACTCCCGGCATGGCGGTTCTTGTGAAGCCGAATCTCGTTGGGCCCTATAGGCCTGATCGTGCTGCCACCACCCATCCTCTGGTGCTCGAAGGAGTCCTTTGCGTGCTCAGGGAACTAGGTGCACGTGTGACGGTGGGCGAGTCCAGCATGACGAAGACGCGCAAGGCGCTGGAGGTGACAGGAACCAGGGAAGTGGCGTTGCGTTACGGTGCTCAGGTGCTCGATTTCGATGTTAGTGAATACGTTGAGATTCAGAGCGGTCTGTCATACGTGCCCAGAATCCCGATCGCGAAGGCTGTCATCGACGCTGACCTTGTTATCAGTGTTGCCAAACTCAAGACACACTATGCGAACGCATTCAGTGGCGCTGTCAAGAATTGCTTCGGGGTTGTGCCAGGCAGGATGAAACTGCAGACGCACGGGTTGAGTCGTACGAAGGCGCGGTTTGAACAGGCGCTCGTGAGGATCTGGCAGCTAACCTCGCCGGCCTTGTCGGTGATCGATGGCGTCATCGGTATGGAGGGTAACGGCCCGACGAATGGACGACCAAAGCATGCGGGAGTCCTTGTGGCGGGCAGAAATGCCGCTTCGGTCGATATGGTCGCCGCAGACCTCGTGGGCGTTCCAGTTGCAGACATCACTTACCTGACGGCTGCGGTCAGGGGGGGACTCGCACCGCGTTTTGAGGACTTGGAGGTCGTTGGTGCGCCGGAGACGGTACGTTTTGCTCGACCGTCGTATGTGATGCGCAGGATGGACGCAGTGATCGAGTCGTACACCCCGTGGATCTACGAGAAGCTTCTGAAACCTCGCGTCCTGATCGGAGAATCGTGCAGGTCTTGTGGAGTCTGTGTCGAGGCATGCCCTGAGGGTGCGCTGCGATCTAGGCAGGATATGGCGCCGGTTCTAGATGATGCGGCCTGCATCACCTGCCTGTGTTGCCAAGAGGCTTGTCCGAGTGACGCGATCAGCGCGCGCAATCGGCTCGGCGACAGAAGATTCGTACGAGGGGGACCGAGATGAGTCCAATCATGACCTCCTGCGCGGCACAGACAGCACGGGAACTCGTGCAAGCAGGCGAGAGTGCTCAGGCGTACTCTGACCTGGGAGTGATTGCTGCCCAGAGGGCTATCGCTGCCTCTGGATTGTCCCCAGACGATATCGGCGCCGTCATCTCCATCACCGAGACATCGGACTACCTGGCCCCTCAGGCGGGTGCCTTGCTCGCCCACAGGCTCGGTCTGCGCTCGCAAATGGTCTTGAACCTTAACGATGGATTGGTCGGGTTCAACCAAGGCATAGCGGCCGCTGGAGTGCTGTTCACTCCGGAGGTAGAAGCGGTATTGCTTGTCACCGGAGAGGTGTTCAGCTCGATGGGTCTGGAGTCTCCGAGTGACGTCGTTGGCGCGTATGTAGTTCAGGCAGAATCGCAAGGCATGAGCATCGAGGCGCCGGAGTTCCGCTGCTTCGGCGATCTGGCTGAGGCTTACATGGTGAAGGTGGGCGGCTCTGCTCACAAACTCGACCACGACGCCTTGCAGAGGGGTGAGCATTGTCTCAGAAGGTACACGTCGACCCCCGAGACCGTGAATGAGGTCCGATCTTCCGCAGTCGAGCTGGTTCGCGCACGCATAGCTAAGTACCACAGGGGAGAGCGGGTCGGCATCGTGGTGGCTGACGTCTTCTCGATGTTTGAATCCGGTGACACGGAAGATCCTTGGCAAGTGCTCTCATCGTCGGATGAGTGCGCCTGGCTCGACAAGGAAGCGTTCCTTGGCGGGGCGACATTGGCGGGAATCTTCGCAGGCCAACAGTGTGTGGAGTCGGCTGATGCGGTCATCGTACTTGAGATCGGACTGGGTGCTCAGGTCAGCTGTTCGTCGTTGAGGAGGGCGGTGTGATGGCAGATGGATTCGCTGGGATTCTGGGCACAGGCTGCTACCTGCCTCCTCGTAAGGTAGAAGTGGAGCAAGTGAAGGAACTGAAGGGGCTCGACCCGCATGTAGCTGGACGGATGGGAACTCGCGCGGTGCACGTCGCTGATTTCGATGACCAACCCAGCATCATGGCTGTCAAGGCGGCGAGAGCCGCCCTGGAAGATGCGCGGATGAGCCCCACAGATGTAGATCTCATCATTTACTCGTCGGGCTTTCTGCCCGACCATCTCTTCTGGGCAGACTACGCATTCATTCAGCATGAGCTAGGTGCCGATTTTGCCACCGCTTTCAAGATCGACCAAGGCTGCAACGGGGCGCTGATGTCCCTCGAGGTCGCCCGTTCCTTCATCGAGAGAGGGGTCTTCAAGACGGTGCTCATCGTATCGTCTGAACGTTGGGAAGAACCGCATATCGACAGGTGGACGGCTTCCCCCTTCTGCTATTACAGCGACGGAGCTGGAGCACTGGTGCTCGGCGACGGTGCACCTGGCCGGATCATGGCTACCAGCTTCTTCACTGCCGGTACATACCACCGGACTTCATTCATCATGGCTGGCGGCACACGACAGCCTCTCGACCCACTGTTACTGGAGTTAGGCTGGGGACGTTTTGACGGGCAGGTAGCCAGTAGATTCGCGTGGAATGACTTCGCCGACAAGCGCGCGTTCCGCAAGTACTTTCTCCAGCAAACGGCTGAACGGCTCAGGCACTCGCTTGAGATCGCAGGCTTGACCCTTGAGGATCTTGACCTGGTGGTGGGGCAGAATGTCTCCAATATGCTTCTGCGTCTTGTCTGGCACAAGATCGGTATCGAGGAATGCAGGACGACCATGCATATGGCCGAGGACGTTGGCCATTTCGGTAGTTCAGACGTCATCATCAATCTGCACAAGGCAAGGACTGACGGCCTGGTTCAAGATGGAAGCATCGTGGGGCTTGTGAGTGCAGGGACTGGCTACTCTTGGGGTGGGGCGGTGGTGCAGCTGTGAGAGTACGTCCACGCGCCGCTATTCGGGGGCTTGGCCATGCGTTGCCTCAGAGGACAGTGACCAACGAAGAACTCCACGAGCTTCACGGGTTCAATTCTCGCTACATACGGATGGTCTTCGGCGTTCAGGAGAGGGTCTTTCTGGGCGAGGGGGAGCGTTTCTCTGACCTTGCGGTGACCGCGGGGCGTCGCGCTCTGGAGAACGCAGGCGTTCTCGCCGACGACATCGACTTGCTCATTACCTCATGCTGCTCGTCAGACAACCTGTTGCCCAAGGCGGGAACTGTGGTCCAGCGGGCGCTGGGTTTGAGTCGGGCACAGGTGGTGAACATCAACGCAGCGTGTAGTGGTCCGAACTTCGGAATGGGACTGGCGTGGCGCTACATCGCCAATGGGCGATGCACACGGGTGCTCGTAGTCATGGGTGACACACTGAGCGTTTCCAGTTCGGAGGATGACATCATGCGGGCGGCTTTCTCGGACGCCGCGAGCGCAGCGGTAGTCGAGGCTGTCTTGGATCCAGAGGTGGGATTCATGGCAGACTCCTACGGATGTGACGGAACCCTGCATGAGGCGATGGTTCTCCGTTCCCCAGGGTCGCGGTTCCCTATGAACGAACAGAGATTCTCAGAGGAGTACCACCGAACGTTGAACCAACCGGAACTGATGAGCGACGTGATGCCGCTTACGGCGAAGTGGTGCCGGGACTGCTGGGATGATTGCCTGGCGAAGGCCGAATGGACTTCCGCGGATGTGGATTTCGTATCACCACATCCTGTTTCGTTGATCCAGATGCGCGCACAGATGGAGGCTCTAGGTCTTGGGATGGACAGGACCCTGATCGTGACAGACGAACTCGGACACAGCGGTAGCGGGACATCGTTCATCGTGCTGGAACGCGCCGTTGAGCAAGGAATCATCGATGCAGGAAGCCGAGTGTACTGTTTCACGGTTGGCTCAGGGTTCATATGGGGAGGAATGCTCATGACGTGGAGTCCCGCCGAGGCGTTTTCATGATCTTGGACAAGAGGTCGAAGAACAGCGAGGGCCTCCTTGATTCGGACTTGCTGCGAGAGACGCTGATGGGCGCTTGTGAGGCGCTCATGAGCGATGATGATGGTAGAAATAGAGTCCCCGAAGCCCCATTGACGATCTTCCATGTGCTGGCTGACCCGGATCTCGAATTCACGCTTCACGCTGCGGAGCGGAATCTCCGGGTGTCGTTTGAGAGGCCGGTAGATCCTGACGTGATCCTGAGTATGACCGCACACGTCTTCCACGAGATTCAGATGGGCCGACTGAACCCGGTAGAAGCTGGCGTAAGGGGCAAGATGGAGGTCATCGAAGGCGATGCGATGAGACTGCTTGCTTTGCAGAACATACCCATCAGCGCATTCTACGCTCGCACAGCGCGGACGGTCGGACTGGAACCCGCCACGACGGTCGAAAGCGAGAAGCGATGAGTTCTGGTGTCTTGATGCGACTGACAGAAGTGATCAAGACATACGGAGACGGAGTGAAGGTTCCGGCGCTCCGTGGGATCACCCTGGACATCATGGAGGGCGAGTTTCTCGTATTACTCGGACATAGCGGGTCGGGCAAGAGCACCTTGCTCAACATCGTGGGTGGTGTCGATGGTGCGACATCGGGCCAGGTGCTGTTCCGGGGAAGCGACCTGGTTTCCGCGTCCGGACGAGAATTGCGACGTTACAGGCGAGAGCATGTTGGTTACGTGTTCCAGTTCTACAACCTGATCGCATCCTTGACCGCTCGGGAGAACATACTGTTGGCTGCTGAGATGGTCGGGTCACCCGCGTCCGTGGATGAGTTGATTACCGCCGTGGGACTCGACGAGAAGGCCAACCGTTTTCCCAGCCATCTATCAGGAGGCGAGCAGCAGCGTGTAGCAATCGCTCGAGCCGTGGTGAAGAGTCCCGATTTGTTGTTGTGTGACGAGCCTACCGGTGCGCTCGACAGCGGAACCGGAGACAGGGTGATTCAACTCATTCGCGAGCTGAATCTCCAGAGGGGAACGGCTGTCGTAATGGCCACGCACAACAGGGATATCGCCACTGTCGCCGACCGTGTCGTTGAGTTAAGAGACGGTCGCATTGTGAATACGTCGGGGCAACCTGCGTGACATGGCTACTGATCAGGCGTCTGCTTCGGGCGTCATGGCGGGTTCGCGGGCAGGTCTTCGTGGCTGTTGCCGTGGTCATGCTCGGCGTCAGCGCTCTCGTGGCCCTTGGCGGCTCATATCGCCAATTGGCTGCTTCGAGAGATGCGTTCTACGCTCGCTACCGCATCGCGGACATCACGGTCAACACTCTTGTGGGCTCTCATGACGCCAGGGATCTGGCGAACGGGATACCCGGCGTGGAGCGGACAGCAGCACGTCTTGTGCTGCCCCTTTCTGCCAACGTGGGTGAAGCTCGCCTGATGCTTGAGGTTAGGACTTTCGAACCTGAAGCTGACTCGCTCAACGCTCTGCATCTGTATGAAGGGTCGGGTTTGCTGGAATCCGGCATCTACGTCGAACGCAACTTCGCGCGCCATCATGGCCTGGAAGTTGGCGATTCAGTGGAGTTGCTGCCGGACAGCGAGGTTGTTCGGCTGACTGTCAGCGGCATCGTGGGTAGCCCGGACGTGGTCTACACGATGCGGACCATACAGGACATCGCTCCGCCATTGGATGGATTCGGAGTCGCCTACGTTGGGGAGGCCACGGCGCGCCGGATAGCGGGAGAGCTGCCCGAGGGTGCTTCGGCTCGAAGCGTCTTGGTTGGGCCGGAGTACAACCAGATTCTTCTTGCAGTGGACAACGGTGTTCGGGTGTCAGAGGTTGCAGAGGACGCCGAGGAACACTTGTCGAGTCTTCGACCGACGAGAGTGATCAAGAACAGGGATTTGCTGAGCGACATCGTGCTTCGGAACAACATAGACCAGATCGGCGCGGTTGCAGCGGTTTTTCCGATGATGTTCGTGGTCGTCGCACTGATGCTCATATACGTACTGATTGCACGACTGGTCGAAGCCCAACGTCGCGAGCTCGGAGTTCTTCTTGCGCTGGGGGTTGGGCACGCGCCGCTGATGCTGTCGTTCATGGCGATACCGGTGTTGATCGGAGGCCTTGGTGCAGTGGCTGGCGTGCTCCTGGGTGAAAGGCTCGCGACCCTCGCGGTATCGTTCTATGCCTCGTACTTCAACATGCCGGTCATGGGCGGTGTCCAGTCTGTCGGCACACCGTGGCTGGCAATCATGTTGATTCTGGTGACGTGCCTGTTCGCCGGCGCTTTGCCGGTCCGGCACATGCTCGCCGTTCAGGTGCCTATCGATTTGCTCAGGCCGCATACCCCCACGGCATCCAAGGAGACCGACACGCTTGGCGGCGTGGTACGACGTCTCCCAGTGCGGTGGCGTATCAGTGCGAGATCTCTGCTGCGCAATCATCGTCGCTCACGACCGGTGGTATTGGGCTCCGTCGCGAGCATAGTCCTGATCGTCTGCTCAGTCTTCATTCTCGACGGGATGGACTATCTGATGCGAGCGCATTTCAGCGAGTTCAACCGCCAAGACGTGACAGTTGTCTTCACCGAGATGCAGGAAATTGGCGCAGGACTGCTGTCGGATGAACCTCATGTCGCGCGTGCGGAACCGATCTTGGAGCTACCAGTCCGCGTGACTTCGACTCAAGGGTCGCAGACAGTCGTAGGGACAGGGGTATCACCAGGTGCGCACCTGCTCGACCTTGGTGATCGGCTCCCTGGTCCGGGCGAGGTGATCGTCTCGGAACGCTTGGCGGAGGAACTCTTCCTGACTCCTGGTGATTGGGTCACCGTGGATGTCGCGGGAAACACCTCGGAGTTTCGTGTGGTAGCCAGGGTCACGCAGCTGGTCGGAACGGGGGCGTACTTCCCGATCGAGTCGTTATCGGAGTTGGCGGACATACCGCCGTCCGCTACGAAGGCTCTCCTGGAAACCTCCGGTGCGGATATTGCCAGTCTACGCACTTCGCTGATGACGAATCCGGCAATCGGTACCGTGGAGCTGAGGGAAGAACAGCGCGATCTCTTCAGGAATACGTACATGGGTGCACTGTACGTGTTCGTGGGGATGGCGGCCTTCTTCGCGTTCACCATGGGCTTCCTCGTTGTGTTCGGAACGACGTCGATCGACTTAATCGAACGGGCGGCTGACTTCGTGATCCTCAAGACGATCGGGTATTCCGCTGGCGAGATCGCAAGGCAGATGACCATTGAGAATCTTGTGCTCAGCGTTGAGTCGATGCTGATGGGGATGCCGCTAGCGGTGCTGATGGCCTGGCAGCTTTCGGGGGTGTTCGGTACAGACATCCTGTCGATGCCTTTCGTCATCTATCCACGGACGATGGTGATAGCCGCTGGTGCCTCTGTGGCGTTCACGGTGCTCGCACAAGCTCGCAACGGCTGGGAGATCGAGCAGCAAGGGATGACCGGGCAGTTGGCTGAGTGATTGTCGCCTAGGACAGTGAGGAAGGGGAGTACGCAGATGCGCGTTCTGTTAGTTTCGCCACGTGGGGAGAACGATTACCACGATACGGGTGCATTCGAGAAGGTGGCCAAGGATGTTCTTTTCGCCCCCCTCGGACTGCAGTTGCTTGCTGCGATGACACCCTCAGAGTACGAAGTCGATATCATCGACGAGAACATCGGCCAGTGCATACCAGGGGGTGTTCATTACGACTTGGTGGGTATCACGACGATGACGCCTCAGACACCGCGCGCATATCGGATTGCAGATGAACTTAGGGTGAGGGGTATCAAGGTTGTGATGGGGGGTTATCACGTCTCCCTATTGCCTGAGGAAGCCCTCGAACACTGTGATTCCGTGTGTATCGGTGAAGCGGACTTGCTTTGGCCCCGAATAGTCGAGGACGCACGAGCGGGAAGGCTTCAGTCGACATATCAGGCGGACCAGCTGGTTGATCTTGCGGAGTTGCCGCGACCGAGGCGTGACCTGTCGCCTAAGAAGTACCGGGCGCAGAACATGGTGCAGACATCGCGCGGCTGCCCATTCAACTGCGACTTCTGCAGCGTCGTCAAGTTCTTCGGCCATCGGTACAGGTTCCGTCCCGTCCAAGACGTGATCGAAGAGATCGCCGACCTGAAATCGCAGGGCGAGCTCAAGGACAACATGGTCTTTTTCGTTGACGACAACATCGTCGGCAACAAGAGGCGAGCTAAGGAGCTCTTCCAGGCATTGATCCCTCTGAAGGTGCGCTGGATCAGCCAGTGCTCATTAGACATAGCCGACGATGAGGAATTGCTCGATTTGGCGAAGCGCAGCGGTTGTCTGTCATTGCTGATCGGCTTTGAGTCGGTTGCAGTGGAGTCCCTTGTCGAGATGAACAAGAAGAATGTCAAGCGGCTCAGTTACGAACTGAACATCGCGAAGATTCGGCAAGCGGGGATACTGATCTTCGGTTTGTTCATCTTCGGTTTTGACAGCGATCCTGATAGCGTCTACGAGGACACGCTGCGGTTCATTGAGCGCAACGGCATAGCCTGTGCAACGTACTCCGTCCTGACCCCATTTCCCGGAACTGCTTTCTTCGACCGATTCGAGGCCGAAGGGCGCCTTCTGCACAAGAATTGGGCGTACTACGATGTCGCCCACACCGTTTTCAGTCCTCTCAACGGAACACCCGAGGACTTGCAGCGTGCGTTTTATGACACCGCTCAGCGGACCTACGCATGGGGCTCGATGCTCAAGCGCATCATGAAGACGGGCCGGTACGCTCCACTTGCGCTGGCAACCAGTCTCGGAGTCAAGAAGATGTACCGCGAGCTGCCATCCAGGGTATGGCGTGCTCCGAAAGCGGAAATGCACGAGGCATGAAGACCTCAGTAGATGGAGCTGCAGCCAGGGTCAGTTCCGCGAGGCTGCTTTCTGGAAACGCGGCGGTCGCCGCCGGAGCATGGGCTGCAGGGGTGGCCGTCGTGACGGGTTATCCTGGTGCGCCCTGTACCGAGGTACACGAATCTCTCCGTGCACTCTCGCGCACGGAATCAGACCTTTCCGTTTCCTGGTCAGTGAATGAGAAGGTAGCGCTTGAGATTGCGATTGGGGCGAGTCTGGCAGGTGCGCGCTCGCTCAGCGTGATGAAGACCCTGGGCCTCAATGTGGCGGCTGACGCCTTCACGCAGATGACGGGTACGCGTCTCGCTGCTGGGTTGGTGCTGGTCGTTGCCGATGATGTCGGTAGGGTTCTTGGAGATGATGATCAAGACTGTCGCGAATACGCAGCCATGACGGGGGCGCCTGTTCTTGAGCCGGCCAATCCGAGTGAATGCGTGGCATTCACGATGGAAGCCTTCGAGATCAGCGAAGCATTCTCGACCCCCGTGATCGTCAGACTGACGTCCGTCACCTGTCGTACGTCCTCCCCCGTGGAGATTCCAGCGGCACGAATTCCGCGCAGAGTGCCAGAAGTCGGGTTCTCCGGTACACGTACGATAACCAATCTGGTGCGTCACGGTCTTGTCGGACTCGATAGGGACGTTGTGTCCCAGCTGGTTTTCGATGAGGAGACCATGCTCGGAAGCCTCCAGGAGCTCGTTAACGCTTCAGCCTACAATGTGGCTGAGCCTGGACAGGGCCGCGTGGGGCTGATAGCCACAGGAATTGCTGCCAGCTATGCAAGAGAAGCGTTCCCCGATCTGCCTATGCTTAAGCTTGGGATATCCTGGCCTCTTCCGATCCGAAAAGCCAGGGAGTTCTCGAAAGGGCTGGATGCGGTCGTCGTTCTTGAGGACGGGCATCCGGTGGTTGAACGTGGGCTGCGTGCTGCGAACCTTGACGTGCGAGGACGGGACCTCGTTGAGAGGCACCCTGCTCATCCGTGTCTGTCTCCTGAGGTGATCAGAGATGCTCTCGTCAAGGCGTTTGCAGACCTTGAGGGCAGCACGCCGTTGTTGCAGTCTCCAGGCACCCCGTTGCCTGCTACGGCCCCTAGGCTCACCTCGAATTGCTCAGGGTGTCCTCACCTGTTCGTTTTTCGCGTCTTGCGCGAACTGGAGGTCGCTGTTGCCGCAGGCATAGGCTGCTGTGCGATTGGATCCAGCCCGCACGTGGGGGTGGTGGACATCCTGAAATGCATGGGCGCGCCACCAGGTGTCGCAGCTGGCTGGCAGCTGGCTGGCGGACGCCCCATCGTCGCCCTGATAGGTGATGGCGAGTTCTGGCATACGGGCATCATGGGATTGATCGATGCCGTGGCCACCGAGAACCCTATCACGATGATCATCGTGGAGAACGAGGTGGTTGCGATGACCGGCGGTCAACCGCACCCGTCGAGTCCGGCAAGGCGGGGGGGCACAAGGCTCTCGATTGCCGGAATCGTTGCCGCCCTCGGGGTCGATGACGTCAAGGTCGTTGACACATACGATCTGGCTGCCTTGAGAATCGCGGTTGCAGACGCTGTTGCTGAGCCGCGTCTCTCCGTTGTGGTCGCGCGGACCCCTTGCCCAACGCGCTTGAAGGGATTGAACAACGAAAGGGCCGCACTGGATGCGGATGCCTGCTCACAGTGCAGAGATTGCCTCACTCTTGGCTGCCCGTCGATCACCGTTCGAGAAGGTAGACCCTCTCTTGTCGGCGAGTCCTGTGTCGGGTGCGGACTGTGTGTGGTGACGTGTCCGTCAGGGGCGATAGGGTGGTGCAGATGAGGGCCGATTTCGATCTCGTGGTGTGCGGTCTGGGCGGCCAGGGTATCCTTACGTGCGCTAACGCAGTAGCGCATGCAGCGGCACTCGAAGGATCTGATGTCTTGGCTACCGAACTCGTTGGTTTGGGACAGAGGGGCGGCTCTGTGACAGCGCATGTTCGGGTAGCTGAACGTGTCGTGTCGCCACGAATCCCGGCCGGTCAGGCCGATGTGATGCTTGCGCTCGATCGTTTCGAGGCGGCGCGAAATGCGCATAGTGTGTCACCGGAAGGTCTGATGTTGGTGATGTCGTACGAATTGACACCGAACAGCGTTGCGCTCGGACTGAGCGATGAGTCAGAGCCAGATGCGGGGCTCGCGATTGACACGTTGCGGGCCGCCGGAATGAGAATCATCGAACTTCCCTACACACCCGAGGTCGGACGAATGAACGTGTATGCGTTGGGAGCCCTCTCCGTTGCACTTCCCTTCAACGAGGGGTGTTGGTCGGCAGTCCTTGGCAATCTGCCTCATTCGCAGGGGGGTGCTGAGAGCCCGCTCAGTGCTTTCGAATCAGGACGGGCCGACGCTGTAGCACGGATAGATGATTGACCTTCTTCCCTCGCGGGGTGTACGCTTCCGCCTAACCTTCGTACCAGCATGAAGGCGAATATCGGAGCACAAGAGACGTGAGGGAAGAGAGCATCATCCGCTCAGCCACCCCTCCCATGTCTTTCGCCAGGGCGGTGCGCACGCGCAGCCGGAAGCGGATCGGCGCCGGACCGGTATCCCGGCACAAAGAGGTCTGCACGAGCCAGTTGGTCGTGTGGACGAAGATAGGTGGTACCGCGACCGACCCCTCGCCCTATCGGCGGAAGGGGTCGTTTTGTTTCCTCGGCGGGAGATGATGAGATGGGTACCGCAAGAGTGGTGTTCGACAAGTGGGAAGGGCGCTACGCGCAGCGCATGGATGACGTGCGATCGAGCGCGGTGCGCGACCTGTTCGGGGCGGCGAGCCGTCCGGACGTGATCAGTCTGTCGGGCGGGATGCCCGAGGTCAGCCGCGTGCCGACGCATACTGTTGCCGACGTGGCGCATTGGGCGGTCGCACACAAGGGCGCTGTCGCGCTTCAGTACGGAAGCAGCGAGGGGAGGCGCGAGCTGCGCGATGTCATCGTAGAGCTGATGGCGGAGACGGGCGTGCGTCTGAAGGCCGACGAGGTCGTGGTGACCGCCGGTGCGCAGCAGGCACTCGACCTGATAGCGAAGATCTTCCTCGACCCCGGGGACGTGGTGATCGCCGAGGGGCCGACGTACCTGGGTGCGCTGCAGGCGTTCTCGGCGTACCAGCCCGACGTGCGCTGCATCCCGATGGACGACGACGGCATGCGCATGGACCTGCTCGAAGCCGAGCTTGAGCGACTCGGGCCGCGTGGTGCGAAGTTCATCTACACCATTCCGAACTTCCAGAACCCTGCGGGAGTGACGCTTTCGGCCGAGCGCAGGCGGCGGTTACTCGAGCTGTCGCGCGAGTACGACATCCCGGTGGTCGAGGACGACCCTTACGGGCGCCTTCGCTTCGAGGGCGGGCACATCAAGCCGCTTCGGGCGCTGGATCCCGAGGTCATCTACCTGGGTACCTTCTCGAAGGTCTTCGCGCCGGGACTTCGACTGGGCTGGATCACCGCGCCCAAGCCGGTGCTTGCGAAGTTCATCCTGGCCAAGCAGGCGGCGGACCTGTGCGGCAGCGCGTTCGCCCAGGTCACGGCGGAGCGGTACTTCGCGGCTACTCGCTGGCGCCGTGTGCTGCAAAGCCTCACGAAGACCTACGGCGAGCGACGCGATGCGATGCTCTCCGCGCTCGAGGAGCACTTCCCGCCCGAGGCGCGCTGGACCCATCCGGAGGGCGGGTTCTTCGTCTGGGTGGAGCTGCCGTCATTCCTCGACACCGGCGCGATGCTCGCCGAGGCGGTCGAGTGCGGAGTCACGTACGTGCCGGGCGACTCGTTCTACCCTGACGGCCGCGGACGCAACTGTATGCGCCTGGCCTTCTGCTACGCTGAGCCCGAGCGGATCGAAGAAGGTATACGCAGGCTCGCCGAGGCGCTCGATGACCGTCTTCACCTGTACCGCGCATTCATCGCCGCAGGGGCCATACCTGCCGAGGAGGGAGCAGCATGAGCAGAGAGAAGGTAGCCGTCCTGATGGGCGGGCGCTCGCTCGAGCGCGACGTCTCGCTCAGAAGCGGCAAGCGGGTCTGCGAGGCGCTCGAGGCCGCGGGGCACAAGGTACTCGCCCTGGACGTGACCGCGGACCTGGTCTCGACGTTGCGGGCCGAGCGCCCGGACGCCTGCTACATCGCGCTTCACGGCAAGTACGGTGAGGACGGGACGATACAGGAGCTGTTGGAGTTCCTCGGCATTCCGTATACGGGGCCAGGGGTCGTCTCGTGTTCGCTCTCGTGGGACAAGTCCCTTGCCAAGCGGTTGTTCGTGGAGGCGGGGATACCGACACCTGCGTGGGTCACGTTGACGGCAGACGCGTTCAAGGAGATGGGGGCGGCGACCGCGCTCGACCTGATTCCTGACGAGGTCGGGGGTCTTCCCGTGGTGGTTAAGCCCTCCAAGCAGGGCTCGGCGCTCGGGCTTTCGCGTGTCGACGAAGCCGGCGGGCTGGCAGAAGCGCTTCTCAACGCGCTGAGCTACAGCGATGCGGCGCTGGTCGAGAAGTGGGTGGACGGCTGTGTCGTGGCGGTCTCGGTCTTCGACGGCGATGACGGGCCGTTGGTGTTGCCGCCGGTGGAGATAGTCGCACACAGTGGGCTGTTCGACTTCAATGCGATGTACACGGCCGGGGAGACCGACTACTACGTGCCCGCGCGACTTGACGATGACGTCGCCGCACGGGTCATCGAGGTAGCGGGCAAGGCGCATACGCTCATGGAGTGCCGGGACGTATCCCGCGTGGACCTCATAGTGGACCCGCAAGGCGGCGTGCACGTGCTGGAGTGCAACACCTCTCCGGGCATGACGGAGACCTCGCTTCTGCCCATGGCCGCCGAGGCCGCCGGTATGAGTTTCCAGGATGTGGTGGAAAGACTCTTGCACGCAGCGCTGGCAAGGAGATAATCGTCCTGCTGATGTGGCGTGATTCGGGTACATACCTATGTGCGCGGGTGTTGGTCGGCCGCGCGTCAGATGTCTGTCCGGCCTCGAAGACGGAGGTGCGCAAGTATGTACGACTACAGGCGTGGTGGTGGTGTTCTGGGGGCGTTCCTCCTGGGCGGCGCGATAGGGGCGGTGCTCGGGTTGTTGTTCGCGCCGCGTTCCGGTAAGGAGAGCCGAGAGATGCTCGCCGAGGCCGCTGAGAAGTACTGGACTGAAGGCAAGGAGCTCTACGAGACGGGCGTCACGAAGGTCACGGACGTCTACGAGACCGGCGTCGCTAAAGTGACTGACGTCTATGAGACTGGCCGTGAGGTCGCGGCCGAGAAGACCGAGGAGCTGCGAGACAAGATCGATGCTGCCCGTGATCGTCTCAAGGAGCAGGTAGGTTCAGCGTCCGGTGCTGCCCGCGAGAAGGTCGCCGAGGCCGTTCCCGCAGCGAAGGAAGCCGCTCACAAGGCTGCAGACGCTGTGAAGAGCGGTGCCGAAGTGGCCGAGAAGAAAGCCCAGGAGACTCTGGACATCGTCGCGGAGAAGGCCGCCCCGAAGGCGCCGCCAGCACCGGCTGCCGAGCCTGGCGGGGATCTTCCGGCGGTATAGGGACCCCACCTGAGATCAGATACGCGGCGGGCCGGAGACGTATGCGCTCCGGCCCGCTTGTTGTACGCTTCCAGACATGCCTCTGACCGATGACATCCAGGGACTATCGCTCTTCGACACCCACGGCAAGCCGGCGGGTGAAGTAACGCACGTGCTCTTCCATCCACGCGAGCCACGTGCCGTGGGCCTTCAGGTACAGCCTCCCGCTTTCGCCTACGTCATCGCGCGCAAGCCCCGCTTCCTCCCGCTGTCCGAGGTGCGCCTCGGTGCGCAGCGCGTGACACTGCTCTCAGCCAGGCCTCAGTGGGGGAGGGCGGCCGAGAAGGAACAGGGCTTCGCATGGGACGATTCGGTCATCTGGCGCCTCATGCCGGTGTTCACCGAAGATGGCAGGCACTTGGGGCTGGTGAAGGACGTCGGTGTCTCCTCGGCGGATGGCGGTGTGGAGAGCCTGGTGCTCACCGGCGGCGCGGCGGCCGATATCGCCGTGGGCAGGCAGACGATTCCGGGCGACCTGGTCGTAGGTTTCGATCCGGAGCGCACCGTGGTGCTTGTCGCCGGCGAAGCGGCGGCTCAGGAGCTTCCCGGTGGCGTCGCCGCCGTGGCGGGCAGGGGGGCGGCTGTCGCGAAGGCTGCGGCAGGTGCCGCTGCGAAGACGGCTTTGGCCGGCGCGGGTGCGGCAGCCCGTGCCGCAGCTCGTAGCGGGGTCGGGAAGACCGTGCGCAAGAAGACGTCGTCGGGCTGGCGTGCGTTCAAGGACGCCTACGCTGAAGGTCTGCGCGATGACGCGGACACCGATAGGGACGGCTGAGACACCATGCCGCGGCGATTGAAGCCTTTGGGTCTTGGGCATCTCGAGCGGCTGCCGAGCGAGTGTGCCAGCTGCGTGTTCTGGGAGAGCTCCCAGGCGCTCGAGGTGCGTTGCGGAGTGAGATGCGATGCCGACCGGCTGCGCGAGTGGCACCGGGCTGTCAGTGTGCAGTGGGGCGACCCGGGACGTGTGGCACTCGAAGACGACCAGGTCATGGGCTTCATCAAGTACGCTCCTCCCGAGTACTTCCCCCAGGCGCTCCATCTTCCGGGGGAGGTGACCCGCGAGCGCAGCGTGCTGATCGCCTGCATGCATATCCATGATGACGCCAGGCGTCACGGTCTCGGGTCCCTTCTGCTCAAGGCGGCGTTGCGCGATGTGAGCATGCACGGCGAGAAGACGGTGTACGCGTACGCCTGCCCCCGAGCCACCGACATGACGGTCGAGCCGATGATCGGGATGGATTTCCTGCTCCGGAACGGCTTCGCCATCGCACATCCTCATCCCGCGTATCCACTGCTCAAGCTCGATATGCGCTCGCTCGTGCAGTGGACAGAGAACCTCGAGGCCGTCCTCGAGTCGTTGCGCATCCCATGGACGGCCCGCAACAGGCTGCCTTCACCCTCCGTCGATGTGAGGGGAGGCCGCCGATGACCGGCGAGAAGCAGGGCCGTCCCGCCGGCGGGTCGGCGGAGCGCGTACGCGCGTTCCTGTCCATCGCCGGATACGCCGAGGAGATACTGACCTTCCAGGAATCGACCAAGACCGCTCAGATGGCCGCTGACGCTGCTGGCTGCGAGCTGGGCCAGATCGTCAAGTCGTTGGTGTTCGTCGCGGACGGCAAGGCGGTCCTCGCGTTGGTGGCAGGGGACAGGCGCGGGGATGATGCGGCCATCGCTCGGGAGATGGGGGCGGCGGCGGCCAAGATGGCCGATGCGGCCACTGTGCGTACGGCGACAGGGTATGCTATCGGAGGAGTCTCTCCGTTCGACCTGCCCGAAGGGCTTGCTGTCCTGGTAGACGATTCACTGGAGCGATTCGAGATCGTCTTTCCGGCGGCGGGTACCCCGAAGTCGATGGTGCGTATGCCACGAGAGGCTCTCGTGCGCATCACGGGTGGGCGCATGGCACGAATCTCGCAGTGAGGGACGTCATGGGGTCGTACACCGTAGAGCGTGTGCCTGAGCAGCGCTTCGGTCGACTGTATCTGTCGACCGTGGGGCTGCTTCTTGCTGCGCTCGTCGCGGTCTCGATACCCGCTTTCTCCTTCATCGATGTGAGCGTGGACGGGCAGAGAGCCAAGCTCCCTGCGGGGTCGACCGCGGGCGATGTCGCTTCGCTGCGGCTGATGGGCTCCTCGGCGGGGGACCTGGTCGACCGTGAGGGTGCGGTGATCGCTCGAGGCCGGGGTGAGCCCCCGAGGCTCGTGAGGGTCGGGCACCAGGCGGCCGGGAACGCCGCGACGTTGGTGATGAGGGAGCTCGATGCCGACACCGAGCTCATGCAGGGTGATCAGCTGCGCAGCGTGCGGGGGGCCGATGTCCGTGAGACCGAGGTGCCGCAGCGTGTCGCGATACCGGTCGACGTCCAGTACACCGGCAAGGGACCGCTCATGGCGCTCGAACACCCCGGCTCGCCGGGCGTGCGGGAACAAGTGGTGGGGGCCGCGTCCGGCAAGGTGTTCGAGGACGCGGTCCTAGAAGAGCCGACGCCGATGGTCGTGAGGCGCTACTTCCCGAACGGCGAGCGCAAGGTCGTGGCGCTGACGTTCGACGACGGCCCGTGGCCGGGACACACCGAGGCGATACTGGACGTCCTCAAGGCCGAGGGAGTGCAGGCGACGTTCTTCATGATCGGGCGGCAGGTCTACCGGTACCCGGATGTCGTTGCGCGCATACGCGACGAGGGGCACACGCTTGGCAACCACACCGAGGACCACGTGATACTCGGTCGAGCCACACCCGAAGAGGTCCGACGTCAGGTCACAGAGGGTCAGAGGGCCATCCAGTCGGTGGCCGGAGTCAAACCGGGTTGGTTCAGGCCGCCGGGAGGAAGCATGTCCGCCCGGGTCGGGCATGAGGTCGCCCGTTTCGAGATGCAGGTAGCGATGTGGTCGGTCGACCCACAGGACTGGCGCAAGCCGCCGGTGGCCACCATGATCCAGCGCGTGCTGACGAACGTGAAGCCCGGTGCGGTCGTCCTGCTGCACGACGGAGGCGGCGACCGTACGAACACGGTTGCCGCTGTGGGCCCGATCGTCCGCGAGCTCAAGAAGCGCGGATACACCTTCGTGACCCTGGACGAGCTGCACGAGTAAGGTGCGCGTCAGCGGCTCCTGCGGCAGATGAGGGTACGCAGCGGGGTGATGACGGCATCGACACGCTGGTCGTGCGGGTCTTCGGGGATGAGTTCGACGAGCTGGTCGTCGAAGACGAATGCCACCCTGTGCGCGAGATGCATGCGAGCGAGTAGGCGGTCGTAGTAGCCTCCACCCATGCCGAGCCGCGCGCCTCGATTGTCGAAGGCCACACCCGGCACGATCACCAGGTCGATGGTGTCGAACTCCGCCAGGGGTGCGTGTGGGGGTGGCTGGAGCACGCCGTGGGGCCCTTCTTCGAGCCCGGTGTCGACGGTGCAGGAGTGTAGTTCGAGTGTTCCGGGGGCGTCGACTCGTGGAAGGCAGATGGTCGCTCCTCTGCGGCGCAGTTCGTTGAGCAGGGGTGACGGGTCGAGCTCCTCGGGCATGGCGACGAAGCCGAGTACGTGCGTGGCGCTTTGGACTTCGGGAAGCTCCAGCGCGCGGACCGTGGCGGCCTCGGACAGGGCCGGGCGTTCCTCGGCGGGTATGGAGCGCCGCAGAGTGCGTGAGGTTTCTCGCAGGAGCGCCTTGTCGGCCGAAAGGGAGTCCATCGGGCGCCCTCGCTCAGATCCCGAGCATCAGGCGGGCGACGTTGAAGTACAGCAGTAGGCCCGTGATGTCGACGATGGTGGTCAGCGCCGGGCTGGAGACGACCGCAGGGTCGAGTCTGAGGCGCGTGGCGATCAGCGGAAGCATCGCGCCGATGAGCGTCGAGGTGATGACCTGCAGCGCCAGCGCGATCGAGATCGCCAGGCCGATGCTGTAGATGGTCAGGTGCGCCGGCAGCGTCTCGTCTCCCGCCATCAGCCAGACGCGTGCGAAGGCCAGTACGGCTAGGATCGCCCCGATCATCATCGCTATGACGAGTTCCTTGCGCAGCACCTTCAGCGCGTCGCGAGGCGTGACGTCGCCCAGGGCCAGAGCGCGTACGACGACGGTGGCCGACTGGCTGCCGGTGT
>DLMY01000005.1 GCA_002478275.1 Actinobacteria bacterium UBA7524
CCCTGCACGACAGCGACACCGCGACCGTGGCTTGTGAGCAGTACAGGTCTGCCAGTCTCGTCAACGCGACGCACGACCTTGCCGGGGTTGATCTTCATGTCGCCGAGCGGGACGACGTCCTCCGAGAACTTCACTGCGGGGCTGCGCATAGCGGACCTCCAAACCGCACCGATATTCTGGTGCTTATTGTAGCACCTGCAATGAGGTCCTGTTGAGTGCGCCTAAGTCGATCACGCCAGACCTCAGCGGGAAAGGGCTTATGAGCGCTCCGTCAGCGCATCTGGGAAAGCGGACTGGGCTGGAACGGACGCTGCACGCCACATGTTCATGTACCAGTAGATCGGCCAGCCGATGAATCCCGCGAAGGCTACGACGCCCACATGATTCGGGCATTCCCATCGAGTCGCGGGTTGCGGAACACGTCAACGAGGAATATCGCGACGAGCGCCCAGCACAGAACGATGATGCTCACGTGCGCGACCGGTACTACGTCGAGGAACCAGGGTGCATCACCGGTACCGGGTACCGGTGACACCGTGGTCACCCCCCGCGAAGAGCGGGGTCGCCCACACGAACATGCGGTCATTGGACAGGTCGCTCCAGAACAGGGCGTGCATGATCGAGAGCGCAATGTACGCGAAGGACAAGAGCACCGCTACGGCGACCACGACGAACAGCCACATGAAGGCTCGCTCGTCCAACACGTTGAGCAGAATGAGACCTGCGCCCCAAACGGCTCGCAATGCTCGAGGAATGCGCATTCTGTCAGCCAAGTCCCCGCCCCCAGTTCAGTCCGTAGTGCTGGCGCGTGTCGGTGGTCGCCGCGATCACCAGACGCTGCTACCCCGCCTGCACTTCCGGCACGGGTTCCGCCGCTTGCACTCCGCCGCGTGGCCGCTCGAACAACATCTTGACTGACGGCCTGAGCAGAACAAGGAACGTCAGCACGCCGATGAGAGTCCCGAACGGGATGAACACACAGGAGATGCCAGCGGTGACCAGACATGCGATACGACGTCGACGCTTTCGAATCCAGAAGCCGGTCAGAATCTGGAGAGTTGCGAGAGTGCCGAACATGAGCAAGAAGGCGAGGCCCATCCCGCCGAACAGAATCATGAACATGCCTGGCGGCGGAGCCTCGGCGGGGCCGCTGGCCTGCTCGAACGGGATCGTGGAGAACATGACTCCCATAGCGATGTAGAACAAGCCGTACAGCGACATCATCGCGGAGGTGGCGCCAAGAACCCAGTAGCACACGGGTAACGGCCGCAACTGCTCCTCATCGACGATCGCTTGCCTCTCGATTGCCTCCACTGCGATCCCCCCTAGGTTGATCAGCGTTCCTGGTTCGGATTGGGAACTTCGATTTGCCCGAACACCGCTCCTGCCCATTCGCCGGTGACTGGGTCCCTCGTGAACGTGGCGTAGTGGTCCGGCCACATGTCCTCGACGTACGTACCCTGTCGATTTCGGCGCGCCACCCAGACAACGTATTCCTCACGGCCTTGCGAATCGGTGCCATCGAACCAAACTGCCGAGACCACCGCGTTTGGACCTGGCCGAAGCGGCGCGTACGCCTCAATGAATCCGTCAACATCATAGTTCATGCCTGTGCGAGGGTCCGGCGTCATGGTCTGCGCGTGCCGGAAGAACGTTTCGGCAGTCGACCAGCCATCGGACAGCTCCTCACGCGGGGGGCCGGCCCACACAGCGAGCCGACCCTCATTCTCGAAGCGGACATCCAAGAGCAACTCCTCATGCCGCTCGCTCCGAAGGATGTAGCCGGACATTGTGGAATCCACGATCCGATAGCCGGGGTAGCCCTCGTCGATGAATGGGCGCATCACTGACATCGAAGCGGTTTCCGTCGAAATGAGCCGCCATACGGAGTAGCCAGCGCAACCACACACAGACAACAGCAGCAGCACAGCGACGCTTACCGCGATGATCACGCGCTTCCTGGTCCAGAACCGCCGCGTCTCCGGCACGGCCACCGGCGCGGGTGCGTCAAGCTGCACGGCCTCGCTCGACGCAATCGAGTTTGGAGATTCCTCTGTCATGTAGCCCCCCAGCTTCTGTGTCGAACGCTTGTGCGGATGAGCAGCGATGCGCTGCCATCCGTGATTCTCACCCGAGTGTACCTCGTCACGCGGCGTATTGACTGCTCAATCCGCGGGTTGGGTGGCATGTCAAAACGAATGCGACATCCCGTCCGCCGACCGGGTGGCGTCCACGCTGAACTCCGCAACGACCGGAACGTCCCCAACGGGGAGACTGAGCCTGACACCTGATGCGGCGAGATCAACGGAAGGCCCCAGATGCACCGTCAGCACGAGGTCGGTCGCTCCTCGGGGCAGCTTGAACGTCCGACGTGTGTAGAAACCGGAGGTTCGGACCGGGCTGTCTTTGTCGGTCCATGCGGGGGCGCCATCATCGGCGATGATGATTGTGTCCGTCTCGGTGATCGCGGCGATGGACCACAGCGGATTTGCCTGGATAAGAGCCTGGACCGAATCGGCGGAAAGCTCAGCATATACGTCCGGTGCGTCCGTCCCGTCCGGGGCGAGTCGCTGGACCCGCATCGTAACACCGAGAACTTGTGCCCCGGAATAAGCCTCCGTCGTCGCAGTCCCCCACTCGGCCTCGGACTCCTCAGAGACGGTTTGGGCCGAATCCGTGTCCCCTCTCGTGAGCGTGACAGGGGGCGGGGCGGCATCGAACTTGGCGCAACCAGCGACAAGCAGTAGGGCGAAAAGTGCTGCTGCGAGCATGACCTCGGTCGTCCGATTGCTCATCGCACAAGCTGCCCTTCGTTCCACCTAGTGATTGCGCATGACCACAACGCCGCGCCCGATTCCCGCCCCAATCACCCTACCGATGCGACGAGCCGTTGTCGATGCGCAAGTTCGACAGGAGCGCGTAAGGTTTCGGGGGG
>DLMY01000024.1:0-158 GCA_002478275.1 Actinobacteria bacterium UBA7524
AGCGCGACGTCCTCGTTGACCTCCAGTACGTTACCGAGCGAGCTCGTACCATCCGGGTAGTCGAGCTCGACCAGTTCACCGTAAGTGACGCCCGCCACGTCCTCTACAAGCAGGAGCGGACCGACGATGTCGCGTGTGGTCATGTACTCGCGTGTCAT
>DLMY01000024.1:318-608 GCA_002478275.1 Actinobacteria bacterium UBA7524
GGTCATGTACTCGCGTGTCATCGCGCAACCCCCTCCTCGACGCCCTCGGCCACCAGCTGAGTCTCGATATCCGAGGAGATCTCGGAGAACACGCCCATCTCTTGCTCGGTCAGGTACTTGGCTCTGGCGATACGCTCGCGAACGGGAGCCGCGAAGATGTCCGCAAGGGCCGCCCCGCCCTCATAGGCCATGACCGCGCGCTCGTGGAAGAGAAGGATCGTCTTGAGCAGGTGGTCCTGCTTCACGAGCGAGGTGAACTGGTCGTCATCGCGAAACGCGTTCTGCTGCAG
>DLMY01000024.1:764-1330 GCA_002478275.1 Actinobacteria bacterium UBA7524
TGCAGGAAGTCCTCGCGGATGGACTTGGCGGTCTCCATGAGAATCTGCTCCTCGGCGGATAGCGCCTCCATGCCTACCAGGCGCGCGATCTCAGCAAGCTCGCTCTCGCGCTGCAAGATCACCATGCAGCGGTCGCGACGCCTGCGGAATTCCTTGCCCACCTCCCGGTCCCAATACGGGGTGATCTTCTCCAGGTACAGCGAGTAACTGGTGAGCCAGTCGATCGCGGGGAAATGGCGCTGGAACGCTAAGGTGTCCTGCAAGGCCCAGAAGACCTTCACGACCCGCAACGTGTTCTGGACGACCGGCTCAGAGAGGTCCCCGCCGGGTGGGGAGACCGAGCCGACCACCGAAACCGAGCCGATACGCTCGTGCACGTCCTCGCGGTCGCTGGCCGTATCGGGCGTGACACCGCCTACGGCTTTGTCCGCCGCCGCCTCACCGACCGAGACGCTGCCCTCCGGCAGCGGTCGGCCCAAGGTCACTACCTTGCCGGCACGCTCATAGAAAGCGGCGAGCTTCGTGCCCAAGTATGCCGGGAAGCCTTCCTCGCCCGGCATCTCCTC
>DLMY01000024.1:1644-1773 GCA_002478275.1 Actinobacteria bacterium UBA7524
CTTCACGAGCCGCCACCGGCATGTTCGAGGTGTTTGCGACAAGCACCGTTCGCTTCATGAGCGGCTCGCCCGAATACGGATCGACGAGCTCGGGGAATTCCATCAACACGTCGGTCATCTCGTTGCCGC
>DLMY01000024.1:1976-33927 GCA_002478275.1 Actinobacteria bacterium UBA7524
GACCACCTCGGCGTTGGACCACTTGGCGATCTGGTGTTGGGTGACCGTCTTACCCGCGCCGAACGGGCCCGGGATACATGCCACTCCACCTTTGAGCAGAGGGAAGAAGGTGTCGATAACGCGGGTGCCGCTCACCAGAGGCTCGTCGACCGGGATCTTGCGTCCGTACGGCCTGGGCACACGCACCGGCCAGGACTGCATCATCTTGAGATCGTGCGAGACCCCCGAGTCCGGGTCGGTGACGGTCCCGACGGTCTGGTCGACTGTGTACGTCCCGCTCTCGATGGATTCTATACGCCCGAAGACACCCGGAGGCACCATGATCCGATGAGTGATGACCTCGTTCTCCTGGACGATCCCTATGACGTCGCCAGCCCCTACATGCTCACCTTCGGCGACCGTGGCATGGAACAGCCATCTCGCGTCGCGATCCAGTCCCGGGGCGTGTATTCCGCGCGACAAGAACGCACCTGCCTTCGCTGCGAGCGCGTCCAGCGGCCGCTGTACGCCGTCGTAGACAGCCCCGAGCATGCCGGGGCCAAGCTCGACGGACAGCGGTGCGCCGGTGGACTCGACCGGATCGCCCGGCCCCAGTCCCTCGGTCTCCTCGTAGACCTGGACCGAGCAGCGCTCGCCTCGCATCTCTATGATCTCACCCATGAGTCCTTCCTCGCCCACACGAACGAGGTCGTACATCTTGGACCCGCCAAGACCGGTGGCTACCACGAGCGGACCGGCGACCTTCACTATCCTTCCTTGCTCCATCTACGCGTCCTCTTCCCGGATCAGGACCGTCGTGCCGAGCGCGCGCTCGATAGCCAGGTCGATCTTCTGCTGCCCCATACCGCCCGGACTCCCGGCGCCGGGAATGACCGTGACCGCCGGAACGGGCTTGTCCACCGCCTCGGCCACCAGGTCTCCGATCGCCATGTACACCGGCTCCGTCACGAACACCACGGCGAACTCCCCGCCGGTCAGCCTGGGCCAGAGCTCCCGAACGTCGGCCGGGTCGAACACCGAGAAGACCTCGAATCCCAGGGCCCGAAACCCCGCCACACTCGCACGGGTACCGGCTACAGCGACCTTCATCCGGCTCATGCGACCACATCCCTCAGCCGCACGCGCAACACCTCGGTCGAGACTCCGGCCAGTTTGCCGATGAGCAGGGTCCGCACCATAGCCACCTCTGCCCGACGTGCAAGCACGTACGCCACGACTGGCTCGGGTCCCACCGCCACCATTCGTGCCTGGGAGGTGATCTTCGCGACGATCGCGTCGGACACCACGTCGAGCCGCTCGGTGTCCACCAGCGCCTCGGGGTCGACGCCCCGGAGCGGCCCATACGCCACGAGTCTCGCAGCGGCCTCCTCGAGCGGGAGACGATACAAGGACAGCAACTGCTTGAGCGATATGGAACCGCCCTCAAGCAGATAGTCCCTGGCGTCGGTCACCGTGAGCCCCTTCAGGCGCGTGCGAACGAACACTCTCACGTTGGCGAGGTCGATGAAGACGCTTGCCATTTGCTGGACGAAGCGATTGTGGGACTTGTCAGCCAGGGCCCGTATCCGTTCGTGCAGATCCCGGTCTACGACCATGTCGACCATGTCCGCTCGAACGTTGCCCTCGCCATCCGAGACCACCGCGCGCAACCGCTGGTACACTGCGGCCAGCGGCGACGGGAGTTTGCCTGCGACGAGGTCCGCGACGCTCGAAGCGCCCGTGCCACCCAGCAACTCCGCAGGCGAGACGTCGTGCGCCTGAGCCTTGAGTAGACCCCGGACCTCTTCATAGTCGTCACGCAGACCGAAGAGCTCCGCTATCTCAGCGGGCAGGTTCGCGCTACACAGGAACTCCCGGTGCAAGTCGCCGAGCACCCGCTCCAGAGCCCGCTCAACATCGTCGACACGCTTCGCGCCCTCGAGGTAAGCGCCGTAGACCGTCTCCGAGAGGATCTTGTGCTGCTCCTCGAAGTCAGCAGCTGCCAGAAGCCGTTCGAAGTGCGAACGCTTGAGCAACTTGGTCTCGAGCACGCGGACGCGCCCGACAGCGAAGCCGTAGCGCAACGGGTC
This sequence comes from Actinobacteria bacterium UBA7524, assembly GCA_002478275.1. GTDB lineage: Bacteria > Actinomycetota > Coriobacteriia > Anaerosomatales > UBA912 > UBA7524. The sequence continues at coordinate 4,046 of DLMY01000024.1, forward strand.
GCGTATGGCGGTGCCGTAGCTCACGACTCGGTGTCCTCCTCGGCGAACATGCGCGTGGCGGCGGCGGCCTCGAGCTCGTTGCGGCGCGCCGTGACCATGGCGGCGACCGAGACTTCCACGTTCATGCGCTGGCCTTTGACCAGAAGCCCGTGCTCAAGGGAGTCCGCGCTCCCTGCGATGTGTACGTCGACCCCTGCGTCTGCCAACGCGGCCGGCAGTACCGTTGCAAGACGTTCCGCATCACCGTGGCCTATCTCCAGCACCTCGCCACCACGAACCACCTGGGCCACCTGACGCGCCAGGAACGCCGCGTAACGTTCGTCCGGCATCGCAACGACCCTCTTCGTGGCCTCGATCAACGCCCGGCCGAGAAGCACCCGCTTCTCGGCGATGATGCGATCCCTGCCACGGAGTCGCGCGGCCGCCAGCCGTGTATGGGCCTCCTCGGCGGCTTGCGCGGAAAGGCGTTCGAGTTCGCGCTCCTTACGCCTCGCCGCCTCGTGCTCCGCATTGGAGCGCACGCGCTCTGACTCGGCATGGGCCTCCGCGACGATGGCTTCGGCCTCGATGCGCGTGTCGGACTCTATGCGTCTGATGATATCTGCGAGCGCCACGGTCTACCCCGACAACGTGATCAGCATGAGCACAGTGACGATCAGCGAAAGCACGGCGTAAGTCTCGACGAGCGCAGGGAAGATGAGTGACTTACCGGCGTCCTCGTCGCGACGGGCGACCATACCTGCCGAACCGACCGCAGTAGCTCCCTGGTAGATGCCCGATACCATGCACAGGGCCGCGACGGGCAGACACGCGTAGAAGATCCGCATGCCCTCGGTAGCGCTCAAATCCGGCACCCCGTCGAAGAACCCGAAGAAGATCAGCACCAACAGAGCGGTGATGAACCCGTAGATGCCTTGCGTGCCCGGCATCGCTGAGAGCGGCAGCAATTTGCCGAACTTATCGGCGTCCTCGGAGATTATCCCGGTAGCCGCGCTGCTGACCGTGGTGATGCCGATCGCGGAACCGATGCCTCCCCCGATCGCAGCGAGTGCGGCGCCGAACAGCGCCCACTCGACCCCCGACATCCCCAACACGAACTCTTTCACGAGTGCGTTCCTCCTTCCTGCTCACCCGCAACCGGGTGTAGCACCAACGACGTGGTCCGGCGGGCAAACGGCTTGTACGGCCTGCCGCCGGCCTCGTAGAACCTTCCGAAGAACTCCACGAACTGCAGACGCGCAGGATGCACGAACGCGCCGAGGAGGTTGATCACCAGGTTGAACGCGTGTCCCACCACAAGGATCAGCGCCGCGGCGACGATACCGATGCCCCAGGGCGCCCCGACGACCATCTCAGCCAGGATGTTCATGACCTGCCCGACCAGTAGGCTGGCAAGTCCCAGCGCCGCCAGACGCGTATAGGACAGGAAGTCCGACAGATACCCGGTCAGCCCGTACAGTCCCAGCAGCCCTTTCGGTATGCCGAGGAGAGCCTTGAGCGGGTTGCGCTCCACCACGAGCATCTCCGTCACGCGTCCGGCAAGCAGGACCGCGACCACAGCCGTCCATGCGAACGGTGTGATCTGGCCGGTCATGAAGGTCGCGGCAAGTCCGCCGAGCAAGAGCAGGCCGGAAAGGTCCTCCTGTACCGCCGACCACCAGTCTCCCGCCTTGGCGCGCCGGTAGACGTTCACCAGCGTACCGAAGACCACGTGCACCACACCGATGGCGACAGAGGCCAGAAGCAAGACGATGATGTCATCGAGCGGGTCGAGCAACGGTTCGTAACGCATGAATCCCGGCAGCGCCTCGGCAGTGAGCGAGAAGTAGCTGCGTGTCGCCACGCCCACGATGGCAGATGCCAGCCCCCCCGCGATGAGAAGATCCATGAACCGCTTCACACCCGGCGCGACATCGAGCCGGGTCTTCATCAGATAGGCGGCCAGCATCAGGACGACCCCGTACCCCGCATCTCCGATACACATGCCGAAGAACAGGAAGAAGAACCCCGCGAGCAACGGCGTCGGATCGACATCTCCGTACGCCGGCCGACCGTACAAGTCCGTGAGCACCTCGAAGGGCCGGATGAACCAGGGGTTCTCGAGTGCAACGGGCACCCTCTCACCCTCTTGTGGTGCGCGGAAGGTGATGTCTACCTCCTCGCCCGCACAGCGAACGGCCTCTTCCACTTGTTCGCGAGCGCTGACGGGCACCCATCCGGTAGCCAGGAACGTCCTCTCCGTAGCCGCGAAGTTGTCGCGCACCTCAAGAGCGTCGCGCCTGGTCAGAAGCGCCTGCACCAAGGCCACGGCATAGTGGAACTCGCGCTCGAGCTCTGCCGCGCGCTCCCTAAGCCGCTCCTCTTCCCGGCCGAGCTCCTGGATCCGGGTCCGGGCGTCCTCGATCTCCTCGGCGGGATAGTCCTTGAGATCGGGGAATGCGACCTCTGTGAACTCCGTCAGCGCCAGCGCCGCACGGATATCGTCGACGGATGCGCGGTGTGCCATGACGACCCACGCCTCCAGGTCGCGGGACCTGCCCGCTTCCTGGATCGAGAGGTCTGCGGAGACCTGCCGCATCGACTCACGGATCGCCTCCGAATGCAGCACGGGAACCGTGCCGGTGAACAGCATGACGTGTTCGGTGCCCTTCCACTGCGAGATCTGCAGGTGCAGACCTGCCCAGGGTTCGAGTTCATGGATGAGCACCTTGAGATGCTCACGCTCTCGCGCGATCTCAGCGAGCCGGGAGGCGATGGACTCGCACTCACCGTACAGCTCGTCGAAGAACTCGTCGGCAGCCAGCCCATCGAACTCCGCAAGCCCGATATGGACCTTCTCGGAGATGAACGACTTGAACGCGACGTCAGACGTGTGGAACCTGCCGAGGAAATCCCTGACGAACTGTGCTCGCGCAACGTCCTCATCCAGGACGTTGCGGCGTTCGGCGTGCGCCGACGGTCGCGTGATGCCGCCTCTCTCCATCTCGATGCGCTCGATGTCGACGGCCCCGGCATCCTGCATACACTGGACGACGTCGTCGGCGTGTGCCGAGTGTCCGATCACATCAACCTTGAGCATGCGAGCGATGGCCATGGTGACCTCACTCCATGAGAGCCGCGATGACGGCCTCGACCGCGTCGTCGTAGTGCGACTCGGCCTGACGCACCACGTCGCCCAGGGCGCTCTCCGCGTCCCGCTCGATCACTGCGGCCTGCGCCTCCGCGTCGCGCAGGGCGGCGGCACGCAAGGCGGCACCCTCTTCGCCCGTCTCGCGTTCGGAGACCATGCCGATCAGCTCGACCTCGTTGCGCAGCTCCCGCATGATCTCACGGGCCTGTGTGCGGGCGTCCGCAATCGCCCGGCGTGACGCCTCCTCGGCGTGCAATATCGCTTCGAGCTTCTCCATCTGCGGGCATCCCCTACCCCGGCATGAATGCAGCGATTGTAGCACTCGCCTGCCGGTGCGAGCGCTTCCCTGGCTATAATGTTCTGCATCTGACCGATGAATCCCCCTTCTGAAAGACCTCCGATGCGCGAACCAGTGATCCGTACACGCTCCGCTGCACGCGAGATGAGGCGACACAAGGCACGCCGCATGCGTGCGGTGTTCGCCGTGTCCGCGCTGCTGGTTGTAGCTGCCGCAGGCGTGGTCCTCGCGCTGGGCGCCCTGCGGTCCGGAAACGGTCAGCCCGCTGACGCCGACACCGCTTCGCCTGTCACACAACCCCCCGCAGTCACCACGCCTACCGTCCCCGTCGCCGAGGAACCCACCGCTCCCCCCGAACCCTCGGGGCCGGCAACCATCACGATAGCAGCCGTCGGTGACATGATCTTCGACCGGCAGGTCAAGAAGCTGATCGAATCGAAGGGCGGACTGGAGCCACTGCGGCACGTCGCCGAACACCTGGCGGCGGCCGACATCGCGGTAGGCAATCTGGAGAGCCCTCTTTCCTCGGCAGGCACGAAGAACACCGCCAAGGACGTCACGTTCCGGGGCGACCCGCGGGCGGTCGAGGGCCTGAGCGCGGCCGGATTCGACTTTCTCGCTCTCGCCAACAACCACGTGCTCGACTACGGTCCGGACGCGCTGTCGGACACCGTCTCGCTACTCGACGGAGCGGGAATCGCACATGCAGGAGCCGGGATGAACAGGGCCGAGGCCTGGCAACCCGCTGTGCGCGAGATCGACGGCACCAGCGTGGCGTTCCTGTCGTTCTCACACATCCTGCCGGCCGGTTTCATCGCCACCGATTCGAAAGCCGGACTCGCCCCGGGGCGGACCGACATGGCAGCTGTCGCCGAAGCCGTTCGCGCGGCCAAGGCCGAACATGACTACGTGATCGTCTCGTTCCACTGGGGTGTCGAGTACAAGGACGATGCGAACGGGGATCAGGTGCGCGACGGGCGCACTGCCGTCGACGCCGGTGCCGATATGGTGCTCTCGCACCACCCGCACGTCATTCAGGGCATCGAGTTCTACAACGGTTCGCTCATCGCATATTCGCTGGGCGACTTCGTGTTCGACCACTACTCACGCAAGACCGGGGAAGCGTTCATCCTTGACGCCGAGCTGGGACCGCATGGGGTCGCCAACGTCCGGGCCACGCCGGTCTACCTGCAAGGATTCGGACAGCCGAAGTTCGTCAGCGGCCAAGAGGCCACGGTGATACTTGAGCGCCTCAAGAAGATCTCCGGCCCTCACGGCACCAGCGTGGTCATCGAGGGCGATACTGCGGCGGTGCTACCGTGAGGCGCCACCCCCACAACCCGGGCAGCGCTTCCGGCGGCCGATCACGACGCCCCTTGTCCGACGACCCGCTGGTGCGTCATGCCGGCGACCCGCGACGTCGCCAGATCCTCGAGCAACGGCACCTGCGACTGCGCGAGCAGCGTCGGCGTGCCACGCAGCGGGCGCTCTACCTGCAGATCGCCGCGCTCGTGACGGTCGTCTCTCTACTCGTGGGCATCGTGTGGACGGTGACCCGAGACCCAGCCCCCACCGCCGCCAGTGGACAGGCCCACGCAGGCACGGTCGCCGAACTCGCCGACAAGATGGCGGTCGCGAAGAAGCCCCCCGGCGATCCGACGCCGTTCTTCGCCCGCTATCGCAGCCTGCACCTCTACCTCCCGATCCCGCCGGGCACACTGACCGAGATCGCATTCCACCAGGCATCGAGTGACGTCGCTTTGCATATGGAGTCCCTGCTGCCCGATGCCGACATGGGCACCGCTGCCTCGACCCGAGGAACGGGCCGGGTGAAGGTCGTCGACCAGACAGCAGGTCCCGCAGAGCTCAAGGGCGAGGTTCTGAGAATGTGGCGCTCCAACCGTACTGGGCCTCCGGACACCGCGGTCGACATCGGCGCAGCGCCGGGCACGCCCGTCTTCGCCCCGGTGACCGGAACCGTCGTGGAGGTACGTGCGTACCGTCTCTACGACAAGCACGACGACTACGAGATCCACATCCAGCCCGCCGGATGGCCCGAGATCGACGTCGTCCTGATACATGTGGACGCGCCGTGCGTCGAGGCCGGCGACCAGGTCTTCGGCGGACTCACGCAGATCGCCGAGGTCAGGCGCTTGTCAGATCGCGTCGACCATCAGCTTGGCGGCTACACGGCAGACGGCGGCGACCACGTGCACATCCAGCTCAACCGGACGGCAGTGCCCGGCAGACTCGACGGCCTCACCGAGGGCTCCTGATGAACCCCCGGAATCTTCGGTCGAACTCGTAGCGCTCCATCATCACCGAACGGTCGCAACCCAGGCACTTGAGCTTGATGTCGGCCCCCACCCGGGTGACCTCCCATTCGTTGGTGCCGCACGGGTGAGGCTTCTTCAAACGCACGACATCGCCTACGCGAATCGGTGTGATGGGTATCGCCACGTCCTCGCCTTCCTCGGCATCATGGTGCGCCTTGCCGCGAGACACGCTCTCGCGGGATGCGCCTTCTCGCGGTATAAGGGAGTATAGCCCGCACGGAGCGGGCGAATCGAGGAGGCCACCATGCAGACACCTGCCGTCCTGACCGTACTCGGCGAAGACCGCATCGGCATCGTCGCGGGCATCACCGACGTACTCGCCCGCGCAAGCGCCAACATCGAGGACATCCGCCAGACCATCATCGGCGGCATCTTCTCGATGACCATGCTCGTGACCGTCGACGAGGACGTCACCCCCTTCGACACCCTCCAGACGCAACTCGACGAGGCCGGTCAGCGCATCGGCGTGCAAGTCACACTGCAACGCGAGGACGTCTTCCGCTTCATGCACCGCATCTGATCCGCCGAGGAGACCCGGAGACATCATGCACATCACCCCCGAGGAGGTCGTCGAAACCCTGCTGATGATCACCCAGCAGAATCTCGACATCCGAACGGTCACGCTGGGCCTGGCGCTGGATTCATGCGCCGACACCGACGCGGAGAAGGTCGCCGCCAAGGTCTACGAGAAGGTGGCCTCCAGCGCGAGCGAGCTCGTCCCGGTGGCAGAAGCGATCGAGCGGGAGTACGGCATCCCCATCGTGAACCGGCGAATCTCCGTCACGCCCGTGGCCCAGCTCGCGGCTGCCTGCGCATGTGGTGACATCACGGCAGTCGCACGCGCGCTGGACCGCGCCGCTGCGGAGGTAGGCGTGGACTTCATCGGAGGCTACTCGGCGCTCGTGCACAAGGGCATCGGCGAAGGTGACCGGCTGCTGATCGACTCCATACCGCAAGCGCTCGCACAGACCGAACGCGTGTGCAGCTCGGTCAACGTCGCCTCGACCCGCGCGGGCATCAACATGGATGCCGTGTCGCGAATGGCCGCGGTCGTCCGCGAGACCGCGGAAGCAACGGCTGACAACGGCTCGTTCGGCTGCGGCAAGCTCGTGGTGTTCGCGAACATGGTCGAGGACAACCCGTTCATGGCCGGCGCCGTGCACGGTGCCGGTGAGGCCGATGCCGTCATCAATGTGGGGATCTCAGGTCCCGGCGTGGTCCGCGCGGTCGTCGAATCGCTCTCCGAGACGGCCGATCTGACCGAGGTGGCGGAAGCCATCAAGGCGACGGCGTTCAAGATAACCCGGGCAGGAGAACTCATTGCGCGGGAAGCCGCCCGTCGTCTCGGCGCCGACATGGGGATAGTCGACCTCTCGCTGGCGCCTACACCCGCTGAGGGGGACAGCGTCGCGGCCATCATCGAGGCGATCGGTGTGAAGCGATGTGGTGGACCAGGCACCACCACAGCACTCGCCCTGCTCAACGATGCGGTCAAGAAGGGTGGTGCGATGGGGACCTCGAGCATCGGGGGGCTTTCCGGCGCGTTCATCCCCGTCTCCGAAGACGCGGGCATGATCCGGGCCGTCCAGGAGGGCGCACTGACGCTTGAGAAGCTCGAGGCGATGACAAGCGTGTGTTCGGTGGGTCTCGACATGATCGCCATCCCCGGCGATACCCCACAGGAGACCATCGCGGCCATCATCGCCGACGCGTGCGCGATCGGGGTGATAAACCACAAGACGACCGCGACACGTCTCATACCGGTGATCGGCAAGACCGTCGGAGACAGCGTAGAGTACGGGGGCCTGTTCGGCACCGCACCCGTCATGGCGGTCAACGAGTGGGCCGGCACGCGCCTGATCCGACGGGGCGGACGCTTCCCTGCGCCTCTGGGCTCGCTGCGCAACTAGGTGCCCTGCCAGCGATGGTGTAGTCGCGCCTGCCGACGGACGATACAATCTAACGAGACGGTCTTGTGGTTGAAGGACCGCGACCCAGCACGACAGGACGAGTCATGCTCGCATCACCACTAGCCAATCCGAGCCACCGGTCACCCTCGCGAGCATCGATCGCGCTACTCCTGCTGTGCCTCCTGATACTGCTGCCCGCCACGTCTGTACACGCAGTGAGCGCCCAAGGGCGCGTCAGCGTCACACTGGGCAACGCCGACACGCTTGCGACGACGGCGTACACGATCGGCAACTTCCGAACCGGCAATGGTGAGACCGTGACCGGATACACGGTGAGCTTCCCCGCCGGACCAGACGTCTCGGGCGCGACGTCCGCGGGGACAGGAGACATCGTGTCCTATCCGGCGGCAAACGCGGTGCGCGTCGAGCTCGGGACAACGATACCGCAGCGCACCACGTTCCAGATCGCGCTGGGTAACGTGATCAACCCGTCGACCGCAGGCGAATACCAGCTCGTCCAGATCGTGTTCCACCGCAACGCCGGGAACGAGACGTTCACGATGGGAGCGCGCGACGGCCTGTTCACGATCACTGCCGCACCCTTCTTGCTGCTCACGATAGAGACTCCCGACGGTTCAAGCGCGGTCGACTTCGGAGACGTCTATCCCGGCATCCCGACCGACAGTATCGAGATCACCTTGACCGTCCAGTCATCGGACTCCTACACCATCACGCGCACCTTGGGTGGCGATGCCGCCGCACTAGGACTGATCGCAACGGGCGTTCCGGAAGACCTGCGGTCCGCCGGCACAACGGTCTACGTCGATTCGCTGACACTGGAGCCCCCGTGGGAGACCACTCCTGAGATTCCCTACACGGCAACCGTGGACTATGCAGTCGTACAACAGTAGTATGCAGGCCGCGGCGACCGTTCGTCCACGCCTTCTTCCTTAACGTGTATGGCGCTTATCCTCACCATGCGTTCGTTTGTCCTGCTAGATTGGCTCCAGAATACAAGTATTTGCCGCTTATCGGCTGACAATGTCCGTTCATCAAAGTGCTATTGTGTCCCGTATCACACCGCCCGATACACCCAATAGGCGCAACGCCGGGTTCGCCTCCGGCTAGAGGAGAGATTCCCCCGGAAGGAGAAGGAGAGCTGCAATGAAGAAGACGTTGATTATCGCAGTAGTGGTGGTGGCACTCGTGCTGGGTGTTGTGGCCTACGCGATCGCCGCCGACCCGCCCGTCACGGTCACGGCGAAGGTCAATCCGAAGTTCGAGCTCACGCTTGACGACAACGTGTTCACGTATGCCGATGACTATCCACTCGGCCTCGATCCCGGAGCAAGCTACACGATTGCTGGACCTGAGGTCACCGTGAAGTCCAACAAGACGTGGTCATGGACCGAAGGTGTTGTGACCGTGGCTCCCGACGATGCACTGGTGCTCGGCAAGCAGAGCCAGTACAAGATCGACTCCCAGGGCGCAGAGGGTGCCAAGGGTGTCGTGGTGATGGACTACACCTACGGCCTGGACCTGACGGCAGACGACTCCTGGGAGATCGATCCCAACGACTACGTGTTCACCTACCCCTACACCGCACTGCAGGACTAGTACTACAGGCACTCACACGGATGCAGAAAGGGCGCCCCGCAGGGCGCCCTTTCTCGTTGCCTGAACTCCGCCCTGGCGGGTTCACTCCCTCGCGTCATCGGGGATCACGTCCTCGAACGTGACCTCCGCCTCATCGATATCAAGGACCTGCGTCTCAGCCTCGGGCTCGCGCGCCTCCTCCCGCTCGCTACGACGCGCCGCTACACGCCTGGATCCGCGCGTCGACACACGGTAGACGACGTAGAGCACCGGCAGTGCGAGGATCACGATCACGACGATGATGATCCATAGCGGGATCACCCAGATCGAGCGCTCCACGGTATCCGAAGCATCTTCGAAAGTCCCCTGGGCGTCACCCAGCTCCCGCTGGTACTCGACGATACCGCGAAGGGTGTACTTGCCGAAGCCGACACCTTCGAAGTTGAGTCCGCCGCCGTATGTGCGGTCATCACCTGCATACAGGTTGACGTCCGCCTCCAGCTCGTCGGTCCAAACCACCTCTTCGCCCTCGCCCACCAGAGCGAGACCGGTCGTGATCTTGTTGTCGATGTTCCCTGTGTTCCGGACCCTCAGGTCGAACTCGGTCTTGTTCGTCCATGCGAACTGGGAAGCCAACAACGGGCCGATCTCGACCTTGTCTACGATGTCTCCGACCACCCTCAAGTCGATACGGCTACCGATGCGGCCCTGCGCCCTGGAAACCGCCCCACCGCCACCCACCTCGGCGAAGTCGAACATCTCGAAGAAGATGGCCGCATTGTAGTCACCCGGTGCGGCCCCTGGCGGGACGACCACCTCGAACTTGACGGGGAATTCCTCACCCGGAGCTATCTCGAGATACGGTGTGTTCGCGACCACCTTGGTCGCATCGGGAATCTCCAGTCTGATCCAGGACGCAGCGCTACTCAGGTAGTTGTCGGCGCCTGGAGCCGGACGCACATAGTCCTGCTTGCCCTCTTCGTCCGCGACGATGTCGGCTGTATAGATAAGCGCCATGAACGGCTCATCGCCGTTGTTCGCGACCATCACCAGATCGGATGCCGATTGCCCGGGCGCCAACGACGGCTCGAACGTGCCACTGCTCAAGCCGATGGTGCGCTCCGCAAAGGCGGAAGACGGAACAACCAGGCCAACGCACAGCGCAAGAGACACGATGGCTATCCACGCCCCCCGCTTCCGCACACGATCGCCGATCATATTCCTACCGCCTCTCGGAACTGGCGCGCCTGCCGACGCGCGACCGGGATATGAGTCTCGTCACGGTCTCCGGCGACCACGACGTTAGCACCGTCCACCCTCAGGATCTCCTTGATCTTGTTCAGGTTGACCATGTAGGACCGGTGGACCCTGACGAAGCTCTCCTTCGACAGTCGGCACTCGAGCTCGCCCAAGGTCATGTCAACCAGGTACTGGTTCTCGAAGGTGTGAGCGTACGTCGACTTGTTACGCGCAGACAGGAAGACGATGTCTTCGATGGACAACAGCACGGTACGGCCACCCTTGCGGACCGCCAGCTTGCGGAAGTCGCTCTCGGACACGGAGGTCGTCTCCCCGAGTGCCTTTCGTCGGCCCTTGGCCAGGCTCTCGACCCGAGCGGCGAGTTCCAGGATGTTGAATGGCTTCGTCACGTACTGCTGGACGCCCTGTTTGAAGGCGAGGATCTTGGCCAGGTCCTGCGTCTTGGCGCTGAGCATGATGACGGGAAGGTCGGCGGTGACCGGGTTGTTCCTGATCTCCATCAAGGCCATCCAGCCATCGACACGCGGCATCATGATGTCGAGTACCACGACATCGACGGGTTCGCGCCCCAGGACCTCGATCCCCTCGGCGCCGTCCCCGGCGCCGAACACCTTCATCCCGTCGGCCTCAAGCCCCATCTTGATCATCTCGACGATGGATTCATCGTCGTCGATGACAAGAACGCTTATCTCATCCGCCATCGGCACCGCCATCCAGTCGCGGACGAACGGCGATCATGCCGTTCATCTCCCCAGTCCGCCACTGAGTATAGCGCATGAACCGTCGGGTAGGACTACCGGGCCGTGCGGCAGGTTGCGGCGCTCAGCGCCTCGCCCCCAGGGGGCGCTGCGGGTCCCCAAGTCGCAGACCCGTCTCGACGACCGATTCCAGTGTCGTCTCGCCAAGATAGGACTCAATGCGGGCGTCGAGCACGTTCCATACCACCTGGTGATACGGACACGATCCCTCGCGCTCGCAGACGGCCATCTCTCCTGTGCAGAGTGCTAAGGAGGCAGGCTCGTCCATAGCCCGGAACACATCCAGAAGGCTGATCGCCGATGCGGGACGCGCGAGTTCGACGCCTCCGTGGACGCCCCGGCGCGACTTCAGCAGTCCGGCGGAGACAAGCGAAGCGGCGATGCCTCGTGCGTAGTCATAGGGGATACCGGCTGCTTCCGACAGTTGCCTGACGGTAGCCCGCCTCTGGGGACGCGCTCTGGCAAGCTCGTAGATGAGCCTCATCGCGTAGTCGGTGCGCCACGTGATCGCCACGGAAAACGCCCTTCGTCAGAAAATTCTTACAGGCGACACGCCCCGTATCATCGCAAGAGAACGCCGCGCCGTCCAGTCCAGAGTAGCAGGTAGCGCGCCGCACCCTCATCAGGCCGCTCGGCAAGAACTCTCAAGCGGCTTCTATCATCGAGTCCTCTGTACCCCGGACATCACCGTTCCCGCAGGTAGCGGTCCATAGCGATAGCCGATTTCTTGCCCGCGCCCATCGCCAGGATCACGGTCGCAGCTCCGGTGACGATGTCTCCGCCAGCGAACACACCGGGCTTGCTCGTGGCCCCATCTTCATCCGTCAGGATGTAACCCCGATGCGACAATTCGAGATCGGGAGCCGCATTTGCGAGCAGCGGATTGGCCCTGGTGCCGACCGCCATGATGACCGTATCGCAGTCGATCGTGAATTCCGAGTCCATCACGCAGACTGGGGCTCGCCTTCCGCTCGAATCCGGCTCACCCAGCTCCATGCGGGTGGCAGTGATACCCGTGACGAAGCCTTCATGGCCCACGATCTCCGTGGGCGAGCAGAGCATCTTGAACTCGACACCCTCTTCTCTGGCGTGGTGTACCTCCTCGCGACGCGCAGGCATCTCGTCCTCGGTCCTGCGGTAGACGAGGAACACCTCGTCAGCGCCCAGCCTCAACGCGGTACGCGCGGAGTCCATCGCTACGTTCCCTCCACCGACGACAGCGACCTTGCGACCACGCCATACCGGTGTATCCGATGTAGGGAACTCGTAGGCACGCATCAGGTTCACACGGGTGAGAAACTCGTTGGCGGAGTACACGCCATTGAGGTTCTCGCCCGGAATCCCCATGAACACGGGCAGGCCGGCGCCCGACCCGATGAACACCGCGTCGAAGCCTTCCTCGGAGAACAACTCGTCGACGGTCACGCTCGCCCCGACTACCACGTCGCATTCGATCTTCACACCCATCTGAGAAAGCGAGTCGATCTCCGCCTCGACGATGTGCTTGGGTAGCCGGAACTCGGGGATGCCATAGGTCAGCACCCCGCCGGTGGCGTGCAGGGACTCGAATACGGTGACTTCATGTCCCATGCGGGCAAGCTCACCGGCACAGGCCAGCCCAGCAGGGCCGGAACCGACAATCGCGCACCGCAGACCGGTCGGTTCGCCTATCTCCGGCTTGCAGCGGCCGTCGAGCTCACACGCCAGGTCGAAGTCGCCCAACCAGCGCTCGAGCCTGCCGATCGCGACCGGCTCGCCCTTCTTCGCCAGTACGCAGACCGCTTCGCACTGTTCTTCCTGCGGGCAGACGCGGCCACAGATCGCCGGTAGAGCGTTTCGCTCCTTGAGCACGGCGACCCCGTCGGCGTACTCTCCGTCGATGATGTGGCCGATGAACGACTTGATGTCGATGTTGACCGGGCAGCCTGCGATGCACGTCGCGTTCTTGCACTGCAGGCAACGGGCGGCTTCCGCACGAGCCTGCTCCTCGGTGTAGCCCAGAGCGACCTCGTCGAAGTCGGTGGCGCGTTCCGCCGCGTTCCTCTCCGGCATCGCCGTGCGCGGTGCGCGCGACGGCTTGTGACGCGGCTTGTCCTGCACGGGCGCTGCTTCGCCGGCGGACCTGCTGTCATCTACTGATGGCATGAGCACCCCCTGGAGTAGTCGGCGTCAGCCACACGCTCATCATCCACATAGACCCGCTGGCGGCTCATCAGTTCCTCGAAATCAACCGTCCAGCCGTCGAAGTCGGGGCCGTCGACGCAACCGAACTTGGTTTCGCCGTCCACCGACACGCGACACGCGCCGCACATACCTGTGCCGTCCACCATTATCGGGTTGAGTGATACCGTGCACGGTACCCCATGCTCCTTCGCGGTCGCCGCACAGAACTTCATCATGATCGCCGGGCCGATCGCCATGGCGTGATCGAGCGCCCCGGCCTCGGACATGCGCTTGAGCGGTGCGGTCACGAGGCCCTTCTCACCAGCCGAGCCGTCATCGGTCACCACGATGAGCTCCTTGAGCGCCAGGGCCTCGAACTCCTCGCGCAGGATGAGCAGGTCCTCGTTGCGGGCACCCAGGACCACCGTGACCTCGTTGCCGGCGTCGACCATCGCACGGGCGACCGGATAGGCCACCGCCGCACCGACGCCACCACCGATAACCGCGATACGGCCGACGTCTTCGACATGCGTCGGCACGCCCAGCGGCCCGACGACATCGGCGAGCGAATCGCCGACCTCCAGATGGGAGAGCTCATGCGAGGTCTTACCGACCCGCATGAAGATGAAACGCACCCAGCCTTCCTCGGCGGACCAGTCCGAGAAGGTGAACGGCACGCGCTCGCCACCCTCGCCTGTACGCACGATCAGGAACTGGCCCGCGCGCACCTTGCGAGCGATGCGCGGCGCCTGTACCCCGAGCTCGAACACTGACTCGGAGAGCTGTCGTTTATGGATGATCGGGAACACGGATGATACCCCCGCCTGCCGGTAACGGATACGAGACACAGAAGTATACTAGCCGAGGAACCCCGTCGCACCCATCGGATCGGAGCGATTCGTGCGAACATCCCGCGGCCCCGTTGGGTCCCTGCTTTGCGCGCTCGTGAGCGTCTCGTTGCTCGCGGGCTGTTCGAGCACGAGCGAGCCGGTGCGTGACGCTCGCGAGGCGTTGGGGACCGTTGTGAGCGTGACGGCGTATCGGACTGATGGGGCGTCGGACGAAGATGTCTTACGAGCTGTCGACGATGCATACGTACGTATGGCGGGGGTCGAGAGCGCTCTCGATGCGCACGAGCCGGGGTCTGTGATCGCCAGGCTCAACGCTGGAGTCGTCGATGAGCTGCCGGCGGAAGCACTCCAGGTCCTTGAAGCACGTACCCGCCTGGGAGTCGAAGCCGAATTCTCGCCCCATCTGCTGGAGGTTACGAGGCTCTACGGGTTCGAGGAAGGCGGCACGGTGCCGGAACCCGAGGACTTGGCCCGGGCGCTTGAGGCGCACACCTACGACCTGGGCGGCGCCGCCAAGGGACTGGCGCTGGACGAGGCGATAGCAGTGCTAGATGACGAGCCGGACATCGCGGCGACCCTGGTTTCCGCAGGAAGCACGACCGTCACGACCGGTTCGAAACCTGACGGGGAGCCCTGGCGCATCGGTGTCGAGCACCCGAGGGAGCCGAGCGCGACCATCGCGACAGTCGAGGCGCCGGGACCGGTGACCGTCTCGACCTCCGGTGACTACCAGCGTTACTTCGAACGTGACGGCGTACGATACCACCACATACTCGACCCGGCGACGGGGCTGCCCGTCCGCGGGCTGCGCTCGCTTACGGTGGTCGGAGCCGCCAGCGGACTGGACTCGGACATCCTGTCGACGGCGCTGTTCGTGATGGGCCGTGATCGCGCCACGACGTACGCCGAGGAACGCGGTCTGGGCCTGGTGCTCGTGGATGACGAAGGCCGGGTACTGATCGTACCCGGCCCCACTGATGCAGCTTGGCGGATCGTGGAGCAATGAGTCGGGCCCCATGGCGACTTGCCAGGAAGTCCTGTCTACTCTCCGATGAAGCTCTTCACCAGACCGAAGACGACCGGAACCTCATAGTACTCGGACTGGAACGCTTTGATGAGCGCGATGATCTGGAATACCAGGATGACTATCCCGACGATCCAGCCGACCACGGGAATCATCCAGGCTATCATCGAGGCCACGCCGAGTGCCAGCGCTTGAATCGCGTGGAACTTGACGAACTTCTCCTCCTTGTAGGGCTCGATCAGGATCGCGATGAGTGCGACGATCCAGAAGATGTAGCCCAAGGCGGCCAGCAGCTTGCTGGTATCGCTCGCCGGTCCCGGCCGATCCGCTGTCGCCTGCGGAGCGCCGGGCACCGGTGCACCGGGCGCGGGTGGCGCCGGCGGCGTGGGAGTGCCGGTGTTCTCGTCCATCGTAGGTCCCCTCTCTCGGTTCCAGGGTCTTCGCCGGCCCACCCAACGGCTGACCGGCTCTCGATTGAGTATACCCAACCTGGCTGGTATCATTGGTTGTTGGAACAGCGCCTTCCGGGGCATTAGAAGCCATCCGTCACACCAGGCCCGCCGGAGGAAACGAAGCATGAAACGCAGCCGCGCATATCTCCCCATCTTCATTTCGCTCATATTCCTGCTGTCTTCGGTCGCGGTCGCCCACGGAGCGACTCAAGCCGAACTCGAAGCTCATCGCCGCAAAGCCGCCGAGGCTCGTCAGGCGGCTGCGGACGCCCAGGCGAAAGCGAACGAGTTGCGGGCCGAGGTCGAAGACCTGGACAAGAAGATCGCCTCGCTTGAGGGCAAGGTCCGGGAGCTGGAGCCACAGATCTCATCGGCGACCGCACGTACGAGCAAGCTCAAGGCCGAGGTCGAAGAGCTTCGCGCGAAGATCACGGTCAAGGAAGCGGAGATCGCGCAGACTCAGGCGGACTACGATCTGCAGGCCCAGTTGCTGTCTTCGAGGATGCAGTCCTCATACAAGCAGGGCGACATGTTCTACATCGACATCCTGCTGGGCTCCAAGGACTTCGGGGACCTGATCGCCCGTACCAGCCTGGTCCAGCGCGTCATCGAATCGAACCATTCAGTCACCGTACAGCTGACTGAGATCAAGACGTCTTTGGAGCAGCGCAAGGCCGAACTCGCCCGCACCCTCGACTCAGTGCAGGCGAAGAAGACCGAGGCAGAGGTCGTCGAGAAGAACCTTCGGGACCTGCAGGCCCAGCGCAAGGCCGCCGTCGACGAGCAGGAAGACATCCAGGGCCAGAAATCCGCGTTGATGGCCGAGAACGAGGCCAACGCCAAGAGGCTGCGCGCGATAGCCGAGGAAGAGGAACGCGAGTCTGCGCGCATCGAGAGCGAACTGCGGGGCCGCAGTTCTGGCGGTTCGGGTGTGTACAACGGCGTCATGGCATGGCCGGTGCCCGGCTTCTATCGTGTCTCTTCGGGGTTCGGCTACCGGATCCACCCGATCTTCGGCACACGCAAGATGCACACCGGCATCGACATCGGTCGAAACCTCGACCCGCCCCGATCCATCGATGGCGCTGCGATCGTCGCCGCGGGAGATGGCGAGGTCATCTTCGCGGGGTACCGCGGCGGATACGGCAACACGGTGATGGTCGACCACGGCGACGGCGTCGTGACCCTCTACGCGCACATGCAAAGCGGCGGTATCGCAGTATCGAACGGGCAGAAGGTCGAGAAGGGCCAGCGCCTCGGTGCAGTGGGTTCCACGGGGTACTCGACCGGACCACACCTGCACTTCGAGGTACGCATCAATGGCGCGCCGGTCGATCCGATGGGTTACCTGAGGTAGCGCTAGCTCGCGTTGAACTCCTGCATCGCCGAGTCCAGTCCGTGCTCGAGCACGTGCATGACGCACTGAGCCGCGACCGGGATCTGGGCCTCGAACTCCTCTAGGGCGGCACCGCGCAGTGGCTGCAAAACGTAGTCTGCGGCATCCATGCGTCCGGGCGGGCGGCCGACACCGACACGCACCCGAGGATACGAGTCCGAGCCCAGCATCTCGCTGATCGAACGCAACCCGTTGTGCCCGCCGTGCCCTCCGCCGCGCTTCACGCGCACCGTTCCGGGCGCAAGATCGATGTCGTCGTGGACGACTATCACATCCTCGATAGCGACCTCATACGCGTCCACGAGCTTACTGACGCCCCTGCCGGACAGGTTCATGAAGGCGAGAGGCTTTGCCAGGACGACATCGACATCGCCCACCTTCACGCGCGCGGCGAGCGACCCGGCCTCGTCCTTCCAGTACGATGCACGCAGATTGTCGCCGAGCAGGTCGACGACAAGGAATCCCGCGTTGTGGCGCGTGTTCTCGTACTCGGGCCCCGGATTCCCGAGGCCCACCACCAAGCGCGGCATGGCGAGCGCCTAACCCTCCTCGGACTCCGTGTCCGTCTCGCCGATGAGCTCGGGCTCAGCAGCTTCTTCCTCGGCGCCCTCGGCCACTTCAGCCTCTTCGCTGATGGGCGTCACGACGGAGCACAGCACCGTCTCGGGATCGTCCAGGATGCGGATGGCGTCCGGAACCACCAGGTCGGCGACGGTCATGGTGCTGCCCATCTGCAGCTCTGACACATCCACTTCGATGAAGTCAGGAAGATCGCCCGGCAGCGCCTCGACGTTGGCTTCACGAGCCTCGTGCAGCATTGTGCCGCCTTCTTTGACCCCTGCAGCGTCACCGACGAAGTGAAGCGCGACCGTAGTGTGGACGACACGGTCCATACGGATAGCCATGAAGTCGACGTGCAGGATCGTACCTTTGACAGGACTGGTCTGTATCTGCCGGATCATGGCATTGACCGGCTTGGACTCTCCGTCGATCACAAGCTCGACAACACCGGAGGAACCCGACTGGTGCTGCAAGAAGAGTTCGAAGTCGTGACGGGGCAGCGAGAGCGACACGGTTTCGCGCGCAGGACCGTACAGAACGGCCGGGATGAGACCTTCGGCGGCAAGGCGGCGGTTCGCCTTGCCGGTGACCTCACGTGTCTTGGCGACTATGCTGGTCGATTCGGTCATGCTGGCGTACTCCTTTCGAGGGCGGACCCGAGTGGGGTGCCACCTGACATCATAACTGGAAATCGGGGTCGAACAGTTCCGAGACGGATTCGTCGTTGTACACGTTCTGCACCGCATGCGCGATCAATGGCGCGACACTCAACACGCGGATCTTGCCTCCACGCCGCTCATCGGGAACGGGAAGGGTGTTCGTCACGACCACCTCGGCCACCGGCGCGGACTCGATCCGGTCGTACGCCGGCGGTGAGAAGATACCGTGAGTCGCCGTCACGTAAACGCTCGCAGCGCCCGCGTTCATGAGTGCCTTCGCGCCCTCACTGATCGAACCGGCTGTATCGATCATGTCGTCAGCGACGATGCAGTTCTTTCCGTCGACGTTGCCGATTACATGCGTGATCTCCGCAACGTTATGCTCGGGCCTTCCTTTGTGCATGATGGCGAGTTCGGCACCAAGCATGTCCGCCAGCTTCTTGCAGACCTTCACGCGGCCTACGTCCGGCGACACGACGACACAGTCAGTCAACTTGAGTGATTCGAAGTAGTCCGCAAGGATCGGAAGCGCTGTGAGGTGGTTGACGGGCTGATTGAAGAAGCCCTGGATCTGTCCCTGGTGGAGGTCCATGGCGATCACGCGCTCGACACCGGCGGTCGTCATCAGGTCGGCGACCAGCTTGGCCGTGATGGGTTCGCGCGCCGCAGACTTCTTGTCCTGACGGGCATATCCGTAATGGCTGATGACCGCAGTGATGCTCTTGGCGCTCGCCCGTTTGGCGGCATCGGTCATGATCAGCAGCTCCATGAGCGTCGAGTTGACCGGCGCACAGATGGACTGCAGCAAGAAGACGTCGGCGCCGCGGACCGATTCGAGGAAGCGAACGTATATCTCGCCGTTTGCGAACTTATCGATCTTGACGTTGCCGAGCTCGACGCCCAGGTGCTTGGCCACACCCTCGGCCAACTCCCGGTTGGAGGTGCCCGAGAACACCATCATCCGTTTCTCGGATTCTCCCATCATCCGTCCCGTCCTTCCCTGCCGCCGTCACTTCCGCGGTCCTTGCGGCGTTTGGCCCATGCTTCGACCGTGCGCTGCTCCGCCCGCTCGATCCCCAACGAACCGGCCGGCACGTCTTTGGAGATCGCCGAGCCGGCTGCGGTGGTCGCGCCCTCGCCGATGCGCACGGGGGCTACAAGCATGGTAGCAGAGCCGATGAAAGCATTGTCCTCGACCACCGTCGGATGCTTGTCGACCCCGTCGTAGTTGCACGTGATGGAGCCCGCGCCCACGTTCACGCCGCTTCCCAGCGTGGCATCTCCGATGTACGAGAGGTGGGGGACCTTCGAGCCCTCGCCCACCACCGAGTTCTTGATCTCCACACAGGTCCCCGCCTTGGCGTGCGCGGCCAACTTCGTTCCGGGCCTCAGATATGCGACCGGTCCAACGTTAGCGCCGGGACCCACCTCGGCCGAGATGAGCACCGAGGAATCGATCCGGGCGTCCTCGGCGACTGAAGAATCGTTGATACGAGTATTGGGGCCGATGTGGGCACGGTCACCTATGCGCGTGGTACCGGTAAGGAAGGTCATCGGTTCGAGCACGACATCGCGCCCGATACTCACCGAAGGCGCGATCCACACGAGTTCGGGTGCTACCATCGTCACCCCGGCGAGCATGTGGGCTTCGTTCACGCGCGCCTGAAGAACCCTGGTGGCTTCGGCCAACTGCACCCGCGAGTTCACACCCAGCGTCTCCTCGGGATCGTCCGTCGGGACCGCGACCACACCGAGACCCTCACTCACCAGGATCGCCACCATGTCGGTTAGGTAGAATTCGCCCTGAGCGTTGCTGGTGTCCAGCCGATCCAGATGCTCGAAGAGCACGCGTGAATCGAAGCAGTACGTCCCCGTGTTCACCTCACGTATGGCCGCCTGTTCGGCGGTGGCGTCCTTCTGTTCGACGATTGCCTCGATCGCACCGCCTGCGGAGCGCACGATACGACCGTAACCGGTAGGGTCATCGTAGGACGCCGTGAGCACGGACATCGCAGCGTTTGCCGACTCCCTGGCCTCGATGAGTGCCCGAATCGACTCATGCCTGAGCAGCGGGGTGTCCCCGGACAGCACGACCACGGAACCATCGTGGTCCCGAAGTCCTTCCCTGGCGCACATCACGGCGTGCCCCGTACCCAACTGACGGTCCTGCCGGCAGCACTCCATCCCATCGAGCAAGCTCTCCACGGTTTCGGCTCCGTGCCCTGTAACGACTATGACCCGATCGCATCCGGCCGAACCGGCGGCATCAGCGACGTAGCGCACCATGGGTACGCCCAAGATCGTGTGGGCGACCTTGGGAAGGTCCGACTTCATTCGGGTACCCTCGCCGGCAGCGAGGATAAGTGCGGCCGCGGACATCGCGAACTCCTTCTCCGGCGTCTGGGTATCGCGGGCCTCATGACCCACGAGAGACTGACATGGCTGGGGCGGTAGGATTCGAACCTACGAATGGCGGATCCAAAGTCCGCTGCCTTGCCGCTTGGCTACGCCCCAAAAGCATCCCTACTGTATGGAAGGGGTCCTGTAGCGTCAACCTGGACCGTCAAGGAGCGAAGGCCGGGACCAGCTAGTCCATCAGTGCCGCTTCTTCGTGGAGCTCAGCGTTCGCGAACGCCGAAACACCACCCTCGACCTGGAACTGATCGAGCACGGCTTGCTGGATGCGCGTACGGGTGTCCGTGTTGATCGGATGACAGATGTCGCGAAAGTCACCATTCGGCAACTTGCGCGACGGCATGGCGACGAACAAGCCCTTGTCGCCATTGACGACCCTCAGATCATGGATCACGAATGCGTCGTCTATCACGATACTCGCGATCGCGCAGACCTTGTTCATGGAGACGGGACGCAGCGTGACGTTCGTGATGTCCATATCGCTTCCCCTCATTGCAGGAACGTGCGGCACCCCCTGCCGCCGTTACGAAACCCCTGATACCCTATTCTGTACCCACCGTGCGGTTCCTACCAGACACAGCGAACAGCGCGTGTTCGGCAACGACGACATCGACGGGCTTATCCACGTCCGCGCCGATCGAAGCGTGCCTGGTAAGGACCGCTGCGCCCTTACCACCGAGAAGCTCCTCCATCTTCTCCTCGACCTCGGACACCCGCAGTATACCCAGGGCGAGCCTGACCACGAAACGCAACCCTATGACCTTCGCCATCCGCAGTGCGGACTTCCTGGTCTCGAACAAGCGCTGTCCTATCCATTCGTTGCGCGCAGCCAGCAGCGGGTTCGCCAGCATCAGATTGCCTCCGGTGTACTGGCCGTCCGCCAGTCGGACGTACGTGCGCTCGCTGCCCGGGAACTGCGACAACATGTCGGACTTGGAGATCAACGGGTATGTGAAGTCGGCCCCCGACGCAAGGGACAGCGCGACGAAGTCATCGATCGCTTCTGCTGTCAGGGCAGGCAGGTCACCTGTTGCGATCAGAACCGGTCGTTCACTCCTGAATGCCCGGATACCCGCCAGGATGTTCTCGATGAACCTGCCGTCGGAAACGACCAGTTTGTCGACCTTGTCGACCCACGGACCGAGGTCCTCGGCCGTGGGGACGACCACGGCGATCTCAGCGACCGACTCGGCGGCACGCAAAGCGTCGACGACCCATTCGACCATGGGCTTCCCGGCAACGGGGAGCAACCCCTTGAAGCGGGAGTTCGGATCTATCGCCGCACCCTCGCCCCCGGCGAGCACGACCGCGTCTACGCTCACGTATGCCCCTTCACTGACGGCCGTCGTCGAAGCCGACTTCAACTCCATGCCCGACCGACCTGGTGGAACACGCCCACCAACCGCGTTCCCGTGCCTGGCCAGCCACCTTCTTCGCAGTCTCGGCGCTGTCACATATCGCGAACACGGCCGAGCCGCTGCCAGCCATCTCTGCACCCAAGACCCCGTCTGAACCCCTCACCCATGCTAGCGCGTCGGCTATCTCAGCCGCCAGTCCCACCGACGAATCGGTCATGTCATTGAACAGTGCTCGCGCCACCGCGTCGGCATCGTTGCGTTCGCAAGCCTGCAACATCGCATCCTGACCCGGGGGAGCGATGCGCCTCGCGGTTCCGGACGAGCGTGATTCATCAATTGCCCTATATGCCGCAGCAGCAGACACGGACGCCGATACCTTGACCACTGCGATATCGAGCACAGGTGTCGGCACCACCCGGACGAGCTCATCTCCTTTACCTGCGAACAACGCGGTCCCGCCGGTCAGGAAGAACGGGACATCGGCCCCTAATGAGGCTGCAACCCGTCTCACGACGGGATCATCGGGGTCGACCCCCCACAGCCTGGACAGCGCGACCAACGTCGCGGCAGCGTCAGAGCTTCCACCGCCCAACCCGGCGGCGGCAGGAATGTGCTTCTCGACCTCGATGCTGACATCCGGATCGCGCCCGAGCTCACCCGCAAACGCACATGCGGCACGATGCACGATGTTCTCCTCGGCAGGTACGCCGACGTCCGGCCGACATTCGACGCGAAGTTCGTCAGCCGCACGCACCGTCAGTACATCGCTGAGTGCGATGGCCTGCATGATCGTGTCGACCCGATGGTAACCGTCCGGTCCCGCATCGCCGACGGCCAGATACAGATTCACCTTCGCGGGGGCGGTGACGGTGAGCGTGGACATCACTCCACCCCCCGAAACACGACGGCGCGGGAATCGATCCCCGCGCCGTCGAGCGATACCTGTCTCATCTGCGTCAGTTCAGCCAGGGGAGCAGACTCTCTCCGCTATCGCAGTGGGTCAATTCCACTGTGCCGGTGAGAACGTCCACGTAGCTGTAAGAGACACGAGCCGTGCGTTCCCGCTTCTCTTCTACCTTCACCACGAACAGACTCGGATGGGTCTGCTCGAGGATCCCCTCTCGCTCCACGATCTTAGAACGGCCCATGTTCGCACGCAGCCGCATGCGAGTCCCCATCATGGATTCAAGGTCGTCTCGAATCCGTCCTACGACCAGAGCCTGCTGAGCCACATCCATACATTCGCCTCCTTCAAGTACGAACGCACAGTATATACCAGCAAGGGACAAAACTCAAGGTAAACCGCTATATCTCGCGCCCGTCTCGCCAACCGATAGCACTGCTCGCGCCTCAGGCGGACAAGGGGGCATCTACGTGCGGATTCACCGTAGGCATCACTGTGTCCAAGCCCCCCGTGAACCGTATTCCTGCAGAAAGCGCCTGATTCGGGTTCCACTCCACCAGTGTTCTGTAGTCTCGCTCGTAGTCGTCCATCGTGAGGGGCGTCGGCGGAGCGTGATAAGGAAACTCCCACTGCTCCTCGGTCCGATAAGGAAACGTCCTGCCCATGAACTCGCGGGTCCGGTCGAAGTCGAGCGTCGTGTCAAAGACGGACATCCCGAACAGGCAGGGGGTCGTGTACGGTCCAGCGAGATCCTCGGCAGAGGTGGTAAGCAGCTCATCGATCTGCGCAAGCAGCACTTCGAGAGAGGCCACCGTGAGCGTCGCGAGCCGTGCACGCAGGTCTGAGGAAGTCTCGAACCGTCCGGTCGCTCGCATGAACCATGATGTGAACGCAAGGCCGGCGGGAGAACGAAGTGCGGCGATCATGCCCCTCCGTGCCGCCTCGGACCGAAGCGCGATCAGCGCCGCCCGGATGCCGAGGAACTCCCGCCTGGAGTGCTTCATCGCCTCGCGCCCCACGTACGGCGCGAGTAAGCACACCCGATCCACGCGGTCTGCGCACCTCTGCAGCGTGCGTAGTGCGAGCAAGCCGCCGAATGAGAACCCGAGAAGACCGAATCTCTCCACTCCGAGATGGTCGGCCATCTGCTCGACGAGTTCCGCGATATGCTCGCTGCTGTAACCGTTCGCCAGCGGAGTGCTGCCACCGTAGCCGGGAAGCTCGAAGAAGTGGACCGTGTAGCGCTGTCCGACAAAGCGTATGAGGGGCTCCCAGTCCTCGATCAGTGAGATCGTGGCGGGTACGGCGATAACGGGGTCACCCACGCCACAGGAGCCGACTGACAACGTCGCGAGGGGTAGTTCGAGCTGATGACGAAGCACTGGCGGGGCCCTTCTGTTGTCGGCAGACATGCAATTCTGCCCCTATGAGCCACACAACGCAACCAGCCCCGCCAGAACCCGCAACGATCACATCAGGGCCTCGGCACACTGGGCAACAATCCTCGTTCGCGCAACAGCGACCCGAGAAGCAGGAACTCCTCCGTCTCGAGGCACTCGGCGCGCACGGAGCCGTCCAACCCTGCGGTCGCGAACACATCATCGAGCTCGTCGCCCGAGACCACCAGGGTCGACTTCATGGAATTGCGCAGCGTCTTACGTCGCTGGGCGAAGGCCGCATCCGCGGCTCTCGATGCGGCCTCGAGATCTGCCGGATCGCCCATATAGGGGCGCCTCTCCAGCCGCACCACAGCAGACCCTACTCTCGGAGGAGGCAGGAAGCACGAGGCGGAGACTGGGAATCTCTCCTTGGCGCAGGCGAGAAGGCCCAGCTTGACGGTGTACGCACCCCGGCTCTTCGTGCCCGGTGGCGCCATCATTCTGTCCGCTACCTCTGCCTGAACCATCACGGTGGCCGAACCGATGGAGGCGGACTCCTGGAACGACCGGAGCACCACCGTCGCCGCAACCGCGTACGGGAGGTTGGCGACCAGCGACTCGGGAGGACCGAGGGGGGTCAGGAGCTCCTCCGGGTCGACCTTCACGGCGTCAGCGTAGAGCACCGTCAGGTTGGGGTGCCGGGCCTCCAGCTCCGACAGGACCGGTCGCAACCCTACGTCATGCTCTACGGCAAGCACATGGCCTGCGCGTTCACACAGTGCGACCGTCAGCGTTCCGATCCCCGGACCGATCTCGAGTACCGGCTGTCCAGGCGCGATGTCCGCGAGCCGCAGGATACGACCCACGATGTTGTCGTCGATGAGGAAGTGCTGGCCGAAGGACTTGCGAGTATAGAGGCCGTGCTCTTTGAGGACTCCGAGCGTGGCGTTCGGTGAGGCAAGGCGCGAATATGCCATTGGACTCGCCTAAGGCAGGATCGTGATGGTCACCGTACGACGGCCCCAGGCGTTCACTTCTGCAATCCTGTCGAAGCAGACATCGATCTTGTTGCCCTTGATCGCGCCGCCGGTATCGGCGGCCACGCCGTAACCGTACCCGGGGATGTAGAGCTTGGTGCCCAGTGGAATGACCCGCGGATCAACGGCGACTATGCCGTAACCCGCACGCGCACCGGTTGCCGTTCGGGTCCCGACTCCCGCCTCGCCGGGCGCATAGGCCGTCGCCGTCACGGTCAGCTTGGTCCCTGTCGCCGCGTCGGGGGCGGCTGCGATCGTCCGGGAGCGAGCAAGCCGCTGGCTGTCTCGCTTCGTTCCGACGAGTACGACCTCGTTGACCGGCTCGACGACTCGCTCCTCGGAGACGAGCGTCCGCGGCCCTGGCTCCCCGTCGACGACGATCACTTTGTAGAGGCGCAGGACCTTGCCCGGAACGCCCTCGACGCCGATGGAGCGGGTACCCGAGATGCGGCTCGCGTCGTGCTCGGTGAGTACCTCGAACGGGATCTCCTCGGCCTCTTCGACGATTCTGACGAATGCGTCACGAGCCGTGATGGTCATACCGGACTCAAGCCGCTCGGTCAGTGGAGGTTCGACCTCAATCCCGGATCCTGTGTCGACCCCCGCCGCCACCAGCGCGTCGGCTACAGTGTTGCCGACCACTTTGAGGTCGAGGCCTTCGCCACCGAACTTGACGGTCACGGGAATCGCATGCCGGATGACGACGGTGTCACCGTCGCCGAGCGGACAGTCGGGTGACGGTGATACGACGTCACCTTCCTCGATGGTGACGTCCAGCTGCTCCAGCAACTCAGAAACGGTACCCGCCTGAGTCTTGTAGAGACGGGAATCGCCGTCGACAAGGACGGTGACTTCCTTCTGTGCCCATACGAACCCG
This sequence comes from Actinobacteria bacterium UBA7524, assembly GCA_002478275.1. GTDB lineage: Bacteria > Actinomycetota > Coriobacteriia > Anaerosomatales > UBA912 > UBA7524. The sequence goes on from DLMY01000024.1 coordinate 30,410, forward strand.
GTGATGCTCAGAGCGACGATGAGTGCTGCGATGAGAAGTGCGAGTATGTGACGGGTCTCCAGGAATCGTGCCGGGCGCTCCGGCCCTGTTTCCATGTATCCCCTCGGTTGTGACAGGTAACGGTTCGAAAACGAAGCGGAGCCCGATTATAGCGAAGAGGGATAGGTGCCACAAACAGCGAGGTCACCACGGAACAGCGCACGCCCAAGCTCAGCTCGGAGCAGACTCGCACACCTGCGACACGAGGCGCGCACCGATCTCCTCGGCACGCACAAGAGCGCCCGGATGCTCCAGGATATCGCTCGGGGCGTCAGGGCCGACGACCCGCTGCTCCTCGCAGTATTCCACGCCGAGGACGGCGAAGACACTGCGTGTGGTGGCGATGGCCGCATCGAAGCCGAAAGGATCCCCGCCGCCACGGACCGTCAGGAACGCCCCCGGCCTCTTCGGTCCACGAGGGCGACCGAGTAAGTGATACGCGACCCAATATGGCTGGCAGCGATCGTAGAGCGCCTTGAGCACTGCAGGAACCGTCGCGAAGTAGACAGGCGAAGCGACGACGACAGCGTCGGCAACGTCTATACGCGTATAGATCGCGCGCATGTCATCTTCTATCGTGCACGTCGCACCTGAGGCGCACTCGCCACACGCGTTGCAGGGCGTGATGTCGTGTTCTGCGACGACGAGGATATCCGCGCGTCCTCCGGCCGCCTCGACCCCTCTGGCACAGGCGCGCAAGAGACGCTCGCTGTTACCTCCCGCCCGGGGACTACCGGCGATACACAGCACGTGTGGCCAGGCAGTCTCCACGAGACTCAGGACTCCGGCGAGAACACGCGACGGGAGTTGTCGTAGGCCGCCTTCGCGAACTCTGCCAAGTCCATGCCTCTTACCTGTGCGATCCGGGATGCGGTGAACACCGTCCAGGCCGGTTCGTTCGTCTGGCCCCGATACGGCTCGGGCGCCATGAACGGACAATCCGTCTCGACGAGGATACGGTCCAGAGGCACCACTGCGGCGGCCTCGCGAACAGCATCCGCATTCTTGAACGTCACCGGACCGGCGAACGAGATATGGCAGCCGATGTCGACGAAGCGCATAGCCAGCTCCGCGTCACCGGTGAAGCAGTGGAGGACGCAACCGGCGTCGGGGATGCCGATCTCCTGCAGGATGTCGTAGCCTTCGTCGTGGGCTTCGCGCAGATGGATGATCGCAGGCAGACAGCACCTGTGAGCTGCAGCCAACTGCTTACGGAATGCCTGTCGTTGGTCGTCTCGCGGTGAATGGTCGTAGTGGAAGTCCAGGCCGATCTCGCCGATAGCAGCCACCCGGGGATCGGCGGCCATCTCGACGAGCCTGGTCTCGATCTCTGGACGGAAGGACTTCGCATTGTGCGGATGGACCCCCAGAGCCAGAAGTACTTCGGGAGCTTCTGCGCCCACCTCCCAGTCACGCAACCGCTCCCAGGAATCGGCGAGCCATGAGTCGAGCTCCTGCGCGGTCGCATGCGGGAGCTCCGTCAGGTCCAGTATGGTCACCACGAGCGAGACTCCCGCGATCGCCGCGCGTTCAAGCGCTCCCGCTGGATCGTCGAGCATCTCCAGGTGAGCATGGGTGTCTGCCAACGGTGCACCGATACGTGGCAGTTCGGCTGGTCTCGCGCTCATCCGCTCCTCCGGCTACCTGACGGATCGCTCTATTCCTCTTCGTATATTCGAGGAAAGAGCGGGTCCCCCTTCATCACATGACTACCCGCCGCGAGTCCGCCCCAAGCGGTCACGGACCGGATATCCTCGACCGTGTGGATGTCTTCCAGGCCCAATCGCCGCCAGACCTCGGCACTTGTCGACGGCATCACCGGGGCACAGAACACGGCCGCGATCCTGACAGCCTCCAGTGCGTTGTAGATCACGGCCTCAAGCCGGGGCAGGGTCTCCTCGGACTTGGCGAGGTTCCAGGGAGCCTCGTTCTCGATGTAGCGATTGGCCTCCTTGATGAGATCCCAGGTGGCCTCGAGCGCGCCGACATAGTCGAATGTGGTCATGGCCGCCTCGTAGCGTTGTGGCAGGGCGGCCGCTATCTCAAGCAGGGTCTCATCCGCTTCGGTGGGTCCTGTCGCCGGTGATGCCGGCACGACTCCATCGAAGTATTTGCCCGCCATATTGAACAGGCGGCTGCACAGGTTGCCCCAGTCGTTCGCGAGATCGCCGTTGTAGCGCTGGACCATCGACTCCATCGAGATCGACCCGTCCGCACCGAACTGCACGTCGCGCAGGAAGTAGTAGCGATATGCGTCGGAGCCGAAGCGCTCGACCAGGTCAGCGGGGCTTTGCGCGTTGCCTTTCGACTTGCTCATCTTCTCGCCCTTGGTGAGCAGGAACCCATGCGCGAAGACCGTCTCCGGCAAAGGGATGCCGGCGGCCATGAGCATCGCAGGCCAGATCACGCAATGGAACCGGATGATGTCCTTGCCCACGAAGTGCACCTGGGCCGGCCAGTACCGTTCGAAGCGCGCCGCGAGGTCAGGGTCATCAGCACCGTAACCAGCTGCGGTCACGTAATTGAGCAGGGCGTCGATCCACACGTACGTGACGTGACCCTCGTCGAATGGGAGCGGCACGCCCCACTCGAACGTCGTGCGCGAGATCGAGAGGTCCTTGAGCCCTCCGCGAACGAAACTCACGACTTCGTTGCGGCGCGTCTCCGGTTGCACGAACGCCGGATGCGCCTCGTAGTGCTCGAGCAGGCGGTCGGCGAACTCAGAGAGCTTGAAGAACCAGTTCTCCTCTCGGATGAACTCGACATCCCGGCCGCAGCCCGGGCACTTGCCCTCCTCAAGCTGGTCTTCGGAGTAGAAGGTCTCGTCGGGCACGCAGTACCAGCCCTCGTACGAATCCTTGTAGAGACAGCCCTTGTCGTGAAGTGACGTCCAGAAAGCCTGCACGCCCTGCTTGTGCCGCTCCTCGGTCGTGCGGATGAAGTCATCGTTGGTGATCTGCAGCATCTCCCATGCTTCCGTGAAGCGTGGGGCGATGCTGTCACACCATTCCTGAGGAGTCATCCCGTTCTCCTCGGCAGCCTGCGCCACCTTCTGACCATGCTCGTCGAGGCCTGTCAGGAAGAACACGTCATGCCCGGTCATCCGGCGATACCGGGCAAGGGCGTCCGCAGCCAGAGTGGTGTACGCGGTCCCCAGGTGCGGCACGGAGTTGACGTAGTAGATCGGCGTTGTGATGTAGAAAGGTAAGCGGCTCACTGTTATGAAGCTCCCATGCTTGGGGAATCTTGGAATTGACGTGTACGACCCTCGTGCAGACTATACCGCGATTTCCCGGCCGCGGGGGCGTCTTCATCGGACCTAGGGGAGGCAGGGCGATGAGTGATACTGGGATAGTGAGGCGCGTCGACGACCTCGGCCGGGTCGTCATACCGATGGAACTGCGCCGTACACTCGGGATCAGGGTGAAGGACCCGATCTCGATTCACGTGGAGGGTGAACGGATCATCTTGCAGAAGCA
>DLMY01000024.1:34040-34734 GCA_002478275.1 Actinobacteria bacterium UBA7524
AACGGATCATCTTGCAGAAGCACGTAGACTCTTGCGTGATATGCGGCGATACTGAGGAGACGGCGCTCTTCAAGGGTAGACCCCTGTGCACCGCATGTGTACGGGAGATTCGAAAGGGCAGCCGGTGAGAAAGGGCGCGCATCATTCATACCTCCGCCGGAGAAGGCGGTTCTAGCGGCCGCGGGGCTTATCAGTCCTCGCGGCCGTGGACTATCCGGTACAGGTCCTTGCGCGCCACACCACACTCGGATGCGACCTCACGGATCGCATCACTGCGGCTTGCCCCCTCGGCCACCAACGCATCGACCCTCGCGAGCAACTCCTTCTCATCATGCCGGGGACGCTCGTCTGGCGGCGGTCCGATGACGAGCACGACTTCCCCCTTGAGCTCCCTTTGCTCCATCTCTTCGGCGAGGTTCTCGATGACGCCGCGCACGACCTCCTGATGGACCTTGGTGAGTTCACGGGCGACCGCGGCGCTTCTGCCCGGCATGACCTCCGCGATCGACCTCAGGGTCGAAGCGGTCCTTCGCGGTGACTCGTAGAAGACCAGCGTGGCATCGAGCGTGGCTAGTGAGGTCAGATGGCGGACCCTCTCCCCCGCTTTGCGAGGAAGAAAGCCCCCGAAGTAGAAGGGCTCGACCGGCAATCCACTGGCGACGAGTGCGGTGACGGTCGCGCTGGGCCCCGGCGA
>DLMY01000024.1:34893-52933 GCA_002478275.1 Actinobacteria bacterium UBA7524
CCGGCAGCCCCGCCTCGAGCGCCGCCGCCACGAGCCGCTGCCCCGGATCGCTTATGCCGGGCATGCCCGCATCGGAGACGACGGCGATGCTGGCGCCCTCGTTGAGACGCGTGATCACGACGGGAGTCTTACGCGCAGCGGTGTGCTCGTCATAACGCTCCAGCGCCGTCTGAACGCCATATCGGGCCAGCAGTCTGGAGGTGACGCGGGTATCCTCGGCAAGGACGACGTCGACGCTTCTCAACGTCTCGATGACACGCGCGGTCACATCGCCGAGATTGCCTATCGGCGTCGCACAGACGAACAGCGTGCCGGGCTCACTCATCGGCAGACGTCGACGGCGGTTCTGGCTGTCGATCCCACTCCGGTGCGCCGGGAGGAGGCGGCATGAAGCCGTCGCCTGGCGCTGGTGCGTAGGGTGCAGGGGGCTCCGGTGCCGGCGGAGCGGGTGCAACGGGAGGAAGGGGTGCGGACGGGGCGTAGACCGGGGCCGCATCCGTCATGCCCTCCTGCTCCGGAACATGGCCGGGAACCGCGTACACGAACCCGGCTTCCCGTCCGGTCAACCGGCGATAGAAGATCGTCCAGGCCGCCGAGGAGAACGCCGAAAAGACTGCCGAGGGCAACGCAATCGCCAGCCAGGCCAGCAAGCCCAGGGCGATGGCCGGAGGGATCGCGCCTGCCATCAAGGACAGGGCCATGGGGACGCCGAACACCGCCGCTATGATGCCGACGCCGACCCCGAACGCGATCCCCACGCCGAACATGACGACCCACATGACGGCGACGTCTTTGAAGCGGGACTTGATCTCGCCGAAGGCGAACCCGATCGATTCCATCGCGGGCCGGTCGGCCAGAACCGCATGCCGGGATGCGATCTGGTCGAGCAACCCGACCACGGCTCCCAGGACCAGCAGCACGAGACCGCCGACCACGACCCCTCCACACATCGTGACGAACGCGGTTCCCGCCCCCTCCGGACTTTCCGCCATCATGACGATGGGCACGAACACAGCAGCCAAGACCAACGCTAGGACCAGCATGAAGGGCAGATACAGTACGAATCCGAGCAGAAATAGACGACCCCACAGGCGAAAACCCGTCGACCAGCCGTTAGCTGCACGGACCTCGCGTCCCTCCTCGGCGTCCTCGACCAGACGGATCAGTCCGCCCTTCGCCGCGACGCTTATCACCCAGAAAGCGATACCGATCAGGAGTAGTAGACCACCGACGGCGATGATCAGGCCGAGGTTGTCGACGATCCAGTCGCCGAACCGCTCGACCTCAGGCGGCATGGTCTGCGGACCGAACCTGCTGCTGCCGCCCGGGTTGTACGACCCACCCTGACCGCCTCCACCCGCTCCTCCGGCGAGGAGACCGAACAGCCACAGGATCTTATAGCGCCACGTGACCTTCCACGCTTTCTTCAGGATCCCACCGAAATCCATATCAGCCTCCCGCCGGCGATATCTTCACTCCACTGTGACAAGGTCGTACTCCCGCGAACCTAATCCGTGGGCCTGTGCATACTCAAGAGCGATGGTACCGTCGACCCCGGTGATCGCGGCGAACTTGTCCTCTCCTGCCGCCATCCCCTCACCCCGTGTCCCCACAAGTCCCTGCGCCTGGACCACGAGATCGTACGAGGCCTGGTCGATAGCGACTATGTCCGTCGATGCCAGGACACCGATGTCGGGGACGACAGCCGCATCGGAGAAGTGCCAGCAGTCGCAGTCGGGCGTGATGTCGGTGAGAAAAGACAGGTAGACGGTCTTTTCGCGCTTTGCGGCCAGAGCTCCGGCAACATGCTCCACGATCTTCTCCTGGATAGCTGCCGGCTCGGTCTTCCACTGCACCGCGATCGCGCCGTACGGGCATGCCGCCACACACTCTCCGCACCCGTAACACAGACCGTAGTCCACGACCGCCACCTTGTCTGGGCCGATGGCGATCGCGTCGACAGGACACCACTTCACGCAACGCGCACATGCGGTACATGTGGGCGCATCGACCTCGGGCCGGAAGTCGGAGTGCATGCGCTGCTTGGCGCTGCGGCAACCCAGGCCCATACCGACGTTCTTGATGGCGCCGCCGAAGCCCGTGGCCTCGTGACCCTTCACGTGGCTGACCACGACCATGGCGTCCGCGTGTGCCGCAGCAGAACCGATCCTCACGGTGTCGAAGTGTTTGAACCCCTCAAGCGGGACGTCCACGGCATCACGACCGTCCAGGCCGTCAGCGATGATGAGTGGGGCCTGCACGGTCGCATACGCGAACCCGTTGTGCAAAGCGCATTCAAGGTGATCCACGGCGTTGGCCCGCTCGCCACGGTACAGGGTGTTGGCATCGGTGAGGAAGGGCCGGCCCCCGGCATCCTTGATGCGTGCGACGACCTCGCGCACGTACACCGGCCTCACGAACGCCGTGTTCCCCGTCTCGCCGAAGTGCAACTTCACCGCAACGAGGTCCCCGCTCGTGACGGTCTCGCGCAAGCCTGCACGTTCAAGCAGGCGACCGGCACGTTTCACAAGCGAGTGCTTTCCCGGCGTCCGTACCGGAGCGAAGTAGACCTTCGCCCTCACACTCATCGGTGCAGGCCCTCCCTGGAGTCGTACTCATCGAACGCCAGGCACGCCGCCCCGAGTATCCCGGCGTCGTTTCCGAGCTCCGCCTGCACAACCGTGACATCACGCCGGCCTGCCAACGCCTCGTCGGCGATCATCTCCGCGGCCCGCTCGATGATGAACGGACACGCCTCACCGATGCCGCCGCCGACAACCACCATCTGCGGATTGAGCAGGTTGACCAGCCCTACGAGAGACCGGCCCAGGATCACGCCGGCATCCATGAGGATCCTCGTGGCTGGCTCGTCACCCGACAACGAGGCCTTGATGACATCCTCGGCGGTCACCGTATCGATATCGCCTCCGGCAGCTTCGAGGATGGCCCGCCCCTTGAACGTCGCGGCGATCTCCCGGCCTTTGAGCGCCAGCGCCGCACGACCCAGGTAGCTCTCGATGTGACCGGTGCCCCCGCACGGGCAGGCAGGGCCATCGAGCTGGATGACCATGTGCCCCACCTCGGCACCCAGGCCCCGTGACCCGCGATAAGGTTCGCCTGCGACGAACATGCCGCCGCCGACCCCGGTTCCCAGCGTGATCATGATGAAGTCCCGCACGCCCCTGGCGGCACCGTAGCGCGATTCGCCCAGCGCGGCCAGATTGCCGTCGTTGTCGATCGTGACCTGATACTTGGAGCGCGACATCACAAGCGCCCTCACGTCCACACCCGCGAGCGGAAGGTTGGTGCAGAACTCCACGCTCTGCCTGGCGAAATCAATCTGGGCAGGCAATCCTATACCCACCCCCGAGATCTCTCCCTGATGGACGCCGGCACTTACCTGAGCAGCCAGGTCGATCACCGCGTCGACCACCGCGAACGGTCCGCCCTTGGGTGTGAGCGCCTTGGCGTCCTTGACGATCCGGCCCTTGCGTTCCACCAGGCCGGCAGCTATCCGCGTGCCCCCGACGTCGACGCCGATCGCGTAAGACGTACGCATGAAGCCTCCCTCGACTCACTTCCGATGTGATCGCGTGCCTGCGGTCCTGACCGCGCACGGCACGCCACACCGGCATCTTGTCAGTAGTCCCAGATCACGCCTCGCTGTTTGATGATGCCCATATCCCGCATCTTCTTCATCATCTCGGCCTCGGTGACGCCGAACAACCCCGCGAGATATCGGTAGTCGTTGAACCACTTCTGCGCCTGGTCTATGACCATGTAACGCGGTGTAAGCAGCTCGTCCGCAGCGGTGTCCGCATCGATATGCTGTTCGGCAGCGTCCCGCCCGTAGCTCGCCTCCGGATCGCCGAGGAGAACGATGATATGCCCGACCATGTGGGCGAGTATCTTGCGCCTGGTGTACTCGTCTTTCATGGTGTTGATCAGGATGACGGGCAGGCCGTCTTCATTGACCGTCGCTCCCCCGAAGAACATCGGCATCCGCACGTCACGGACCGGCACTCCGTAACTCAGGGCGATCTCCTCGATCGGAACAGGCGGCTCGACGACCCCCTTCTCTTTGAGGGCCATCTCCACAAGTCCGCGGTAGTATGAGTCCGTTCTCAGAGGCACAAGGCTCCTGCGCTTCTCAATTGATGCATCCGTACACCACATGCCGGGACCCTGCCGGCCCGGCGCGAGCCGTCGACCAGGTGTCTGTCCGCCTTCACTATGGCATCATCAGGTCATATCGGCCTGCGGATACCGTGCTCAACACCCATTCTTGCGCGTTGCGAGCCAAAAACAAACACCAGGTGCTCGCGAATCCCGCAACAATAGCCGAATCCGTGTCCGCCATCACGTTACACCGGACGCCGTTCGGCCGATACTTAGCATGTGTACCACAGGCGGCAGCCAGAAGGGATGAAGGTGGAGAGCGAAGGACAGCCGTTGGCAGAGGAGCTCGTGAGATTGCTGGCCTCCGCGGCCAACGCCTCACGCCTCTATCCTCCGTCGAGCGCCTTACCGGGCGAGGCGATCGACAAGTTCGTGGCGCGCTCCAACGAGATCACCTCAAGTCTCGGTTCGTTGCGCTTCGTGGTGGATCCCCGTCAACTCAAGATCGGTGACATCGTGCTGTCGCCCGGGCACGGCCAGGTGACGGCGCTTGCCGAGACGCTACATGCGATGCAGGTCGGACAGCTGGTGCTCGCACCAGGCGTCACCCGGGATGAGACCCAGGCGTTCGTGCACGTGATCAACTCCGACCCGGTATCGGTGCGCCAGCGCGGCGTCCGCTCCCTTCTCGTCGGCGCGGGCGTCACGCGCATCGCCGTCATCGAGGTCTCGTTGCGGGCTTCAGGCGAGGAAGGTCTCCTCGGCATCGATCTGACGAGCGCCAGCGCCGAAGACATCGCCGCAGAGACGGTGGCTTCTGCGGAACGTTGGGCCGAATCGGCCGCACAGGGAATGGGTCACGACGAGATGCTCGAGGCCATCGACCGGCTCGAGGAGGCCACGCGCGAACTCGCGACTGCCAAGATCAACGAAGCGCTCATGCGCCTGGACGAAGCCACCAGGATCAAGGTCATGTCCCGCTCGCTTGCAGCGGACTCTGCGGGCGTCCGGATGAAGGGGATGCTCGACGTCGTGGCGCAGATGCAGCCGGCGGCGCTCGCGCGTCTGTTGACACTGGTCGCCCACGACGAGGGTACCGAGCCGAGCCGGCTGGCCGGAGTGCTCGACCTGCCGGACGAGATCCTCGGGGAGCTTTCCGCGCTGCTCACGCCTTCGCCCCGCTCCGAGGAGGACTGCGGTGTGCCTCCGGAAGCGAACGCCGAGGAGATGGCCGATGCGGTGAGTGCTGCCGAGGACACCAGCGACCTGCAGCGTCAGGTGGCGCTCGCATCTCCCGCGCTTGCCGCGGGGCGCGCACTGGCCACCACGGTCGCCATCTCGAGAGGCGCTCCGACCCCTGAGTCCGTTCGTGCAATCGGAGAGGCGCTGCCGCAAGCAGCGCGAGACGGAGCATTCGAGCCGGTTCGGGAAGCCCTGCGACGCCTCGACGAGATGGGCGCCGACCCGTCGCTCGCACTGGAGATAGAGCAGGCACGCGCCCAACTTCAAGACGAAGCCGTCTTGCACGATGTCTGTCTGGCTCCCATGACGGACGCCGCCGCGGCGATGGCCGGAGAGGTGCTCAAGGTCGCCGGAGCCTCAGGTGCCGAGGCCTTGCTGTCCTTCTACCTCACTGCCGATGAACAGAGGCGCTCCCTGTTCGGTCCGGTGGTTCGCAGCATGGGCGAACCGCTGCTCTCGGCCGCGAGCCGACGTATCCGTACGGGAGACTCCGAGACGGTCACGGGGATAGTCCAGATGTTGCCGCTTCTGGGCGACAAACGTGCGATACCCATCATCACGCAGGCGCTTCAGAACCTGGATGCGCAGGTCAGAAGGGCTGCTGTGAGCGCCTTGGCGGACCTGCCCGGCGGTGAGGGTAAGCCGGCCCTGGCCGCGGCGGTCTCCCACTGGGACCCGGCCACACAGCGATTCGTGATCCGCGAGATAGGTCGCGTGCACGTGACTGAAGCGGTTCCTGCTCTCATTAGGATCCTGGAAGATATAAACTTCCTAGAGAGGAACCACGAACTCAAGAAAGAAGTCATCAACAGCCTCGAGTCGCTCGGGTCCGCTTCGGCGCGAAAGGCCCTGCGGCGATGGGCCGGCAGGCGTTTCGTTTTCGGTAGTAAGAACAAGGAGTTGCGCTATCTGGCTCGCCGCGCTCTGGCGAACCTGCCCAAAGACGAGCGCGGCGACGAGTAGGGAGTCGATGTAACGTGACTGACGCCACCAACGGACCGATGGAAGACAGGCTCGAGACCGCCGAGGAGATCGCAGCTCAGACGAGCGACTCGGCCAAGGTCCCGTTCTCGACCCCCGGCAAACTCGCACGCGCGAAGGAACTCGTCCGTGCGCTCGCGGTCGCCCACACCAACTCGCAACTCTATCCCGTCACGCATCCCCTGCTGGCGCAGTCGATGGAAGACCTCGTCAATGCGGTAGGGAGTCTGGGGGAGCTTGGCTTCGAAACAGTGGCGGTCAACCTCTACAAGGGCACGCTGTTCGTGGAGAACCAGGTCTTTCCCGAGGAGAGCGTGACGTACAGCAAGCTAGTCGATGAGTTCCTCGGCAGAGGCATCTCCGCAGTGACGTTCCTTGACGCCTTCTCGGTGCAGGACGCCACGGGGCTGGTGAACCTGCTCGCCGACACGAAGGTCAGTGATATCGAAGCCGCCAGGATCTATCTCGAGCAGCAAGGGGTGTCCCACCTGACCGTGGCCGAGACGACCACGTTCGACGAGACCGACAAGGAGGCCCAGCGCAAGGAGAACAAGGCGAAGGCTCGCGAAGTCTATGACGCGGGCGTGTCGGTCATGCATGATGTGGAGACCCAGGTCAAACTCGGGAAGGTGTTCGAGGCCGAGCCGCTGCAGAACGTCGTCAACTCCGTTCTGGAGAGTCTGTTCCACGACCCCGCCGCGGTGCTCGGATTGACGGCGATCAAGAGCCACGACGATTACACTCTCAACCACGCCATCAACGTCTGTATCCTCTCGCTGTCACTGGGAGCGTCGCTGGGACTGGACAGCGATTCACTGCGCTCGCTCGGGCTCTCGGCGCTCCTCTACGACCTGGGCAAGGTCAGGATCCCGGACGATATCCTCAACAAGCAGGGTCCGTTGACGAGCGATGAGTGGCAGGTGGTGAAAAGCCACGTCACCGAGGGTGCGGATCTCCTCAAGCGAATCCAGCTCGTCGACAAGATGCCGATGGTCGTGGCGTACGAGCATCACATCCGTCATGACATGCAAGGCTATCCCGATGACGGCCCCGTGCAGGAGCAGCACCTGTTCAGTAAGATCGTGGCGCTGTCCGACGCCTACGACGCCATGACCACCCGCAGGCCGTTTCGCAGGGAGATCAGGCCTGACAAGGCGCTCGCGGTACTCATGCAGGGGCGTGGCAAAGCGTACGACCCATCGCTGACCAAAGCACTGGTCGCGATGCTCGGCATCTACCCGATGGGGGCGGTCGTCCGGCTTGACGACGGGTCGCTGGCGATAGTGTTCAGGGTCAACAACGACGACCTTCTCCATCCTCGCGTGAAGGTGCTCGCCGACAAGGACGGACGTTGGTTCAGTGAACCGGACGTCCTCGATTTGCGTATCGTCGATCCGGAGACCGGTCAACACACCAGGATGATCTCGGAGTGTATCCCGGCCGCGGATGCGGGGATCGATGACGTCTGGCAGTACCTTTAGACTCTCGCCGCACTACGGAGCGGTCGCGGTGGGTTCTGCTGGCATGACGGGTTCGATCGCCACGGTCGGCGCAGCCGACAACGGATCGCCGAAGTGGCGCCAGTAGATCATCCAGAACGACATGTTCCCGCGCAGGTGCGGGGTGTACTTGTACAGCGAGTACGTCGAGGAGTTCACCGGACGGACAGTGCTGCCACTGATCGTCATCTCGATCCCCGGCTTCCAGGGCGCGGCGTTCTTGTCCAGGACGCGCGCACCGTGCCAGATCTGATTACCCAGGCCCTGGTACTGGGGAAGCGTACGGCTGTCCATCTTCCCACACCCCATCGCCCAGTCGTACGCGTACTGTGTCGGGCTCCGGTTCGAAAGCAGTGACTGCTCCTTCTGCAGCTTCACCAGGATGACCTTGGGGCTGATGTTCCAGGCCTGAGCGGCGTCCACCACCATCTGCGCGACGCTCTTGACCTCGCCGTTGTGGTCTGCGGCCCTGTACGTCGCCAGGGTGCCGGTCTGGCGCTCGAGGAAGCCCTGCACCTGCGCGAGGTCCATCGAGTCAGCTGCACGGAAGTTCGCATCGCTGATGATCATGTCCGGGTTGAACTCGCCGTCGGGACGGGAACCGCCAGCCTGATACGCCGCCGCAGCAGCGGCGGCAGCGGCGGCCTGGCGCATCATCTCCGCGATGTCAGCGCCGATCTCCTGGGCTCGCAGCTCCTGAGCCTCGATGTCCGCTTCGATCTGCTCGCGGGTTTGATCAGCCTGCTCCTGCAGCTCGATGAGATAACGCTCGCGATCGCTCAGACTCTGGTGCAGCCAGTCACTCTCGTTCCTCGCCAGCCGCATCTCCCGCATCATCCGGGTATCGCGCTCGTTTATGATCGATACGTACTTGTACCGCACGAACAACTCGCCTACGGACTTCGCGTCGAGCAACAGCGCGAACAGCCCTTCACGCTCGCCGCGGTACAGCTCGACAGCGCGTGCGAGAGCAGCCTCCTGCTTGGCGATGAGTTCCGCGTCGACCTGCACGATCTGCTGTTCTACCTCCGCCATCTCCACGCGAGTGCGCTCGAGTCTACGGCCGATGCGGACGTACTCGGCGACCTTGGCGGCGAGCGCCTCACGCATGAGCTCGAGCTCGGCCAGGGCGGTTCTCTCCTCGGCCTTCTTCTGCTCGATGGCCGAAGACGTAGGTGCCGGAGTCGCCGGGGCGAAAGCTGGTACGGGAAGAAGGGTCGCCAGCATCGTGGCCGTCGCGATCGCGGCCACGACAGCGTGCCTGGTCCTGCTTACGCCGTTCGCTGCCACTGCGCCTCCTGGGCATCCGGGCGATCTCCCGGAGCTCGGCAGGTGGATACTCATTCTACCAGCTCATAACGATAGCACGTTCCAGGCCACGTGCGGCTTTCAGGGGATCCCGTGGGTGTCGCGGGACATGCGAAGGGGCCGGACCTCTCTTGGGTCCGGCCCCCGATATCCTGTGGTGGCCAGAGACGGACTTGAACCGCCGACACGCGGATTTTCAATCCGCTGCTCTACCATCTGAGCTACCTGGCCGGGATGGTGCCGCACCATACTACCGACACGCTCTGGACCGGTCAAGGAGTGCCAGGTGCTTGACGGCAGGTCAGGGCAGCAGCTGTCCAATCTGAGTCTTGACGCTTTCGGTCACCGCGACCGCCCCGCCAAAGAGCATCGCGTGATTCACGCTTGCGGCGTTCGTCTCGAGTGCCGTCTTCGTGGAACCGGGCACCGAAGCTGGCCTGGTGAGCAACAGAACCCCGCCGCGACTCCCGCAAGCCGCCCCGCCGGACAAAGCGTCGGGGAAGTTAGCGCCTGTGGCCAGGCCGACGAACCCGAAGTCGCCCCATCCGCGACCGACAGCGTGGCCGGCGAGCTGACTGGCCGTCTCGTAGCGGTCGCGTCCGGCGATCCTCGTAGCCGCGAAGCCGCCATTAAGAGACTCCAGTGCGGTCTCGACCGTCGCTTGCACTGCAGTAGTACCACCCACGATGGTGACATCGGTGATGTTCTTGCCGTCGATGAAGCTCTGAGTGTGCTTGTTCAGACTCCCCGGACGTGTGAGCAGGATCGGTGTCCCTTGAGAATATGCGAACGGCGAGGCTGCAAGCGCATCGGCGAAGTCATCGCCACGCACCACGAACGCTGCGCCCGGGGTTCCCTTGAGCCTCGTGATCTCGTCAGCCACCTTGCGCGCTGTCTCGTATCGGTCCGCGCCGGCGATGCGAGTGACGGTGTGGCCGAACCAGTCAAGCATCCAGTCGACCTCGTCGCTGACGGCCGAGTATCCGCCGACTACATAACACTTCTGCACGCCAAGGCGGTCCAGCTCGTTCAAGAACGCCAAGTACGTGTCCCAACTGGCGTTCTCCTTGGGCGCGAGCAGCAACGGAGCGTCGAGAGCCCCGGCCAATCCCGATGCCGCCAACGCATCGGCGAATCCAGCTCCCGTTGCTATGACCGCATGGTCGGCAGTGGCGAAGTTGGCCTTTGAGGTCTCATAGGAGGTCGTGTACCGGTTCGCGCCCGAAACGCGAGAGACCTTCGGCGAGGCGGTCGACCATGTCAACGAGTAGGAGCCGTCGGTGATTCCGGCGCTCACCTCGGCGAAGACGCGGCCCTGACCTCCCGGCGGGCAATGGTAGACGATCGTCTCCGACGAGGTGCCCTCGGTGATCGAGTACTTGACCGGTGACTGACTCCACGCTGAGGTGCTGCCGGCCTGATACAGGTACAGGTCGAATCCACCTTCACCGAACATGGTCCCGCTGGGGCCCGTGAGGATCAGGGTCAGCTCCTGGTCCACATCGACGTCGAACCCATATACGTCGCTCGGGTCATCGCGCCAATTCAGCGTCCCGCTTGTGCTGCCGTTGGACGTGCCGGGCACGTTCGCACCAGGGATGTCGTCGTCCCCTGCGAGTGTATGCTTCCGCCATGCGACCGTGTAGCTGCCCGCGTAGTCGGACCAGAGGTTGAGAACGGCGATGTAGTAGGTTCCCGTGTCAGCAGCGTATCCGCTCATGCGCTGACTCGTGTAGGTGACATCCGTTCCGAAAGCGACCACCGCGTCCTCCCACACACTCGTCGATCCGGGAGGCAGCATGGCGAGCAGAAGGTAGGACGTCGACGGCATGGTCAACTCGACGGTGAACAACTCGCCCTGGTTCAAGTCGACGCTATACACATCGATAGGCGGTATCCCCGAGAAGTCCTCGCTCGGAGTGAACTTCGACGCTGTCCTGCTGAAGGGCGACGCCGGTATCGGTTCGCCGGGAATCTCCGACACGAGAGCGCCGACCGTGTTCGTCGAAATCCCAGTCGCACTCCTGATGGAGTCTCTGTCCGGGTTCGACCAGGGCGCCGCTCCGGCGACGATCGGTTGCGCCAATAGCATGACGGCGAGAGCCGCTACGAGCGCGCGAGTGCGCAAAGAAGACACAGAAGCCATACCGAACCCCTCTCAGGAAGAATCGTGCACGGCCCCGCGCATGAATCACGCTGATCACGCCTGAACCGGACGCACCCCATCACTTCACCGATTGT
Organism: Actinobacteria bacterium UBA7524; assembly: GCA_002478275.1. Lineage (GTDB taxonomy): Bacteria > Actinomycetota > Coriobacteriia > Anaerosomatales > UBA912 > UBA7524. The sequence goes on from DLMY01000024.1 coordinate 46,284, forward strand.
GGCCGAGGAAGGCGTTCCTGTCCATGCAGCCCAGCGGCGAGCCGAAGTACGGGGGTGGCGACCTCTACGGTATGAGAGCCTCCACCTGAGTCCGGACCTCCTCGGAGAGTACGGCCGTCCCACCGAAGACCAAGGCTTGCGTCCCAGGGGACGCCTTCTGCCCGAGTAATCCGGAGACGGGTGTCGAGAGCGCGGCCGGGCGCGTCAGCAACAGCGCCCCGCCTCCCCTCATACCGCACGCCGCCCCGCCCGAGAGCGCGTCCGGGAAGTTCACGCCGGTCGCGATGCCGAACCGCTCCCAGCTGCCCCACCCGCGCTCGTCGACCGAGTAGCGCGCCACCTCCACGGCCGTCGCATATCTGTCAGACCCGGCCTTGCGATCCACCTGAGTCGCACCGCCGTTCAACGTCCGGAGGCTCGATTCGACCGACGGACCGACCGCGGCGGTACCGCCGGCGATGACGACGTCCGTCACATCCCGAGCCTCTATGAACGTGGCCGCCTGTGCGTGCAGGCTGGATGTCCTGGTGAGCAGCACCGGTATAGAGCGATGGTACGCGTATGGCGCGACCGCCAGGGCATCGGCGAAGTCATCGCCCCTGACAACGAACGCCTGAGTGACGTTCCCTGTGCGCTGACGGGTCTCCTCGGCGACAAGACGGGCCGTCTCGTAGCGATCGCGACCACCGATGCGTTTCGCGGATGTGACGAACTGCGAGTTGTTCTCGATCTGGCCGAAGACGAAATCGTTGACGGCCGAGCTACCACCGACCACGAGCACGGTCTTCGCGCGCAGGCGAGTAAGCTCACGCTGAAACGCGACCAGGCGCGTGTCGCCACTGTTCGTCGCAGGCGGTGCGAGAAGGACCGGGCCGTCCACGGCGCCAGCCAGACTCGCGGCCGCAAGAGCGTCAGGGAAGCCGGCGCCGCTCGCGACGACAACCGTGTCGGCGGTCGTGAAGCTGCTCCGGCTTATCGCGTAGGAGGTCCGGTAGCGGTCGGCGCCGGACAGGCGCGGAGCCTTCGGGAAGTAGTGGGAGAACGTGAGCGTATACGCTCCCGAGCCCTGGAACGTCGAGACCTCGATGTAGTAGGTCCCGCCGCCCCCAGGCGGGATGAGGACGCCTATCGACTCGCCGGAAGTGGACGGGGTCGCCGAGGCGGCCACCAGATAGTGGTCCTCCGGAGGCGCTGTAGGCGTAGCGGTCTCGGACAAGACGACGTCAGTCGAGTAGAGTTCGAGGTCGAAATCGGTGCCCGCAGGGCCGGTCAGGGTGAACTGGGCCCACATGTCCTCGGTCAGGATGACCTGATAGCGATCGTGGAAGTCCGTACCGTAGGTGAGTGTGCCGGGCTGCGTGCCGCTGGCATGCAGAACGGGGGCATCAACGAAGGTGTCGTCATCTGCCGCGATGGCTGCGGGTGCGCCTGACGCGATCCAGAGCGCCCAGACCAGAGCGAACGCCGTGAGGCGGCGGAACGGCGACTTCAGCAACATCGGCAACATACCTCTCTCGCTGTCAGGTCCTCACAGTGGCCATGGTCCGGGTCCGCTGCGGGGTTTGTCTCTCCTCGGCAGGTATCAGAACGGGACCGGGCCGGTCCACACGTCCAGGGGCTCATGCACGTATTGCGACACGGCGGCGGTCCCGCCGAAAACGTAGGAGCGAAGGATCGCCGGATCGCTCGCGAACCAGTAGTCCATCCCCCGGGTGATCTTCTGCGGGTCACTGAAGTCGAAATCCGCACACACCCAGGGCGAGATACGAGTCGCCGGGGTCAGCAGGATCGGCGAGCCCGCCAGTCCACACAGTACGCCGCCGGCCAACGCGTCCGGGAAGTTCTCACCCGAAGCAAGGCCGATACGGGCGAAGTCGAGGGTCTCGAGCGCCGATGGGTTGCCGACGGTTCCCACCTTGGCGGTCCCGGTACTGACTCCCGTGGCCCATATCCCGAAGTGCCGGGCGGTCTCATAACGGGAATTGCCCGCGAGACGCAAGACCCTCGAGGATCCGACTATCGCGGCGACCTGGTCGCGGACCGTGCGGGAGATGACCGCCTCACCTCCGACGATGACCACATCGGTGATGCCCAGTGCGGGATCCTTGAGTGCGGCCTCGACCTCCGGGTCGAGCGTCGCTTCGCGGGTGAGCAGGATGGGCGCCGCGTTGTATGCGGCCATCGGTGAGGCAGCAAGCGCATCCGGGAAGTTGTGCGAGTTGACGATGAACGCCAGTCTCGCGGTGGGCCCGAGCTCTGCTGCCTTCTTGGCGACCTGCCTGGCTGTCGCCGCGCGCCTGTCACCGGCTACACGCACCACGGTGATGCTGTGCGCAGCGAGAGCGTTCACTACGACATCTGAGACCGCCGCCGGGCCACCCAGCACGTACACGGTGTCCACTCCCAGCCGGAGGATCTCGTCGCGGACCACGTCTGGAAGCCTGTCGTCAGGCGTGAGGAGTACCGGACCACCGACCGCTCCGGCGAGTGTCGATCCCGACAGCGCGTCAGGGAACGCGTAGCCGTTCGCGAGCACCGCCGCGCCTGACTCGGGCCCCTCGACCGGGAAGCGCTCCTGCGACACGGCGATCGCCGTGCGGAACCGGTTGTCGCCCGCCAGACGCGACATCTGGCCTGTCTTCATGCGAAGGGTGTAGGGTCCGTCTCCGCCCCGAAATCCGGGGTCGGTGCCTCCTGCATGCTGGTAGTAGGGCCGTATCCGCACATAGTAGACGCCGGCGACCTGGGGCAGGAATGAAAGTGAGGCATGCGAGCCCGTCATCCATGTCGTGTTGTAGGCGAGTGTCTGGCCGGGCTGGATGGCCACGGGATCGATCTGCGTGACCTCGGGGTCGCCCACGCTCGGTCCAAGGGAGCCGGGAGGCGTAGGAGTGCGAGTGCCGGGACCGTAGATCTCCAGGACGGGAGAGACGTTCGACGCGCCAGGAACCGCCTCGAAGACGTACGAGAAGCCCGAGCTGATAGCGTCTGCGTCGACCGAGAACCTGACCCAGTCCTCATCGGAAGCAGGAGTGCCATCGTCGACGAAGTGGAACGTTCGCGTCTGCGCACCCATCGGCTCGCCGAAGTACCCCGTCATACCGGACTGGCCGAGGATATCTCCGACATCCCGCGCGGTACCGAGCGTGTTGTCCGCCTCGAACGCGTCTGCGGACGCGGCCATGACCGCGAACGGACCACTGGCCACGATCGCGCCGGCCAGAACCACAGCGAGCAGGGACTTCACGCTCTTCGATCGCAGCAACAGCTCCACCACGCCCTTCTTCACACTCGTGCGCACACCCGTCCTGGGCCCCGTCGGCTGCAGCGGGCTACCCTGTCCCTGCACATCTTATACCGACCGGCGACTCAAGGAGGACTTGCGGCGGCCGTCATCGGTATCCTCGGCGAACGAGGAAAGTGCGAGGGACACGAGGCTGACCACTATGCCACCGAAGAACGCCGGCCAGAAGCCATCCACCACGAACCCCGCTCCGAACCAGTTCTGTGCGATCCACGAGGCGGACCACAGTACGAAAGCGTTGATCACGAGCAGACCCAGCCCAAGTGTCAGCAGTACGAAACCGCAGGCCAGGAACGCAAGTATGGGCCGCAGCGTCGCATTGAGAAGCCCGAGGATGACCGCGGTCACCGCCACCGCGACGAACGCGCTTTCTCCCTGGACCTCGATACCGGGGATCAGAAAGGCCGCCACGACCAGTGCTATCGAGTTGATGAGCCAGCGGATGAGCAGACGCATGACCTGACCTCCTCGGCATGGATCTTCACTGATGGGCGCCCAGCAAACGCTCCGCGTTACCGCCGAGGATACCCTCCAACTCGGTATCGGTGAACCCGAGTGTGTGAAGGTGAGGTATCTCGGCTCCGGCATCGGTCCAGGGGCCGTCCGAGCCGAACAGTACCCTGTGGGGGCCGTGTGCTCGGACCATCTCCACGAATGCGTCATCCGGCAGATGCCCGAGCGTGTACGCGGTGTCGAGCCACACGTTGCGGCCCAGCAGCTCTGCGCTGACCTCGTCCCAGCACCGGTAGCCGCCCATATGCGCAAGTACGACCGTGAGGGCGGGCCACTGCTCGAGCACGTGCCTGAACGCCTGAGCCGTTCCCCGCACGGTGTCGAACGCGATATCCCCTCCGGCGTGGAAGAACACGACCATCCGGTTCTCCTCGGCGGCATCATAGATCGGAGTCATGCGTTCGTCGCGCGGATCGAACTGCTGGTACTCCGGATGCATCTTGAAGCCGAGGAGCCCCAGGGCGCGCATCCGCACCATCTCGGTGGCGGGATCGGCGACGTCAGGATGCATCGCTCCAAACGGGATCAGGCGGTTGCCCACAAGTGTCGAGACCCAATCGTTGATGGAAGCAACCTGCGAGGCCTTCGTGGCCACCGGCTGGATCACGGAGACATCGATACAAGCATGGTCCATGCTGGCGAGAAGGCCGCCGACGGTCCCGTCGTAACGCGCGCGGATGTTGCCTTCCCGTTCGAGAGAGGCGATGGCGCCGGGCGCGATGGCATCAGGGAAGACGTGAGTGTGGACGTCGATGATTCGCATGAGACCAAGGATAGCGCAGATGCAGCGTCTGGGCTGGTCCACAGATAGGGTGAACGGCTGTTCGTGACGGGCGAAATGCGGGTACGAACGTGCTGTTCGATATCAGCGGAGGAAGGATGTGCCGACTATGACGGCATCACCGAAGGACCGGCAGCAGTATGCGCTGCAGACGATCTTCTCGTTCTTCTTGGGTTTGATGGTGCTCGCTTTCATCGGTATCGGGGTGAACACGTTCTACCCGCAGCCGAAGTGGGAGAGGAATCCCGAACTCGAGCGACTTCACCGCCAGCAGGACCAGATATGGAACAGGGACAAGGAAGGCAAGGGCCTGAGCGCCGCGGACGAGGCGGAACTCGAAGCCATCCAAGAGCAGATCACCGAGATCGAGGAAGCGGAGCAGGATAGGTCGGAAACGTGGACCAGGATGACGAGCATCATCCTGATAGTGTTCGCGACTCTCGTCATGGGGGTATCGCTGATACGCAGCGACCAGCTCCGCGTCATATCGAATGGGCTACTGCTAGGCGGGCTGTTCACCATGATCTATGGCGTCGGCTGGATCATAGCGTCCGGTGAATCGGTCATGCGTTTTGTGGTGATCGTCCTGGCACTCGCCGTGACCCTCGCCCTGGGGTACCTCAGATTCGTGCGGGGGCGGGAGCCTGCTGTAGCTGGTGGTCAGGTACCGAGCGGTGTGGCGATAGCCGGCGAATCGGGCGGTATCGCACCCGCAGCAGGCGTCGCGGAACTCGCGGATCGCGTAGCAGCTTTGGAATCCAGGCAGGCTGCGGCTGCGGCTGCGCTTGGGCTGGAGCGGTCTACGGGGGACCGGGAGGGCGAGAGCTGATCGGGAATTGGAGAGGGCGCCCGGTGGGGCGCCCTCTCGGTCAGCTTCATGTTACGGGGAAGGTACTACCCGGAGCCTTCGCCCGAGGCACTGGCCGATGTTTCTTCGCTACCCTCTGGAGTGGTACCTGGGTCTCCTGAGTCAAGATCGCCGGAATCTTCCGGGTTCGAGCTTCCGTCCCCTTCATCATCCTTCGCGGGAGTCGAGAGCAGCGTAAGTGTCTCCTCTTCACTCCCCCCGCTTTCGGTCGTACTGGAATCAGGCTCGAGATCCTGGTCCTTGGATTCGATGGTTGAGCTCGTGGAGAACGAAGATGTCTTCACGGAATCGCAGTCAACCACGGTCACATCTGCCCAGGACGTAGCAAGTTCAGGATTCGCGGATCCGAACTTAGTATCGGTCTCGACATCGGTGCCTGAGTTGTTATAGCGGTCCAAGAGGTTCTGGAGCTTGTTGATAAGCCCAGCGTCGTCTCCCATCAGAGCCAGTCGCGCGGCAGTGATGAGGTCGGTGGACCCGTACTTCGGTACGTCACGCCCGTTCTCCAGCTGACTACTCAGGATAGCAGCGACAAGCTGCTGTGAGGCCTTCACCTTGGCTTTGCACAGCTCCGAGCGGGCAGTGCCGTCCGAGTTCCTCACGATGTCGGCCCACAGTACGCCGAGTACATCACTCGTTGAGTAGAGTTGCCGCCATCCGAGATCCATGTGACCACCCATGACCTCGTTCATGATGTAGTCGACATGCTCGGGGTGGGTCTTCCAGTAGCCGATCGTCCTGGTTGCGCCCATGGGGTAGCGGATGCGTACAGCAGCGCTGTCTTCCACGGGGCCAACGGTAGTACCGATCTTGTCGACGGCGGTCGCATACGCGGTGTTATTGATCGCTGCGGTCACGTTGGTCGTGTTGTAGTCGAACGTCCTGGATGCACCAACCGCTAGCTCGAAGACTGGGAAGACGTAGCCGTTCGTGTCTGTCACGGTCACGTCGTAGAGATGTGTATCGCCGGTGTTGGTCACGATGACCCTCCACTTGGCGGTCGCGCCCGACAGACCGTACTCAAGGTCATCGCTGTAGACGCCATCACCATCGAACTCAACGTATTTCTTGATCTGGAGCGCCGGGTTAAGCGCGATCACGGCCACGCGAGCGTCGTCGGAGTCCGTGTAGCTTCCGCCGTTTTGGTCAAAGCCCTCGACGTCTGCGGTGTTGAGTGTGTCTTG
>DLMY01000021.1 GCA_002478275.1 Actinobacteria bacterium UBA7524
CTTGTATTGGGCTGGGGTGGAAGCTAGCACAGGGGGCCGGCGGTCCCGGACTTTGTGGTCCGAGGGGGGTGGGCGTGGTGTGGTCGATGGGTTTGGTCATGGCGGGCATAGCGAGCGACGGATCAGCTCGACCAGCCAGCGCGCCACGTTCTATCAGGCACTCGCTATGTGTGCAACGAGGGCCTGAAGTGCAATGTCGCAGGGATGCAGTATCCTCAGGCAGAGGACGAGACTTGGCAATTGGAGCTGAGGGCTCCAAAGCCACCGGTTGTTCAGACGGGGGGGTCTATGCAGAGCGAGAATCCACAGCTGAGCCTGAGATACGTCGCCGATTCGGAGCTGAATCTCGATGGCGGCACTGATCTCCTGGCTACCAAACCGTACGTCGATGTGCTGGAGCGGACGGTGCTCGACTGCACACCTCCGTTCACCATCGGTCTCTTCGGCAGCTGGGGCACGGGTAAGTCGTCTGTGGCAGCGACATTGTGCAAGCGCATAGACGCAGCCAGTGAGCAGACCGGCGTGGCAACGTTCACATACGATGCGTGGAAGTACTCAGGCGACGCGTTCTATCGGGCCTTCCTTCTGCAGTTGCGGTCACGCTTCAGCCTCGTTGGCGACGATCTGTACGATGAGTTCTACAAGGACAGCACTGCGGATGTTGGGCACGAGGTTGTTGCCTCAAAGTCCTTCGCTGTGGCCCTCGCTTCGTGGCTCCCGATGATTCTGCTTATCCTCTGGCTGATGTGGGCGCAGCCAGAACTCGAGACCGCCGTCCTCGTTGCGCTTCTGGGCGCGGCAATCACCGTTCTCGCCCAGGTGACTAGGAACGCGTTCATCACCTACACAGTCACCGTGAACCGACCGAGAACATTCGCCCCTGAACAGTTTGCCGAAGCGTTCAATGCCGCAATTGGGGCGATTATCGGACAGCCGGTCAAGGCGAAGTGGTTCAAGCGATGGGGTGGTACCAAGCTCAAGCGGCTGGTGATCGTGGTAGACAACATCGATCGATGCGACGGGCAGACCGCTGGAGATCTTCTCCTGAACATCAAGAACTTCCTTGAGCGTGAGGACGTCGTCTTCCTGCTGCCTCTAGACCCGGATGCCGTCAAGCGATTCCTGGACTTGGGTGAGCCTCAGGCATCTGAGTATCTGCGAAAAATCTTCACGGCTAGCATCACAATGAAGACCTTCACCACTAGCGAGCTGTTCGATTACGCCCAGGATCTGAATGAGACGAACGGGCTGGGGCTGCCGCCAGAGGCCGTTTCTCTTGCCTGCCAAGAGTTCGCCACGAATCCGCGCAGGATCATCCAGTTCTTGAACACTCTTCAGAACGAGGTGGCGTTGGCAACGGCGCAAGAGACTGACGGTCACATCGATTCGGGCGTCGTGTCTGGCAATGTTGCGTTCCTCGCGAAGCTGCTTGTCTTGAGAGAGGAATGGCCGGACTTCTTCGCGGGGGTTTGCGCGGAAGGCGGGCTGCTGGCGAGAGTCAATGAAGCCATCAAGCACGGGAAGTATCAACCGCATCCAGGGAATCCCGGCCAGTGGTCAGGTGAAGGAGTGCCGCTGCTGGAGACGGGGCTTTACCGATTCCTCATGCGCTCACAGACGATGACTGCTGATGCGCTGGATCCGTTCGTGGTCAACAAGGACGTGTTCAGAGGCGTGCCGGATTCGCTGAATGAGTTAGTGGTGAGTCAGAGCTGGGATGAAATCGTCGAAGGTATCAAGGCTGCGGCCTGGTCGCTCAAGCAGGTCGTGGACCTGGCCCTGCGTATAGGGGACAGAGATCTCGTGCAACGCAACTTGATGCTCACATCGGGATACAACGTTCTGGGTCTCTTCGGTGCCGCGCTCAGCGATTCCACCTACAATGACGCCGTGATGGATCTCCTGGGGGAGACGGAGGTTCACAGAATCGCCGCCATGTGTGAGTTGCGTTCGGTCGAACAGGTACTCGACAAGTTCAATCCCTCCAGACTGGTGGCTCTCGCGCGATTCCTACTCGAGCGTGGACATCCCACACTGGCGACCAGGGCAGTGGCACACGTCCGCGCAGCGTTCACTGGGGAGGGTTCTGTTGACCCCGCACCTAGGGACCTTCTGACCGAGATGATTCTTGGAATGGCTGATCATGCGGATATTCTCGCCGAATTGGCTGTTCCGTTCGGCATATTTGCTGCAACGGCTCCCGTTGAAGCAGCTGCCCTCATTGCGGAGGTGCCGGAAGCAGCAAGAGTTACGGTGCTGAGCGAACTTGCTCCGATGTCCCTGCTCGCTTGGGTTGAAGGTGAGTCCCCCCATGAGAGTCCCCATGATGAGCAGAGGTGCATTGACGCTGTCTTTGGACTGCTGCGTGAGGCCAGAAGCGCCGAGCACGTCAGCGGAGATGATATCGATGCGCTGGTCACGGCCACAGCAAGGCGAATGGAGCAAGAACCCGATCTCGATTCGCGAGAGACTTGGCTTCAGAGAATCGAAGGCTGGATAGACGAGGGCTCCGGGAGTCTGGTCCTTGGTGAACTTGCTGCAGCTCTGGATCCCTTGATTGCACCGACGAGACTCGCAAGTGGGTCGGGTGAAGGCCTGCTCGCTGTGCGAGTCGCGGACAGGCTGATTCAGGATACAAGTGCCGACCTGCCTCAGCTGGAGAATCGCCTCGCGGAGGTAGCCACGTCTGACGATCTCAACGATGAACTGTCGGGATTCGCAACGGAGTCACTGATAGCCGCAGTGCGCCTTCATGCGCGTGGTTGGCCCTTCGTTGACGCAGTATTCTCGGTCGCAGAATCGCTCCAGGTCAATTCGAATGCATTCGCTAGAGCCGCCAAACTGCTCGGTGCAGTCATCGATTCGGACTCACCGGCGAACCGCCTGGACGACGCTCAGATTCAACGTCTGGCCAGCATCGTCTGCCGCGAAGGGGTGGCGGAGACCTGTTCTGACCTTTTGGCCAGCGCGCTAATGAACGAAGAGACTGCGCCACCAGTCACGCAGCATGTGTTGGATCTGCCGCATCGCTCACAAGCATTGACCGCCGCAATCTGGCGTAGTCGTCCCGAGTCGAGAGTGACGCTCTTGGACCAAGCGCTAGACACATACTCCTCAACAACCGTCCAGGCAACGATCACGGGGATTGCAGCAACTGTTGATCGTGATTCGCTCGGTCCTAGCCTCGCAGACTACGTTGATACCCTGCGCGATCCCATGACCGCTGCGAAGGTTGTTCGAGGGGTTCTTCGGTCGCGGGTTGTGGTTCCCAGAGACCGGCTGTCCGCTGCAATGTTCCGAGGAATTGTGAGAAGTGATAGGACGACTGCGATCCAGATTCTCGACCGGGCCCTCGGTGACGAGCTTGCAGGGTTGAGCGACGACGACTGGAAGACAGCAGCAAAAGGGCTGGACATAGGCAGTCTGGGCAAGAAGCAGCAAGCCACGATGAAGAAGGCGCGCAAGGTGCTGAAGTACATGAGGGCCAGAGAAGCGAAGCAGGCGTAGCCGGTCATCGACGGTGATCACTAGCCTGCGCTTCAGCTGAAATGCAAATACTACGAGGAGGGGGAGGCATGAAGTCGATTGAAGTGGCATGGAGACGCATCTTGCAGCGCGAGGGTGAGCGATTCGAAACGCTGACCGGTGGGCCATTCACCTACACCGTGACCGGCCATGTGCTTCGTACGGATCGCACCGACTTCAATCTCCCGAGATCCCAGTTTGAGAAGGCGCTCGATCTCGTGCCCGCCGCTGGCCCAGGCGAACTTCGTGACTTGCGCGGGCCCTCCTACATCTACGCAATTCTCCACGACAAGCGAATCCGTCAGGCAGACTGGTAGGGGTGCCGGTGGGTGACGTCAGTTACCTGAATGAGAACGACGTGGTAGCCGCTGTCTGCGACTACCTGGAATCGCATGGGTACACGATCCATAGCACCTGCACCACGAAGCAGACCGGTGAAGACATCGTGGCAAGCAATGCCTCGACGGGGGAGAGGTTGTCCGTCGAGGCAAAAGGGGCCACTAGCGCTCGCGAGCGCAGTGCTCGATTCGGCCAGCCATTCGACAGTGCTCAGATCCGGGTCCACGTGTCAGAGGCCGTCTTCAAAGCCGTGCAGGTCTTGTCGGCAGCGACCGAAGGTGAGCCCGTCACTGCCGGTATTGCTCTGCCGGCCACGTCATACCATCAGTCGATGGTGGGTCTGGTCATGCCGATACTCGAACGCTTAGGGGTCAGGCTGTTCTGGGTTCTCTCTGATGGCAGCGTTACGACCGGAAGTCCGCCGCCACCTTCCTAGGCAGTGCCCCCACGCAGGCGGCGCCCGCGAGTCGAGCGCAGGGCTACTAGGCAAGCGGCCTCGCAAGTGATGATGGGCCCGTTCCATGTCAGACTCGCGTGGTTCACTGTCTGTGATGATCCGCACAAGTGACGGGGGTCTTGATGAAGCGAGACTTCGGCGGGATGACGCTCGAGCGAGTCGGCGCGATTGACCCGGAGTGTGACGCGGCGGGTTCGGTTCGGGAATTCATGCCGCAGTCTCGGTATGCCAAGGCGGATTCGACTCCCCTTAATCCCAACGGTGCTGGCCCATTCTGTCGTTTCTCAATTGGCAAGGGCATCAACGCAGCCGGGGTCTATGTCCTGACCGTCGACGGTGCGCCAGTCTACGCGGGCAAGTGCGAGAACCTCGCTAAGCGATGGGGCGGTATGGGCTATGGCGCGATCTCACCCAAGAACTGCTTTGTCGGGGGTCAGTCGACCAACTGCAAGATCAACAACCGAGTCCTGCGTCACGCTCAGGCTGGTTGCACACTCGAGATCTGGTTCCATCCCACCGCTGATGCCGCTGCCGCAGAGCGGAGGCTTATCCTCGGCCTTCGCCCACAGTGGAACAGCCAGGTTCCCTGGTGAACGGTGGCTCAGATGTTCAGCACTCCTGAGACGGTCGCGCTGATCTTCGCAGCCGGAGTGATCGAGCGGGAGAGGCAGCGCGAACATGCGCTGCAGGTCGTCCAATCTCTGGGCCTTGATCAGCGGCTCGTGCCTTTCATCCCGCTGCCTCCGCGCAAGCGCAAGTTGCGAGCAGAGTACGAGCGTCTGCTCTCGACACTGCAGGAGATCTCCGCGATGCCCGAACCTGAACGCTCAAAGACGATCGATGATGTGAGGATCGCCGCTGCAGTCGTTGGGTGGCATGCGTAACGTGCCCCGTGCGGTATGCTCGGGTGGCGATCCGCTCACAGGGAGGACCATCAAAGTGGATTCGAATCAACGCTTGGTATGGTGGTCCTGGGCCGACATCATCAAGCATGCCCATCAGCTGGGTATTCCGAACTTCCAGCGGGGTGCGGTCTGGGGCTCGGCCAACAGGACCGCGTTGCTTGAGTCGATGTTCGAACGATCGCCGTGTGGGTCGTTCGTGCTCTGGCAGCCAATGGATGACGGTGACCCGCGTCGTCATGGAGTCCCGGTGCTGTCGCTCTCCTTCTCCCAGGGCACTGCGCCGATGTGGCTCGTAGACGGTCAGCAGCGCACACGCGCAATGCTCGACACCTATCGACAGTTGTTCGCAGTCCCGATGTCAGAGGGTTGGACCCTCGTTCGCGACGAGGATCTCGAAAGCCTTCGCGCCCTCGGCCCGACTGGGTTGGATGAGGCCCTGATACACGTTGCTCCTGACCCCGAGGACAGTGAGGAGGACCTCGGCACGAGGTGCTGGGTGGTTGTCCTGCCGGCAATGCGTCAGTTCGATACCGACGGGGACAACTACTTCGCTGACCGGAGTGAGTCTCGCGGAGTGCGGCGTGGGGCCATGTTCCGCCGAATCAGTCCCTCCGCGCGAGTGCAGCGCGATGCAGGGGGTCGGATCAAGCGGCTTCCCCCCGGGGTGCCGGGAACGCTGCCGCTTGCGCTGGTGTTAGCCCCCTCGGGCGTGTTCAGTGACGCTGACGCGCGGCAAGAGGCCGCGAGGGTTCTTGCTACCCTGACGAGCGACCACCCGGACTTCGAGCGGCTCGACGATCTCCTGCCGTGGGGACCTCAATTCGTCACGGGACACACCTATGAGGTGATCGCGGACGGAACGCGTGTGCCGATGCGCTGGGCGGACGTTTGTCGCCGCGCAGCAGACGATGATGTGCGATTCATGGTCTCCCGGCTCGAGGGCGTACTGTCAGGCGACCGATGGCAACCCGTATTCGATCAACTCAAGGAGATGCTCACAGGGGGACGGTTCGCAGTTGGCTGGCTTCCAAAGAGCGACGTAAGCGCTGCGATCGACGCGTACGTGCGCATCAACCGCGCCGGGATTCGCGTCCGACAAGAGGAGCAGGCGCTCGCCCTGCTGTCTCGAGCACATCCGCACCTGCTGGATGAGCTCGCGGAGTTCATCAGGGTGCGGGATGGAGAGATGTCTGCGGAAGACGGCCGGTCTCTGCTTGTGCATGAGTCCGATCGGCACATGGGATTTGCGGTATGGATGCGTGCCGTAACTCGATACTCCGCCCTGGCGCTGCTCGGGACGACCGCGTGCGGTTGGCTTGGCACCTCGGCTATCGACAAGGACACCTTTCGCTACCGCCTGGGGCGAGTCGGGCCTCGCGAGACCAAGGCTGGGACCAAGACGTGGGCGCGCGGGGATTACTCCAATCCAGGCGAGCTCGTGCGCGAGTGCTCCACCCGCGTATCGCGCGCCTTGGCCCTGGTGGACTCCGTCCTATCTGGGGAGCTCCTGTTCGACCACCGGATGGCCCGTCCATCCACTTGGGCTCTCACGCCGCTGATTGATCTGCTCTATCGCGTTCCTGAGCAAGCGTTCGATCAGATCGACCGCGACGCGGAATTCCGCGCAGCAGTCGCGCGTCTCCTGCACTGGGCGCTTCTCGCGCCCTATCTCGATCAGGCGGACCTGCGGCGCCTCATCAGTGACGTTCATGACGCTCCTGGCAACTACGTGGAGCAGCCGCTGTCTCCATGGAGCTTGACCAACGACCAGTGGCGAGTTGAGTTGCGGGAGTCTCTGGGGCGGTATCAGACGACGCTGCTGCACCTTTGGAGCAGGAGGGACGCCGCCGCTGCCGAACGCGAGGGCGCTCACCCCGTTTCGATCGAGCATATCCCGCAGTCACAGGCGTTGACCGAGCTCGCGGTTCGCGCCTTCGAGAACGATGTGCGGGAAGCGCGTTCGCTGCAGCACCCCGCCGTGGGCTGGCTGTACGCTATTGAGCGCCTGGGTGGAGCGCGGGAGTTCCTGTGGCAGGCCCAGTACCAGGCGTATGCAGAATCCGCAGGTGGAATCGGGATTCCTACGCCCTCGGTTCCGTACTGCGAGGAAGCGCAACTTCAGAAGCCGGATCGGGGCTATCAGCAGGCGCTGTATCCGGAGAAGCAGCACATCGTCCCCTTCGATTACGCGAGAAGGATTGCGAACAAAGGCGGAACTCGCTCGACGGCCTCTCCTGCGAATGCCATCGGCAATCTCACTTGGCTGAGCCAGCGCCAGAACGGTCTGGACGGCTTCAGTAACCGCTGGACTGCTATGGATCCTGAGCGGGATTACGAGAATCTTGCAGCTCGGGGAATTCTCTGGCGATCCTCCTCGGATGCGGAGTCTCCGACCGCGCTCGGACTGTACGAAGGTGTTCGCGATGCGGTGCGCAGCGGTAGGGTCGCCGACGCGGCAGATTCGTTCGAAGCATTCTGCAGCGTACGCAGCGACTGGATGGTGCATCGGATGCGAGAGTGGCTTGAGATGCCACTAACGGAGGCCGCGGTTTGGTGGCTTGATGCAGGAGCGGAGTCTGTCTGACTTCAAGTCCGATCGTCGCTACTCGACTTGCTCATTGTCGCAAGACCCCCGGGTTGGGGGATGCGCTGACGCCATAATCGCGCCCCGGAGTTGTTGCCCGATTTGTTGCCCAAATACATGGTACTTGTTG
>DLMY01000028.1:0-255 GCA_002478275.1 Actinobacteria bacterium UBA7524
GGTCGCCAACGCGCTGAAGTAGGACGCGACAAGGAACACGCCCGCCGCGGGAGCGAGATCTCCTCGGCGGGTATGCGAAGGAGGGTCCGGGGCCGGAAGGTGCCGGGCCCTTCGCGCGAGCGGCATGCGGCCCCACGATGCAGTAGACTGCTGTCTCGGAGACCGCAAGGTGAGCGGGGAGTACTCTCGAGCCAGGAGCTGTCGCATGCGGATCATCACAGTCGTAGGCGCGCGTCCCAACTTCATCAAGGTCGG
>DLMY01000028.1:522-877 GCA_002478275.1 Actinobacteria bacterium UBA7524
CCCCGAGCCGCGCTGGTACCTGGATGTGGGTTCGGGCACGCACGCCGTGCAGACCGGCAACGCGATGATGCGTCTCGAGCAGCTGCTGGCCGAGGAGCGCCCTGACGCGTTGATGGTCGTCGGCGACGTGAACTCGACGCTCGCGGGCGCGTTGGCGGCATCCAAGCTCGGCATCCCCGTCGTACACCTGGAGGCGGGACTGCGAAGCTTCGACATGTCCATGCCCGAGGAGATCAACCGCCTCGTGACCGATCAGCTCGCTTCGATGCACCTGACGCCGACGCGCGAGTCCGGTGAGAACCTCAAACGCGAGAACGTCGATGAGCGCCGGGTCCACTTCGTGGGCAACATCATG
>DLMY01000028.1:1028-1365 GCA_002478275.1 Actinobacteria bacterium UBA7524
TCATGGCCGAGTCCGTGCTGCGCCACGAGGAGCAGGCTCGCTCACGAGCGGCCTGCGCGAACTTCGGCCTGGAGCCGGGTTGCTTCCTGCTCGCCACCATCCACCGCCCGGAGAACACCGATCACGCCGAGCGCCTCTCCGCGATCGCCGGGGCGTTCGACAAGGCGCCGATGCCCGTGCTGTTCCCGCTGCATCCCCGGACGCGCCCGCTCGTGGCCGCCGCCGGGATGCACGAGATGCCAGACGTCCACCTGGTCGATCCGGCCGGTTACCTCGACATGCTCTCGTTGCAGGCGGACGCCGCCGCCGTGATCACCGATTCGGGGGGCGTGCAGGA
>DLMY01000028.1:1511-1863 GCA_002478275.1 Actinobacteria bacterium UBA7524
GCGTGCAGGAGGAGTCGTGCATGCTCGGCACGCCCTGCGTCACGGTGCGCCGCAACACCGAGCGTGGCGTGACCGTCGAGGCCGGGTCGAACCGCCTCGCTCCGGCCGAGCAGGACCGGATCCTGGCCGCCCTGGCCGCCGCACTCACCGCGACGAGGGAGTGGAAGCGCCCCGAGCGCTGGGACGCCTCGGTGTCGAGCCGTGTCGTCGAGGCCCTTGCGGACGGTATCGTCCCGCTCGTGGGCACCGGCTCCTAAGAGACGCCGGCATCATGGCCGAGGAACCCAGAGTAGGTCCCGCCGTGCGCTGGGGGTTGCCCGACCTGTGGCTGCCGGCACTGGTCGTCATCGTG
>DLMY01000028.1:1964-36918 GCA_002478275.1 Actinobacteria bacterium UBA7524
GCACTGGTCGTCATCGTGCTGTTCGCGCTCAAGCTCGCGTTCGTGTTGCCGGCGACGCACGGGCCCACCGTCGATGACGAACGCTTCTACTGGTCCTACGCCCGGCTGCTGTCCGAGGGTCGCATGTACGAGGGCACGAAGTACCCGCCGGCGTACCCGGCCGCGATCGCCCCGGCGTTCCACCTGGGTGACGATCCGTATCGCGCAGCGCTCGCGCTGAGTGCGCTCTATTCGTCGTTGCTCGCGTTTCCCGTCTTCGGGATCGCGAGGCTTGTGACCGGACGATTCCCGGCATTCGCGGTGACCGTCGCTCAGGCGCTCCTGCCCTTCCACTACATCGTGAGCCGCACCCTGCTCAGCGAGAACACCTTCATGCCGCTGCTGCTCGGCGTGCTCTTCATGATGCTGTGGCGGCCACATCGGCGCGCTTGGGCCTGGGACATCGCTGCCGGGGCCGGTATGGCGCTGCTCTACCTGACGCGCTACGTCTCGTTGCCGCTGATACCCGCCTTGCTGGTCGTGTGGTGGATGCGCGAGTGGCAGCACACCGGGCGCGTGCGGCTGTCAGCCGGCTCGTGGACCAGGTTCGCTGCGATGTGTGCAGCGGCGCTTCTCGCGTTCGCTCCCTGGGTGCTCTACCACGTGCGTGAAGGAGTCGCGTTCCCCCTCACGCTCGGGTTCGGCGTCGCGAGCAGGACCGACCCGGCCCAGCTCACCCTCGGACGCCTGACGTGGTACGTGCGCGTCTACCTTGCGTACTTCGCGCTCCTCGCGGCTCCGGTGCTCGGACTCGTGACGCTCGCTGTCCGCGAGGTATGGCGCAGCCGCGTGCTCGATGCGTACTCGCGGTTGGTGGCCGCAGTGGGTGTGGTGACGCTCTTCACGCTCGTCGCGCTCAGCCGCCATTCATGGCGGGCGATCTACAACTATCCCGACCCGACCAAGATCATGGGCCGCTATACCCTCTACCTGACCGTCCTGTTCGCGATCGTCGCCTTCGCCACGCTGGTACGCATGATCGAGCGCCCATCGGGCTGCGCGCCGTCTTCCGGGGTGGTCGCAGCGTACGGGCTCGGGGTGCCGGCGATCGTCCTGGGCGCATCGTACACGACCGTGCTGGGCGACTGGGTCATCCCGTTCTCGCCCGGGCAGATCACCGACCGCGGCTCCGTCGACGTCTACCGGATCATCCTGATGGGACCCTGGTTCGCAGTCGCGGTGGCCGTCCTGCTGGCGGGCACTGCCGTGCTGCTGGTGCAGGCGCGTGGGCGCTCCACCACTGCACCCGTGGCGCTTCTGCTGGCAGGGCTCCTCGGCTATCAGTTGTTCGCCATACCCGCGTATCTCGAGCAGATGTGGCGACTGCAGACCGGCGCGGTGCATGTGGTCGAGTCGCTTCGCCTTGTCGAGGAGTACCTGCCTGGCACACCGGTCTTCATCGCCATCACGCCCGAGGTCGCGGCTTCTCAGGGGATGGCGAAGGCGACCGTCAAATTCACGGCGGACGCGTTTCGCGACGGTCGCGACATCAAGGTACTGGTGGGCAACGATCTCGTGTCCTCGCCCGCAGCGACAGGCCGGAAGACTGCGGGACCGGAAGCGGAAAGCGAGGATCGCGATCGCGTCCGGCTGAAGGTGCGTCTTGCGTCGAAGCTCGATTCGGACGAGTGGGTTCTCGGGACGTGGGCGATCCGGGACGTCGAGTACGCGCTGGTGACGCGCTGAATGCGAGCCCCGTCGCCGAACGGGTATAGACCTTGATGTCGAGGGGACGCACGCGTATTCGGGACGGCCTTCGTGGTGCCTGAAGGCTATCCCGATGCGGATCACGAGGAGTCCAGCGTGGGACTGGCCGAGTTGGCAACCCAGAACCTGTACGGACAGCAGACTGCAGGAAGTGGACTCGAATTGGCGTACCATGGACAGGTAATGCTCCACGCGGTCGTGATCGCGTGAGTGGCGAAGTCACCCGAAGGGACATGACACGATGAAAGCCATCATCCCGGCCGCAGGTCTGGGTACGCGCTTCTTGCCTGCGACGAAGTCGCAGCCAAAAGAGATGTTGCCGGTCGTCGAGAAGCCGGTGATCCAGTACGTCGTCGAAGAGGCGGTGGCCGCCGGCGCCGATGAGATCCTGATGATCACAGGCCGCGGCAAACGCGCCATCGAGGACCACTTCGACCGCTCCCTCGAACTCGAGGACCTGCTCGAGCGCGGCGGCAACGTTCAGAAGCTGCGCGAGATCCGCAACATCAGCGACCTGGCGGAGGTGTTCTACGTTCGGCAGAAGCGTCCGAAGGGGCTGGGACATGCCGTGCTGTGTGGCGCGCCCTTCACCGGCGTCGAGCCGTTCTTCGTCATGCTCGGCGACGTGCTCGTGCCGGATCACAAGTGCCTGCCGCGGCTCAAGGACGTCCACGAGAAGTACGGTGCTTCCGTCATCGCGGTCACACCTGTCGAGCAGCAGTTCGTGTCTCGCTATGGTGTGATCGCGGGGCGCGAGGTCGAGCCGGGAGTGTGGCATCTCAACGACCTGGTCGAGAAGCCGGCCGTCAACGAGGCACCGAGCAATCTCGCGATATTCGGGCGCTACCTGCTGACCCCGCGGGTGATGGAGATACTGCCCAGGATCGAGCCGGGCAGGGGCGACGAGATCCAGCTCACCGATGCGTTGAGGCAGCTGCTGCGCGAAGAGGAGATCTACGCGGTGACGATGGAGTGCGTCGGCTACGACACCGGCAACATCTTGTCGTGGCTTGAGGCGAACATCGCCCTGGCGTTGGAGAACGAGGAGTTCAAGGAGCCGTTGCGGGAAGGCCTCCTGCGGCTGCTGGGGGAGGAGTGATCGAATGCCGTCGACGCCACAGTGGAAGTTGAGCGAGTCGGACCTGTATGGGCTGACGCCGCTGCGAGTCCGTGACCTCATGGTCGACTGTTTCATCGAAGCGCAGCGCGACACCTTCTCCAAGGCCGGGCATGTCCTGCACCAGGACACCGAGGACTCGGAGGTAAGCGGCACGATATCGACTGTCGTACGGATGAAGTTCAGCGACTTGGGGCTGTCGTGGGACCAGCCGACTCCGTCGTGCTTGCGCAAGGTCGCCGACGAGCTTGCTCGTGAAGCGCGCGCGTACGGAACGCCTGACGATGTCATCGCCTATCACCATTCCGAGATAACGCGCGCCATCGACCATCTACCGACATAGGGCGTCGCCGCATCCATCTGCCGTAGCCGGCTGCTCCCACACCGCCCGAGAGCTGCCCATGATTATGCAGTATGAGGCCGGGTATATACACATTGCGGCGTTACGTGCCCGACACGCTGCGCCGCTCGGATGTGTAAGGGGGCGGCAGAGATGCTGGAGACAATCGTCACGATCCTCGCTGGCACGCTCCTGCTCGTCGTTCTCGCCGGCGGCCTGTTCACGGTCGTCACGGGCGTTGCGAGCGCGATCACCGCAGCTGTGGGATCACGCGCTTCGCAGGGCCACTCCGGGAGAATGGCTCTCCATCACTAAGCGTGGCCGTAGCCACGTCGCAAAGCGGCGGCAAGATGCGCTCGTTTCGTGCGCGAATCAACAGCTCTTGCAGCCACCATCACCGGTAGTGCTGTAGCCCATGCCTGAAGCGACCGCGTCGAGCGTCGTGGACATGGGGTCCTCGACGACGAGCGACAGAGGCTTGTCGAGGTCGGACAGGAAGACCGTCCTGACGTAGCCGCGGCATTCATCGCACAGATGCACGCGGTGAGCGGGGTCGCCTTCAACGTACTTGTAGCTGAGGGCCTTTGGGCTTCGCGTTCCGCAGCGCACGCAGCGGATGCGTTCGTAGCCCCACTCGGTGTGGCAGACTCCGCACCACAGAGTACGGTCTGCGCCCTGCAGCTGCGTGCTTTCTCCCACACGGCTCAGGGATGCGGGTTCGCCGCAAACCGGGCAGGTACCGGCCGACTGCGACCGGCCGTCGAACTCACCCAGAGAGTCCATGGCGATCCGTGCCGGGCCGGACAGCAGCGGCGTGAGCGCCGAGAGCAGCACGAATGCGACGGTTGCGGGCGTCAGGTCGTCTTCGGGTGTAGCGTCCAATCGAGCCGCCATGTCGCTCGCGAATGCGGAGGGGGCGGCAGCAGCTTGGGCGAGCCGATCGTCGGTGATCGCGTCTGTGAAGTCCGCATCGCGGAGCGCATCGGCCTGCTCTGCAGGCAGCCCCGCTTCCTCGCTCACGTAAGCGACGACGCGTGACACGGCATCCAGGTAGGTGTCGAGCGGTACGTCGGGTGCGTTGACATGGAAAAGGGAGCGGCCCGCCGTGAGAGCTTCGCGAGCGGCCTTTGCGTCCAGTGCGGTATAGAGTCCACCGTCTGCCTCGCCGCTCGCCTCGCCGTACTCCGCCTCGATCGTCGACTGGATCTCCCACAGCCCCTTCAGGAAGCGCAAGCGTGCCGCGTCAGGGCCTTCGGCGGTCTTGAGGTAGGCTTCGGCCGCCTTGTTCACGAGTTCCATGTTCAACAGATCCACTCCTCTGACTGGTTCGGGTGTCGTCGTGATGGAGGGGACCGGACCATCTGAGGCCCGGTCCCCTGTCATACTTCCGGCTCTGTCCAAGCTAGAAGAAAAGCATACCTCTTACGCCTCGACCACGTTCTCGCCGCTCTTCAGTTCTTTCTCGGCCCAGTGGCCCCAGTGGTACAGGGCGTCGGACTCTGAGACCCGGCCGTTGCCGAACATCAGGCGCCACGAACCGCGGTAGGGCTGGAACACGCCGGCGCCCAGGTAGATATGCGCGAACATGATCAGCACGACGAGCACGAACGCCACGTCGTGGAGCATGAGAGCCAGCCGGAACACCTGGGGCGTGACGGACGCGCCCATCCAGAGCACCACGCCGGTTGCGGCGATGAGCACGGATGCCGCGATCAGGAGGCCGTCCGCAAGACGCTGGCCGGACTTGACCTCATGCTGCTTGGGCATGTGCGTGTTCTTGGGCGAGAAAAGGTACTTCCCGAACAGCAGCATGAACTTCTTGTCGTCGGAGTCCCACCGTGCGAACAGGTTCTTGAGGATGTGCACGAATCCCTTGGGCGCCACGATCAGCCCGACAAGCGGCGCGGCGATGAACACCACCGCAAATGCCCGGTGAGACATCCGGACGAACTGGACGACGTCTTGTCCTACGGCCGCACCGATGGCGGGGACGAAGATTATCAGACCGCTGGCGATCAGGACCAGGCAAGCCACGGTATGGATGCCATGGATCACTCGCTTCAGCAGGCTGTGGCGCTGAATGTAACGTGCCATTGGTTAGTTCTCCTCCTTCGCATCGTCGTGCGCAGAAGCGCTGTCGAGCGTGATCTCGTCGCGGCTATAACCGATGCCCGTCAGGAACGACAGGCCCAGCCCGCCGAAGACCGCTGCCGCTGCGATGCCCGTAAGCGGCTTGATGAGCGCGAAGAGCGCGATGGCATCGGGCTTCTTGGGATCGCGCACGAGACCATGTGCCTCCAGCCCGAACGGGGCGATGAACAGCGAGTGCATGCCGCCCATCTCCGTCTCGCCGTAAAGCTCGGCCTTGTCGAAACCCTCGGCCTTGAGCTCGTCCAGACGCGTCTTGGCCGCGGCGAGCATGTCCTCGCGCGGGCCGAACGTCAGGGCAGCGGCCGGGCACGTCTGCACGCACGCGGGCTCGCGGCCCTGGGCCACACGGTCGTCGCACAGGGTGCACTTGTTCGAGACATTGAACGCCTCTCGGTACTTGGGCACCTCGAAGGGGCAGGCGGCGGTGCAGTACTTGCAGCCCACGCACTTCGTGTTGTCGAGCTTGACGGTGCCGTCGTCGAGCTTGCTGATGGCGCCTGCGGGGCAGACCTCCATACACGTCGGCTCCGCGCAGTGGAAACAGGCCCGCCGCGAGAACGCCCACTCGATGCCGTTCGCCTTGGCTTCCTCTCGGAACTCGATGAGCAGCCGCGTATCGCCGTTGAGGTCCGGCATGCTCTGGTAAGAGCCCGTGAACTCGTTCTCGTCCTTGCCGAGACTAGAGGGCATCATGTTCCATTGCTTGCACTGCACCTGGCAGCCCTTGCACGCACTGCACTTCGACGCGTCGTACAGAATCGCATTCTCAGCCATGAGTCATACCCTCCTTATACTTTCTCGACGTTGACGAGGAACGCCTTGTACTCGGGGATCGACGTGTTCGCATCACCGACGTTAGGGGTGATGTCGTTCGCGATCGCTCCCGTGGCGTGGCCGGAGCCGTAGCCCCAGTGCCATGGCATACCGACCTGGTGGACGGTCTGGCCGTCGATATCGAACGGCTTGAAGCGAGGCGTGACGATCGCGTACATCTCGATCGAGCCGCGCTCGTTGAAGACCTTGACCCGGTCCTTGTTGGCGATGCCCTTCTCGGTGGCCAGCTCTTCGGACATCTCCACGAACATCGCGGGCATGGCTTCTGCCAGCCAGGGGATGTTGCGGGTCAGTCCACCGGTCTGCCAGTGTTCGGTCACACGATAGGTGGTACACACGATCGGGTACTTCTCCGGGTCGCTTGGCTTGACCGACTCGGCGCTACCGAACGTGAGCGCCGGGTTGTTCTGGCGTCCGTTGAAGAGGTTGCGCGCCGGCGTCTCGAACGGCTCGTAGTGCTCGGGGAAGGGACCGTCCTTCATGCCGGTGCCGATCGCGAAGAAGCGTCCGGTGCCTTCGGGGTTCATGATGAAGGCGGTCTTGCCCGGAGGCGTCGGCGTGATCGTGCCGTCAGGCGCGACGACCTGGAAACCGAAGTCGGGCACGTCGTTGCGCTGCCACTGGGTGCCGTCCCACTCGACGAGCATCCGCTCGGGGTTCCACGGCTTACCGTTGACGTCGGCCGAGGCGCGGTTGTAGACGATACGCCTGTTGACCGGCCACGAGAACGCCCACTTCGGGTACAGACCCAGTCCACCAGGATCGTCCTTGCCACGCGAACCGGTGGGCTGCTGTGACGGATC
Organism: Actinobacteria bacterium UBA7524; assembly: GCA_002478275.1. Taxonomy (GTDB): domain Bacteria; phylum Actinomycetota; class Coriobacteriia; order Anaerosomatales; family UBA912; genus UBA7524. The sequence continues at coordinate 8,956 of DLMY01000028.1, forward strand.
GTCCTTCGCGTCGTTGTTGTTGTAGTAGCCGGAGTATATCCAGCAACCGCACGCGGTCGTACCGTCGGCCTTGAGCGCCGGGAAGTTCGGCAGCAGTTCGCCGGTGGCTATCGTGTAGCCGTTGAGAGCGTGTGCGACCTTGGTGATGTCGGCCTTGCCGTCGGTCTCGTAGGGCCAGTTGAGCTTCGTGATCTGCTCGGGGTTGGCCCCACCGTCGGCCTCGTACATCTCCTTGAGCTTGTGGTACAGCTCATGGATCATCTCGAGGTCGTCAAGCGCCTCTCCGGGCGGCTCAACGGCCTTGTAGCGCCACTGGATCCAGCGGCCGGAGTTCGAGACTGTGCCCTGCTTCTCGTAGTGGCAGGCTGCGGGCAGCATGAAGACCTCGGTCTGGATCGCCGAGGGATCGACTCCCGGCGCCTTCCAGAACGAAGCGGTCTCGGTCTCCCACAGGTCGACAGCTACGAGCCAGTCCAGCTTGCCGAGCATCTCGCGCTCGAAGACCGAGTTCGGGCCACCGACGGCGGGGTTCTGGCCCCAGCACATGACACCCTTGATGATGTCGTTGTTGATCGCCTCGAACACGGCGATGTGCGAGTGGTTCGTGCCGTCGAGCTTGGGCAGCATGTCGAATGCGTAGTCGTTCTCAAGGGTGGCGAAGTCGCCGTAGAGCTCCTTGAGGTAGCTGACCATGAACTTGGGCCTGTTGGTCCAGTAGCTGGCTGCAGGTGTCTCGGCTTCGATCCACGCTGTCAGGTTCGCATGCTTGGTCGCCACGGGGGTCGGCATGTAGCCGGGGATGATGTGGAAAAGCACGCCCATGTCCGTCGAGCCCTGGACGTTGGCCTCACCACGAAGGGCGTTGATGCCGCCGCCTGCGACACCGACGTTGCCCAGCAGGAGCTGGATCATCGCCATGGCGCGCACGTTCTGCGAGCCGTAGGTGTGCTGGGTCTGTCCCATGGCGTAAAGGATGGTGCCGGAGCGCTCGGGAGCGCCGGTTGAGGCGAAGACCTCGTAGACCTCGAGAAGCTTGTCCTCGGGGCAACCCGTGACCTTCGAGACCATCTCGGGCGTATAGCGCTCGTAGTGCTTCTTCATCAACTGCCACACGCAGTCGGGGTCCTGCATCGTCGGGTCTTTCTTGGCGATCGCGTTGACCTTCGGCGCGAACGCGGGGACTCCCGGGGCCTGTGTCCATGCGAACGGACCGGTCTCCGAGATGTCCCAGGGCTCCTCGGAATCGATCTGATACTTCCAGGTGTCCGAGGTGCCGTAGGAGTTCGTGTCCTCGTCCCAGCCCGAGAACAGCCCGGTCGCGTCGTCGAACGCGAAGTCGGGGTTCACGAGGAACGTGGCGTTCGTGTAGTTCTCCACGTACTCCTTCTGCCACAGCTCGTTGTCGATGATGTACTTCATAAGACCGCCGAAGAACGCGATGTCCGTGCCCGACCGGAGCGGGGCGTAGATGTCGGCCAGAGCGGCCGAGCGGGTGAAGCGCGGATCGCAGACGATGTACTTGCCGCCTTTCGCGCGTGCTTCCTGTACCCACGCCATGGAGACGGGGTGGTTCTCCGCGTTGTTCGAGCCCATTGCCCAGATGACATCGGCATTCTTGAAGTCGCTGAAGTGATTCGTCATCGCTCCGCGACCGAACGAGGGGCCAAGACCGGCCACCGTCGAGCTGTGTCAAATACGGGCCTGGTGCTCGATGTACGTCATGCCGAGCGCGCGGCAGAGCTTCTGGAGCGCGTAGCCTTCCTCGTTGTCGAGGGCGGCGGCGCCGAAGCTGGCGATGGCCTCGCAGCGGTTGACGGTCACACCGTCGGCCTCGCCTATGTAGTTGGCGTCACGGGTCTCCTTGATGCGCTTGGCGATCTCGTCGAACGCCTGCTCCCAGGAGATCTCCTCCCAATCGGTCGCGCCGGCACGGCGGACCATCGGCTTCTGGACGCGGTTCGGATTGATCATCCGCTCGCCGGTCACATCGTCGTAGATGGAGTTCACGCCGAACTGTGACGAGCCCTTGGAGCACAGCCCGCCACGGTTGATCGGGTGGTCGGGATCGCCCTCCACGTTGATGAGCTCGCCATCACGCGCGGAGCAGATCGTGCCGCAACCGCCGGAGCAGTAGCAGCAGATGGTCGACGTCTCGGTGACGTCGACAAGCTTCCATTCCTGGCTGGCGTCGGCCGCCATGGCCTGGGACTGGCCGGTGAACTCGTACATCACGCTCGTGGCGAACGCGGCACCGGTCAGCTTCAGGAAGCTACGCCGAGTGATACCCATTCCAACTCCTCCCTCAATAGGAAACCGGTAGGTGTTGCGATACACGCCGCTTGCCGGAACGGCGGTTCAGACATCGATCAGCGAACGGCACCGCCTCCTTTCGAGACGATCGCCGGACGCACGGCAAGGGGTTGCGTGGCGCAGGTGGCTGACGCTTCCATGCGGAAGCGGCGCACAAGGGCCACACGAATCAGATCCAAGAGTACGTCCCCCTCTTGCTCAGGCACGACAAGGCACGCCGAGGAAGGCCGCGCTGCTGTCGCGTCTCCTTTCCAAGGAGGGAGGCACCGCCGTTTCCCGCGGCACCCTAACGGCCCCAAGACCATAGCGCGCATGCGCAGTAGGCCTGCGAGGGGCTCGGAGACATCTGTGTCATGGACACACCAGGCATGATGCGTGAATGACGACCGGCAGTTAGTGGTGTTCGTCAACGGGGGCGGGAGTCCTGCAAAGAGGCCGAAATTAAAACGGCATAAACGGGATTTCGCATCCGAAAGACTCGATGTTTATGCGCCTAGCGCGGCAGAAAGTCAAATCCGGCTTAGCCAGAGTCCGTCAGCATCAGTGAATGAGCCCACCGTACGAAGCGCGTAGCCTGATCGACTAGAACCCTCGCCGCGTCCTCTGTAAGAGTGCGTTCGGTGTATTCGATGTCGTTCTTCATCCGAAGAAGGCCCATCAGCTGTCTTTCCGCCGGGCCAGGGAGCCCTCCGGCGAGGCTTTGCGTGAGTACGTGAACGACTGCGGAGTGACTTGAGCCCGCGTTGACGACGCCTGCGGTGTGTGCGGTGAGCGCATCGGCCGCAGTGATTCCCGCATGTACTGCGGCTAGCCCGGCGGCGGAGTAGCGACCAGCCTCAAGCTCTGCGCCAGCAGACGCCGAGAACTCAGACGCCTTGCCGATGAGCCTTCTTGCGTGCCCTCTTGGCACCGCCCGAGTGCGTCTTGTCCGCCCCACAGTCCCCCCACTCACTGACCCCCATTCCGTGGAGGATGATACCGGTAGACTCCAACTCGGTTCTAAACGGGCTCTGACCAACTCGCAGGTTCTCGTGAGCTTCCCGTCTGGTGTACGAGAGCAGTGATAGGGGGGAGCCGTAGGTTGTCTCGAAGTAGCCCATTTCCCTGAAGGCGCGCTCGTCGAGGAGCTGCTTCCGGCGCTCGTCGGGCGCGAGGGCGAACACGTCGATGTCGCTGGTGTCTCGCTGCTCACCCGTGGCGTAACTGCCGAACAGAATCAGCGAGTCGCAGTTCTCAGCGAACATCCTCACGAGGTCCGAGCGGATCTCGTCAGCGACACGGTCTTCGGCTGCGATACCGGGTAGGACCATGTGCCGCACGTAGGCATTGGAGCGACGAAGCTCGTATGCGGTCGCGCGACCAACAGCGGCGCACGTGACGAGACCCATGGACTCCAGGTCCTTGAGGGTGGCACCGGCCGCTGTGTGGCTGATGCCCGCGACGCGGCTGACAGCACGGATGCTCATGGGTGCAGTCGTCAGAGCAAGAGCTCGCAGTATGCGCGCTCGCGAGGGAGCCTCGAAGATGTCTACGATCGTGTACGTCGGTCGCATAGTACTATGTAGTCTAGAGTTGCCATAATGGAAGGTCAAGTTGTCATTGACAAGGACAGATTCGCGTAACGTGCCCGATCACCACTCAGAGCGTTCGAGCGTACGCCGTGCCGCGCGTGAGGTGAATCCGTCCGGCGCACTGTGCGGCTTTCGCACCACGCAGTTCAGCGCATTCGACACCACGTTGAGCACCGGCACGCGCGACAGCGCCCTGTCGAATCCGTACACGCCCTGCGCGTGCGTCGATATCGCCTTTCGCAGCCGGGGAAAGCGCACGAGATTCCGCGGTATCAGGTACCGGTAGTCGAACCGCACGACCTCGAAGCCCGCCCCGCGCATCTCGCGCATGAGCTGACCGCGCGTCCACCGAAGGTCGTGGTTGGCCTGCCCGATCATCCCGGCCAGGACCTCGGTATAGGAGAACTTGTTGGGGAAGTGGTAGACGAAGAACAGGCCACCAGGCTTGAGCACCCTGTACATCTCGGCAAGCGACGCGCTCGGGTCCGGCACATGCTCGAGCACCCCGCACGACAGCGCCCCGTCGAACGTCCCGTCCGCAAACGGCAGCCTGATCGGGTCGTCCACGAACCGCTTCTCGCCTTTGAGCTGATCGAGCACGAAACGATACGACGGGAAGTCATGCTCGAAGTCGTAGTAGACGGTGGACACTCCCAGGTGCTCGAGCAGGTACGTCGTGAACGCCGGGCCGGCGCCCCAGTCGAGCAGCACCGGATCTGCCGAGGAACCCTCTTGCTCCAGCGTCTCGGCCACGTCTCGTACGATCGCCTCGTAGCCAAGCGTCGTGAGCTCGCTCTGGTTGAGCCACCAGCCGCCAGGTTCGATCTCGCGCGCACCGGCTTTCAGGCCGAGGAACGCCTCGTGCAGGTCTTCGGTCCGTATGTCGGCTGTACCAGGCATGAGCGGATTGTAGCGCAGGAAGCGCCCCTGAGGTGCTAGGATTTACGAGTCCGCACACGCAACCGGAGAACGGACGCGATCATGCTCACAGGCAAATCGATCCTCGTCACCGGCGGGACGGGTTCGTTCGGCCAGAAGTTCGTCGCCACGGTGCTCGAACGCTACCCGCAAGTGGAGCGCCTCGTGATCTTCTCTCGCGACGAGCTCAAGCAGTTCGAGATGGCGCAGGTACTCAGCCCCAAGCAGTACCCGCAGTTGCGCTACTTCCTAGGCAACGTGCGCGACAAGGACCGGTTGTGGCGAGCGCTCGAAGGCGTCGACACGGTGGTACACGCGGCCGCTCTCAAGCACGTGCCCGCGTGTGAGTACAACCCGTTCGAGGCGGTCAAGACCAACGTCTTGGGTGCCCAGAACGTCATCGAGGCATGCCTCGACCGCGGCGTGAAGCGCGTGGTAGCGCTTTCGACGGACAAGGCGGCCGCGCCCATCAACCTCTATGGCGCGACCAAGCTCACCAGTGACAAGCTCTTCGTGGCCGCGAACAACTTCAGGGGCCACCACGATATCCGCTTCTCAGTCGTGCGTTACGGTAACGTCATGGGCTCGCGCGGCAGCGTGATCCCGTACTTCCTGGACAGGCGTCGCGAAGGCTGCATCCCGATCACCGACGAGCGCATGACCCGCTTCAACATCTCCCTCGAAAAAGGCGTTGACCTCGTGCTTTACGCGCTGGAGAACATGTGGGGCGGCGAGATCTTCGTGCCCAAGATCCCCAGTTACCACATCACAGATGTCGCCAAAGCGATCGCACCGGAGTGCGAGCACGAGGTCATCGGCATCCGTCCCGGCGAGAAGCTGCACGAGGAGATGATCACAGAGACAGACGCGCTCAACTCGCTCGAGTTCGAGAAGCACTTCGTGATCATGCCATCCACACCCCTATGGTCTGCCGAGGAGTACGCTCAAGCCTTCAACGGCAAACCGTGCGAGTTCGGCTTCCGCTACAACAGCGGCGAGAACACCGAGTGGCTCTCGGTCGAGGACCTGCGGGCACTCATCAAGCAGCACGTCGACCCCGAGTTCACTGTCTGAGGGCCTGCCGATTAGAAATCCACCGCGCGTACTTCATCAGCGTGGGCTTTGAGAGCCTTGTTCAGCAGGCCAGTCCCCATTGGAACCAGGACAACCTGGACTCCCTCGCGACGTGCGAACTTCATTGCGGGAACGAAGTCGGTGTCTGCTGTCACGAGGATTATGCGGTCCACGATTCCTTTCGCGGCAAGCCATGCCACGTCCAGGCCGATCTTCATATCGACACGTTTCTGGGCGAAGTCGGGTTCGAAATCAGTGGCCAGGCAAGCCCGTGGGGTCTTGATCAACTCCTTCTGTGACCGATACTTCAGCCGCCAGCCATTCGTTGAGAGTACCCCGCTGCGGAAGGCGACGTGATCTGCGTGAGAGAGTTCGTCGAGCAATGCGGTGCGCTGCCTGTAGACCATGGTTACTGAGTAGTCTTCTGCGATGCCCGTCATCGGATGAGTCAGGACGCCACTGAAAGGTGGACAGTCATAGTAGTAGATGCGAAATAGCTCCTCATCCTGCCGCAGACACGCAGCGGCGAAGTCGAGTATCTGTCTAGCCGAGAGCATCTTCTTGCCTCGGAGCGCATGGAGCCGTTTCTGGACGAAGCCACCATCCAGCAGCACGGCGACGCTCTTCGACGAAGTCACAGGCTTCCCCCTCACAGAAGAAGCCCTTCGGGATGCGCTATGGCGCGCACCGAAGGGCTCCCTGTATTGATTGCCGGCCTACCGGCGTTCGGATACATACAATCTTGCCACTCACGGGCAGTCTCGTCTAGAACCGCCCGGTCATGGATTTTGAGCCCCGCTGGTGTTCGAACGATAGCAGGCCGGTCTTACTCGAATCTCAACAGCGTCTTACCGCTTCTCGCCCAATCGTGGGAGAATCGGGAGGACGTCGCAGGCGCGTCAGCGTCTCGGCCCTTGTTTCCGGCAGAAGAGGCGACACGTGATCCCGTACGGCCGACAGTCTATCTCGGAAGAAGACATCGCAGCGGTCGTCGACGTCCTGCGCTCGCCGCTCATCACACAGGGGCCGGTGGTGACCAGGTTCGAAGAAGCGGTCGCCGAGTACTGCGGGGTGCGACATGCGGTAGCGGTGGCCAACGGCACGGCCGCCCTGCACGTGGCGGTGATGGCGCTCGGACTGGGTCCGGGCGGGCTGCTCTGGACCTCTCCGAACACCTTCGTCGCCTCGGCGAACTGCGCCCGGTTCGTCGGGGCGGACGTCGACTTCGTCGACATCGACCCTAAGAGCTACAACATGAGCACCGATGCGCTCGCCTCCAAGCTCAAGACCGCCGAGGAGACCGGTCGGTTACCCGACGTCGTCGTCCCGGTGCACTTCGCCGGCGCGTCTTGTGACATGGCGGGCATCCGCGAACTTGCGGGCCGATACGGCTTTCGGGTTCTCGAGGACGCCGCACATGGCATCGGTGGGTCGTACCGTGGCACACCGATCGGCTCATGCGAGTTCTCCGACGTGACCACCTTCAGTCTCCACCCGGTCAAGATCATCACGACGGGCGAAGGTGGACTCGTGGTCACCAACGACGAGCACATCGCCGAGCAGGCACGGCTTGCTCATACACACGGCATCACGCGGGATGGCGCGCTGATGCGGGGAGAGCCGGACGGGCCGTGGTACTACCAGCAGATAGGGCTTGGTTTCAACTACCGGCTGACCGACCTGCAAGCGGCGCTCGGCCTCAGCCAGATGCGCCGTCTCGACGAGTTCGTCTCCCGCCGCAACGAGATCGCCGCGCGTTATCGGGAGGCGTTCTCGGGGCTGCTGGTGCGCTACCAGGAAGTCCCGGCCGATGTGCTCTCCGCATACCACTTGTTCGTCATCGAGGTGCCGCATCACGACCGTGCGGAGATCTACGACCGTCTGCGAGAGCACGGTATCGGTGCTGCGGTCCACTACATCCCGGTCCATCTCCAGCCGTACTACCGCGATCTCGGCTTCGCTCCCGGCGACTTTCCGAATTCTGAGCGGTACTACGCTCAGTGCATCACCTTGCCGGTCTTTCCGGCGATGACCGACGGGGAGCTGGATGTTGTCGTAGAAGCGCTGAAGGAGGCGTTGGCATGAGACTGCCCAACGCCCCGAAGTTCATCGCCGAGGTATCCAGCAATCACAATCGCGACCTGGATCGGGCACTTGCCTTTGTCGACGCGGCGGCCGATTGCGGATGCGACGCTGTGAAGTTCCAGCTGTTCAGGGTAGACGAGCTCTTCGCTCCCGAGATCGTGAGCCGCAGCCCTGATGTCGAGGCTCGCCGGGAATGGGAGCTGCCCATCGAGTTCCTCTCGCCGATTGCGGAGGCATGTAAGCGATCAAGAATCGAGTTCCATTGCACACCCTTCTACATAGAGGCTGTCGGGCAGCTCGAACCGTACGTTGACGCCTTCAAGGTCTCTTCGTACGAACTACTGTGGGATGACCTGCTTCGCGCGTGCGCTGCGACGGGAAAGCCGGTGATCCTATCCACCGGGATGGCGACCCTCCCCGAGGTCGAGCATGCGGTGGATGTGCTTCGTGACGCTGATGTCAGTGACCTCACGATTCTTCACTGCGTGTCCGCCTATCCCGCGGCTGCTTCAGACTGCGATCTGGCGGCGATCGACACCTTGCGACGCGCGTTTGGATGCAGCGTCGGCTGGTCGGACCACAGCGTGGATCCCGCTGTCGTGCAGCGGGCGGTGCACAGATGGGGTGCGGAGGTGGTGGAGCTGCACTTCGACCTCGACGAACGGGGCGAGGAGTTCGCAGGCGGCCACTGTTGGCTACCTGAGACGCTTAGGCCTGTGATCTCGGGAGTGCGCCGAGGTCTGTCAGCCGACGGTGATGGCGTGAAGGGGCCGAGCACCAGTGAGGTAGTCGAACGCGAGTGGCGCGCTGACCCCTCAGATGGCCTGAGACCCCTCAAGCATATGCGCGCGGATTGGCGGCCATGACGTGCGCACTGTCGCGATCATCCAAGCGCGGATGGGTTCGACGCGTTTGCCCGGAAAGGTGTTGTTGCCGCTGGCGGACAAGCCGATGCTGTGGCACGTCGTGGAGCGCACGCGCCATGCGCGCCTGATCGATGAGGTCGTAGTCGCCACCAGCACCGAGGCGGGCGACGATGCGATTCGTGAGTTCGGCTCGAACTACGGCATAGAGGTATTCTCGGGTAGTGAGACTGACGTACTCGATCGCTACTATCGTGCAGCCAAGGAATATGGAGCTGATGCGGTCGTTCGGGTCACGGGTGACTGTCCGCTTGTCGACCCCAACGTGGCCGATGCCGTGGTAGGCGCATTCGCCGAAGGCGGATTCGATCATGTCGGAGCGACATCCGGCAGCGGCGCGAGGGCTATGGGGATTCACGGCTTTCCGGAGGGCGCAGGGGTGGCCTGTTTCGGGTTCAGTGTCCTGCATGACGCATGGTGCGAGGCGACGGATGCGTCGGACCGCGAACACGTTGAGACCTTCGTGGTTCTGAACCCGAATCGGTTCAAACTCATGCTCGTGGTTCCACAGCGTGATCTCTCCCAACACCGCTGGACGATAGACCGACCGGAAGACCTTGAACTGATTGCAGCCGTGTACGAGGCTTTGTTCGTGCCTGGTGAGTTGATTCAGAATCGTGAGGTCATTCGATTCCTTGACGGCCATCCCGAGATTGCGAAGGTGAATCGGGCTATGCTCGGTCAAGAGAAGTACAGAGCACTTTGGAATGGCCTGGATGTTCATGAAGCGAGCATTCGGGCAGTGGATGTCCTGTGAAGATGCAGTCTCACAGCGGAGTCGAGGGGCAGAGCCATGGCGTCTGAGAGTGTTCCCAAACGGGTGATGCTGTATGGCTTCTACTCCCAAGGCAACTACGGGGACGATGCCCTACTCGACGCGATTGTTCGGGGAGTCAGTGGCTCCACAGCGGGGCCGGTGGAGTTCACCGTTCCAGTGCGCTATCCCTCCGGAGACATGGACCGCAGGTTCGGAGTCCGCACGATTCAGAACCTTGAGTACAACCGTAGAGCGCATTCCGTGGGTCGGTGGCTTCATGGCATGAATCCCGACGACGGGGAAGCATTTGACGAGTTCCTCTCTGAAGTGATTGCCTCGGACTTGGTGATAGTCGGTCCCGGGCAGTACTTGGTTGAAACGGGAGTGGACGCACTGTTCCGGGGAATCTTGGCTCAGTTGGATGCCATTGCCGAATTCTGTGGCATGACCGGTACACCTCTGTACGCGATTGCCCTGACTGCGGAACCGCTTGTCAGACCATTCTCACTCGTACGAGTGCAGAACTCGCTTTCGAAGTGTGCCGCACTGACGTTCCGCGACAGTCACAGCCCGAGCTATCTGAGTTCGTGCGGTATCGAGTTGCCCGATTATGCGGTCGCGGCTGACTTGGCATTCGCCACACCATCCGCCGACGTTGCGCTCGCGGATGCGGTATTCGAGGCCGAGGGAATTACCATCCCTTCCGAGCGGTTACTGGGATTGGCTGTGCACGATTACTACAAGGACGCATCGCTAAGAAAGGGGTTCGTTCACCTTGCGGTCGACGTATGCCGACTGTGGATAGAGCGGGTTGGGGGACCCGTACTTTTCATTCCGCAGTCAGTCAATCACGAGGACAGGCATGCAGATGATCGCTACTTTCACGAAGAGGTGGTCGCTCACCTTCCTCGGGGGCTGCACACAGAGGTGCTTCGAATTCGTTCGGTATATCAGTTTGACCAAGTAGAAGCGGTATATTCCAGATGTGCAGCAGCCTTCTGCACGCGGATGCACGGAGCGGTGTTTTCGTTGAAGCAGGCGGTTCCCACTGCTCTCATGGATCACGAGAACAAGCGACGTGCGTGTTTCGCTCAAGCGGGTTTCGAGGAGTACGTACACCCCATTGACACACCTGCGGAGCAGATTGTATCGGTGCTTGAAGGTCTTGCGGCAGCGCCAAGGACGGCTATTCATGTCCGCAAGACACTAGATAGTGCGCGCAGTTCTGCTCGCGAGCATGTACGTGTTGCATCAGAACTTCTAGCGGCGGAAGCGTCGCCGCGCAAGACTTGGGTGAAAGGACTGTATCAATGAAGGCGGGACACGCCGGCCCCACGCTCGATGTGGTCGGCGACTTCTCGATAGTCGATTGTCAGGACTGTGGATTCGCCCACATCTTGCCTATCCCTACGACTGACGAACTGGTCTCCGTTTACGAAGACGACTACTACACTACCGAGAAGCCGCTCTACCTTGAGCATCACAACGAAGATGCGGATTGGTGGCGCCGAACATACGGGGAGCGTTACGACCGCTTCGAGGAACTTCTGCCCGCAAGTCGCCGTCGTATCCTCGACATCGGTTCGGGGCCGGGGTTCTTCCTGCTTACGGGCAAGGAGCGTGGCTGGGATGTTCAGGGAGTCGAGCCCTCGAAGCACGCTGCTGACCACGCCGGGAGCCTTGGCGTGCCGGTCGTCAATGAGTTCTTCGACGAAAACGTGGCCCTGGGACTCGGTACATTCGATGTCGTTCACATGAGCGAGATGCTGGAACACGTGCCGGATCCGCACGGATTGATCTCGACCGCGCTTTCCGTCCTGAAGCCGGGTGGGTTGTTGTACGTGATGGTTCCCAATGAGTACAACCTCTTCCAGAAGGTACTTCGTGAGCAGTGTGGTTACGAGCCGTGGTGGCTTTCACCGCCCCATCACATCAACTACTTCAACCTTCCCTCACTTAGCCAACTGATGCGAACTCACGGTCTCGAAGTCGTCGATACGGAGGCGACGTTTCCGATAGACATCTTCCTGCTGATGGGCGTGAACTATGTGGGTGACGACGAGGTCGGTCGCCGTTGCCACGCGATGAGGAAGTCCTTCGAGAATGCGATGTGGCAGGCAGACCAGGGTGAAACGAAGCGAAAGCTCTACGAAGCATTCGGGGCGCTCGGTCTCGGCCGACTTGTGGCCGCTCTTGGGCGCAAGTCCACTTAGTGGCAGCGTGGTGTCCTGATGACTGCAGACTTCCTCGTTCGACACCCCGATCATGCAGACACGGTCGCCGACTGGATCTTTGACGCGTGGGGTGACGGCACCCCAGAAGGTCGCGCTCGTGCACACGCGCGCGTACAGGAGCGTCTGCGCGATGACGCGGTTCCACTGACACTGGTTGCGCTCGACGGCGAGGTCCCGTTGGGCACGGTAAGCCTGTTCACCAACGATCTTGCCGGGTGGGAGCACCTCACTCCGTGGCTCGCCGCCCTCTATGTGACGCCGGAGGCACGGGGTCGCGGGGTGGGTACCCGGCTCATCAGGGCTGTGTTGGAGGTCGCACGAGATCTCGGGTACGAGACCGTATACCTGCAGGCCCAGGACGCACGCGATTTCTACGCCGAGGCCGGCTGGCGGGCCATCGACAGCCTGGACACGGAGCGTGGCCGAACCGTGGTCATGGAGTACGACCTTCGCGATCTGCCGCGGGTGTTCTACCGTGCGGACGCCGATGCGGAGATGGGGCTAGGACACGTCGTGCATGCCGCCCGGCTCGATGTTGCCCTGAGGTCTCGCGGACTCGCGCAACTTCGACTCGTTGGCCGCGTAGAGGCGTCGGTCGCATGCATGCTCGAGGACGGGGGGATGTCGCGTCACATCTCGATCGACGATGAGTCGCATGCGTCGGACGTCCTGCTCGAAGCACTGTCCACGCACCCATGCAGTGTCGTAGCGGCCAACTTGCCCAAAGGGCTTCTGGAGCGAGCGGAGCCGCTTTTCGCACGTGTCCGTCAGGCCGGTCACAGGCAGGTGCACTTCGATGATCCGCTCCGAACGGCCGCGACCGCCGATCTCGTGATCAACTCTCTTCCTCACATCGATTGGGGCGTGGATCTTAGAGCCCATCCTGCGCTTCACGAGGGCCTGGAGTACTTCCTGCTCGATCCAGAGTTCACTCGCACGGGCGCGCGCGTGCGTGACGGCAGGGTCGAGACCGTGCTCATCTCCATGGGCGGCGGGGATGCACCCAACCTCACCGCACAAGTCATGGACGCTCTCGACGTCGCAGGATACAGGGGTGTTGCGGAAGTGGTGATCGGCGCGGCCAATCGGCATCTCGAAGCCGTTGCCGCGAGAGCAGAGTCGCTGAGCTACGAGGTCAGACTGCATCAGCACCTGCCCTCACTCGCAGACCTTGCCTCATCTGCGGACCTTGCGTTCTCGGCACTTGGCCTGACAACCTACGAGTTCGCGTCGCTCGGCCTTCCGGCCATCATTCTCGCCGGTAACGAGCTCAACGCCGCAGTAGCCGATATCTACGCCGCTCAGGGCTCTGCACTGTCGCTGGGCTACCATGAGCGGTGGACGCCAGTCACTCTTGCCGAGGAGATCTCATCTGTCCTGGCCGACGGACAGCTGCGTCGCGCCATGAGCGTGTGCGGGCCACAGCTCGTGGACGGCAAAGGGGCGGATCGCGTCTGTGCGTTGCTCGAACCACTGCTCGGGAAGGGGACCGGTGTCTGACAAAGCGATCATCATCTTGGGCGCAGGCGCACAACAGATCCCCGCGATCTCGCGGGCGCATCGTCTTGGCTACGAGGTCATATCGCCAGACATGGATCCTGAGGCACCGGGCCTTGCGATGAGTGACCACCCGCTTCTGGGTGTGTCCACACACGACCCCGATGCCATCATCGCGCAGGCGCGGCGGCTGCAGGCTTCAGGCCGCAGCGTTGACGGGGTGCTTGCCATGGCCGTAGAGGCGGCGGGAAGCGCCTCCCGGATCGCCGAGGCGCTGGGCATACCCACAGTGGGTTCGACCGCTGCCGATCGCGCGACCGACAAGCTGGCTCGTCTGAAGGCGTGGCGCGCAGCTGGAGTCTCGTGTCCATCTTTCGGCGAGGCCACGGATGCACGCCAGGCGATGCAGGTGGCGCAGGAGATCGGTCTGCCGGTAGTGCTCAAGCCGCTCAAGCGTGCTGGTGCACGGGGGGTCGTTCGCTGCGACAGCCTTGAGGAAGTCCGGGAAGTCTACGACATCTCAGCCAGGGAGTCCGAGGCCACCGTGCTCATCGAGGAGTACATCGAGGGCACAGAGCACTCCTCGGAATCCCTCGTCGTGGACGGCCGTATACACACGCTGGGCTTCAGTGACCGGAACTACGACACCAAGTACAAGTACCCTCCGCACCTGCTGGAGAACGGTGACACGTGTCCGACCGTGCTGCCGCAAGACGTCTATGAAGACGTGCTCGCAGAGGTCGAGAAGGCGATCCGGGCCTTGGGAATCGATTTCGGCCCGGCGAAGGGCGACATCCTGGTGTCGAACGAGGGCCGGGTGTATATGCTCGAGATGGCCGCGCGCCTGTCCGGGGATTACTTCTGTTCGTATACCGCACCGCTCAGCAACGGCAGCGATATCGTAAGCGCGGCGATTCAGCAGGCCGTGAGTGATCCGATCACGCCGGAGTGGCTGAGGTGGCGTTACGACCGGGGTGTTGCGCTGCGCTACTTCTGGCCCGAGCCGCTTCCCGGGCGGATCAAGGCTGTCAGCGGCTGGAACGAGAGCGCCGTATTGCCAGGCGTTCGCTTCATCACCTGGGAGCCGTATTGGCTCAAGGAGGGTATCGGCGTCGGGAAGGTCCTTACTCCTCCGACCAGTCATGGAGAGCGTGTAGGATGTGTGATGGCCACGGGCGAGACGCGCGATGAGGCTGTCGCGCTTGCAGAGCACGTTGTGAGTACGGTGCACATAGAGGTCGAGCCTGTCGTCGAGGGCTCGTAGACTGAAGGGGCTGCACATGCCGGTCGATCCGCAAGACACACTCGATGTCCTTGAGCGCTTCGAACCACTTTCTTTGCAGGGTCAGGCGCCCGTTGTGTGGGAGCGGGCCGAGGGCGTCTACGTGTGGGATGCCAGCGGTCGCCGGTATCTTGACTTCTCAGCAGGCGTTCTCGTGGCGAATGTCGGTCATGGCCGGCCCGAGATCGTGGAGGCCGTTATCGAGACGGCGCGCAAGCCCCTGCTGTTCAGCTACAGTTTCCCGACGCACGAACGTGCGGCACTTCTGAAGGAGATGGAGACGCTGCTCGTGCGTCCCGACGACAAGGTCATGCTGCTGTCGACCGGTGCCGAGGCGATCGAGTGTGCCATCAAGCTGGTGCGAACATGGGCGGTCCGCACGCATGGCGAGCGGCGCGAGTACGTGGTCTCCTTCGAGCGCGGGTTCCACGGCCGTACGGCGGGCGCGCAGCTCGCTGGTGGCACTCCCGTGCTCAAGGAGTGGCTGTATGGGATAGACGCACCCTTCATCAACGTGCCGTTTCCTGACGGATTCCGCACCCCTGAGACCTCCTTCGACTCGTTTCTCGGTGCGTTGCAGGCCGAGGGTGTCGAGCCGGATCAGGTCGCGGGGGTGATCGTGGAGTCCTATCAGGGTGGCGGGGCGAGCTTCGCGCCCGTCGAGTACATGCGTGCGCTTGCGGCCTGGTGTGCGGAGCATGGTGCGAAACTCATCATGGATGAGGTTCAGTCAGGCTTCGGACGCACGGGTCGCTGGTTCGCCTACGAGCACTATGGCATCACGCCCGACCTCGTTGTGTGCGGCAAGGGCATCTCGAGTTCGATGCCGCTGTCTGCGGTCATCGGCAGGCGGGAGTTGCTTGACCAGTTCGCACCCGGTGCCATGTCGAGCACGCACGGTGGGCACCCGGTCTGTTGCGCGGCCGCTCGCGCGAATCTCGAGGTGATGAAGCGCGATGGTATCGTCGAGCATGCTGCCAGTGTCGGCGGAGTCATGGCGACGGCACTCGAGGAGCTCGCTGACCGTTTCGATTTCGTCGGTGCGGTCCATGGCAAGGGTCTCGTCTACGCGTTGCACATCGTCAGGCCAGACACCGACGAGCCGGATGCCACCGCCGCCGCACGCATCGTCAGTGATTGCGTGGCACGAGGACTGATGTTGTTCGCACCGGTAGGGTTCGGTGGTGCGAACATCAAGATCTGCCCCCCGCTCGTGATAACCGCACAAGAGGTCCGCGACGGGCTTGAGATCCTTGAAGGCGCACTCATCCGCGAGGAGGAGCGAGATGGCGAGCGGTAGTACCGAGCACATCTCGTTCGAGCTTGTCAGCATCGCGCGGGGCGAGCGGGTCGAGCGGGTCGATCCTGACGGCGAGGCCGTGCTCGTGATCATCTCCGGCCAGTGCACGGTCGAGGCCGGGGGCATGAAGGCCGAGATGAGCCGCTCGGACGTGTTCGACGAGCCCGCAACCGCTGTCTACGTTCCTGCGGGCGTCCCCGTCGCCGTAGACGCGGGCCAGGAGACCGACATCGCTTGGTGTCTCGGGCTTGCCGGACCAGGCGGTGAGGTCGCACTGATCACTCCCGAGCAGCTCGAGTGCCGCACCGTGGGACGCGACACGTACGAGCGCCGTGTGTGCGATATCGTCGGGCTGGGTGTGCCCGCGAAACATCTGGTGGTGGGGGAGACTTTCAACCAGCCCGGCAAGTGGTCGAGCTACCCACCTCACCGCCACGACGAGGACCGCCTCCCCGAGGAAGCCGACATGGAGGAGATCTACTACTTCCGCGTAGACCCGCCGCAGGGCTTCGGGATGCAGCGGCTGTACTCACCCCAAGCGGGTTTCGACCGGGCGGTCGTGTTGCGCGATGGCGATGTGGTCGAGATCCCCGAAGGCTACCATCCGGTCACCGCGGCTCCGGGATGCGACCTCTACTACCTTTGGATGCTCTGGGGAGAACAGCGCGTACTCGCGCCCTTCGATGACCCGGAGTTCGGCCCGGTCAAGGAGCGGTTGTAACGCATGCCGACGCCCCTGAACCTCTTCGCGATCTTCCACCTCAATCTCGCCTACTCCGCGATCGAACTCGAGCAACACGCCGAGGTCCTGGAGCGCTGCTACTGGCCCCTTCTCAGACTCGCCGAGGAAACCGGTCTGCCCTTCGGCATCGAGGCCTCCGTCTACACACTTGAAGCCGCAGGGCAGACCGACCCTGGCTGGCTGGCCGAGCTAAGGCGTCTGGTCACCGAGGGCGCCTGTGAGTTCGTGGGAGCCGGGTACGCACAGCTGATCGGCCCGCTTGTTCCTGCGAGTGTCAACGAAGCGAATCAGCGCCTCGGCATCGAGGGGTACGAGCGTCTACTCGGGATCAAGCCGCGTATCGTGCTCGTCAACGAGCAGGCGTACTCGGCCGGGCTGCTGCAGGGCTATCTTGACGCGGCGTATGAGGCGCTGTTCATGGAGTGGGACAACGCGGCACGGGTCAACCCAAGGTGGAACCCGGCCTGGCGCTATCTCCCGCAGGTCGCATGTGGCCAGCACGGAGAACGGCTGCCGGTGCTGTGGAACAAGTCGGCGGCGTTCCAGAGGTTCCAGCACTACGCTCACGGCGAGATCGAGATCGATGAGTATATGAGCTACATCGAGCGCCACGTCGCCGAGACGCCGCGCGCACTGTGCCTCTACGGCAACGACATCGAGATCTTCGACTTCCGGCCTGGGCGCTATGATGCGGAGCCGGTGGTAGGACACAGCGAGTGGGAGCGGATCGCGCTGCTGTTCGAGCGAATCGTGCAGAATTCGGGTCTCGAACTTGTGTCGCCGAGTCAGGTCCTCGTTCTGCTTGAGGAGCCTGGTGCGGGGAACGAGATCAACCTTGAGACCCCCGAGTTGCCCGTGCCGGTCAAGAAGCAGGGCAAGTACAATCTCACGCGCTGGGCGGTGACTGGGCGGGATGATCTGGGAATCAACACTCGGTGCGAACGCCTTGCCGCAAGACTCGATCAGATGCCTGCAACCGAAGACGATTGGCGAGAGCTCTGCTACCTGTGGAGCAGTGACTTCAGGACTCACGTGACCGCCAGACGATGGGACGGGTACCGTGAGCGTCTGTCGCGCTTCGAGGAGCGCATAGGACTCGCGTCTGGGCCGGTTGCCTCCGAATCCGTCGAGCCAGGCGCTTCGGCTTCCGTCGAACGTGGCGAGCGCTTCCTTGAACTCAAGACCGATGCACTGGACGTCCGGCTGAACGTTCGTCGAGGCCTTGTTATCGAGGGTGTGGGTCTGTCCGGTGGTGCGGGACCGCTTTTCGGTACGCTCCCGCACGGGTATTTCGACGACATCAATATGACAGCGGACTTCTATACGGGTCATGCGGTGCTTGAGCGGTTGGGCGCTCACAAGGTCACCGACCTGGACTGGGCGGATATACGTGTCGATCGAGCCGAGAGTGGCCCTGTGAGTGTCTCAGGCGAGATCACCACTTCGTTGGGTGCGGTGCGCAAGACCATCCGAGTCGATGACACACGAGCGCGCCTTTCGTGCTCCTACGAGTTCGATTGGCCCCAGGTGCCTCCCGGCTCTCTGAGGGTCGGCCATGTCACGTTGCTTCCAGAGGCATTCGACCGAGCGACCCTCTACTATGCCACCCACAACGGTGGTCGAGAGCTGGAGAGGTTTCCTCTCTGCGGGCACACCGTCGACCACGGCCTTCCTGTCTCCCTGATGGTCACGGCGTCGACGTGTCTCGGCATGACCGGCGGAGTGTTCGAGTTCGGCGACGCCGACCGCACGGTACGAATCGAGGTGGATCGTTCGTCCGCTGCCCTGGTGGGCATGGTCACTTACCGGGAGATAGGCGACTCGTTCTTCTGTCGGTTGGCTCTCTCGGTGTTCGAGAACGACGAGACATCTCGTAGAGCCGAGGATGCGCGGTTGCCCCGTGTAGGATTCTCGGTTGAGATTCTGTAGCATCGTGAGGACTGTGAGTTGTCCTCTCTTCATCCGGCGCACGAAAGGCCATCAATGTCCACAGCGATCGTGACAGGGTGCGCGGGTTTCATCGGATCGCATCTTACGGACCGTCTGCTTGCTGACGGTCGTGAAGTCGTGGGCATCGATTCTTTTGAGGACTACTATCCACGCGCGATGAAGGAAGACAACATCGCGCAAGCTCGCGACCATGAATCGTTTGAGCTCATCGAGGCGGATCTGCTCTCGCTTGCCGAGACAGGACGGCTGCGTGAGCTGATGGACGACGCCGAGGTCGTGTATCACCTGGCTGCCCAGCCGGGCGTGCGGGCAAGCTGGGGTCAGGAATTCCACATCTACGAACGCAACAACATCATGGTGACGCAGGCGCTGCTTGAGACAGCGAATCACGTCGAGGTTCCGGCTTTCGTCTATGCGTCCAGTTCGTCGGTGTACGGTGACACCGATATTCTGCCGATGCGCGAGGATGCCGTCTGTGTGCCGTACTCTCCCTACGGGGTGACGAAGCTAACCGCTGAGCATCTGTGTCGGCTGTACACGCGCAACTTCGGCTTTCACACCGCCTCGCTGCGGTTCTTCACGGTGTACGGGCCTCGGCAGCGACCCGATATGGCGTTTCGCCGGTTCATCGACAAAGCGCTGGCAGGAGAGCCGATTGTGGTGTACGGGGACGGTGAGCAGACGCGTGACTTCACGTACGTAACTGATATCGTAGACGGGATTATCGCGGCAGCGGCGGCACCGGCGGGAATGGTCGCTAATCTTGCTGGAGGCTCAAGGGTGTCCCTGGTCGACGTGATCGACACGTTAGCGGATTTCATGGGTGTAGCGATACGGGTGGACCGTCAACCGCGGCAGGCCGGGGACGTGCGTGACACGTGGGCGTCGATCGAGGTGGCGCAGAAAGTGTTGAATTATGGGCCTGAAGTTGGCCTCGCTGAGGGTTTGGCGGCAGAGGTGGCGTGGCTGCGCGAGCGAAGGTTCGGGTAGTGGACGTGAAAGCAAACGCCACGCGGCTAAGTGAGGCCGACAAACACTTCATTCGCTTCATGGTGCCCGAGAGCTACGAGTCCGTTATGGACGCCTACGCTGCTCGCCCGGAGCGCTGGACTCCGATGACCGGAGCGGGGACAGGTCGTTCCCTTTTCAGAAACCTGGCCGCATATGTCCGCTTGTTGCTTCGCGCGGTCAAGTCCGTGGTGGCTCCAAGCGTTCTTACGTCAGATGTGGTCTGTGCGGACTACGAAGCTACCACCGAGGATGCCCGGCGGGCTTATCTCAATCGCTTTCTGCCTGGTGCTGCAGTCGCGTATCTTCCAATCGGGTTCGGCCTGACGCGATGGCCGAAGGGTGTAGGTATGGGACGCTTCCTCGGGGGCCTGCTGGGTGCGATTCTTAGAGTACGTTCTGGTGAAACGGGAGATCTGGGCTGTCGTTACGTGCATATTGCCGAGTATTGCCTGATGGTCCTGGCCGCAGCGCAGCAGTCTCGCAGGCGGGAAGCGTACTTGTTCCGCATGTATCAGGTGCACGTGCCGGTACTCGCAGGATTCCTCAGATTCCACGGCGTGACGACGCACCTGGTAGCGGCGACAACACCACTGACGCGGGGCGACGTCGCCATCCCAGGGGATTCGATGAAGTTGGCCCATCCTTTCCAAGCCTTCCAGTTTGATGATTCTGAAGCGCTGGGAGTAGAACGCTTCGAGATGTGGGGGCCGACTGAGATTATCCAAATGGAGTCGGCGTACCAAGGAAGACGCAGCGATGGTGACCCGGACACAGTGGCGGTCTACACCCAGGGTTACTGGTTGAGATTGGCTCTCGGCACGGCGACAGGGCCGAAGGCTGAGGCCCTTGCTGCTGTCGAAGATGAACTGATGTGTATTGTCGAGAGATATCTCGGTCTTCACGACCATGTTCGGACGCTCATATTCCTCCATCCTATGGAACGAAGGCACTATCGTGAGCGAGGGGTTCTTGGGCCCTGGAGCCTCCTGGGTCACCCACGTGCTGAGTGCATTGTCGAGCAGGGAAGGTCCTCGAACGAGGAGTTCGACCGCGCCCGTGTTGGCATCACGACATTCTCAACGGTTGGACATGATCGCATCTACATGGGCTTTCCGACCCTGTTCTACAGGGGTGAGGTTGGCTTGCCGAGCTACAAGGGAGACCAGCCTTTTGCAGGCTTATTCCATACCGAGGAGCGCAGCCTTCTTGATGCACTAGACACAGCCATGGGGTGGACGGCGGAGCAGTTCATGATGCACTACGTTGGCGGGCTTCTGGATAGTGCGGGCTTCATCGGCAGTCCCAGGTGGCTCCCAGTGCCATGGTCTGTGTCCGAGGAGGGCATGCAGGAGCGAGGTGCTCGCAGCTGATGTGTGGCATTTCCGGCTTCGTGACAGTGGGACAGCCACACGACGTGGAAGAGCTCAGGGACGCTCACGCCCTGCTTCGCCATCGTGGCCCAGATGACGAGGGGTACGTCTGCAGAACAGCAGACGGGATGATTCCGCTTCGAGGCGATGGTAGCGCAGAGGAATTCGGTCAACTCACCCACGTAAGCGAGGTTTCTCGGACCGATTTGTTCTTAGGTCATTATCGCCTCTCGATCATCGATCCGACTCCGGGCGGCCATCAGCCCATGAGTGATGAGACCGGGCGCTATCACCTTGTCTACAACGGAGAGATATTCAACTACATCGAGCTTCGAGCGACACTCGAGCAATCCGGACATGTCTTTCAGACGGATAGTGATACTGAAGTGGTGTTGCGAGCGCTGATTGCCTGGAGAGGGGGGGCGTTCACGCGCTTCAACGGCATGTGGGCGCTCGCATTCTGGGATGACGCTACAAGGACGCTGCTGCTGTCACGGGATCGTTTCGGCATCAAGCCGCTCTTCTACTCAGTCACTCAGGACACCATCTACTTCGCGAGTGAGGTCAAGGCGCTCAGAAGGGTATTGGGGCGAGGGACACTCAATGCTTCAGCCGCAACCAGGTACCTAGAACGTTGCCTGTTGAACGATCAGGCGGATACGTTCTGGTCTGACATCCAAGAGCTCCGTCCAGCCCACTCCCTGTGCTGGCAGAGTGGTTCGGTAACGGCACAAGCCTATTGGAGCCTTGTTGTTCGAACGGACTTCAGTGATGAGCAGGACGCCGCCGATGCGTTTGGTGCCCTGTTCGAGGACTCGTTGCGGCTCAGGATGCGGAGCGATGTATCGGTTGGCGCACTCCTGTCGGGAGGCTTGGACTCATCGCTCATAGTCAGCACGCTGCACAAGCTGGGACTCATGCGTGAAGGGCTGTTCGAGGTCTTCTCGGCCGTCTTCTCTGAAGAGGAGTTCAGCGAACGGCGGCATGTAGAAACGCTCGTCGACGAACTGGGACTGATGGCGCACTACGTGACGCCGAGTCCGGATATGCTCGAGTCAGACCTGGACAACCTTCTTCACTACCATGACCAACCCTTCCGCTCGCTGGCTGTGTACTCTCAGTACCTTCTCTATAGGACGGTCGCTCAAGAGAGTGACGTCAAGGTACTGCTCAACGGTCAGGGCGCAGATGAGCTGTTTGCTGGTTACACGCGGCATTACGCAGTGCTGTTAGGTGAGCTTCTTGCACGTGGACGCTTCAAGGGCTACTGGCGTGAGGCGCGTCTGTTCTCGAACAGCAGGGGCGTGCCATTGAGAGTGCTCCTGCGTCAGTCTCTGGGTCACGCGCGACGTGCGCTAAGTACAGAGGAGTACCTCAACGCGCAGCTAGAATCAGAAGTTACTGGATCCGCACTGCGGGAGTATCTTGCATATGAGGATCGAAACTCTATGTCGGCGAGTGTTGAGTCACGCGTGCCCTTCTTGGACTACAGAATCGTAGAACTCGCGTTCTCGATGCCGAGCTCGTTGAAGATAAGAGATTTCACCAGCAAGCGGGTAGAGCGGGCGTACGCGAGAGGCATTGTTCCTGCCAGCATCGTGAATCGCTCTGACAAGATGGGTTTCGTTTCTCCCCAGGAATTGTGGCAGCGCGAATCGGTGAAACCTCTTATCGAGTCAGGACGTCGTGATTTGGCGGTCTGGGTCGAAAGTGGTTTCCTGGCGGGCCGACGTGAGCTGGTGGAGCGCATGGACGGTTACCTGAGTGACCCCACTTCTGCTGACTGGGCATTCGCCTGGAGGGCGAGTTGCCTTGCTGCTTGGCTCCGCTTCAACGGCTTGTCCTAGGCGTGGCAGTGAGGCTGTCGAGTGTAGTGAGCCACCCTCTTGCGAGTGTCGGATACGCGAATCTATCGGGCACTCGAGTCCTGTGTCCTGTCGATGTCCCGCGTCGCCATGCGTCCTGAATACTGCGAAGGGTCGCGATGACATCTTCGGGGTCATCAGCCCGCACGCTCCATCCGAGCTGGTGGTCGGCAATCAGTCGCTCGATGTCGCCGCCGTAGTTGAGGCTTAGCGTCGGACGTCCGGCGTGCGCATACTCGAAGATCTTCGTCGACAGGGCGAAGGGTGCCGAACGGGCGTTGAAGTGAAGGCAGACGAGCGCCTCGACGATCTTGGCTGCGACCGCATCGTGAGAGATGCGTGGGTGAATCTCGATGGTTCCGGTGTCGACGAGGTCCACGAACTTGCGGGCGAGGTGGCTAGGAAATCCTCCGTAGAACTGGAAGATGAGGTCCGGAAACTCCTGCCGGTGTCTTGAGATCACTTCTAGCAGTGACTCAAGCGGTTCCTCGCGACCAGCGAAGAGATTCCCTGCATGTAGCAGTATTGGGCGTCCGGGTGGCCTGTTGTCGGCGGTTTGTAGGTCTTCGGGGTCATAGCCGTTGTAGATGACCCGAATGTCCGAGTCCGGTCGCTTCTCTCGCAGCAGCTTCGCCAGCCCGTCCGTCACTGCCACAATGGTCTCGGCGGCTGCCAGAGCATGAACCTCCCGCGCGCGCTCAGCCTGTTGATATCGCGGCCATCGGTTCGCGTCGTTGAGGTCGGTCCAGGGGTCCCGGTAATCGACGATCAGTCGTGTGTGCGGGCGCAGCTTCTTAACCCTGGCCGCGTGATGGACCGCCCAGAACGGGGCGCCCGTGACCACCAGAGTCTCGATGTCTCGTTTGTGCATCACGCGAGCGACTCTGCGGGGAAGCAAGTACCAGCCACGCGCTTCCGCGGAAAGGGGCCAGCCTCTCACGAACCGCGTGAGGACACGCTCTGTGAACCAGCCGACCTTGCCGCCCAGTGTGGAACGATCGAATTCGCTTGCCCATAACCGATGCAGGCCGGGGCATGGCACGCGGTGGATTCTGATATTCGGGTGACTGACGTGGTCAAGGGTCTCGTTCTCGCGCCCCCAGTCCACGGTGAACACGTCGATCTCGACTCCCTCACGCGCCAGGTACTTGCATAGCCTCGTCCACCTATGGGCCCCTACCTGCCTGTATGGTGGGAACTTGAATGCGACCAATGCGATGCGAAGTGGCATGCGTGCGACTCCTGCGAAGCTCGATGGTTTCCTCGGCATGTGAAGCTCGTTCACCTCAGGCATTGTATGCGATAGTACCGAGAGACATCCGTTCGATGCTGAAGGGACCGAGCGTGGGGCAACAGCGCGACCCGCTTCGCATCCGTGCCATCAAGCGCATGATGGGGCGGCTGGCAATGCGACCACACGAGACATCCTTGCTCGTGTTGTTCGCTCTTCTCTACGCCCTGTCCGAAGGCTTCGGGCTGGGGCTGTTGATACCCATTCTTGATTATGTCGAGAAGGGTTCCACAGTGTTCGAGGGTGAGAGTGTCGGCTTTGTCTGGCACGGTTTGCTCGCCGTCACTGATCTACTTCGCATCCCGTTGAGCCTGGTCTCGCTGTTGGCGATCGCGTTCGTGCCTATCCTGCTCAGGCAGGCGGTGCAGTACGCCAATGTGGTGTACACGGTAGTGGTGCAGAGCAGAGCCGTGACACGGCTGCGCACGCGAGGCTTCGCGGCCCTCGCGCATGGGGACCTCTCGTTCGTTGCAGGTCAGGATCACGGATTCCTGGTGAGCTGGCTTACCACTCAGACTTCCCGCGCCGGGTTGGCGATCCTCCATTTCGTCAACCTCATCTCGGCCGGCATCTTGATCGTCGTCTACGTGATGCTCCTCTTGGTCGTCAAGTGGCAGCTGACGCTCATAGCCGTCGCTATCATGGCGCTTGTCTCGCTCGTGGTCCGCGGCAACCTGAAGCGCTCGAAGGTACTTGGCAAGGAGTCGACGAGGCGTCACAACGAGGTGTTCGCCTTGATCGGTGAGCGCGTCGGCGCACTCAGACTCATCAAGATGCGTGGTCAAGAGGAAGCCGAGACCAGATCGGTCAGTGAAGCGGTCCGTCTGCTTGAGCAGACGCAAGTGCGCGTGACGAAACTGCGCGGCCTCCTGGAAGTCATCATCGACCCTGCCCTGATGCTTGGCGTGTTCGTCATTATCTACGTCGGCGTGGAGAACTTCGGGGTGACCATAGCGGGCCTCGGCATCTTCATGTTCATCCTGTTGCGCCTGAACGCGAAGGTGAAGGAGTTCAACGTATTTCGGCAACAGCTGGCGACGTTTATCGAGAGTCTCGACTACGTGTACGCCACCATCGAGCGTGCCGAACAATCCGAGCAGATCACAAGCGGCGAGCGAACGTTCGAGGGAGTGCGACAGGCTATCGAGTTTCGAGACGTCCACTTCTCTTACGAGAACGACGGCGATGCCACCGATGTTCTCAAGGGCGTGAGCTTCGACGTGCCTCGAGGCTCCGTAGCCGCCTTCGTGGGTCGTTCTGGTGCGGGTAAGTCGACGCTTGTCGACCTGGTACCTCGTCTTCGACAGGCTAGTGGCGGGCAGGTACTTATCGATGGTGTCCCGATCGAGGAATTCGAGTTGCGCTCGTTGCGACGTCGCATCGGATTCATGACTCAAGACGCGACGCTGTTCAACGACACGGTTCTTGGCAACCTGGTCTACGGACTCGATGAGGATGTCTCAGAAGAACGTATATGGCAAGCCCTCCGCGACGCCTATAGCGAGGACTTCGTTCGTGAGCTTTCCGATGGCCTGATGACTTGCATTGGGGACCGAGGCGTGCGTCTGTCCGGCGGACAGCGCCAGCGCTTGGGACTTGCGCGCGTACTCCTGCAAGATCCAGACGTACTCATTCTCGATGAGCCCACCAGTGCGTTGGACTCCGAGTCAGAGCTATACATCCAGCAGGCGCTTGAGGACATGCGGGGTGACAAGACTCTACTCGTGATCGCGCATCGCCTGTCTACCGTACAGCGCGCGGACCAGATACTCGTGCTGGAGGACGGCGAGATCGTTGAGCGGGGCACGCACGAGGAGCTCCTGGAGAAGAATGGGGCGTACCGGCGGCTCTTCGAGCTGCAGATCCATGCGTGATCAGGACAGCTGAGGACGCTGGGGTGACGCGCACATGAACGTCGTCATGCTTCTCCACAACGACATGCGCGGCGATGCGCGCGTGATGCGTGAAGCGGAGACGCTTTCCTCGGCAGGGTATGAGGTGACGGTGCTGTGCCTTCGGGGTGAGGGGCTGCCTGATATCGAGGAGCGCGACGGCTACTCGATTCGCCGGGTGGCTGATGCAGGGAGCGCTACCTGGCGTCAACCGGCACGCAAGGTGGGCGAGAACCTCGGGCGTACCGCAAAGATGGTAGCTGCGGCCTCGGAGCTCAAACCCGATGTGGTGCATTGTCATGACACGGACACCTTGCCTGCCGGAGTGCAGGTCAAGCAGGCGACAGGCGTCTCGCTGGTCTACGACGCGCACGAGTTGTTTCCGGACATGCTGTCGGGTCACGGTCGCAGCTTGCCGTTCGTGCAGATGTACTGGCGTGCGATCGAGAAGCGGGTGGTGCCACAGGCCGATGCGGTGATCACCGTCAACGACTCTCGGGCCGGTGTGCTGCGAGAGCGTTACGGGGTGAGCGCGCACGTGGTTCGCAGCGTGCCGGAGGTCGAGCCGCTGCTGCGTACGGATCGCTTGCGGGCCGAGTTGGGAATCTCGTCCGATATCGCGATTGTGCTGTATCAAGGTGGGCTCATCGGCGGACGTGCGCTCACGAGACTGGCAGCTGCGATGAGGGACGTGGACGATGCCGTGCTCGTCTTCCAAGGGGCCGGTTCGGAGGAGCCTGCCATGCGGTCTGTGGTTGAATCCCAAGACCTTGCCGACCGGGTGATTCTGGCTGGCTGGGTTCGGCCGGAAGAATTGCACGAGTACGCCTGCGGGGCAGATGTCGGCGTGGTGATATACGAGAACACGTCGCTGAACAACTATCACGCTGCCCCCAACAAGCTCTACGCGTATCTCATGGCCGGGCTGCCCATGGTCGCCAGTGACTTCCCGGGACTGCGCGAGATCGTTATCGGCGAGGATGTTGGCGGGGTGTTCGATCCTTCCTCGGCGGAGTCTATTGCAGCGGCCATGCGTGGGCTACTCGGTGAGCCTGTCCGACTTGCGCAGATGAGCGACAGGGCGCGCGAGCTTGCGGAGTCGCGGTACAACTGGGGGATGGAATCGCAGCGTCTGCTACAGGCCTACGAGACTCTGGGTGTGGGCCGGTGAGAGTCCTGCTCGTGACATATGAGTTCCCGCCGCGAGGAGGTCCGGGTGTCCAGCGGCCACTCAAGCTCGCCAAGTACCTGGGCGAGTTCGGGTGGGATGTGGGCGTTCTGACGGTCGAGGATCCTCCGACCGCACTTCTGGACGACACGCTGCTCGACGAGCTTCCAGGAGAAGTCGAGGTTCTTCGTAGCTGGTCGCTGGAGCCGACCCGTCTGCTCCAGGCTCTGCGCAGGGGTCGTCGTGGCCAAGCGGGATCCGCGGGTAGCGGGTCCGGTGGCGGGTCGGTCAAGGGCTATTCGGGGGCTCCGTCGGGAATCGTCCGGTTGGTCCAGGGTCTGTTCGTGCCGGATGAGAAGCGTTACTGGAAGCCCTGGGCCGTGCGCAGGGCCATCGCAGCGCTTGCCGGGGACACCGCACCCGACATCGTCGTCTCGAGTGGACCTCCGCACACCGCGCACCTGGTAGCGTCTACGCTTGCTTCGAGATTCCGCGTTCCTCACGTACTGGACCTACGCGATCCATGGGTCGGGTATTTCGCCGCGACCTACCTGACGCCGTTTCATCGCTGGCTGGACGAGCGGATCGAACGCCGGGTCGTGCAGCAGGCTGCGGCGGTGGTGACGGTGAGCCGCGCGATTGCGGACGATTACCGCGCGCGCTATCCGGGCCTTGCGGTGCACGTGATTCCCAATGGATACGACCCGGCCGATCTGCCCGAGG
>DLMY01000028.1:37072-37330 GCA_002478275.1 Actinobacteria bacterium UBA7524
CGACCCGGCCGATCTGCCCGAGGCCCGCTTTGACGCGGACGGCACCTTCACCATTTCGTATACAGGCACCTTCTCGGGGTCCCGCACCCCGGAGACGTTCTTTCAGGGAGTCGCGCGTGCGGAAGCTCAGAATCCCGCTCTCGGACAGGAAACACGCGTCGTCATGGCCGGCGTGGGCGCGGAGGCCGAGGAGCAAGCACGCCGTGCCGGTGTGCGCTCCGTCGTCGAAGCGTTGGCGACCACGCTCGATGAGTACCG
>DLMY01000028.1:37502-46802 GCA_002478275.1 Actinobacteria bacterium UBA7524
CTGCTCATCTTGTCTGACGGCGAGGAGAGCCGGGTGTCGCTGTCGGGCAAGGTGTTCGAGTACATCGGGCTTCGGCGTCCGGTGTTGGCCGTCGTAGGTGAGGGGGAGGCGGCAGATCTCGTGCGCGGTTTGGCCGGTGGCCAGGTCGCGCGATTCGATGACCCCGACGACATCGCACGCGCGATCCTTGCGATGCATCGCGCGTGGAGGAACGGTGAGCTTTCCGGTCCTACGCCAGACCAGGCCGCAGAGTACAGCCGGATCCGTCAGGCGGAACGCTGGTCGCGATTGCTCGGCTCGCTCGTTGAAGGGACCTCCCCATGAGAGTCATCCTCGTCGCCGCGGCGACCTCTACGACCGGTGGCGGGGAGCGCCACGTCGCGGACTTGTTGCGCCACCTGCCCGGCGCGGGCGTCGAGATCGTGCTGTGCTGTCCGCCGGGCGGTGATCTGACCGCACTGGCCGCAGAACTCGGCATACCGGTCTACCACGCGGCTATCGAGTCCGGGCTTACTCCGGCTGCCGTTGCGTCCGTGCGCCGTGCGATCGCGGAGTCGGGAGCCGACCTCGTGCACGCCCACGGGTCCCGGGCGGCGTTCTTTGCCAGACTCGCCGATCGGCAGGCGGCCGAGCGGGGCGTCTACACCGTGCACGGCATCCACGTTGACAAGGCGGGGTCGCTGCTTAGGCGAAAGACGTTCCTCGGCGCTGAAAGGGCTTTGCGTGAGCGGACGCTGCGCTTCGTGTGTGTCTGTGAGTCCGACGTGGGCAAGGGCGCTGCGCTGGGGCTGCTAGACCGTGCGCGGACGAGCGTCATCTACAACGGTATCGAGCCGCAGGGCGGCGGGGCCGCTGCGTCGGCTGAGCTCGGCGCGTTTCGTGCGGAACTCGGCGTGGAGCCGGACGTGCCGCTCGCGCTGTCGGTCGGGCGCTTCCACGAGCAGAAGGACCAGCGCACGCTACTCGATGCGTGGTCGCGGGTGGCCGTCAGGGTGCCCGATGCGGTGCTCGCGCTTATCGGCTCCGGTCCGCTCGAGGGTTCGCTGCGCGAGCACGCGGTCGCGCTCGGGCTGGAGGAGTCGATGCGGTTCGTGGTTCCTCGGCAGGGATTGGGGGCGGCGTACGCGGATGCGGACGTGTTCGTGCTGTCCTCGCTGTGGGAGGGCTTTCCGTACGTGGTGCTCGAGGCGATGGACGCCGGGTTGCCGGTGGTCTCGACGGCGGTGGACGGGATACCCGAGGCGGTGACGGACGGTGTCGAAGGGCTGCTGGTGGTGGCGGGCGACGCCTCGGCGTTGGCGGCGGCGGCCGGCGCGCTGCTGGGCGCTCCCGAGCGTGCGCGGGCGATGGGTGCAGCGGGGCGCGAGCGTGTGGAGCGCGAATTCACGCTGGAGCGCATGGTCGAGGGGTACGTGGGGTTGTTTGAGGGGCTCCTCGGCGGGGGTTAGAGGCTGTTAAGACGGCTGCGGTAGGGTCGGGGTGCCGGTGTCGGGCGCCGATCGCCTCATGCGCATCCTGTGGGCGCACCCAGAGCTTCTGCCCGAGCTCGGCTACGTCGCCCGCGAGGGCCGCGGACCCTACCGCAAGCGGAAGTGACCGCGCGGCTCCACTTGTCCCAAACCATGCGACATGATATATTTGGACTACGCGAACCCCTCTCGCGGAGTGCGATCGATCATGCTGCTGGGGGCAGGCGATCAGTTTGTCATCCTGACGCTGTGCCTGGACGGCAGCGCACATTAGGAGGCTCGACATGACGGAAGCCGCAAGACTGACAGAATGCCCGCTTTGCGGCAGGGACGACATACGGCAGGTGGACACCCCTGTCGAAGAGTCCGAAGGCGGACGCACCTACTTCATCGAGGGCATACTCCGGGACCGCTGTGATGCGTGCGAGGAGGAGTACTTCGCCGCCGGGCAACTCGACCGGATCGCCCGCGCGGCGGTCGCCCTCGCGCGCGCCGATCTCGGTCGTCTCACCTCCGAGGAGATCCTAGAGCTCCGTCACGACCTCGGCATCACCCAGGCCGAACTCGAGTCGCAGCTCGGAGTCGGCACCGGTACCGTCGGTCGATGGGAGCGCGGCACCGTGCTGCAGGGAGGTACCGCCGATCGGCTCATGCGCATCCTGTGGGCGCACCCCGAGCTTCTGCCTGAACTCGGCTACGTAGCCCGCGAAGGCCGTGGCCCCTACCGCAAGCGTAAGTAACTTCGCGGCCCAATAGGCCGAACCCGGTCGCAAGGTCTTGCGCCAAAATAGCGCACCGTGCTATATTGTGAGTGCGAGCCCCTCTCGCGTCGGAATTCGACTTGGAGGGGTCGTGTATTCGTGGAAGACGATGGACAACGGGACGAGAGGTCCGACCCCGCAGTTGACCTTCAGCAGGTCAAGGAGGCGGTCCGGTCCGGGCGCTACGAAATCACTGCACGCGTCCGACGACACATGCGCCGAAAGGGCTGGGTCTACGCGGACCTTGAGAGCTGCATCAGCGAACTTACAGAGACCGATCTCCACAAGTCGCAGAGGCATCTGGATCGTCCCGAAGCGCGGCTGGACATATACCGGCCGAGGGTCCGAGGTTCGCGAAAGTACGTCAAGTTCTTTTGGGAGGAGCGTATCGGCGGCATCCTCGTCCTGTCTTTCTGCGACGACGGAGAGGCCCACTGAGAGGTGAAAGGCATGATCGATCAGACGCGCAGGGATTGTCCGGTGTGCGGGGCCTCGCTGGCGATGCACTGGACCGACGAGCCGCTGCACGAAGAGTTCCGCGAGGGCACTTACGAGGTCACCGGATTCACTTACGAGAAGTGCGACGCGTGCGGAGAGAGCCTGCTTCGCGCCGGCCAGGCGGACGAGGTCGAGAAAGCGGCAGTCGCCCTCGCGCGCGCCGATCTCGGTCGTCTCACTTCCGAGGAGATCCTAGAGCTCCGCCACGACCTCGGTATCACCCAGGCCGAACTCGAATCGCAGCTCGGAGTCGGCACGGGCACCGTGGGCCGCTGGGAGCGCGGCACCGTGCTGCAGGGAGCGACCGCAGACCGGCTCATGCGCATCCTGTGGTCGCACCCCGAGCTTCTGCCCGAGCTCGGCTACGTCGTCCGCGAGGGCCGGGGTCCCTACCGCAAGCGGAAGTGACCTCGCGCCCCCACTAGCGCTACACTGAGAGCGCACCGACAGCACCGCGAGCTGCTCGCCGTTCGCGCCCTGCACCTGCAGAAAGGAACGGCCCGCGTGGTCCGGGATTATTCCTCGGCATCGTTCGTGTTCATCTCGAGCCGCATCGGCCCGACGCTTGGCCGCGTCGAGCGCCGCATGCTGCGCGTCATGGCCGAGCTCGTCGCCCGCGGATCGACGGTCCATCTGATCTGCACCCCGCGCCACCCGATCTGCGCCGAGGCCCGCGAGATCGGTGTCGAGGTCGCGCCGTACCATCTCGACAAGCTCAACTTCTTCCGCACCCGATCGCGCGTGCGCAAGTACCTCGAGCGCTACCAGCCCGTTCTCGTGCACTCGACCGGCCTGGACGCCGACATGATCGCGCGCTACGCCGCTCGCGGCATCCGCCCGGCCGCCGTCAACTCGCTGAGCTGCGTCGCCTGGCCCCGCCGGGGCGCCGGCCCCATCTCCACCGCCATCCGCCGCTACCGCGACCGCTCGACGCTGTCGCTCGCCGACGCGTTCATCGTCGACTGCACCTGCATGGTCGACCGCCTCGCCGCCGCCGAAGTCCCACGCGACTGCATCGTCGTCGATCCTCCGAGCGTCGACATCGCCGAGGTACTCCGCGAAGCCGAGGAGCCCGTCAAGCTCCCCGAACGCCCCGCCGGCCCGCTGATCGGCTACGGTGGCCGGATGGAGGAGAGCCGCGGGCTCGAGCACCTGGTCGCCGCCTCGGCCATCCTGGACGCGCGCGGCACGCTCGCCGAGGTCGTCGTCGCGGGCGAGGGCCCGTTGCTTGCGCGGCTCAAGAGCGACAACCGCTCCTCGCGCGTGCGCTACCTGGGCTACGTCGAGAGCGTCCCGGCGGTGCTCAAGCGGCTGCATGTCGCCGTCTTCCCGTCGGTCGGGCCGGGCGTACCCACCGCGCTGCTCGAAGCCGCCGCGCTCGGCCGCCCGATCATCGCTTCGCGCATCGAAGGCATCGAGGAGTTGTTCGAAGACGGCCTAGAGATCCGCCTCGTACCGCCGGGCGATCCTCGCGCGCTGGCGGCCGCCATGGCCGAGCTGCTCGCCGACCCCGCATCCGCGCAGGCGATGGGGGAGCGGGCGAGACTTCGCACCGTCGACGAGTACTCCTCGGCGGCATCCATCGATCGTCACATCGAGCTCTACCAGCGCTTCATGCGCGGCTAGGGACGTCCGCGTCGGGTGTAGCCGGGCGGACTGCGCATGATCGTTCGCCGCCTGCACGGACGCCGCCGCGGTGACTAGATCAGCTGTTTGAGCTGGGTTCATTTCGGGTATATATAGCTGCTTGTCCTGCTGGGCGCCGTTCGAGGTTTCGACCGCGAGGGTTCACTTCGTCGGGGGGCACGGCCAGGTAGCGGTTTGTAGGTGTGAGCCGGATGTTCCGTACACGCGGAACGCATGTCCTGCTCCTTCTCGCCGTGGGTTGCGCGTTGCTTGCGGTCCCTTCTGTTGCGCTTGCCGCCGGTCCCGGCTTCTTCGGTAACGCGAACTGCCTTGCGTGTCATGCGGCGCAACAGCCCTTCGACGTTCCGCCCGTCGATCGCGATACCGCGTGCCCCGCCTGCCATGCGACGGGACTCTTCGGAGCGCATCCCTACCACCAGCTAGGCGCCAACTGCGGCGCCATGTGTCATCCCGGCTGGGGCGAGACGCTGCTGTGTGCGGTCCCGACCCATCTCGACCCTGCTTCTGGCGGTGCATTCGCATCCGCGCTGTCCAAGAACGCCCCCTCGTCGATCATCCATGTCATCCATTCAGAGGCCCGGTGGCCGGGTCGGATCGACACCGCCAGCAGCGCGTGTTCGAGCTGTCACGCCGTCGCTGCGTGTACGGCATGCCATGTCGGCGAGGTGGCCGGGCGGCACGCGACGCACGGCGCGAGCGAGTACGAGCCGTGGACCGGCACGGTGGGGTACGGCGTCCCCGGCGGTGATCAGACGGTGCGCACCAGCGCGCAGGTCACCTTGCAGTGCGCGACCGGGGAGTGCCACGACATCCAGACGACCAGCGAGCGTCGACCGGCGCTTCGCGAGGACTTTCCGCACCGCACCGGCGAGAACGCCTCTGACCCGTGGATCACCGGCACGTGGTACACCCGCGCGAACTCCCTGCGCACCGGCGGGCGCAACAGTCTTTCCAGTCAGGCCGGCGCGACGCTCTCGATCGCCTTTTCAGGCGAGCTGGTCGAGTTGGTCACTGACAAGGACCCGTACCGCGGCATCGCCCAGATTCTCATCGACGGCGAGCTGGCCGCCACCGTCGATCTCTATTCGCCCACCACCGTATGCCAGTCGGTCGTGTTCGATTCCGGTCGGCTGGATGCCGGTCAGCACACGCTCACCGTGCGCGTGACCGGCACCAAGAACCCCAGTTCGCGCCACACCCTCGTCACCGTGGACTGTTTCAGGGTCTACGGGACAGTCCCCGGCTCGGTCGCTCCCAGCTGTACGGAGGGCTGTCACCCCGACCCTCACGATGTTCCCGCGATACACACCGGCGCACCCGCCGATGAATACGTGCTCGTCTACGCGGAAGGGGAGCACGACAGCGAGATGCGCTGGGACGGCGTGGTCATGGTGAGCTGCGGCATGTGTCATGCCACCGAGCTCGGTGCGGCGCATGGGCAGGAGTGCCTCACGTGTCACGTTGCCCCCGCTGACTCTCTGGAGACGTGGGCAGGGGGGTGTCAGGAAGGTGACTGTCACCCGGCCTATCACGACGACGCGAGCGCCGCCCACCAGCCGGTCTCTGACCAATGCGACGACTGCCACGACTTGAGTTTTGCCGTCACGGCGGCCGCGTGCCCGAATTGCCACGCTGTCTTCAACACCGGCGACTCGCTACCTCCGGTCACGACCTCGGACGCCCAGCCGGGGTACGTGGGTGCCGCCCGCATCCGCTTCTCGGTGACAGACGGCGGCAAGGTGGCGGTAGCCACCACCTATCATCGGCTCAACGGCGGGGCCCTGCGCGCCGGTTCGAGTATGTGGGTCGACCAGCCGGGCGCCTACACGCTCGAGTTCTGGTCGGTCGACCAGGCTGGCAACATCGAGTCGCCCAACACGGTGGTGTTCACCATCGCGACGGACGCGACTCCGCCCGTCACGACCTCGAACGCGCAGTCCGCCTACTACGCTCCGGCGACCATCACGCTCACGGCGACCGACAACGGCTCGACGGGCGTCAAGGCGACGTACTACACGCTCAACTCGGGGCCTGTTGAGACCGGCACGCGCATCAGTATCCCCCAGCCCGCCAGCGGCACCGACAGCTACACGCTCGAGTTCTGGTCCGAGGACTGGTCTGGCAACGTCGAGGCACCCAACACCGTCTCGTTCACGGTCACCGGCGGTGAGGGTACGATCCGGCTGGTGTGGGGGGATTGCGACATCACCGGCGACCCGCCGCCGGATGGCGCGTACGCGTACTGGTACATCCGCCGAGGATCGTCCACCGGAACCATCGTGCACAGCGGCTCCGGCTCGATGCCGGGATGGAGCGGCGTCGATGACATCGTGCTTCCCGTGAGCGGGACGGCGTACTACGTCGACATCTGGTGGTACTACCCGCCAAACGGCTGGGAAGACAACACCGTCTTCCCGGACGTCCACATCAGTGAGCACGGCGATCTCGTGCGCTTGTCCTACTAGCCGAGGAGACCCTGGCGCGCGACCGCCGCTCGCGCCGCCGCGCCGCGATGCTGCGGCCTCGTCTCAGCGGTCCCAGTCGTCCTCGTAGCGCACGATGTCGTCTTCTTCGAGGTACTCGCCGACCGCGACCTCGATCACGCGCAGCGTCACCTCGCCGCTATTCGCCAGCCGGTGTCGCGCGCCCGGCGTGATGTACGTCGACTCGTTGGCCGCAAGCTCGACGACCTCTCCGTCGCGCTCGACACGTGCCGTGCCCTCGACCACGACCCAGTGCTCGCTTCGCCGCTCGTGACTCTGTAGTGACAGCCGCTTGCCGGGCAACACCTCGATCAGCTTGATGTGGTAGCCCGGCGCCTTGAAGAGCGACGTCCACGTGCCCCAGGGCCTTATCGCCGTCCGAGGAGCCACGACCTCCGGCGCTCCCGCCGCTTTCAGCGCCTCGACCACGAGCCGCACGTCCTGCGCCCGCTCCTTGGGTGCCACCAAAGTCGCGTCCGCGGTGTCGACCACGAGCGCGTCGGCAAGCCCCAGCGTGGCCACGAGCCGGCCGCTCGAGTACACGATACTGTCGTGCGAGTCCACGTCGACGGCCGGCCCGACCAGCACGTTGCCGCGCTCGTCCGCAGGCGCCAGCCCCCCGAGCGAGAGCAGCGAACCCACGTCCGACCACTCCAAAGAGACCGGCAACACAGTGACCCGCTCCGAGATCTCGAGCACAGCCTTGTCGAACTGCACCGCCGGAAGCGCCTCGAACCGTTCGCGCGCGCTCGTGGACACCCATTCGTCCGGCGACATCGTTGCGATCTCCTCGGCGATCTGCGCGATCATCTCGCCGTGGCGAGAGTCCTCCGTCATGCCGCGCCGTCCCGCCGACCGGAGCTGCGAGAGCACGCTGGCCGCCCGCGCGACCAGCATGCCCGAGTTCCACAGGTAGCCGCCCTCGGCCAGGTACGCCTCGGCCGTGGTCTCGTCCGGCTTCTCGACGAAGCGATCGACCGCATGCACGCGCATCCCGCCGTCCTCAAGGCCCGGCAGCGCACGCCCCGCCTTGATGTAGCCGTACCCCGTCTCCGGCGCCGTCGGCTCAAGCCCGATCGTCACCAGCGATCCGCTTTCGGCCGCCTCGCATGCCAGCCGCACCGTGGCTTCCCACGCGGCCCCGTCCTCGAGCAGGTGGTCCGAGGGCAGCACGATCATCAGCGCCTCGGGGTCTTGTTCGACAAGGTACGCGGCGGCCAGCGCTATCGCAGGTGCGGTGTTTCGCGGCGACGGTTCCGCGAGGAATTCCGGCATGCCGAGGAGATCTCTTGGACTAGCCTCGGCACTCAGGTGGGTGCGAAGTTCCGGCAGGAGCCGTTCGCTGGTCAGTACGTGGAGGTTGCCCGGTTCGAGCAGCGGGGTGATCCGATGGAGCGCACGCGCGAGCAGGCTCGTGCCGCCGAACACGTTGAGCATCTGCTTCGGTGTGAGTTCCCGGGACAGTGGCCAGAACCGCACACCGCTGCCGCCTGCGAGAACCACGGCGTGCAGGTGGGGGATGCGCGAGAGCTGGTCGGTCGAGTGGGGAGAGGAGGTCTCCTTTGGCCGAGCCGTGTCGCGTGTGGAGTCGTGTTCCACGGGTCCTCCAAGACTCCGGGCGGTCCGTACCGGTGTGTGTACTAGGATACCCCGTGTGGCTCACCTGAGGGTGCAGTGTATCGAATTGGCCGTTGGTCGGTATATTCGACCGCTCACTCTCCCGGGGAACCGATGGGCGGATTGCGCGCTGATTCGGGGCGAATCGCCTCATGGTGGGCCCTGTTAACGCCGATTGTGTTGAGTAGACGGACCGTTCGTCTGTTTGACCGTGAATCACTGTTGATAGATAATGACTCACTAATAGGGGTGGGCGTCAGGCCTGTACAGGCATCTGACGACACAGGGGTCCGGCAGCCTCAGCCTCTACGTCATAGCGGCGTGGCCAGGCGAGACAGTGCGACAAGTGACGGTGCGTAGGTGGGCGCGCCGTTCGGACCGGGACAGAGGTGTCGTCATGGGTGGCAGGCGGATCTGGGCGCGTTTCGCGCTACCTGCAGTGATGTTCATCACGATGCTTCTTGTCTTCGCCGCGGGGGCTTTCGCGGCCGAGAACAGGGATTGTCTTTCCTGCCATGCCATCAAGACACCCTTCTCCGTCGCGCCCGTCGACCGCGACACTGTTTGCATAAAGTGCCACCTTCCCGAGTTCGCATTCACCCATCCTTACCACCAGATCGGTTCCACGTGCGGCGCGATGTGTCATCCCGGCTGGGGCGACACGCTCATGTTCGCAGTGCCCTCCCACGTCGATCCCTCATCGGGCGCCGCGTTCGCTACCGAGCTTTCGAAAGACACCGACTCGTCTTTGCTCCACATCATCCACTCGAAGCCCCGCTGGCCGGGCGGCGTGGATACCTCGGTGAGCGCGTGTTCGAGCTGTCA
>DLMY01000015.1:0-374 GCA_002478275.1 Actinobacteria bacterium UBA7524
GGAACCATCACGGGTACCGGCTCGGGTGTTGGCTCTGGCTCGGGTGCGGATCCGGGTGGAGATTCAACGGTGCGGGTTTCCTCGGAATCTGAATCGAGATCAGCCACCAAGGCATCGATCCAGGCATCTTCGGACGGAACCGCCTCGGCCGACGTTATGCCGATGGATGCTTCAAGTACATCTGCGATACGTCCTGCCACAGCTTCGGCCACCGCTTCAACGGTCTGCGCCGTCACCTCCGGCGCGATGACAGGTACACCGAACGGCTGTTGGGGATATGGCACGCCGTAAGGTTGCTGTGGATAGGGAGCCCCGTAGAATTGGGCAGGATATGGCGTGCCGTAGGGCGGGACGGGATAGGGCGCGCCGTAGGG
>DLMY01000015.1:498-28449 GCA_002478275.1 Actinobacteria bacterium UBA7524
ACGGGATAGGGCGCGCCGTAGGGCTGCTCGGGGCAGGGAGCCGCGTACGGCGGAACGGGATAGGGCGCGCCGTAGGGCTGCTGTGGCTGACCCTGCGGATCCGGCTGAGCCTGCGGTTGCTCCGCGACCTGCCGTACACCCGGGCCGGCCTCCGCCGCAGAGGTACGTGCGCCACTCGATACGGTGGGAACATATCTCTCACCCGGCATCTCGGTCCGCTCCGAGGGCCTCGGTGCCCCTTCGATCGAAGCCACCACCCGCGGCGTGGCATCAGCCCTCCCGCCGGCGGACCTGTCCGTCGGACGAACGAGAAGCGCCGGGTCGTCGATCAGACTGTCCCAGTAGTCCGTGGCACTCTCGCCCGATTCAGCATCCGGTTCGGGTTGCCATGAACCGGTCCTGATCGGCTCTTCGAGCACCGCTGCGATACCACCGGCAGGCTCATCGAAGAACGACGCGACATCATCGCCCGGGCCACTGACCCTCGGAGCCGGCATCAGTGCCGGCCACTGTCCTGACGCAGGTGCGGGAGGCTCTGGCGATCCCTTGCGCGATCTGACAAGAACCACTATCAGGACAATCAGCGAGAGTACGACGAGAGCGAAGGTACCGGCCAAGATATACAGCCGAGTATCCATCACCTTATCCCATACTCTCCAGGATCTCGTACAGGAGACCGAGCAATACGGCCTTGACCGAGTCCTTGTCACGAGCGTCGACAGGAAGAAGCGGGATGGAGTCTTCAAGACTCAGGGTCTCGCGCAAGCTCCTGATCTGATCGACATCATCTGCGGCGACCTTGTTGGCGGCCACCACGAACGGCACGTCAGACATCCCACGGAAGAACTCGATCATCGTCGTCGCGTCGACGAGGGAATCGGGATCGGTCGTATCCACAAGAAGAACGAATCCGAGCATCCCCTCTGACAGGGTCTCCCACATGAACGAGAAACGCTCCTGGCCGGGGGTGCCGAACAGGTAGAGCACCACATCATCGGAGATGGTGATGCGACCGAAATCCATGGCGACCGTTGTCTCGCCGCTACCCTCGCCCGACACGTCCGAGACCTGACGTTCCGTGGACAGGACCGTTATCTCACTGACCGCCTTGATGAAGGTGGTCTTGCCCGCATTGAATGGCCCGGTAACGACGACTTTCACTGACTGCATACGATCGATCTTCTCCTCGTCACAAGTCCTCAATGCCCTTGATGATCTTCATGAGCAGTTCCTTGTCGACCGTCTGGTCACGATGTAGCTCAAGCCCCTGCCCCGGTTCAGGGATCTTGTTCACGCTGGCTGCAGGTCTGCGCGCGCTTCCAGCTCCCGTCAGCGCGGACAATTCGGCACCCAGTCCGCCGGACAGTCCCGAGCTGAGTTCCTCGGGTGCGATATCGGCGAGGAACGCATCGGTCGATATGACTCCCCCGGACGACTGCTCTCCCGGTCCCTGGACTTCGTCATCAAGTGACTCCGTTTGGACGATCTCTGTACCTTCGTCCAGAGACTCGAGTATCTGCGTGAGATCCGCTGCCTCCGGCACATCCAGAGGCTCGACCGTCGGCGGCTCTACAGCATCGGCCGGCCCGGCTTCCGCACCCGCCAACGCCTCGATCTCAGCGATGGTCAGTTCGGCGGCATCGATCTCAGCGACAGGTTCTCGAGCTGCGTCCGTGCCTTCTGCGTCTTCCTCCATGACCGGGGCGACGGGAGGCTCCCCGCCGAGCATTTCGCTCAACGAACCCTCTCCCGAGTCCTGGGCTCCCAAAGGCTCGAGTAAGTCCTCTCCAGACAGCTCGCCCAGTCCCAGAGCCATAAGATCCCGCTCGAGATCTCCGGTGACCAACCCTTCATCAACCGCCTGGCCCACGTCCGGAACGTCTGGGGTCTCAGGCGAAGCCGACTCCGGAGTGACCTCGGGCAGATCGAGAAGTGCAGGCGACTCAAGCTCCTCCGACATCGGGGCGTTCACCCCGACGTCGGGCTCGATGGCAGCCTCTGGCTCATGTTCTGGCTCGACCGAGACCTTGGGCTCAGGCTCCATTGCGGCTTCGGGCTCAACCGGTACCTCAAGCACCGCGCCCATCATCTCCTCGAACACGGCCATATCGTCGGCCGTGGCAGCGTGCGAATCTCCAGCAAGGAACTCGGGGACTTCGGGCTCGGCACGAGGGGTTGCCTGCCCCGGCTCGGCAGCGGGGGCTTGAGAAGCGATATCCGACACTGCCTCTTCGGGCGCTGGGGCCACCACAGCGTCTTCCTGGACGCGGGCGGCTGCTTGCTCAGCAAGAGCCGACTCTCGCTCTATGCTCTCTTGCGTTGCCTGCTGTTCAACGGCCGCCTGCTGCGCCCGGATGTCGGCGACTATCGCGTCACGTTCGACGCGCTCCGCTCTCAGCCGCTCGACCTCCTCGTCCGTCGCCACTTCCAGGAGGCCGGCCGAGAACAATCCGTACATGATCCGCGAGACCTCGAAGTCCGTTCTGTTGGTCTCCCGGGCCAGGTCGGACACGGATCTGGTCCCGTCAACGAGCAGAAGGAGATTCCATTCGATGGGCTTGAGAGATATCTCGAACGTACCTTCTCCGGGTGCGGTGGCCATCTTGAAGACGATCTCCATCGACGGGATCTTCTTCTTGATCCGTGCCCACTCCTCGAGCCGCCTGCTGCCCTCCATCACGATGTTCTCGATGGATACGGACAGGCCGATGTCTTCATGCACGACCTCAGGTAGTAGTTCGAAATCGAACTCCCCTTCGTCCCAGCGCATAAGGTCGAAGATAGTGTCCTGGATCTGCTCCTGAACGAATGTCTCGAGCACCTTGTCGGTGATGTACCCTTCGTCCACAAGGATCTGCCCGAGTCTGCGCCCATCCTTCTCCGAGGCGCTGATCTCAAGAGCACGCGAAAGCGCACTCGGAGTTATCCGGTTCGCGCGAACCAAGCGCTCGCCAAGCGGTTCGCCATGCCAGTTCGACTGTGCGAAGAAGACGTCCCCATCCCGGAACCAGACCGACCCCTCGGCGTTGTCTGCCCGCACGATACGCAGAACCCCCGTCTTCTTGCTGAATGTCACCAGCTGGAAGACGTCGGGCAAACTGAAGTCTTTGAGGTTGCCGCGCAGCGCCATTGGCTACCTTCGCACCCTTCTCATCTCGCGTTGCCCACGAGATGTCTAGCCGAGAATCGCGGTGATGACCTCGGCGGAAGCTTTCATGTCGTACAGGACGAGACCAAGTTTGCTGCCGGGGCGCGCCAGTGTCGTCAGCACCGCCCGGTCACCGGCGGCGATGAGTACCACGTACCCGTCATCTCCTTCTATGAACACCTGGGTCAGGTGACCTCGTCCGAGTTCAGTGGCGGCCCGCTCACCAAGCCCCAGGATGGCTGCCGACATGGCACCGACCCTGTCTTCCTGCATGCCCTCCGGCAGCGCAGAGGCCATCGTGAACCCGTCCATGCTCACCAGCGCTGCGGCCTGGATGTCTTGCGAGCTGTTCATCAATTCATCAAGCGCGGAGACCAGCCGTTCCTCCCGCGTCGCCTGCCGAGCCGTGGCGACAGGTCTCCCTCCGGTGACCGGCGGGGCGACCGTCGGCTGCTGCGCAACGGGAAGTGGAGCAGGCGCAGGCTGTGTCGGCGAGACGGGCGCAGACGCCGGCGCTGCGGGTGCAGAGGCAGGAGCGACGACCACCGGAGCGGTGATCACGTCGTCATCCTCCTCGAGCAACTCGTCATCGACGTCGCTGATGAAGTAGTCGCCGATTCCTTTGTCAGCCATGCTGAATGACACCTCCCAAACCAGCCCGACGGGGTATGTCAGCCCCCACGCGCCGATGCTCCTGCAGCACGAAGGCATCGCCAGACGTGCGAAGACAAGCCCCATGATATGCGGACAGCCTTAGTCTCTCACGAAGCAGGTTCGCAGAACAACCGCTAGCAGGGGTTTTTCGCACGGCGAGTGTACGGTGAACTCAGGCGACGACGCGGAGTACCTCTTCGATCGAGGTGATGCCGTCGAGCACCTTACGGAATCCATCCTCCCTGAGCGTCCGCATCCCCTCTGAGATCGCCTGACGCTTGATGTCATCGGCCGACGCATTGTCCACAGTCATGCGCTCGATCGCCTCACTCATCACGAGCACCTCGAACAACCCCATCCGACCCTTGTACCCGATGTTGTTGCACTTCCTGCAGCCTTTAGGGCGATACAGTTTCGGGGGCTTGCCCTTCTCATAAGGGAAGCCGATGCGGTCAAGCGCGACCTCATCAGGGACGTACTGCTCCTTACAGGCCGTACACAACCGCCGACCGAGACGTTGGGCGACTACAGCGGTGATCGCCGAAGCGGTAAGGAACGGCTCGATGCCCATTTCCGTGAGACGCGTGATGGCAGACGCAGCGTCGTTGGTGTGAAGGGTGGACAGAACGAGGTGACCGGTCAGGGCCGCTTCGATGGCGATCGTACCGGTCTCCTTATCGCGGATCTCACCGATCATGACGGTGTCGGGGTCCTGACGCAGGATCGAGCGAAGCGCCGCGGCGAAAGTGAGCCCTGCACGCTCGTTCACCTGCACCTGACCGAGACCGTTGAGGCGATACTCGACGGGATCCTCGACGGTGATCAGGTTGATCTTGGGGTCGTTGACTTCACCGATCGCAGCGTACAGGGTGGTGGTCTTACCGGAACCGGACGGCCCGGTGACCAGGATCGCACCGTATGGCAGGTGAAGCGCCTCGCGGAAGCGGTCGAGGTTACCGTCAAGAAACCCAAGGTCAGGCAGGGATATCTGTATCGAGTCCTTGCGCAGTAGACGGAGAACGGCGAGTTCGCCGTTCACGATCGGGAGCACCGCCACACGGAAATCGACACCTGCGCCGTCTAGAACGACGCCAAAGCGACCGTCCTGCGGGAGGCGACGCTCGGAGATGTCCATGTTCCCCTGGATCTTGAGTCGGCTGATCAACTGCCGGTGCATACGCTTGGGATTCCGGAACACCTCGAGGCACACGCCGTCAACGCGGTAGCGTACGCGCATCTCGGTCTCGAACGGCTCGATGTAGATATCTCCCGCGCCCTGCCGGATGCCCTCGGTGACGATGTTGTTCAGCAACTTGGCAACCGGCGCCGAGTCGTCCTCGATGTCTTCTTCCTCGACTTCCTCGGCTCCCGCAGAGACCGAGTCCTCGATGTCACCCACCATCCCCGCCATGTCCTGCTGTGAAGCTGCGAAACGGTTGATTGCACTCAGTAGGTCGTTCTCTGCGGCGACCACAGGCCGTATCTCGAAACCGGTGACGATCCGCAGGTCGTCGATGGCGAAGATGTTCGCAGGGTCGGACATAGCTACCACGAGTTCATCGTCTTGGATCTTCACAGGTAGCACTGTGTACCGGTGCGCCAGTTCCGAGGACAGGCTCGTGGCCGCGTTTGGGTCGATCTCATAGGAGTTCAGGTCGATGTATACCAGACCCATCTGATCTGCGACGGTCTGTGCGACCCTGGTGGAATCGGCGTACCCAAGCTCATCAAGAGCCGATGTCAGAGAACTCGCATCGGGAAGCGCTAGTGCCTCGTCGAGCTGCTCGATGGTGATCAGACCCGATTGAACGAGGATCTTGCCGAGCCTCTTTCCGCTCG
The DNA here is from genome assembly GCA_002478275.1 of Actinobacteria bacterium UBA7524. GTDB lineage: Bacteria > Actinomycetota > Coriobacteriia > Anaerosomatales > UBA912 > UBA7524. The sequence continues at coordinate 6,140 of DLMY01000015.1, forward strand.
CAGCGCTCACTCTGGCACCTCGCTGTGATTCGCGTCCAGGGCGGCCTCTGCCGCACGTCTCATCACGTCACGAGGTGTCCTGACCTGCGCGCTCTCACTCCAGATGTCTACCGCGAGCGCACCCTGATGCACCAGCATGCCGAGGCCGCTGACGGCCTTGGCGCCTACAGTGTGAGCGGCCTCCATAAGCGGCGTCGATGTCGCCCGGTAGATCATGTCACACACGACCTGATCCGGACCCAACCAGGCGGAGTTGACCGGCGAAGGATCATCAGGGGCCATCCCGAGAGGTGTCGCGTTGACGACGAGGTGTGAATCACGCACCACGTTCTCGGCACTCTCCAGGGCGACCACGTCAATGCGCGTGTTGCGCGCGTGTGGGCTCAATCGATCGGCCAGCTCCCTGCCACGCCCGACACTTCGGTTGACTATCGTGATCGTGTCGGCCTTGCCGAGAACGAAGCCGACCGCCGCCGCACCTGCAGCGCCGCCGGCACCGAGTATGGTCACCTTGCGGCCCTCAGGAGAGAATCCTGTTTCCTCGGCAAGTGCTTCGACGAGTCCGCGCCCATCGGTGTTATATCCGATGAGCTGCCCGTCTGTGCACACGACCGTGTTCACGGCACCCGCCATCTGGGCGAGCATCGCCACCTCGTCGCACAGACTCAGCATGGCCTGCTTGAACGGCATGGTGACGTTGAATCCCACGAACGGCAGGACCCGTATGGCGTCCAGGACACGCCGAAGGTCGACCTCGTCCTCTACATGAAGCGGAACGTACACCCAGTCCAGTTCAAGCGCCTCGTAGACGGCGTTATGCATCGCGGGCGACAGCGTGTGGTCCAGGGGATGGCCGATCACACCGGCCAATCTCGTCCTTCCTCCGATTGGAATTCCCAAGTCACACTCCGATGCTCGTCGTATGCACCCTTCAGTCTAAGGCAGCGGCTGGCGACCCGCCAACAACCGCGCCTCGATACGGCGCAGGAACAGTGTGTGTGGAAGGTCTGTAGCGGACAGAGGTTCGACCAACACTGTCGTCATCCCCAGGAGGTTACCGCCCAGGATGTCGGTGAACATCTGATCGCCGACGACCGCGGCACGCGCACGCGTGGAACCCATCAGCGAAAGGGCGCGCAGAAAAGCGAACGGTAGCGGTTTGACTGCTTTCGCGACAAGAAGGAAACCGAGTTCATCGGCGACCGTCTTGACGCGAGCGTGCCAGTTGTTCGAGACAAGGCACGTCTTGAAGCCGCGATCGCGCAAGGTGGCCGCCCAATCCTTGAGGGTATCAGGGATGTCCTCGGAATCTCGCGGAAGTAACGTATTGTCCAGGTCCACGAGCAAGGTGTCGATGCCCTTTGCCACCAACCCGTCGAGGTCGATCGCGCGAACGTCGACGTGATAGAGGTCCGGCGAGAACATCAGCGGCCGAACACCTCCTTGGACTTGGCCTTGGCGACGAGGAACTCCTCGAACGTCTCGGTGAACGTATGCGAGCCGTCCGGATCCGTCAGCACGTAGTAGATGTAGTTGGTGGACTGCGGCGCGACGGCCGCCTCGATCGACGCCAGCCCGGGATTGCAGATCGGTCCCGGGGTCAGACCCGCGTTGCGGTAGGTGTTGTAGGGACTGTCGATCTCCAGATCGGAGTTGCGAAGCCTGAACCTGGTGCCCGGGAGTACGTACTCGATGGTCGCGTCTATCTCGAGCCGCATGTTGCGCTCCAGACGGTTGTAGATGACCGAGGAGACCACCGGCCTCTCGGAAGCCACCCTCGTCTCGCGCTCGATGATCGATGCGATTATCACGATCTCCTCAAGCGACTTTCCCCGGACCTCTGCCGGTGAGAAATCGACTGTGGATATCTCACGCTCGAACTGGTTGAGCATCATCTCGATCACTTCGCGTGCCGTCGTGCCCTCTGGTATCCGGTAGGTCTTGGGGAACAGGTACCCCTCCAAAGAGCCTGCATACACCTCCGCGAGATACGGGTGATCGGAAACGAATCCGGCCGCACCGCCCTTGGCGAGCGCGAGGAACTCGACGGCAGGGATACCTGCCTGCTGCTCGAAGCGCTCGGCTATCTGTTCGAGAACGAACCCTTCCGGGATCGTGACGTTCGCGTACTCGATGGGAGGCCCCTCCCGCAGCAGTAAGATGACCTCGTCGTAGTCCATGCCGGTCGTCAGATCGTATACGCCCGCCTTGAGCTGACCGTCCGCCTCCAGAGCCCGGGCGCGGACACGGAACATGTTCGGGTTTCTGACCACTCCGGCCTCTGCCAGCTTGGCGGCGATCTGGGCGGTCGACATGCCCTTGGCGATCTCAAGCTGCACGGGCGACCCGGCGCTGACCGGATTCTCGGCACGCAACAGTAGCCACCACGTCCCGCCCCCCATGACCAGAAGGGCAAGAAGCAGGAATGCGGCTGCGCAGCCCAGCGCGAAACGCCACCGGGCTCCTTTGCGGCCTCGGCGACTGTTCATGCGGCCTTGCTGGATAGCGGGATCGCCCATCAGCGGTCGTTCTCCTCGGCAGATGAATCCAGATATGACTGGAGGATTATCGCGGCGGCTACCATGTCGACGCTTCCCCGCCGTTTCTTCGACGTGACTCCACTTTGTGCCATCACGCGCTCGGCCTGCGCGCTGCTCAGCCGCTCATCGTGATAGACCACCCGCACTGGCAGGCGGTCAGCCAGGGCCTCGCCTTCTGCGCGCACCCGCGCTGCCTGTGGTCCTTCCTGACCGGACATCCCCAGGGGAAGACCGAGGACGACCAGACCGATCTCGTAGTCCTCGAAGATGTGGTCCATCGCGCCAGTGCACGCCGACAGCGGTCCGTCGAGTACGGTAAGCGGCGTAGCCACCTTACCATCAGGGTCGGATATGGCGACGCCGATGCGACGCTCTCCGATGTCGAGACCCATGACCCGCACGAGGTTCCTACGCCCCCGAGACGAGCATCTCGCGTGCCAGACGCAACGCTTCGTCCAGGCCGGTCGCATCCTTGCCGCCTGCCTGGGCCATCGACGGTTTCCCGCCACCGCCGCCCTTCACCGCCGGCGAGATGGTCCTGATGACCGCCCCGGCATCGAAGCCGGCCGCCACCGCCTCATCGGTGCCAGCTGCAAGCAACAAAGGCGCCCCGCTCTCGGGATCGACAGAGGCGAGAACAGCCGCCCCGGAGCCGCCAAGCCGGGAGCGGATGATGTCCCAGGCACTCCGGAGCCCGGTAGCGTTCGAATCCGGGATCCGGGAGACGACGAGCGGGTAGCCGACTTCGAGCTTCGCGGCCAGGACCTCGTCGATGTCCGACTCCGACAGCCGCTCGACGGCACGGTCTCCCGCCGACTCCAGCTCCTTCATGCGCTTGAGGGCGGAAGCCACACGTTCGCTGACTTCGAACCGTCGGACTTTGAGTGCGAGCGCGACGCCCAAGAGCTCCTTCTCCTCGCGCTCGACGTACTCGAGCGCATCGAAGCTTGTCACTGCCTCGATCCGCCTCAGGTTCGCACCGACCGAACCCTCGGAGAGCACCCTTAGAAGCCCGATCTCGCTTGTCGAAGCGACGTGTGTGCCACCGCACAGCTCCTTGGAGAAGTTCCCGACTTCGAGCACGCGCACGAACTCGCCGTACTTCTCACCGAACAGCGCAGTGACGCCGGTTTCTCGCGCAGTGGCCAGGGAGGTCTCGTACGCGCGCACGGGATGGTTCTCCATGATCTTGACGTTGACCATACGCTCCACCTTCGTAAGCACATCCGCCCCGGGAGCCTCGAAGTGAGTGAAGTCGAAACGCATCCGGTCGGGAGCGACATACGATCCGCTCTGCTTGACATGTTCACCGAGCACGAGGCGCAAGGCCCAGTGCAGCAAGTGGGTCGCAGTGTGGTTCCGGCGGATCCGCTCGCGACGCATCACGTCGATAGATGCCGTGACCTTCGAGCCGACGCTCAGCATTCCGGCATCCAAGACGCCCACATGCGCAACCACGCCCGCGACCGGCAACCGCGTGTCGCTGACGGTGAAGACAGCGCCATCGATGGTGGAAAGGGTGCCGGTATCCCCCACCTGACCACCCTGTTCGCCGTAGAAAGGAGTGCGATCGAGGACGATGTCCGCGGCACTCCCCGCTTCGACGCTGTCCTTGAGTTCGCCTTCGACGACGATCCCGACGACCGTGGCCTCGGCCACATCTGTCTCGTAACCCACGAACTCCGACGCGCCGGAAGCCAGCGCGATGTCATTGAAGCTCCCGCCGAAGCCGGACCATGACTCGTCCTTGACCGCGGCGCGGGCCCGCGCGCGCTGGGCGGACATCTCCCTCTCGAACACGTCCATGTCCACGCCATGACCCTGCTCGGCGAGAATCTCAGCTGTGAGTTCCACTGGAAAGCCATACGTGTCGTGCAGGGTGAAAGCCTTGACGCCGTCCAAGGTCGACTCTCCCGCTTCTTCGAGCGCGGCCACCTCGTCCTCCAGGAACGCCAGACCCTGGCGCAATGTGGCGCTGAAGCGCTGTTCTTCGGAATCGCAGATGCGCGCGACGAGATCATGATGCTCGATGATCTCGGGATACGCCGCACCGAAGCGTTCGACCACGATGTCTACAAGCGCGTGCATGACCGGCTCGGACCTGCCGAGCAGTCGCACGTGACGCACCGCTCGCCGCAACAGGCGGCGCAGGACGTAGCCGCGCCCCTCGTTCGACGGCAACACGCCGTCGGCGATCATGAACGTCACCGCGCGCGCGTGGTCCGTCACGATTCTCAGGCTCGTGTCCCGCTTCTCGTCCTGACCGTACGGCACGCCAGTGAGTTCCTCGGCGAGAGACATGATCGCTCGCAGGTCGTCGGTCTCGAAGTTGGACTGCACGCCCTGCATGATCGCCGCTACGCGCTCCAGGCCCATGCCCGTGTCGATGTTCTGCTTGGGAAGCGGGGTGAGTGTGCCGTCCTCGGCACGGTCGTACTGCATGAAGACGAGGTTCCAGTACTCGAGGAAACGGTCGCAGTCGCAGCCCGGACGGCACTCATCACTACCGCAGCCGACGTCGGCGCCCTGGTCGTAGTAGAGCTCCGAGCACGGGCCGCACGGACCGGTGGGGCCAGCCGACCAGAAGTTGTCCTTGGCACCCAGACGCACGATGCGGTCCGGGGCGACGCCGATCTCATCGCGCCAGATCGCTTCGGCCTCGTCGTCGTCCTCGAAGATCGAGTACCACATGCGCTCCGGATCGAGTCCGAGAACGGCGGTCGAGAACTCGTACGCCCACGCACACGCCTCACGCTTGAAGTAGTCCCCGAAACTGAAGTTGCCCAGCATCTCGAAGAAGCTGTGGTGCCGCCCTGTCGTCCCGATGATGTCGATGTCGGTGGTGCGCAGGCACTTCTGGCAACTGGTCGCCCGCGTGAAACCGAGGTCTTTCAGGCCGAGGAACACCGGCTTGAACTGCACCATACCAGCGCTCGTGAACAACAGGGACGGATCATCGGGGATCAACGAACTCGAAGGCCAGCGGCGGCTTCCCTTGCTTTCGAAGAAGGACAGGTACGCCTCGCGTATCTCGGCGGACTTCACTTTACGGTGTCTCCTCGGTACTCGGATCGGGCTCATCTGCTGGGTCGAAACACTCGGCTTCGTCGCCTTCGCCTGAAGCATCGGGCTCGGGACACTCCCTGCGACCGGGCTTGCGGAACAGCGCGCCTCTCTCGGTGGCGAGCTCGGAGGACGTGTGCTTCTCGAAATAGTAGACGAACAGCGTGTTGATGACACCCGCGATCGGGACCGCGAAGAACATCCCGGCCAGGCCTGCGGTGGAAGCTCCCACAAGGAGGGCGAACACCACGAAGACCGGATGGATGTTCACCGTGTCCGACATGATGCGGGGTTGAAGGAACATGGATTCGAACTGCTGGAGGATGACGATCCAGATGATGGTGTACAAGACGAGCTGGGGCGAAACGAACGCGGCCGAGATGGCCGCGATGAGCCCTCCGACCACAGGACCCACGTATGGGATGAAGTTGGTCACACCCGCTATCAGGCCGATGATGAGCGCATAAGGTACACCGAGCACCTGCAGGCCCGCCCACGTCAGCACGCCGACGATCATCGCGATCAGGCTCTGTCCACGCAACCAGCCCTCGATGACCACACGGATGCGAGTCAGAATCTCCATGAGGGAGTCCCTGCGGTTTTCGCCTCCCAGCTGAAGCACCTCACGATGCAGCGTAGGTAGGTCGCGCAGTACGAAGAACGCCAAGGTCAGCGAGAGAAAGATGTTGATGACGAAACCGACCAGCCTGCCTCCCACACCGAGCACGCCGGCGGCGATCCGGCTCGACCAGGCCGTCAGCTGCTGCGCGAGCGACGCGCGCGCGGAACGGGCGGCCCCCTCGACCCAATCGGGAATCTCGAGCGTCGTGTACTCGCGCTGAAGATTGAACCAGAGCTTGCTTGCCGAATCGTAGTAGCCCGGAAACGCCTGAACGAACTCGGCTGTCTGGGAGACCAGCGGTGGGATGACGAAGAGTCCCGCGAAGGTGAGCAGGAGCGCGGCGACGAGGTACGCGATCGCAACCGCCGCGCCACGCGAAACACCGCGCTTGGCCAGCAGAGCGACCGGGCGCCGCAAGATGAACACGACGAGCGCTGCGAGAACGAACGGGGTCAGCACCGATGCGATGCGCGAGAGCAGCCACAGCAGTGCCGCGATGATCGCGGCGACACCGATGGCGGTCCAGACCAGCAACGCCCATCTTACGAGTCTGTCACGGTTGTCTATCCGAAACTGCATCGCCGTCAGATTTCCCTCACTATGTTGTCACGCAGGATGCGTAGTGTGCGACGAAGCAGCCGGGAGACCTGCATCTGCGATATGTCCAGTCTGCGCGCGATCTCGGTCTGGGTAAGTCCCTGGAAGAACCTCAGGTACAAGACTCTCTGCTCCTGAGGTGTCAGGTCTTTGAGCGCGACCGAGAGCGTGGTGCGATCGTCGATCACGGCCATGAGTTCATCGTCCTGCCCGATGTACTCGAGGATGCTGAAGCTGTCGGAACCGTCGCCGCCCCTGTCGGATTCAAGGGAGACGAAGTTGTACGCCTCACTCGTCTCCATCGCCTCGAGAACCTCTTCGGGGGTCACCTCAAGGTACTGTGCGATCTCCAGGATCGAGGGCGAGCGCTGCAGTTTCTGAGTCAGGGCGTCAATCGCCTGGTTCACACGAAACGAGAGTTCCTGAAGACGGCGGGGAACCTTGATGGCCCAACCCTTGTCGCGGAAGTAGCGCTTCAGTTCACCGACGATGGTCGGGGTAGCGTACGTCGTGAACTCGACTTGCCGGTCGGTATCGAAACGGTCGATCGCCTTGATCAAGCCTATCGTGCCGACCTGTATGAGGTCGTCGATCGGTTCGCCCCGGTTGCGGAAGCGGCTCGCAAGGTACTTCACGAGGTTCAGATACATCGTGATCAACTCGTCGCGAGCGGCCTCGTCATCGTCTTCGCGATATCGGCGAAACAGCTCGCGGGTGTGCTGCTTGTCCCACGTGAGCTTGCGAGAAGATTGCTTGTCTTGTCTTCTAGCCGACGGCATCGGCCCGCTCCGACGGCAGTGTCTTGATGACGGCCAGATGTGTGCCATCTTCATCAGAGGCCATCTCGAACCGGTCACAGACCGACTGCAGGATGAATGTGGCATAAGCGGCGCGACGCTCCGCGTCCTCATCAGCCACGCGCTCCCCATCGCCCAACGTGACCCGGATCTCGAACGAATCGGGCGTCTTGCGAAACTCCATGCTTACAGCATCCACCCCGGGAGAATGGTCCGCCGCGTAGATGAACGCCTCTTCGGCGGCTATTCTGACATCGTCGACCTCGTCATAGGACAGCCCGGTACGGCTGACCAGCGCCGAAGCGGTCATGCGCACGGTCAGTGCGTACTCCGGTCGAGGCGGCAACGTCAAGATTATCGTGTCGTATGCCATAGCTCCTCCAGGCAGTTCTGTCTCGGTCCAGACCCGAACTTCACGCACCTCGGCCGCGACGCCATACCGACACCGCCCGCCGCAAGCTACCGCCCAAGTTCACAAGCGTCTCGAGCGGCGCGTTGACCGCATCATGCACGGCGGTAGTCGTCGACGTAACACGGCCCGTGACCTCTTCGAACTGTGTCACGACACCGTCGATTCTCAGAAGCTCGGCGTTCACGGCGTCCAGCGTGACGTCCGCCTTCTCCAACATGGGAAGCAATCGCTCTCGAAGCTCATCGGAACTGCGACGTAGCGAGCGCAACGTGCCCACGGCCTCGTACATAGCGAACAGGGCCATCGCACACACCGCGATGACCGCGATCGACACCATGAACTGCAGCACGGATGAAGACTCCACGGGCCATCCAATAAGACGGTGCTGGACCGCCTAAGTGTATCAGAATCAGGCCAGGTTATGGCCGGTCGATCACCCGTCTGTGGTCTCTTCGCGGCGCTGTGCGATCTCATTGGCGCGGGAATGCTCCCAACCCGCATCTCCGGGCTGGAAGAAACATCCGCGCTCGAGCCCATCCGGCAGATACGTCTGGTCGACCCATCCCCCGGGGTACGAGTGCGGGTAGAGATATACGCCATACTCATCGGCGCCGGGCCGGTGCCTGTCTCTGAGATGGTCGGGTACGGGTCGCGCCGGACCCGACCTGACCTCAGCCAGGGCATCGTCTATCGCACGATAGGACGCATTCGACTTGGGAGCCAGGGACATGTAGACGGCGGCCTGGGCAAGGTTGATGCGGCACTCCGGCCACCCGATGAACTCCGCCGCCTTCACGGCGGCATGGGCGACGAGCACGGCTTGGGGATCGGCGTTGCCGATGTCCTCTGCAGCCATTATGAGGATGCGGCGTGCGATGAACTTCGGGTCCTCTCCCCCGTGCACCATTCTGGCAAGCCAGTAGACCGCGGCGTCTGGATCGCTTCCGCGCATCGACTTGATGAAGGCGGATATCACGTCGTAGTGAGTATCGCCGGTCTTGTCATAAGGCAGGATGCGTGTCGGAGTCGCCTCGCGAACGTGGTCCAGAGTGATACGCGCGACTGCTCCGCCGCCGGAGACACCGGCCTGCTGTGCAGCCAGCTCGAGCGTCGTGAGTGCGACCCTGGCGTCTCCGCCCGCTGTCAGGACCACGTACTCCTCGGCATCTGATTCGATCTCGAATCGGCCGGCAAGTCCGCGCTCGTCGAGCAGTGCCGTGCGTACGATGTCCCGAATCTCCCCATCGGTGAGGACTGCCAGCTCGAGCACGCGGGACCGACTGATGAGCGGAGCGTTCACCTCGAAGAACGGGTTTTCCGTGGTCGCGCCGATCAGGACCACAAGCCGGTCCTCCACCGCATGCAGAAGGGCGTCCTGCTGCGACTTGGAGAAGCGGTGGATCTCATCGACGAAAAGTATCGTGCGCTGGCCGGACAAACCGAGCCGCTCACGCGCTTGTTCGATGGCGTTTCGGATGTCGGCTACACCTGAGGTGACCGCAGAGAGCTCCGTGAAAGCCGAGCGAGTGGTGCTGGCGATGATACGCGCCAGGCTGGTCTTGCCCGTGCCCGCAGGTCCGTAGAAGATGAGCGAACTGAGGCTGTCTTGCTCGATCGCTGAGCGCAGGGCGGTACCGGGGCCCACGACATCTGTCTGACCGACGAACTCCTCGAGCGTGCGTGGACGCATACGAGCCGCAAGCGGCAGGCCCTCTTCCATCGCCCGGCGCGCGGATTCGTCGAACAGGCTTTCCATGGCGACCTACCCGACCGCGCCGGTCACTGTGTGGCCCGAAGGACCTCACGCTCAATGGCGACCGCGTCGTTATATCCGCGCATTCGAAACGTGATGTGCGCCTGCGTGTCGACGAAGACGATATAGGGTGTGTAGTCGACGGCCAGATAATCGCTACCGATGAGCTTGGCTGCCTTGTCAGCGGTATCGTCATCGGACAACCCGGGCAGGACTTCGATCTTACCGTCCTCGGAAGTCTTCACGTACTTCCCGACATCGAAGGCCACGAGATCGATCAGCCCACGGTAGTCGGAAATCACCGAGTCGATCTCCTCGCGCTGGTCGTCAGACGCCCGCTGAGTGGAATCGTAGAAGAACAGGATCATCGGCTGCTTGGTCTCCAGCCTATCGAGTACAGCCGAGGGGATGACCGTCTCGTCAGTGGGAAACGGCTCGAACTCCTGCTCGGGAAGCGGCGATAGCACGTCGGCCTCTGACTCGGCGTCCGTAGGCGCTACGACGCCCTCGACGACCTCTTCCTGGACGGCCGCTTCTTCGCCACCTTCGTCGCCTCCCCCGCATCCGGCAAGTGAGAAGGCCATCACTGCTGCGAACACTACTGCGACTACTGCTACGACTGGTCTGCGCATCTGCTTCCTCCGGGCCGTTGGCCTGTAAGCGAGCTCGCCCTGCCGTGGTCCGACGCGGTGTACCTGCTCTCCGCAGGTGGGTGCCCGCACCGACGGTCTCCAGCGTCCCCGACGAGGGGGATTCCTGTCCTCCGCGGAATGGTGAGGCTCCCTACTAAGAAGTGTTGGTTCAGCCGCATGATGCCGGATCCACGGACAAGGCGTAGCCCATACATAGTGTAGCGTGCGCCGACGACACGGACAACGCGCCCGGTCAGCGACCAGCATTCGGCGCGTCTCAGTCGACCTTGAGATGCACCTCGCGCAGCTGTCGAGCTGAGACCGCATCGGGTGCCCCGGTGAGAGGGCAGGCGCCAGACGAGGTCTTGGGAAACGCTATGACGTCGCGTATCGACTCGGCTCCCGCCAGTATCATCACGAGGCGATCGAGACCGAGTGCGATGCCGCCATGCGGAGGAGCCCCGAACGAGAGAGCCTCGAGCAGGAATCCGAACTTGTCTCGCGCCTCTTCCGGGCCGATGTCCATGAGCGCGAGTATGCGCTCCTGCAGGACCGCGTCGTGCACACGTAACGTCCCACCACCGATCTCCAGCCCGTTGACGACCAGGTCGTAGCTGTACGAGAGCACGGTGCCCGGGTCAGTCTCCAGTACCTCCAGATGCTCGTCGAAGGGCCTGGTGAAGGGGTGATGGTTCGCCTGCCAGCGGTTTTCGTCCTCGTCCCACTTGAACAGCGGGAAATCGACGACCCACAGCGGGTGGAAGCCCTCCGCATGCAGCCCGAGCTCCTCGGCAAGATGCACGCGCAGCACGCCGAGGACCTCGTTTGCCACGTCGTGCTCATCAGCGACCATCAGTGCGAGGTCACCCGGCTCGACGGCGAGAGTCTCGCGCAGCGCGACCATCTCGGCCTCGGTGAAGAACTTCGCTATCGGTGAGCGGACCTCCCCGTCGCTTCCGAACGCGACCCACGCAAGGCCCTTCGCGCCCGAGTCGATGGCCAGCTGGTTGAGCGCGTCGATCTTCCCGCGGCTGAAGTCCCCGGCGCCCTTGGCGTTGATGCCCTTCACGCGGCCACCGGACGCGAGCGCACCGGAGAAGACCTTGAACTCACTCTCGCGGAACACATCCACAAGACAATGCAGCTCCATCCCGTACCGGGTGTCTGGACGGTCGGAGCCGTAGCGATCCATCGCCTGTGCGTAAGTCATGCGCTCCAGCGCTTCTGGCCACGGCGCGCCTGCAGCTTCCATGACCTCGGCCATGACGTCTTCCATCATCGAAAGCACGTCGTCTTGCGTCACGAAGCTCATCTCGATGTCCACCTGCGTGAACTCGGGCTGACGGTCGGCGCGCAGGTCCTCGTCGCGGAAGCAGCGCGCGATCTGGTAGTAGCGCTCGACACCGCCCACCATGAGCAGCTGCTTGAAGAGCTGTGGCGACTGAGGCAACGCGTAGAACTCGCCCGGGTTCAGGCGGCTGGGCACGATGAAGTCCCGCGCGCCCTCAGGCGTGGATTTCGTGAGGATCGGTGTCTCGACCTCCATGAACCCGCGCTCTTCGAGGCTGCGGCGGAAACGCTGGGTCACCCGGTCGCGCAGCGTGAGCGCGGCTAGCATCTCCGGGCGCCGGATGTCGAGATAGCGCCAGCGAAGGCGGGTCAGCTCATCGACATCGGTCTCCTCGGCGATCTCAAAGGCGGGCGTCTCGGCGGTGTTGAGCACCTCTGCCGAGGAGACCGCTACCTCTATCTCGCCGGTCGCCAGGTTCGGGTTCGCTGTGCCCTCGGGACGCTCGCGGACGGTACCATCGATGCGCACGACCCACTCGGGGCGCAGGCGCTCTGCAAGCGCGAACGCCTCGGATACGGCGGGGTCGAAGACGCACTGCACGAGCCCCGTGCGATCGCGCAAGTCGACGAAGATCAGTCCGCCGTGGTCCCGGCGGCGGTGCACCCAGCCGGCAAGCGTGACGGCGGCGCCGGTATCGGAGGCGCGCAGGGCGCCGTTCGTGTGAGAACGCATGGAGTAACGTGCGTCGAGCATGATCGAGTCCCTCCTGGAGTCACTGAGTCACCCAAGGATAGCCGAAGGGAGCCATGACTTCAGCACAAGACACCCATCGGATACAATCGGTGTGGCCTGGTACCCCAAACCCACACGAGGTCCCGCCGTGACGCAACGGCCCCTGCCTTTCTCTACAGACCGTGTCGTCTTGTTCGTGCTCGCCGTCATGGGCGCCGTATCGCTCGTCTATCAGGTGACCTGGACCCGCCAGCTCACGACACTACTGGGCTCTACGGTCAGCGCCGTCGCACTGATCACCGCGATGTTCATGCTCGGCATGGCACTGGGCGCGTGGCTGATGGGCGCCCGAAGTGATGGGCCAGGCAGGCCACTGCGTACGCTCGCTCTGCTCACGGGTGGCCTGGGAGTCACGGGACTGATCGCGATCCCTCTCTACGATCTGGCGTCGCGCGTCTACGTCTCGGGCTTCCTGGGCACCTCACGCCTCTCTCTGCTGGTACTCGGGGCCGTTCTCGCCGGGGCGATGACACTTGTGCCGACCGCCCTCGTCGGTGCAGGCTTCCCTGTAGCCTCGCGAATCCTGTCGATCCACCGTCGGGACATCGCATCGGGAGTAGGTTCTGCATACGTTGCAGGAACCATAGGGTCAGTGACGGGTGCCCTGGCAGCCGGTTTCGCCCTCGTGCCCGGACTCGGGGTCAACATGACCATCATGGCCGTGGCCGCGCTCAGCGCTGCAGCCGGTGTCGCGCTTCTCCTGATGAACGGTCGCATACCGGAAGATGTCGAGGCTCTCGCGCCCACCACCGAGCCGGACCAGGGGCAATCAGCAGACCGTCACAGCGACGATCACCTCACCCGGCGGCCCGCTCTGGTGGCGTTCGTGCTGTCAGGGGCTTCCATCATGATCTATGAAACGGTCTGGGCAAGGGAGCTTCTGTTGGTCTTCGGCGCCAGTGTCTATGCCGTCGCAACCATGCTTGCCGCCGTTCTCAGCGGCCTGGCGATAGGACAGTGGCTCGGCAGCCGAAATGCGCAAGGCCGCCATGGAGCGCTGGGGACGATCGGCTTGTTGCAGCTGGCAGGTGCGGGTGCGGCCCTGTTATCGCTTCCTCTCACCAGAGCAGTCCCCTTCGCGTACTTCGTTGCGCGCGCGGTGATCCCCGGTAACCTCGCAACGTTCGCCGCAACACAATTCGCACTGACGTTCGTCGTGGTCGCTGCCCCCTGTGTGCTGCTGGGTGCGACAGCGCCCATCGCCACACGCCTGGCTACTTCGACCCGAACGTTCCTGGGCAAGGATATCGGTCTGGCGTATGCCCTCAACACTTTCGGCGCGGTCGTGGGCTCGCTTATCGGTGGGCTGGTCCTGATGCCCCTGTTCTCGACCGCGGGAACCGCGATCGCAGCCGCAGCGCTGAACACGACTGCTGGGATGATCGCGCTACGAAGGGTGATGGCGCTGGATGTCGTGCGCAGGGCTCGCCTGGCACAAGCCGCGATGCTCCTGGCCGCCGGCGCTGCATCACTGCTATTCGTCAACAGTGCATCACCGTTACTCAACCTGGCCGTAGGCCGTGCACATCACTCAGGTGACATCCGCCAGTTGCTCGAGTCGGTCCGAATGATGAACGTCGTGTACGCGAAGGATGCGCCTCAGGGCCGCGTCGCAGTCTACGAGGACCCTGTGGGCGCACGCTCCCTGTACGCCTCTGGTATGAACGAGGGTGCGCATGGATTCCAGGACATGCAGACGATGGAGCTCATCGTACGCATTCCCGTCGCAAGTCACGGTGAGATCGGCAGCGCGCTCGTCGTAGGACTGGGAACGGGAACCACATCGCTCCTGACACTCAGCGCGCCCGGTGAGCCGGTCGTCGACACCGTCGAGATCAACCCGGCTGTCGTCGAAGCGTCACGTTACTTCATCGACACGATCCTGGAGACCCATCCTCGATCCAACATCATCCTTGACGACGCACGCCATCACTACACGACCACCGATATGCGCTATGACCTGATCGCGTCAGAGCCCAGCTACCCACTCTCCACCTATTCGGCACGGATGTTCACACGCGAATCACTCGAAGCGGCGTACCGCATCCTCAAGCCCGATGGCGTCATGCTCCAATGGTTGCCTGCCTACCTCATGGACGAGGAGGACCTGCTCATGATGACCAAGACTTTCGGGGAGGTCTTCCCCCAGTCGCACGTTTGGGTCACATACGTACCCGGCACGACGAACAGGGTCGACTACATGTTGGTGGGCGTGCACGGCGACTTCGAATTCGACCCGCCGGCAGTCCGCGAGTCGATACTGGAAAGCGGCGGGGACATCTACGAGTTCGAGCACATCATGGGGCCTGACGAGATCACCGAACTCGTGGAAGACCCCTCGATTCCTTCGAACACTGATGACCGACCCATCTTCGAGTACCGGGCGCCGCTGCGCTACCTGCGGGCGGTGTGGGACTAAGCGAGCCGACTGTGCACGTCGTCGACGATGCCCTGAATCGCAACTCGATCGCTGGCACCATCCGACATGTCCCGCACCGTGACTTCGCCTGCCGCCAGCTCATCGGGACCGACCACGACCACGAGTGCGGCGCCCAGCTTGTCAGCCTGCTTGAACTGCGCCTTGAGCGAGCGCGCCATGTGGTCGAGCTCCGCTGCGACACCCGCGTCACGAAGCCGCTGTGCGAGCTCGAACGCCTCACCTGCGACGCTCTCGTCGACGCGTGCCACGTAGACTTCGGCCCGAGGTGGAGCGGGTATCTTCGCGCCGGACGCCTCCATCGCCAGCAACGTGCGCTCGAATCCGAGCGCGAAACCGAGGCCCGGCGTGGGCTTGCCTCCGAACTGTTCCATCAAGCGGTCGTAGCGCCCTCCCCCGCCGATGGCGTTCTGCGCCCCGAGGCCTGCGTCTACCTGGACCTCGAAGACGGTGCGTGTGTAGTAGTCGAGGCCGCGGACGAGACGTGGTTCCTCGGCGTACGGGATCCTCAGTGTGTCGAGATGGCCTTTGACGGCCTCGTAGTGGGCCGCACACGGCTCGCAGAGCCGGTCGCGCAGCAGCGGAGCGCCGGACATGACCTCCTGGCAACTGGGGTTCTTGCAGTCGAAGGCGCGTAGCGGGTTGGTGCCCGCGCGCCGGTCGCATTCGTCACACATCGCTCCAGCGTGCTCGCGAATGTATGCGGCGACATTGTCGCGATAGGCCGGGCGGCAGTCCTCGTCACCCATCGAGTTGAGCAGGAGACGCATCTGCGCAGCGGGGATGCCGAGGGTCTCGAAGTAACGCCACAGCACCGCGATGACCTCGGCGTCCGCACTGGGTTCGGGTGCGCCGAGGCACTCGATGCCGATCTGCCAGAACTGGCGCATACGGCCCTTCTGCGGACGCTCGTAACGGAACATCGGCCCCGAGTAGTAGAGCTTAGCGAACGAGCCCTGGGGCACCAGGCTGTGCTGGAGCGCCGCACGCACCACGCTGGCGGTGCCTTCAGGGCGCAACGTGAGTGAGTTGGGCGGGTCGCTGCGGTCATCGAATGTGTACATCTCCTTGGCGACGATGTCGGTCGCCTCACCGATGCCGCGCGCGAAGATCTCTGTATGCTCGAACAAAGGCGTGTAGACGGGCTCGTATCCGTAGCGCGCGAAGAGCTCCTGCGCGGTGCGCGTCATGTGCTCCCATGCGCGCGCCACATCGGGAAGCATATCGGCCGTACCCCTGGGTGCTCGCGCGTCCACGTGCCGCCTTTCTTTCGATGTTCGAACGGGTTTCGAGTGTATCCGAAGCCTGCATGACGTGCTATCGGATCAAGTGCTCCGATGTGGGCTTGCGCAGCACGCCCGTGCCGCCTCACCCCTCCTCCAACTCGCCGAGGAGTGCCTCGATGTCGAAGCCCTCGACGAATGGGTCGCAGAAGCGCACACCTTCGACGGTCAACCCGTCGGTGAAGTCCTCGCTGAGCACCACCGGCGCTCCCCACATCCGCGCGGCCGCCCATATCTGCGCGTCGTAGAAGGAGAACCCGTGACGGGCCACGCCGTCCACCGCCCGGGCCACGATCTCCGAAGTCACCGGAACGACGATCGCGCCTTCACTCAGTCGGTCCACCATCAAGTGCGCCTCATCCGGCTCCGACCACAGCCGCAAGACGCTGTTCGCTGACTCCGACACGACCTGAGAAGACACTGTCGTTCCGGGATACGTCGCCAGCGCCATCCACAGCTCACGCGCGAATGCGTGCTTGCGAAGGTCACGGTCATCCACGGCGTAGACAACGACGTTCGTGTCGATGAAGAGCTTCGTCACTTAGGCATCCCCCGAGGGGGCTCGTAGAGTGCTGCCCTACCGGGCCAGGCAGGTCCGGTGACACCTCTCTTCTCAGCAACCCCGGACATCCGGTCGCCTATGGCGAGCATTTCCTCGACAGCGCGGATCCTGCGCCGTCTCGCAAAGTCAGCGTCGAGCAGGGCGTCTATAGCCTCGCGTATAAGCTCGGATTCCGTACGTCCCGAAGCGGCCGCGTGCTCTTTGAGCAGCCGCTCCTGGCGATCGTCTATGTAGACCTGTTTGCGCACCATGCGTCCCATGATGACCCACCTGCCTTGCCGAAATCGAAACAGCGTCCAACCCCTGCCGTAGTCAGCGTGTGCTCGCTCCGCGATGTATAGTATACATCGCACCACCACTACACGTGTAGTACCCGTCTCGCATGACATGAACTGTGATGCGCCCCGCCGGATAGGCGGCCGAGGCGATCCGGCGTCAGGACTCGCCGGTAGCCGCAGCTTCGATAGACCGCTTTACGCGGCGCCACATCACCACACCGGCTACGACCGCAGCAACCTCGACTACGTGCTTCACCGCGATGGCGGTCACTAAGTCCCCCCTTACGGCACCGAGGTCATGCGTATTGAAGAAGATCACGCGCGGAACGCCGCCGATCACCACCCACACAAGAGCCCCGATCGCGAACTTCGTCAGCGTCGGATAAGACCGTGCCAGAACGGCGATCTCCTCGGCGGAACCGCTTCGGGCCCTGCGTCCGAGCACCCACATGATCGCGGCTGCGGCCACCAGCACGGCCGTGGCCACGTCGTGGAAGTAGTTGTTCATGATGATGAGGATGTCGAACATCTACCTACCTCGTCCCATGTCGACGTCGAAACTGCCGATATCTCTGAACAGATGATACGAACTCGGCAGGAGCTGGACACCCCAGAAGCTCATCATCACGCCGAAGAGCGCCAAGAACGCCACCCAGGCGAGCCTGGGACCTCGCCAGCCGAGCGTCAGGTAGGCGTGAAGGTAGAAGGCGTACGCAAGCCAGGTCAGCAGACTCCAGGTCTCAACGGGATCCCAGCGCCAGTAAGAACCCCACAGCTCGTACGCCCATATCGCACCTGACGCGATCATCACGGCATTGACGACGAATCCGAAAGCCACGAGCCTGAAGGTGATCTCGCGCAAGCGCTCGGGCCCCGGGGCCTTGTCGAGCACCGAGCCGGGCACACTTCGCGCTCCACGCCTGGCCTTGAGCAACTCGATGCCCGCCAGCGACGCGGCGGCCACGTATCCCGCGTACGTCGCCCAGGCGAACAGGACGTGGATCACGAGCCACACACTCTTGTACGGGGGGGTGACGGGTCCTGCCTCGGCTGGTACGAGAAGGCCGTAACCGATGGTCAGTAGCACGAACGGCATGACGATAAGCCCCGCCACGCGGGTCTTGCGGTAGACGAGCGCCACCACGAGGTACGTCAAGACTATCGCCCACGTGCCTGACAGCGCGTTCTCGTAGTCCTGTACGTAAGGGAGCCGTCCGGTCGAGGTCCAGCGCGCGATGACCGATGCGGTCTGTGCGGCGAACCCCACACAGGTGACCATGAACGCCGAGGAGACCAGCTTCTCGCGCGCGAATACGACGCCTGCGGTGTACAGCAGTGTTGCCGCAGCGTAAGCCAGTGCGGCGAGCCAGAAGGAAGAGGCCTCTATCGTCATCGCGGTTCCTCTCCGTCTCGCAGACGGTTGCTGACGGCACCATCTGTGCCGGCCACATCCGTGTCCGCACCGCTCTCATCGCCCACATCACCGGTCACGACTCGAACACCCGGCTGTCCCTCGAATTCAGCGTACAACCGTCTCATCTCGCGGGGCGCATGCGCACTCCAATAGCGCTGCTGACCCCACATCCGAAAGACCGGCTCCCCATCAAACGTGTCAGGTACGACTGCCACCTGCCTGTCCGGGTCGAGGAAACGCATACATGCCCCGACTATGACGAGCAGGAATCCCAGATAGACGATGTGGCGGCCCCCGTCGGCCCGGACCATGAAACGGTTCCAGAGCCGCACTTCTTTGATAGTGACCGTGTACCCATCCCTGTCAGTGGACTGTCCCGGTTCGAGCCACACGTAATCGCGCACCGACTCCTGTCTCCCGGCACGCACACCGACGACCGGCTCACGTAGGTCGAGTCCTCGCTCCACCGGTTCATCAACCGGGCGCGAGGAATCCGGGCGAGACAACAGGCGTATCTCAAGCCCGTCAACGTCCAGGGAATCTGAGTATCCCTCAGGCCCACTCTCCCCCATATTGACGAACGAGTCGAACAGCGAGGCTCCGTCCGGCCCTGCGACACTCACCCAAACGGCATGTCCCGTGTCGTAGAGCAGGAACGACTTCCCGTCCACCAGAACGGGGTAGTTGACCCTTCCCTTGTCCTCGCGACTCGCACCGGCATCCGAGACGACCATGTGCGCCACGGCGTCCACGATAGTGTCGCCTTCGTACTCGAACTCCATGCGCTCCAGCGCGATCTGGAACTCACCGAACTGGGTCCCCCAGCGGGGTACCTGATCGATATGGAGGTACGACTCGGGCACGTCAGCCACCGTTTGTCCCTCGGTCAGGACCATCTCTCCGCGAAACGCCGTCAGGCCGCTCACGACGCCACCCGCCGCGAGAATCACCAGCGCCGCATGAAGAATCACCGAGCCCCAGTAGCCCGTGGTTCCTCGGCGCACTACGTAGGCGAGCAGCCCAAGGGGTGATCGCGTCTCGATCGCGCTCAGCGATCTCATCGATCGCTCGACGGCATCCGGATCCAGCCCATGGATGACCATGGCCTCAGCGGGAACCGTGCCGATGGTGGCTGCGCCCATCACTCGCCTGCGGCGAACCATCCGCCGCAGAGTGCACACAGTCAGGTTGAGGGCCAGCAGCGCTGCAACGACGTAGAAGAGGAACGAGGAGAACAGCGCGTCGAGACCGGCGGTCGCAACGAGCCATCCGAGTGCGTCCGGCAACATGGCGAGGAACTCGTCCACCTGCTCGGGGGGATAGATGCCGCGCTGAGGCACGAGGAACGACAGCACGAGAAACCCGAGCAGGATGCCGATGAGCCAGCCCGCCAGGCGCACGGAAGCCAGGAATCTCATCATGCGTCTCACCGTCTACTCACCGGCAGGGCGCACGATGCGCCAAGAATCGACTGTTCGCAGCGCGTACTCCTCGAAGGGATTCGCCCTGACACCTTCCAGTCCCCTGGACAGGACCGACTGCTCCCTACGTTCGTCCCACTTCACGACGTGGAGTTCTTCGAGCCTGGCCCAGGCAGCCGCCAAAGCCGCTCGCAGCTCTCCGGGATCGCCTGCGTCACGCATCGCGTCTGCATGCCGATCGAGTGTGTCGTCAGAGACTCGCGAAAGGTTGAGCCCCGATACGTTCTCGTTCGAGGGGACGTCCTCGCTCCGGTATGGCCACGCCCATCCGTACGGGATGCCGATGGGGAACTCCAGGAGCGCGATATCGAACTGGCCGATCGCGGCGAACCCTTCACCCGCGTAGTCCGTATAGGGGAACGTCGGGTACTCCTCGACCCGGCCGCCGAATGACTCCATGTCGATGTCCTGGATCCGATCGCCTTCCTCGGCCGACATCGGGTTGAACACCACCGCGATCTCCAACTCCTCGCCGTCTTTCTGACGGTGCCCATCGGGCTGCAGGCGCCAGCCGGCGTCCTCCAGCGAGGCGTCGAGAGCGTCCCTGTCTTGTAGCGGTGGAGAGATCGGGAAACCATAAGGGCCTTCCTCGGCGGGTTCGACGGAGACGGTGGCCAACGCCGAGAAGGCCTGCCGTACGGCGAGATCGGCGGTCGGACGACCATCGGAGAGATTCATCACGAATGCCTGCCAACGGGAGCTGGGCACCGAGTCGAAGCCCTCACTACCCACCGGGCCTACCGGGGGTGAGAGCCAGGCGCCATTGACGACAGACTCCCAAACCGTCCGTGCATTCGCGTCGTTGTCCATGAAGACGATGGTGACTCGCGGCATCGTATCGTCGACAGGGGTGACGTCCACCTGGATGCCACGTAGGTGCCGAGTAACGGAGCGGTCCCTGGAGCCGACAGGATGGATCCAGAAGTCATCAGAAAGCAGGTCGGGCGAGTCAGCCAACAGGTGTTTCGGCATCACGTACGGGACGAATCTCCACGCGAACGGGGCATCAGGATCGGCCAAGGTCAAGCGGACGGTGTGCTCGTCGAGGGCGACGACCTCACTCACCTCAGAGACCCGGACACCTGGGTCATCGCTCAGGATGCCTGCATCGATCAACTCCCACGTGAACACAACGTCATCCGCGGTCAGGGGTTCTCCGTCCGCCCACTCGGCCGTCTCGTCGAGACGATAGGTGATCTGCGTCCGGTCTGCGTTCATTCCTCCGTTGGCCACAGTCGGCACTTCCACCGCCAGATCAGGTACGGGCATACCCCTGTCATCGACGGCGAACATCCCACGAAACAGTAGCGCGCCTATCTGGCGGCTCGACAAGACGTTCGTATACGGATTGAGATTCACGCCGGGAGGACCCACGAGCACTGTGATGAACGGCGGCGGCGCCTCGATGTCTGAGACGTCCGGCACGCAGCCGGCGAGAAGCATCACCGCGCACAGCAATGAGACGCCGATTGAAGCGCGCAAGCGCCTAGTCGAGATGGTGAATGACAACCGCCAGCCCTCCTTCGGTCTCCCGGATGGAGTAAAGGCCGTCTTCGCCCAGGCGCATCGGCATCCGTCCTTGCCATGCCGAGACGTACGAGAACGGCATGATGATCGTCGAATCGACAGTGGCATCGAGATCGATCACAAGCACCTCGACATGTGGCTCGTTAGCCGAGATCCAACCCGCAGCGAGCTGCCGTGGACGACCGCGGTCGACCTGGGGCTCGGTCGCGAGGTAGAGGCGCGAGTCGCCATCCACGCCGAGCAAGCGATAACGGCGCGGCACACGGATGCTGCGACCCTCGGAGCCCACCAGTGTGACCACATCACTCACGGTCGGCTCCAGCCCCAAGACCCTCGTTGCGAACGTGTAGGGCTGTCCGTCCCACCCGTACCCCCACAACTCCACCGCGCCTTCATCAGCAGCGACGTCATCAACCTGGACACCGTCTCTTGCGACGGGGATGAGCACGTCCCGGGAGTAGATGACCTGCTCCTGATGATCCACGTCTGACGGCGTCGCTGAGGCATACAAGACGCCCTCGGAATAGCTGAGACCACCACTGTTGATGCTCAGGGGAATCGTGTAAGTGGTCGCGACCGAACGTTCGATGTCGAACAGCACGGCCCTCTCGCTCGGACCTCCGGCCTTAGCGACCACGTAGTTGAAGCCGCCCGGATGCGGCCGGAAGTGCGTGGACCCGCCGGGCGCATCATGCCTGCCGAGGAGTTCTCCCCGCGCCGAGAACCAACGCACACGAGCACCGAAGACATCGGCGGGATGGTCGACCACGAAGATGGCCCCTTCCGACCCGAACACCGCCTCTATGGTGGACCTGGTCGCCAACTCACC
>DLMY01000015.1:28534-29605 GCA_002478275.1 Actinobacteria bacterium UBA7524
GTGGACCTGGTCGCCAACTCACCGAGCCGAGTGGCATCGAGAGGACCATCGCCCCACGGCAAGAACAGGATCTCCTCGGCAGGCCTGGAGGACCCCCTGACGGTACCCAGGTCGAGATCGACGTAGTCCGCTTCAGGCTGATCGATATCTTCCTGCGAGCCCGAGAAGAAGGTGATCACCCCAACGCCGAGAACGGCCATTACGGTCACGGCGGCGATGACCAGCTGTTTGCGGTAGCGTCGAATCACAGTCTCGAGACTCCTCTAGTACGGCTTGACCAGTGGGATATCGAAGAAGTGCCAGGTATCAGGGAAGAACGACCACACGAAGTAGGCGGCGATCAACAGCGGCAAGACAAGCAGGACTGCCATATCGAAGCGTCTTGAACCCCAACGATAGAAGAGGCGCCCATGTATCACCACCCCATAGCTCAACCAGGTGACCAGAGCGAGGGATTCAACGATGTCCCACTGCCAGAACGTACCGAACAGTACGAACGAGTACCATGCGCCTGTCGCAAGCATGCCGGTGAAGCCTG
Organism: Actinobacteria bacterium UBA7524; assembly: GCA_002478275.1. GTDB lineage: Bacteria > Actinomycetota > Coriobacteriia > Anaerosomatales > UBA912 > UBA7524. Next base: position 29,073 of record DLMY01000015.1, read on the forward strand.
CATAGCCGATCATGAGCAGTTCGGTCATCAGGTCATCGGACCGCTCGGCGGGAAGGCCGAGCGGGCGCCCGCCGATCACGCGGACTGCGGCGAGCGAGGTCACACCAAGGAACGATACGAGCGCTATCCATGCGAAGACCGCATGGATGTCCACCCACAGCGACTGTTCGGAGATCGTGAGAGGGACAGGCTCCGAACGGAACTGGAGGCCGTAAGTCATCGAAGCCAAAGCCCAGGGAACAGCCATCCTCCACAAGTCTTCGAGATCCCTCCTGACAAAGCCCACGACGGTCGCGGTGGCGAGAAGCGCCCATGCGAGCGTGTAGGTGTTCTCGAAGGTACCGAAGATGGGCGCATGCCCTGAGACGGCCCATCTGACCGCAAGCCCGAGAGTCGCAGACAGCGCTGCAGCTGTGGTGGAGAATCGCCCAAAGCGCAGAGCGGACCGCCACTGAAGTGCGATGACGGACAGAGCCACCGCGCCGGCTGTGAGCGACAAGGTAATGATGTGCAGTGCGCTCATGGCCGTGCTC
>DLMY01000015.1:29755-34363 GCA_002478275.1 Actinobacteria bacterium UBA7524
GCCTCATGGCCGTGCTCATCGCCGCGCTCATCCCAACACCCCTGCCTGACGGGCCAGCCGGATCAGGCGCCCGCGTCCGGCTTCCCTCCCCCTCATGTCGGTCCAACCGTCGATCATGAGCCCCTCATCCGTTTCCCAAGCCATCACGTCATGTCTACGCAAGAAGAACCGCCACGCAAGACCGATGAGCGTCATCAACAGCGACAGCAGCACGAGAGGCAACCCGGGTGCCGTGGTCAGCCGGAAGGTCCCGTACCGGGACAGCTCGGGGACGCTGATCTCGTAACCGTCGACCGTAAGGGAGTCCCCTAGTCGCAGGAGTTCTCTCGCCTTCAGTGGTCCTGCTCGATCACCAGTCTGAACGGACATCAGGAACGCCGGTTCGACGATGTTGTACGACATGGAGACGTTACGGCCGTCGACGACACCGTAATCCGGGTATGCGATCAACGACACGTACAGTGGAGAGACCGGGATCTCGGCACTGTCCTCGGTACCGGGCGGTGAGAGGTTCATTGCTATCACGTGCTCCTCGCGCTCTCCTGCCCAATCGACGACCGCGATGTGTGGCGCAAGGTTGTAGTCCTGGATGCTCAAGACACGGACAGGATCGATCCAGTAAGGCCTGGCCAAAGAGAATTCCTGCTGTGTGCCCGCAGGCGTCTCGATACGAGCTGTCAGGCGCGTGAACAGCAGGACGTCCTCATAGTACTCAGGCGTGATCGAGACCAGCCGGTGATGACGGATCGATGACGGCAACAGGAGTTCCTCTTCGGCTGTCCACCCGGCCTCAGCGAAAGTCTGCCCTTCTGTGACACGTAGGCTTACGGATTCCACTGTCGCCGAATGGAGTGCGAGGGACAGTCCAACAGCCACGATGCCCACGTGAAACACCGACCCGCCGAGGAGAGAATAGCGGTTCACGGTCGCCCGGAGTGCTTGATCCTCACGCGTCACCCGATAGCCCTGTGATCGGAGCCATGCTTCAATATCGTCGCTGCCCACCGGAAACGGGCCTTGTGCTGCCTCGGTGGGCGTAGGCCGGACCGAAGCATCGCGTCGGCGCCAGTCCTTCTTGATCCGAGAGTAGGTGCAGACTGTGGTGACGACCGCTGTGGCGAGGTAGACGATTCGAAGAGCGAACCAGTCCTCGGCTATCGCCTGCACCGTCGCCTTGCTCTGGCCGGTGAACTGGAACGGCACAAGCCACACAAGGGTCAGGACTATCCAGGCTCCGATGACCCAGAAGGACACCGCCCTCGAGCTGAGGAACAGACGTGCACGAGTAAGAAACCGAGCAACAGTGTCCGACATCTTGTCCAATCGAGAGTCACACGCCCCCTGCCCGTCCCAGGAAGGCGGGCGGGCAGGGGTTCTGCTGGATCAGTACGAGTACTGAAGTTCAGTATACGTGTCCGGCGTGTGCTTGATACAGGCTGAGTAGTTGTCCTGCGGGAAGGTCGTGCTCTTCTGCAAGGTGTAGCAGCCAACTGTCGTGGTGCCCTTCTGATGCTGACTCCAAGAGGCGCCGTTCAGGAAGCGTTGGCCCATGTAGTTGGCTGCACCCGTATAGGTCGAGGCGCCCGGAGCGTAGGTCATGCTGCTGCCGTGGATGGCACCTGACTGGACTACCGTGTTCGCGGCGAAGTTGAAGGAGTTCTCGTCCTTGCGGCCGCCGTGACAGTGTAGACAACTCGAGAATTGCAGCGCCGTGCTGTTATAGGTGCCTGTGTTGTAGCACGAACTCGACATACGGTTGTGGTTCATTCGAGACAGGAGTGAAGTTGGCGACGAGGGAATGGCGTTGTTCTGGCCATAGACGTCAGCTCGGTGGCAGTTCACGCAGAAGTTCGCGCCGGCAGTTGACGGCGGGTTGACCACGGAGCCGTTCTGCAACGTAGTCTTGACGTTCACGTCCACGCCAGTGAGTAGCCAGCGGTTGGTCGAACCGTGCGGTCCCGACGGGCCTGTCGGGTCGTTGTTGTTGTGACAATCGGTGCACACCACAACGCTCGTCGTCAGCCAGCCATCGGTGAACGTGTTCGACAGACCGTTGTTGTTCGTCTCACTCGCGCCGTCGTTGAGGCCGTTGTTGTTGTAGTCGATCCACTTGCGGGCGGCATTACTCGCCCAGGCAGGGTTCGCGTTTGTGGCGGGCTGGTTCAGGCCCTGTTTGAAGATCGGATGGTATGAGAGGTTCATCGGGTTGAAGTCACGTCCGACGTCGGTCTGCTTTCCACCGGTCTGGCCGGCGAGGTTGACCGAAACGTTCGGCGGAGTGGTCGTGTATGCCCACGCAGAGTGGCACTTCAGGCAGAGCTGCCACTGATAGGACGATGAGTTGACCTTGGAGTACGTCGGAGCCGACGGGTTGCCGCTCGTGCCCGAACCGTTCCAGGTGCCGTCGGCGTTCGCGCCTGTGATGTTCACACCCCAGACACCGACGTTGGCACCGGCTATCGCGGGCGGCGTGCTACCGCGGAACACACCGTTGCTCGGCCACGGCGTCCGGCCTTTCTGGGCGGCATGGACGTTATGGCAGTCTTCGCACTCGACATGGCGGTTACTCGCGGGGTTCCAGCCGGAGGCGGTGCTCTCGTCGGTCTTATGCACGCCTGCCTTGGCACCGACAGGATGCGTATAGGTCTTCGCGAACTGTGCTTGGATGTTGCGGGAGTTGGCCGTCATCGCCGTGCCGCCCGGATTGACGCCGTAACCGTCAGGGCCCGCGCTGCTGCCGAGGCCATGGCACTTGTAGCACAGGTTCTCCTCGGTAGCCGTACTCGAACCGGCGAGGGCAGCTCCAAGCGCCTTAGCGAGACGGTCTTCGGCGGACTTGTGCAGACCGAGCTTGTAGGTCGAGCTCATCTTGCTGCCGGTGTCCATCTCGTCGTCGTGGCACTTGATGCAGTTGGCCCGGAAGGCGGTGCCGTCATTGAATCCGACCCTGGCCGCATCGTTGATCACGTAATTGTGAGCGGATGCGGCATAGCCGGCTCCTGAGATCGGCGGAGTCGCCGCCGACCCACCTGTCTTCTGCTTGCTGACGTCCTTGATGCGAGTGGTGCTGTGGCAGCTGACGCAGATTCCGTAGTCACCACTGGCGATGAAGTCGGTGTTCGTGGCATTGGTTGGCGCTCCGCTGTTGTCGTTGATGCTGACTCGCAGGTTGTTCGCCTTGTTGTTCGGCCCACCTTCGGGAGTGAAGTTGTGGTGATCGGTGTGGCAACTCACGCACGTCAGGTTGTCCTTGCTCGTCGGGTAGGAGGGATTGTCCTTGGGGGCCTGTGTCGCATCGTCGAGCACGTGATGGAAGGTGGTCGTGTCACTGGTCATCGTCGCGTGGTTCGGATGACACGTGTTGCACGGCTTCCCGCCCTTGGACAATGCATGGGCGGCATCCTCGTAGTTCGGATGACAACCCGTCGGGCCGCCACACGTACGTTTGGCGGACGTCATGTCCTTGTTCTTGGCATCGTGGCAACCGGCGAGCGTGCAGCCACCACTCGCATTCCGATGCAGGTTGTGCAGGTCGAGAGGTTCCGTCCAGGTGTGGCAGCCAGACCTGGTGCACTGATCCGGGCTCGCAGGCTGCGTGCCCGCGACCGTCGGCGCAGTGGTCGCATTGTGCATGACCTGCGTTGCGCCGAGGACGCCTGACGCATGGCAGTGGTCGCAGCGACCGTTCCAGTTCGGCGCGGTTCTCTTTGCGATCTCGCTGACCGTGGCGTTGTAGTTATGGCACTCGGTACACGTCACGTACGTGCCCTTGGTCTTGGAGCTGAAGCCGCCAGCGGCGCCACCGTGCCCTGCCCGCATGGCGAGGTCGTGGCAGTCGCCACATGCTGCTGAAGCGGTTCCTCCGGCGCCGACGTTACCCAGTCCGACGGTCGCGGTATGGAGCGAGGCGACATAGTGGCTGTCGACCGGTTCGACCGTATCGGGCGCGCCGACGAAGTTGCCGTCATGGCAACGGACACACTCCATGCCGGACCCTGCCTTCCAGGTCTCGTTCGAGAACGTGGGACTCGTATGGCAGGCGCCGCTCAGGCAGCCGCTGGAGGGGTGGAACTCGACTGCGGCGTTGACCGGCAACGGCGCGGTCACTCCGTGACAACCGGCTCCGGAGTTCATGCAGCCTGTCTCGGGGCCAGCACCGCTACCGTCACTGTAGTTGCTGACAACGGTGGCCTGGTGCAATGTGTCGTGAGCTGCGCTCGCGTGACAGGTGGCGCACTCGACGTTATCGACCGTCGAACGGATGTCTGACCACCCATCTCCGCCGTGGCAGATGTTGCAGCCGTCGTTGGTCTTGCCGTCGATCGTCCCGCCGATCGTGGCCGGGTCGTGCTGGTCCTGAACATTCACGTAGGTGTGGCAGTCCGTACAGCTTGCGCTGGCCTCGGTCACGTGGAGCGAGCGATGCGTCGGGGCCGGATAGTGGCAACCTTCAGTGTTGCAGGTAAGCGTCGTGGGTACCGCGGTGTTGTCCTTGTGGCATGCCGCGCAGCTGAGCGGCTCAGCGCTCACGCTCGTGTGCAGTGCCGCGACATCATCCACCTCGTGGCAGCCACCGCCACCAGCAGGCTGGTTGACGGCGGTGACGAC
>DLMY01000023.1 GCA_002478275.1 Actinobacteria bacterium UBA7524
CGCTTCGAGCGCTGACCGCAGGCATCACATCGATCTGTCTGGTGACCCAACTCATCCACATCGTTCCCGCCGCGGCGGCGCCGCTGCCCGTGAGACGGGAGCTGGCCGACAAACGCACACCCTACACAAAGACATTCGATAACGGTGATGGCACCCTTACGCTCGAGAGCTACGCCGAGCCGGTCCACTATCGCAGCAAGGAGTCCGGCAACTACGAGCAGGTGGATGTTTCGCTGGTTGCGACCGAGACGCCGCACGGCAAGGGCGTGACCAACCGGGCTAATGCCTTCTCCATCCACCTGCCTGACGTTGAGGGTCAGGCGCCCATCGGGATCAGTGCCGACGGGGTGGGGGTCTACCTGTCGCCGCAAGGGCGGCCGCTTGAGCCGCCCGTTGCCTCCGCGCGCATCGAGTCAAGCGCCACGCCCGAGCCGGGGGCCCCTCGTTCCCGACGCTATCGGAACGCGTTCGCCGGCGCCGACGTCGTCTACACATCCGAACCTCGGGGACTGAAAGAGACGATAGTTCTGGACTACTTCCTTGGCCGCAACGTCTTCTCCTACGACATGGACTGCCCAGGGCTGGTCCCCTCGCTTGAGGCGTCCGGGGCGATCACGTTCACACACGCGACCACTGGTCGCGTTGTCTTCGAGATGCCGCCCCCGTTCATGGAGGACTCATCTCAAGACGCGGCCGGGCAGCCCGCGTACTCGGACGCGGTCCACTATGGGTTGAAGCAGACAGGGACAGTGTGGCGGCTCGACATCGTCGCAGACCGAAACTGGCTGCGCGACCCATCCCGCGTGTTCCCTGTGAAGATCGATCCGACCACGTACTTCCTTGGGAGTCGCTACTGCCTCGACAGCTACGTGTACTCTTCAGCGTCGACCACGAACTACGGGCTCTCGACGGACCTCCGCGCGGGCAGGATCTCAGCAGCATACGGCACGAATTACACCCTCGTCAGGCCTGAACTCTCGGGGCTGTCGGCGTCGGGCATCAGCGTGCTGAAAGCCGAGCTGAGGCTCTACTGCTTTGATCGTCCGGTCGCAGGATCCACACGAATCGACGTCACTAGGGTCACTTCAGCGTGGGACGAGGACAGCGTCACTTGGAACAGCAGGCCCTCCACCACTGCATCGTTGGCGTACGCCAACGTCAGCAAGAACGCGTGGGCAGCGTGGGATGTGACGGCGTCAGTGCAGGACATCGTGGTCAGCGGTGGTGCCAATCAGGGATTCAGGCTGCATTCTCCAACCGCAGACACCTCGATCAACACGTTGTGTCGCTTCCATGCCCGCGAGTACTCAGGCACCAGCAAGCCCACCATGATCGTGACGTACACTTCCGAGCCATCTGTCGCGATTGTGTCTCCGTCGGCTTCTGTTGCCGTGGGGACACACAACGCCGAGCTGCATGCCCACTGGACCTATTCGGACATCTTGGACAAGGAGCAGAGTTCGGTTCAGATTCAGGTGGCCACTGCACCGCCAGCGGTGACATGGGACTCACAGAAGCTGGTTGTTCACAAGGACCTGCGGGTGCACGCGATCACCGTGCCTTCCGCCGTCGGCCGTTACTGGATTCGCATGCGAGTCTGGGCACGCTCATCCGAGACTGGGGCTGCGGGCTGTGAGGCGCCTTCGGCGTGGACCGCGTGGCAACCATTCGATCGCAAGTCCGTGACGAGCGCTCCGAGCGTCGCGGGTCTCCATTCCCCGGTGACCGCGTCGGTGCCAGTGGGCGCGGGGCTAGTAGTCGACTTGACGACGGGCCGCCTAAAAGGCTCCCGCACGGACTTCGCTGGAACAGGGCTTGGGCTGCCGCTCGCATACGAGGCCTTCTATGACTCGAGCCGAACGATTGACCAGGGACTCGGACCCGGATGGCAGGTCGTGGAGCAGAGGATCAGCAATCAGGGGCAGGTTCTAGCGAACGCAGGATTCGAGGCCACGCCAACAGACGGGGACAACCCGCCGGCCTGGGTGTACAGCAACGATTCAGCGACTGCGCGCTCGAGTGCGTTCGGGGCGAGGACGGGATCCTACCACCTCATGATCGGCAGGCCGGCGAGTGAGGGGTTCTACAGTGCGTACGTGGCGAACAACGAGGGGGGCAAGAGCGGCATGCAGGTGTACCCAGGGCAGCGGCTCTCTGCCAAGGCATGGGTGATGACCCGTGACGTGACCACAGACACCAGCAAGTCCGAGCGTGGGGCACTGATGAAGCTCCATTTCTACGATGCGACCGGTGCGTATGTGTCGAGCACGGTGTCTGGAGGCTACTATCCCAGCGACACCACGGCTTCTCCTCGATGGCAGCCGATAGCGCTTGAGAGTGTCGTTCCAGAAGGCGCGTACTATGCCAAGCTGAACCTGGAAGCGCGGAACATGAAGGGCTACACCTATTGGGATGACGTGTCGCTTCTGACGTACGGCCTTACGTACACCGATGGCGACGGAACGCAGAGGGTATTTGCGCAGGTCGGTCCCGGAGTCTACACAAGAGATCCACTGGAACCCTCCGTCAGATTCAATCGAGTCAACGCGATGCTCAACGGGGTCGGAAACACGGGGAGGGCGACCGACGGGGAGTTCGACAGTCGCACGAACCCCTGGTCGTATGATCAAGTGCTGTGGAAGAGCGATGGTACGGCTCATCTCGAGTATGAACTCGCCAGCCCTGCACTATTGGATAACGTATCCTTCTACCTGCCGGACCCCAACGAGGATGCGCCACGGACGTATTCCTATGCGGTCAAGGTGAGCGAGGACGGAAGTACTTGGACAGAGGTGGTTCCGGCAACGAGCGGCGCGCGATCATGGGTGACGCACTCCTTCGCACCGACACGCGTGCGGTACATTCGTGTTGTCGCCCTCGGCAACACCGCCAACGGGGCCTTCCACATCTATGAAATCGAAGCGCACGTTCTGAAGCTGTCAGACCAGGCGCTCAGCGTCGACTCGATGGGGAGGGTCATCGCGTATGCCGATTCGTCCGGCAATCCCGTCTTCATCACTCGGAACGCTTCAGGGAAGATAACGCGGATTGCGGATAACACAGAGCGACGATTTGCGCCCCTCACACGGGCGCTGGAGCTGAACTGGAGCAGCGCCCAGGTGTTCGTCCCGCCCTACAGCTGGCAGACAGTCTGGAATCTGGACTCCTTGACGCACAAAGGGGTTTCGTCGTCGGGCGAGCAGTCGACCGAGACAGACGCAGTGACGTTCTCCAACATCCCGGGAGAGTACCGGGTGATGCGAAGCCATGACGGGACTCAGACTCCTGTGGCGATCTACACCTATGATGCCCTGAAGCGCATCAACGGCGTGCGTGACGCCGACGGAATCGGTCTTGTGATCGGCTACGACTCCGCTGGGCGCGTCTCGACAGTGACGCGCTCAGGCGATCCGACAGAGACTGTGACCATGTACGCATACGCCGCAAGTCAAGCAACGATTGAGACTGCTGCCGGAGGGGTGGTAGCGCCACGTACTGTGGTCACCTGGGATGGTGCTGTTGGCAATCAGGTCACATCATGGACGGTAGATGGGCCGGGTTCCCCAGACCCAGTCACGTCAGTGACCTACGATGAGTACGGTCAAGTGTGGAAGACCATTGATCCGCTAGTGTAGCCGACGATGTGAAACTG
>DLMY01000038.1 GCA_002478275.1 Actinobacteria bacterium UBA7524
GGCTGCGGGAGTCCCCTCCGGTTCGGCGGTCACCGCTCGAAGATCCGCGCCGCACATCGCGCAGAACGCGCTGCCGTCTTCAGCCTGGGTGCCACATTGCGGGCAGAACATCGGATGACCCCCTGTCATCGGTTGTATGTGCTCCCCATTGTAGCGGTAAGGTGCCGGGATTGTTCGCATCCAGGACTCCCTGGACGTCCCCGGAAAGCAGAGAGGCGCGGTATCGCGACCGTCTCGCGATACCGCGCCGTCATACACGTTTCGTACCCGGGCCTCTCGACATCACCCGCACGTGATGGAGGCGGCCTACATTCCTACCTGTAGCCGAGTTTTCGCGCGACGGTCCAGGGCTGCCAGCCACGGGACGTATGCATGCGCAAGGCCACCTCGGCGTTGAAGACGGGGTTGAAGATCTTGTACTCACCGGCTTTCGGTGCGTAGTACGTCACTTCGGGAGCGCGATACCAGCCCGGGCCGTCACCCATGTAGGTGCTGTTCGTGTAAAGCTTGACCTTGCCCCACGCCCAATGTGAAGGGTGGTGTCCGGAGAAGCCGGCCTTCACGTACCAGCCGTCACCGACCCCCAGGTACGTTCCGTTCTGGTACTTCTTGATCGTGCCGAACCGCCATGGGGTCTCGCTCAGCGTGTAATGCTCCAGGGTCGCCGGATTCGAGAGTTCCTCGGCGGTCCAGCGTCCGTACATGCTCTTGCCCTTCAGTATCTGGAAAAGGCCGGAGCAGGACTTGTTGCGGTCGTTGAGCGGGTTCATGCCGCTCTCGCCAGCAGATACCATGATCGCTTGCGCCATGCGGTTCCGCTCGTAGGCGCTGTCGTATCCCCAGCCGGCACGGGTGAGCGCCATCTGGACGATACGGGCTTGTGCCGGTCGTTCGGCCACGTACTGGGTGATGCGCGCGTGATAGCTGTTCGCGAAGGCGGGTGTTGCCTGTGCGAGCAGTGCGACCAGTGCCAGTGTGACGACGGACGATAGGCGACGGTACATACAATCTTCCTCCTTGTACGGGGACAGATCCACCGCAACGGCCCCGGAATTCTGGGCACACAGCGATGCCCGGGAAAGAGTGGGGGCATCTGCTGGCGGTGTGGTCCGCGAGACTACGAATGCTCGCGGTGCGCCTGTGTAAGGCGCGGGCGATATGCCATATCTCGGCTGCCGGCGCGGAGCCAGGGCGAGTTCTCGCCTTTTGGTCTACGTCATGGCCACCATCGTGGCCAGGTCGGTCGGATGGGCGCGCTGATCAGGCATCTGTGCCGCGCGTGTGGCCCGTCGTTCCGGCAACAGCGAAGGACTATACCATAGTCCGCATGTTGATAGCCAGTGCATGACCTGCGAGATGCGGTGCCAAGGATATGGTCCGAGTGTACTGAACCAGCACATCGTCCACGTCGGCGCAGTGTCGGTCATCCCCGGTGAGCGCCGCAAGTCTCACCGCGTTCTCGGCGTGAAGCGATGCTCCAGAGGCGGTCGGGGTGTCGGTGGTCTCAAGAGGGACGAATGGCAGCAGGCCGTCGGGGGTGCTCATAAGCAGCCCTTCAGGATCCGCGAAACGAGTGCTTGCGGTTCGATGGAGCTTGAGGGCCGCTTTGAGCATGCTTCTGTCGTCAAGGTGCTCGACGGCCGAGAGGCACGCCGCGATCGTGGCCGCGTAGTCTTCCAGGAACCGGGGGGTCTTCATCCGGCCTTCTTCGGGCGTCCGGGGAAGGTCGCGTCCGCGCGCGACATCTCCCAGTAACCATCTGAGTACGTCCGTTCCTGCCGTGACCATCGCGTCGTCTCCGAATACCGCGCCGGCTTCGATCAGGCCGCGGGCCATCGACGCGTTCCACGCGGTGATGGTGTTCTCCACCCTGGGCGGCTGTTCCCTCGCGTCGCGCGATCCCTGCAGCTTCTCGAGCAGTGAGCCGAGCGCGTCGTCCCTCGGCCCATGCGCTTCGGTCATTCGCAGCACGTTCATGCCGTCCAGATCTCCCGCATGCGTCACTCCGAGGGCGCTGCAGGCCAACTCGAGTTCCTCGGCATCGAGGACAGTCTCGAGCTCCTCGTACGACCACAGATACGTCCCGCCCTCGATTCCGCCGGTGTCGGCATCGAGTGCAGAGTAGAATCCACCCCCCTCCCTGCTCAGGGCTTGCTGGGCGAATGTCGCGATCGAGCGCGCGGCCGCAGCGTAGCTCCCATCGCGTACGACCCGCTCTGTCGCGGCGAGCACAAGCAGCATCGCGCCCTGGTCGTAGAGCATCTTCTCGAAGTGAGGGACGGTCCAGGAATCATCCGTCGAGTACCTGAACAGTCCGCCGCCTATGTGGTCGTTGATGCCCCCGGTCAGCATCGCGTCGAGCCATTGCCTCGCGGCCTCAAGAGGCCACTCGAGGCCGGTGTGGCGGTGGTACTCGAGCAGGAATCCGATCACCGGTGTCTGCGGGAACTTCGGCGCGGGTCTCAGGCCGCCGTATCGCGGGTCGAGCATATCCCGCAGCTTCTGCGCTGCAAGGTCGATGTCCTCACGCGTGATGGCCTGTCCTTCTCGTGCCGAGGAACGGATGTGTCGCAGAGTCTCGACGCTTTGCCCGCCGGTCTCCATGACGGAAGGACGGTTCATGACCCATGCCTGCAGGACGGACCTGAGCGTCTCTGCAAAGGACGATCCACGCCCGTGGGGCGAGGTCGCAGGGAAGTACGTACCGCCCAGGAACGGAGCGCCGTCGGGGGTGAGGAACACCGTCAGCGGCCAGCCCCCGGAGCCCGTGGTGATTCCGACGAAGCTCTGGTAGAAGGCGTCGACGTCCGGACGCAATTCCCGGTCGACCTTGATGCTCACGAACTGTTCGTTGAGAAAGCCGGCGACGTCCGGATCGCGAAAGGACTCCCTCTGCATGACATGACACCAGTGGCATGATTGATAGCCGCCGGAGAGCAGTACCGGACGGGCAAGGCGACCGGCTCGGTCGAAGGCCTCGCGGCCCCACGGCCGCCACTTGACCGGGTCGTACGCGTGAGCGCGCAGGTATGCCGAATGAGAGCCCGCGAGCCTGTTCGGCTGCGCTGTGCCGTGCGGGGGGTCTGTCACGGTCAGCCGGACGCGCGCTCGAGAGCCTGCTCGAACCGGTTGCGGCGGAGTTCGTGCTCGGTCGCGGCGTACAACGCCGACGCGCGCTCGATCGCCTCTTCCGCCACGGCGTCGTGGCTCATCTCGTCCTTTGCGTGAGCGGTGGTGTCGTGAGTCTCGTCCGGTCCAGGCATGTCCGGGTGAAACATCGTGGCCTCCCGTACGCGGTGTTCAGAAAGTACCCAGACCGTTATACCCGTTCGCCCGAGTTCTCGCAGTACCGTTCGCGGGGAAACCGAATGAATCCGACGAACGGCTGCTCGGACGGATATCCGGTACGGGTCCGGGGGATACCGCCCGCGGGGTTGCGGGTACGTTCGTATGCAGTGACCGTACGAAGCCGCCACTGATCGAGATCAGGCGGCATAGGGGACGGAGGCTTCCTGTGGAAGGGCTCTCCTGGTGTTCGTCACCCGGGCTTCTGACCGACCTTTACCAGCTGACCATGGCCCAGGGGTACTGGAGTTCGGGTGCAAGCCGCCTGGAGGCGAGCTTCTACATGTCGTTCAGGGAGAACCCTTTCGGGGGCGGTTACAGTGTCTTCGCTGGCCTGGAGCCGGCCCTGACACATATCCAGGCCCTGCGTTTCGGGCCCGAAGACCTCGCCTTCCTTGCGGGGCAACACGCAGTCGACGGTACGCCCTTGTTCGCCGAGGAATTCCTGAAATGGTTGGCAGGTTTCCGCTTCAGCGGTGACGTGGACGCGGTCGCGGAGGGCTCGGTCGTGTTCCCGGGGGAGCCGGTCGTCAGGGTCACCGGTCCGATGATCGATTGCCAGCTGGTGGAGACAGCACTGCTCAACGTCGTGAACTTCCAGACCCTCGTGGCTACGAAGGCTTCGCGTGTGTGCCGCGCCGCTCAGGGCGATCCAGTGGTCGAATTCGGTCTGCGGCGGGCGCAGGGTCCGGATGGAGGGCTGTCCGCGAGCCGGGCCGCCTACATCGGTGGATGCAGCGCGACCTCGAATACGTTGGCGGCCCGGGCGTTTGGCATCCCGGCAGCAGGGACTCATGCGCACAGTTGGGTGATGGCGTTTCGAAGTGAGCAGGAGGCGTTCGACGAGTACGCCAAAGCCCTGCCGAACAACTGCACGTTCCTCGTGGATACGTACGACACTCTCAGAGGCGTGGAGAGGGCGATATCGACCGGTCTGCGATTGCGGGAGTCGGGGCACGAGATGCTCGGTATCCGAATCGACTCCGGTGACCTGGCATGGCTTTCCATACGGGCGCGCAAGATGCTTGACGACGCCGGCTTCCCCGACGCACACATCGTTGCGAGCAACGAGCTCGACGAACATCTGATTGGGAGCCTGAAAGAGCAGGGGGCGGCGATCGATGTCTGGGGCGTCGGCACTAAGCTGGTCACCGCCCATGACCAGCCAGCGCTCGGCGGTGTCTACAAGCTCTCCGCGATACGCGAGTCCGACGCTGCGTGGGAGCCCAAGCTCAAGGTCTCCGAGCAGACCGCGAAGATCACTGTTCCCGGAAGGCTGGGAGTTCGTCGCTTCGAAGATTCCGGCAAGCTCGTCGGGGACATGGTCTACGAGATCGACAGCCCACCGTCTGGAGACACCGTCATGGTCGACCCGGCCGATCCGACCAGACGCAAGTCGTTCGACGTCCTCACAAGCTTCCGGGAGCTCCTGGAGCCTGTGATGAGGTCGGGGAAGCTCCAGGGACGGCAGCCGGAGCTGGCCGCTGTGCGCCGACGTGCGACCGAGGAGGTATCGACGCTCGATGCGACTCAGACCCGTTTCTTGAACCCGCACAGTTATCCGGTCGGCCTGGAGCGGTCCTTGCACGATTCCAGGATGGCGTTGATCCTCAAGGAACGTGGAGTAGAGGAGTAGTGATTCGATGGACGCGCTTGTGCTGGTCGACATCCAGAATGACTTCATGCCCTTTGGTGCGCTGCCTGTCGCCGACGGTGATGCCGTCGTCCCTGTAGCCAACGCGCTTGCTGGCCGGTTCGAGCTCGTTGTCGCCACGCAGGACTGGCATCCTGTCGGGCACGCCAGCTTCGCCTCCTCGTATGAGGGACGATCTCCCGGGGACGTGATAGACATCGATGGCCTGGAACAGGTGTTGTGGCCGGATCACTGCGTCCAGCATTCGCCCGGGGCGTCGTTCCATTCTGGGCTCGATGTCGCCGCCATCGATCATGTGGTCCGAAAAGGTTCGGATCCGGCGATCGACAGCTACAGCGGCTTTTTCGACAATGATCACAAGAATGCGACCGGACTGGACGTCCTGCTCAGACGTGAACGGGCAGAGCGCATAGTGCTCGTCGGCCTGGCGACCGACTACTGCGTGCTGTACACCGCACTCGACGGGGCGCGCCTGGGCTTCGATGTCGTCGTGGTGCGCGATGGTTGCAGGGCCGTGGGCATCTCACCCAGCGACGAAAGCAGGGCTTACGAACGCATGACGCAGGCGGGCTGCAAGGTGGTCTCCGCGGGGGATTTCCTCGGCAAGTAGGATACTTGGCGATCAGAACAGGTCGTGAAGGTCCGACATCGCCTCGGCCGCGTGGTCCATGTGCCAGTCTTCCAGGGACAGGTACAGAGTGGGGCTGAACACGATACCCATCGCCTGTATGAGGTCGACGACCATCGCGAGGAGATGATCGCTCGTGATGAGATGTTCGACCAGACCCGGGTGGACGTAGTCTGTCGTCACCGGCATCGGGGTCCAGAAGTACTTCGTCTCGCCTTGGCGGACGATCAGGTCGAGCACGAGGTTTCCCGCAGTGGTCAGGACTATGTCGAACCCGTCGGGCGTGGACTTCTTGAGTACTGCCAGACTCTTCTCCAGCTCCGCCACGCGTATGAGCGTCTGCTCGTCTATCGCCATGGTGAACGGTGAGGCCGGCAGCGCCTTGAGCACCTCACGCAGGTTGATGGTGGTTACCAGAGCCCGTTCGGGGACGGTCTTGAGCAGAAGGTCGAGCGCTATGTTCGCCTCGACGACCGACGTCGAGTTCGCAAGGATACGGAACAAGTACTGCGTATCGGGCGTGTAGTGTTCGCGTATGGCGTGCAGCCGCTGTGTCGCGAGGATCATCGTCTCAGCCTTGAGGTCGTCGGTGTCGCGCAAGTGCGCTACTTATCCTATCGGTTCGCACCCCCTCATTCTGAAAAACGCTCTGACGAGCGGAAACGATACGAGGTCGCGATGAGCTCGCCTAGCTGCACTGTGCGCGAACGCACATGATCAGGGTGTGATCGTCGTACCCGCTCGCCCGTCCAGTGCCGCTTCCAGCTCGTCTGTAGCGCACAGGACAGCCCGGCACCCGCATGTGTCCACGGCATAGGCCGCCGCCGCGACCTTGGGCCCGATGCTGCCCTCGTCCAACTGCCCGGTGTCCAGCAACTCTCGGATCTGCGCCGAGGAGATCGTGTCGATATGGCGCGCGTCCGGTGTCCCGAACCCCTCGTAGAGGCCGTCGGCTTCCATGAGGATGGCGAAGAAGTCGGCGCCGAGTGCGACTGCGAGCAAGGCCCCCGCCCAGTCCTTGTCCACCACGGCATCGATGCCAGCGAGGGTCCCGTCTGCGTGCTCCACCACGGGTACACCTCCGCCCCCGGCGGCTATGACGATACAGCCTTCCTCGGCGAGTCTGACCACGGTGTCGATCTCGACGATGCGTGAAGGGAGCGGTGATGCGACCACCCGCCTCCACCCCAGGTCCGGGACGTTGCGAAAGACCCAGCCGTCCTCAGCGGCGCGGCGATGCATCTGTTCTTCGTCGAGATAGGGGCCTATGGGCTTGGTCGGGTGTGAGAAGGCCGGATCCGAAGCATCGACCACCGCCTGGGTCACGATCGTCGCGATCGGGCGGCGGGTCCCGTCGGCTACCATCGTGTTGTGCAGTGCCTGCTGGAGCATGAGTCCCACACCGCCTTCGGAATCCGCGCCAGCGATGTAGAGGGGCATCGGCGGTATGAGGTCGCGCGCAGCTTCACCCCGGATGACGATGTTGCCGACCACGGGACCGTTGCCGTGGGTCAGCACCATGATCGCGCCGGTCCGCGCGAGCGAGGCGATGCCTCGCATGGCGTCGGCTGCATGAGCGAACTGCTGCTCGATGGTGCCGCGTTCACCTACGCGAACGATCGCGTTGCCGCCCAGTGCGGCCACGATTCGTTTCCGTCTGCCGGGAACCTGGCCCATCCGCATCTCTCCTGCCACTTACTTCACCCGCTGTTAGACGCGTCGCCGTCAAGGCCGTGGGTCTCGATGAAGGAGTCGATCACGTCCGTGAGTCTCGGCGATCCGTGGTCTTCGATACCATACGTCACCCGCACGACCGGCTTGTCGATCTCGATGAGACGTGCCAGGTCTATCGGAGTGCCGATAGCCACGACGTCCGCAGGGGTCGCCGTGATCGTCGCCTGCAGGTCGGCAAGCTGTTCGGCGGAGTAGCCCATCGCCGGGAGCGCCGAATCCAGGTGGGGGTAGTGCTCGAAGGTCGTGCGCAGGGAGCCTGTCGCGTAGGGAGCCGGATTGACGAGTTCTGCTGCGCCCGCTGCACGGGCGGCCAACACAGCGGCTCCATACGGCATCCCGCCGTGAGTCACCGTCGGGCCGTCTTCGACGCACAAGACCCGTGCGCCCGACAGCAGGGAGTCGTCGGCACTCTCGATCCTCGATGCGGTCTGGATCACGGTCGCTGTTGGGTTGTGCTCCCGTGCAGCATTCAGCACCGCACCGATATCCTTGGCATCGGCGGAGTCCACCTTGTTGACGACGAGCACGTCAGCGGAGAGGAAGTTCGCTTCTCCCGGGTGGAAGAGGCGCTCGTGTCCGGGCCGGTGGGGGTCGAGGGCGACGATCGAGAGGTCGGGCCGGACGAAGGGCATATCGTTGTTCCCTCCGTCCCAGATGATGACGTCGGCCTCGGCCTCGGCAGCACGCAGGATCGCTTCGTAGTCGACACCGGCGAACACGACCATTCCCTGCGCGATGAGGTGTTCGTATTCCTCCCGCTCCTCGATCGTGCAACCGTAGCGGTCCAGGTCCTCAAGGGTCGCATAGCGTTCGACGGCCATGCGGGAGAGGTCCCGGTAGGGCATGGGATGCCGGATGTCGACCGCAACGAGGCCCCGTTCCCTGAGAAGTTCGAAGATGTGTCTGGAGATGCCGGACTTGCCTACGCCGGTGCGAACGGCGCACACGGAGATGATCGGGACGGCGCCCGGCAGCATCGTCCGGTTCGGGCCCAGAAGCTCGAAGTCGGCGCCGAGCGACAAGACAAGAGAGGCTCGGTGCATGACCTCTATGTGAGACACATCGCTGTATGCGAAGACGACCGCATCTATGTCTTCTTCGCGTACCAGAGCAGGCAGGCGGTCCTCGGCGACGATCGGGATGCCGTCCGGATACAGCGGCCCGGCCAGGTCAGGCGGGAACCGCCTGTCGTCGATCCCGGGGATCTGAGTCGCGGTGAACGATACGACCTCGGTGTCCGGGTCGTCACGGTAGCAGGTCAGGAAGTTGTGGAAGTCCCTGCCGGCGGCACCCATTATCACTATCTTCTTACGCGGGTCCTTTGCGAGCATGCCGCTCCTTTCGAGTGGTCGCGGTGGTCAGGATATGACTGTCGTCACTCCGGGATGCTGCCTGGCTATCACCAGCACAGCCGCCGTACCCGCTTCCGGGTGGGTACTCAGCTGCAGGCCTGCATCAAGTGCCTCGACCGCAGCGAGCAGGATCGAGAACCCCAGACCGGAGAGTGATGGGTCGTCAGCGCCGGTTCCCGGGACACGGTAGAGTCTGTCGAGGCCGTGCGGCAGCTCGTAGTCCGGTATGCCTCCGCCCTCGCTCTCGATCAGCACGTGCGTCTCCTCGGCCTCGTCGGTGACGCGCAGGGATACTCTGCCGTTCGAATCCGCCAACTCCACGGCACCGGAGAGAAGTGCAGCTATGGCCCGCGAGAGTATCTCCGGATCCGCCTGGACCGGGCAGGCGTAGCTGGGTAAGTCCAGCTCCAGCCGCAGACCACGCTCCCACAGCTCTCTTTCCAGGTTTCGGGAGACGGAGCGTGCGATCGAGCAGATGTCCGCATCCAGGGCCCGATCCTCTTCCAGACCCTCATGTGCGTCGGTGAACGCGAGCAGGTCGTCGAGGACCGCGAGCAACTGGTCCCCCGAGGCCTTCATCATCTCGAGCTGGGTTCGCTGTTCGGCGTTGAGTGGACCTGCAGCCTCCGAGAGCAGCACCTTGGTGAAGCCGATGATAGAGGTCAGTGGCGTGCGCAGTGAATGGTTCATGTCCGCCAGGAAACGGTCCTTCGTCCTGGCGCTGAGCTGCAGGCGCGCGTTGGAATTCCTGACCTCGCTCAGGCTTCTGTCCACGATCCTTGCGATGTGCTGCTGGTACTCCTGGACTTCGGCAAGGAGGGAATCGCGGGAGCGGCTCACCGTCTCCAGTTCCGCTTCCAGCTGACGCATGTGCTCGCTGTCCAAGGAGGTCTCGTCATCCACGGCGGTATCCCTCAAGCAGGTCGGCTGCCCTCCAGTGCAGTATAGTCCTTATGACAGGTTCGCATCTGGAAGACGGGTCTTCATGCCGAGGAGACCCTGTGTGCATGAGGAGGGGTTCGCGGATGGAGATGGCGCTGATGATCGTCGGCGGCCTTGCGGGACTGGTCGGAGGCTTCTTCTCGGGCATGCCTGTCGGCCGCTTTGTGAAAGGGCGTCCGCTGTTCATCTATTGGCTCGCGGGGTTCGGGGTGTTCGTCGTGGGCGTCGCGATCTCGACGATCGGTTTCGCCATGGACTGGACCGCATTGGCCCTTTTCGGCGCAGGGCTGGTCGGCGGTGGACTGACTGGCATGAAGTACGGGTCGGGGAAGGTACCGCTGGTAGTCGCGCCAAGAGACGAATCAGCCCCCGTCGATGCCGAGTAGCTCCGTCAGGCGGTCGGCCCGGAAGTCCACACAGATATCCTCGCCGATCTCGAACGTGGGGGTGTGAAGCCGGCCATCGTTGAGCGCGGCCGCGCGCTCGCGCGCTGTGTTGTCCGATGAGACGTCGACTTCCGTGAAGCTGATGCCGTGTTGCTTGAGCCACGCCCTTGCCGACCTGCAGTCAGGACACCAGGGGGTGCAGTACATCACGACGGCGGAGCCGGCGCCGGATGTTGAGGCCGCAGGCGAGGACTCCGCAGGCGCCGTGTCGGTCTCGGCAGTCTGTTCGGACGGCTCCGGCTGTGTGGCCGGCAGGGCCGCCAGTTCGGGTTCCAGCTCACCGAGCAAGTCGAAGAGCACTTCGTTGTCCGGCTGGTCGTCGATGGCGTGGACGTCCGAGTAGCGCACGATCCCCTCGCGGTCCACCAGGAAGACCGCCCGTTCGGAGGTTCCCTCCTCGCGGCGGAACACGCCCCACGTCGTGGCGACCTCGCCATGAGGCCAGAAATCGGACAGCAGCGGATAGGTGATTCCCTCCAGACTCTCCGCCCAGGCCTTCAGGCAGGGAACATGGTCGACGCTCACACCCACGACCTGGGTGTCGAACCCTTCGAACCGGGCCAGTTGCGCCTGATACGAGGGTATCTGGTTGGTTCAAACAGGCGTCCATGCGAGGGGGAAGAACGCGATCACCACGTTGCGTCCGCGAAGCGCGGAAAGGTCGAACGACTCGTCCAGGTGGGTCGTTCCGACGAGTGCGGGTGCAGGGTCACCAGGCTGTGGAACCTTCATCGCGAACCCCCGTATCATCGCTCCTGTTCCAGGCACCAGCTGTAGAGGGTCGGCAAGGTCGTGTCCAGTGGCAAGGCGTCGTAATAGAGCGTTCGTCCGTCTCTGTCGACCAAGAGCCACGACGGTGCGACCAGTGTCTTGTTCTGTCCTGTCAGTCCACTCGGCTGGACATGGAACAGCCGCAGTAACGTGGCGACCGTGTCCCACCATCCCGAAACCGTCACTGTCGGGAGATCGTACTCCTTGATGAGTGCCTCGGTTTCGGCGCGCTGTGTCAGCAAGTCGACCGTCACGACCTCGATGTCGTTGGGGAACTGATCCTCAAGACCCATCGTCTCCTTGCGCAGAGTGCGCAGGTCCGCGGCGGTCACGGTGCCGAACAGGTTGGGTGCGTTGTCGGTGTCCGACACGTAGAAGTAGTAGATGAGCGCAGGGTTGGTCTTGACGCGTGCATCAGTGCCGGCGAAGGAGCCCTGCCACTGGTCATGACCCCCGGCAACATAATGCGAGTTGTTGAACCCTTCGCGAGCGAGTATCGCTTGAGCGGACCTTGCGCGAGACTCCGCAGAGCTGGTGATCACGATGGTATCCGACCGGGCCCATGTGGTCATCAGATCGTTCAGCGATCGCATCGGGACGTTTGATGTTCCCGCGATATGCTCGCGGTCGTACTCGCTCTTGGTGTCCACGTTGATGAATCGCGCTCCGTCGGCGACAAGCTCTGCTGCGTCGAAGTAGTCGATCTTCGGCTCCAGGCCAGAGTCGGAGACGGGAGCGGTGTCCTCGACCGATGGCTGGACGGGCGGAGGCGGCGGCGTGGTCACCGCCAGGTCGTCGGATTCGAACATGAAGCAGCCGGAAAGTGCCAGCATCGCCGGCAGTAGGACAAGCAGGGTGACTGAACGTATAGTGCGGGCCGCCCGGTGGTGTGACGTCGAGTGCATCGGGGCTCCTCCTTCGAGGCTATGGTCCACAGTGACGCCGCGGCCGGTTCTCCTCGGCCGAAGCGCATCGTGCGAGACATGTCTTTCGCCGACGATGTTACCATGCTAGAGGATGAATACGCTGCATTCACAGTGTTATTGCCACGTGTGGCTGCGTACGTGCCGCGCGTGGTGTGTCATCATCTTGGACCAGGGGCGGAAGCCGGAACGATGACGTGAGGTCAGGTGAGGTAGCAGTGCCCGATGAAGCGCACTCTCTTGCGGTGTTCATCGATTTCGAGAATCTTGCGCTCGGCATAGAGAAGTCCGGTCCCCGGGGGCGTGGACGCGGTGCGGTCAAGAAGAACGGCGCGATGCTCGACATGAAGCGGGTACTTGAGCGTCTCGTCGAGAAAGGCAAGATCGTCGCGAAGCGCGCGTACTCCGATTGGAGCCGCTTCGGTGATTACGTCACGCCGTTGCACGAGCTGGGCATCGAGCTCACCGAGATCCCCGAGCGGGGCATGACCGGCAAGAATTCCGCCGACATCCGGCTTGTGGTCGATGCGATGGAGCTGTCGTACACCAAGGAGCACATCGACACCTTCGTGATCGTTTCAGGTGACAGCGACTTCACCCCGCTGGTGAGCAAGCTCAAGGAGAACGGCAAGACCGTCATCGGCCTGGGGCTCAAGGACTCCACAAGCGATCTTCTCGCCGCGAACTGCGACGAGTTCATCTACTACGAGGACATCGGCGCCGCTGCGGGTGCGCCCGCGTTGGGAGACAGCGTGTCCGCCAAGAAGCGTCCTGCGTTCAAGTTGCTGTTCGAAACCATCGAGGCCCTGCAGCGCGAGAACGTGGACCCCATGCACAGCTCGCTGATCAAGGACACCATCAAGCGCAAGCAACCTTCGTTCGCCGAATCGAGCTTCGGGTACCGCTCCTTCACCCAGCTGCTCGAGGACGCCCAGAAGCTCGGTTTCGTCACGCTGCGCAAGGACCAGCGTTCCGGTACGTACGTCGTCGAAGGATTCGTCGAGAAGAAGTGAGTGCCCCTGTCGAGACTCCAGCAGTACCAGCCGCACTCTGATACGCACCCCGATACCTGCCGAGGAGACCTTTGATGGGCACAGCATCCCGAAACGATCCGATCCGACGCGCCTCGCTGAGGGCGTGGTGTTCGAGGATGTTCGCGCTTCTCGGGGCTGCGGCGCTCGTGTTCGTCTGTGTGGTCGAACCCGCGTATGCCATATCTCGCGACACCATCATCGCGCGTGCTCAGCGGTGGGTGGACCTCAAGGTTCCCTACAGCCAGACCACCACCTTCGAGGGCTATCGCACGGACTGTTCGGGGTTCGTCTCCATGGCATGGGCTCTGCCCGTGCCGGGCCGCAGTACCCGTAACCTCGCTGAGGTCTGCACACCCATCACCAAAGACGATCTTCAGCCCGGTGACATGATGCTGCTTGAGGGTTCCCATGCGGCCATCTTCGCGGGGTGGGCGAACCCAGAGCGTACGGTCTGGCGTTCGCTTGAGCAGTCGAGCTCGAACAGCGGTGCTGTGGCCAGACTCATCCCGTACCCATGGTGGGGAGGTACCGCATACCTTCCGTATCGCTACAAGGGGGTCGGTGACGACTATCTCGACGCGATCGTTCCCGTATACGGTCAGACGCGTTACGAGACCGCGGTCAAAGCCGCATGGCTCGGTCATGCCACTGCGGGCTCCACGCAAGTGGTCGTCGTTGCGACGGGGGCTGACTGGCCCGACGCTCTGGGTGGAGCTGCTCTGGCGGGTGCGTACGACGCTCCGGTCCTGTTGACGCGCGGGAAGACGCTGCCGACCGAGGTGCGCGACGAGATCGCGCGTCTCGGGGCCGAGCGAGCGATCGTTCTCGGTGGACCTTCCGCCGTGGAGACCGCCGTGGTCGATGCGATAGCCGCACTCCCCGGTGTCGCGGTCGAGCGTATCGGGGGCAAGGACCGCTACGAGACCGCAGCGCTCGTGGCCCGCGCTACCGCCGCGGGCCTTGCCGCAGGTGGACGCACATACGATGGCGGGGCGTATCTTGCGACGGGTCGCGACTTCCCCGATGCGCTGGCCGCCTCACCTCCCGCGTATGTCTCGGGCCGTCCCATACTGCTCACCAGGCGCTCCCAGGTCCCCAGCTCGACGCTCGAGGTGTTCGCCGACCTGGCCGTCGAAGACGTGTGGGTCCTTGGTGGTGAGGCCGCAGTGGATACCACCGCGGCGGCGCAGGTCGAAGCCACGGGTGCGACGGTGAGGCGTCTCTCGGGCGCGAACAGGTACGCGACGGCGCTGGTTGTGGCCACGCACGGGGAGGCTCTCGGCCTGAAGTGGGCAGGGGCGGGTATGGCGACGGGTACATCGTTCGCCGATGCGCTGAGCGGAGGTGTCGCACAAGGCAAGGCCGGCTCACTCATGTTGCTGACACCGCCGAACTCGATGCGTATCGATGTCGAGTCGGCGTTGCGTGCCAAGCGCTCACAGATCGGGAAGGTGCGCTGCTACGGTGGGTACGCCGCGATCGGCGATGCGGTACGGGCCCGCATCGCGCATGCGATCCGCGGGGAGTAATCCGACCGTCATGACTTCGTACACGTTCTTCGCGCCATCGGCTCTGGGCATCGAGGACCTCCTCGGCGAGGAATTGCGCGTATTGGGCGCCGAGCGTGTCCGCGCCGCGCGTGCCGGCGTCGCTTTCAGTGGTTCACTCGAGACCGCCTACCGTGCGTGCCTGTGGAGCAGGACCGCCTCACGCGTCTTGCTGCGTCTTGCCGAAGTCCCTGCGTCCGATGCCGAGGAGCTCTATGAGAACGTGCGAGCCATCGCGTGGGAGGACCACCTGGCGGCCGACGGCACGCTTGCGGTGGACTTCACCGGCGCGAGGTCGCCGATCACGCACTCGCACTACGGGGCGCTCAAGGTCAAAGACGCTGTCGTGGACCGGTTCAGGGACAGGACGGGCAAGAGGCCTTCTGTGGACACGGAGTCGCCGGATGTTCGGATCAACGTCGCCGCCCGGACGCGAAGTGCGGTCATCAGCATCGACCTTGCCGGGGATGCGCTCCACAGGCGGGGCTACCGTGCTCCGGGTGAGCAGGCTGAAGCGCCGCTCAAAGAGACGTTGGCGGCCGCAGTGCTTCTGTTCGCGGGCTGGCCTGAGATCGCTGCCGGGGGCGGTGCGCTGATCGACCCTATGTGCGGTTCGGGGACGCTTGTCATCGAGGGCGCTTCGATGGCAGGCGACCGCGCCCCGGGGCTCCTGCGTCACCGCTGGGGATTCGACCGGTGGCTCGGGCACGACGCAGAGGTGTGGGCCGGCCTGCTCGACGAAGCCGATGCGCGTGCTGAGGCGGGCGCCTCCACCGTGCCGCCGATACGAGCTACAGACAACGATCCGAGGGCGGTCGAACTCGCGCGCGCATGTGTCGCGAGGGCGGGACTCTCGACCGCCGTTGATGTGGACCTTGCAGATGTGCGTGAGCTCGCCGCTCCCGGGACCGTGACACCCTCTGGGGCCGCCGCGATCCCGGGGCTGCTCGTCACCAACCCGCCGTATGGCGAAAGACTGGGTACCCAAGACGAAGCCGCCACACTGTTGGAGACGCTGGGTTCTCGCGCTCGCGAGGCGCTGCCCGGCTATCGGGTCGCCGTCATCTCCGCGCGGGAGGCGCCGCTTCATCGCATGCAGCTGCCCGAGCACAAGACCTGTCACGTCTACAACGGGCGCATCCCGGCCGCCGTCACGGTGTTCTCGGTGCCCGGGCGAAAGGCCGTTGCCGGTCGCGGGCCCGGCGAAGGGACGGCTGGCGGCGAATGCCGGAGCGTCGGGTCTTTCTCGGCCGATTCCATGTTCGCGAACCGCTTGCGCAAGAACGTCAAGCGTCTCGGCAAGTGGGCGCGGCGCACGGGTGTGAGCTGCTATCGCCTCTACGATGCGGACATGCCCGAGTTCGCTGTCGCGGTCGACCTGTACCACGGAGCGGGACCCGATGAGGGCGGCAGCTGGCTGCACGTCGCCGAGTACGCGCCGCCGAAGGATGTCGACCCGGTCGCGGCCAGGCGGCGCCTGGATGAAGTCATCGAGGTGCTGCCTGAGGTCACCGGTGTGCCGCCCGAGAACGTGCATCTGAAGGTCCGTGTCCGCCAGAAGGGCGATAGCCAGTACGAGCGCCTCGGGCGCAGCGGGCGTATGTACACGGTGAGCGAAGCCGGGCTCGTGTTCCTGGTGAACCTGACGGACTACCTGGATACGGGGTTGTTCCTCGATCATCGTCCGACCCGGGCACTGGTGCGTGAGCTGGCGGGTGGCGGGCGCTTCCTGAACCTGTTCGCTTACACGGGTGCGGCGACGGTCTATGCGGTAGCCGGTGGCGCTCGCGAGTCGCTGACCATCGACATGTCCAACACCTATCTCGACTGGGCGCGACGCAATCTGGCCCTCAATGCCCTGGACGGCGGGCGGCACGAGTTCCTTCGCGCTGACGTGCTTGACTGGCTCGAGAAGCAGGAGCCGGGACGTGTCGCGCCGTTCGACCTGATCTTCTGCGACCCGCCGACGTTCTCCACTTCCAAGCGAATGGAAGGCACGCTGGACGTGCAGCGCGACCACGCAGGGCTCCTCGGCGGGCTGGGGAAGTTGCTCGCACCCGGAGGGACCATCCTGTTCTCCAACAACTTCCGGCGGTTCAAGATGGACCACGCCGGGCTCAGGCGCGAGGGTCTGTGCGCCGAGGACATCACGGCGTCGACCATCCCCGAGGACTTCGCCCGCAACCCCCGCATCCACAACACCTGGAGGATCTCGCGTGACGGTGGCGGCTGATCTCTCGCAGCTCGTGGAGGCGGTGCTGCCCGACGAGGTCGCGCTGCGCGCGTTCGGCGAGGTGTGGCCGGTCGAGTACCGGCACGCCGACGCGGCTCGCGTGAGGGTCACCTGCGACGGCTCGGTGCTTGCGCTCAAGGGGGCGGTGCACGATGCCTCCGCCTGCCTGCTCGCGCTGCAACGCTGGCGCGACCGCGTGGGCAAGGAGCGGCTGCCCGTGCTGCTGGAAGAGGTCTCCTCGGCGTGTGGGATCGGCTACGAGCGCGTGACGGTGCGTGGGCAGCGCACGCGGTGGGGGAGTTGCTCATCGCGCGGGACGATCTCGCTCAACCGCAACCTGATGTTCCTGCCCGAGGAGCTCGTCCGTTACGTGATGCTGCACGAACTCGTGCATATGCGGGTACCGAACCACTCGAAGCGGTTCTGGGACTCGGTGACGAGGTACTATCCTGAGGTGGACGTGGCGCGCGCCGAGATGCGCCGGGGCATGTCGTACATACCGCCGTGGGCGTTGGTGAGGACTGCGTGAACAGGGTCGTGTACAAGGGCGACGAACTGGTGACCAAGGCGCGCTCGACGCGTTTCTGGTCCATCGCCGAGGAGACCCTGTCGCGCTTCGGCGAGAACCAGGGCGGCATGATGGCTGCAGCGCTGACCCTGTTCCTGCTGCTCACGATCGCGCCGCTGGTGCTCATCTTCCTGTCCGTGGCTGGTCAGGTGCTCTCGGCGCACGAGGTCCGCGAGACGCTCATCGCCGCGCTCGTGACCGCTGTCGGCACCGCCGATGATGACCTGGTGCGCTTCATCGTGGAGGCCGTAGGCGGCACGGGCTCGAGGTCCGTGACGGCGGCGGCGTTTCTGGTGGCGCTCTACGGTGCGACAGGGGTGTTCGCGGGGTTCCGGGCCGCGCTCGGGCACATGTGGGAGGCCGAGCCGCTGCTCTCCGGCTGGCGCGCGTTCGTGCGCGGTCGCGCGGTCGCGCTGGTCACTTTGCTGCTGACCGGCGGCTCGATGGCGCTCGCCGTGCTGGTGCTGGCGTTCGGTACGGTGATCGTCAACATCATCATCCCCGAGGTTTGGCGCACAGGCTTACTCGCGGTACTCATCAACGACGGGATGGGTCTGTTGCTCGCTACGGTGGTGTTCGCGATCGCCTATCGTGTGCTACCAGAGCGCCGGCTCCCGTGGCGAGATCTGCTCGTAGGTGCGTTCGTGACCGCAGGCCTGGTGACACTGGGGCGGGTCGGCCTGGGCATCTACTTCTCCTTCAGCCGCCTGGCCACGGTCTACGGCGCTGTCGGCTCGTTCCTGATCGTGCTGCTCTGGCTGTACTATTCCGCCCAGGTCACGTTGATCGGCGCGCAGTTCACCTACGTCTGGTCGATCCGCGACATGCTCGACGAACCGGATGCCGCGCATCGTCCTTTGACCTGACGGTCGCGCGAGCGCTCACTCCTCGTCAGGCTCCCGTGCCAGAAGCGGGGACGCCTGCCGCACCCTCTCGACCACCGCGGAGGTCTCTGCGTGCACGGCTTCGGCGACCCCGGGCAAAGGATGGAACGAGTCTTCCATGAGGAGTGCGGGCGCGGGGAGGCCGGAGGTCTCCTCGGCAAGAGTGCGCCACGCCTGCGGTAGCTCATCGGGCAGATCGACGCCGAGGAGAGCCGCCAGCAGGCACGTCCACGCGCGCGGCACGCCCGAGTACGTGTCGTAGCCGCCTCCGCCGGTGACACAGATGCGTCCGTCGCACGAGGCGTCGGCGGCGGCGATGATGCTCGTGACGAGGTCGCGATATCCGCTGAGGGTGAGTCCGAGATGGGTGAGGGGGTCGGTGTGCAGCGCGTCGGCACCGCACTGTGCGATGACGGCGTCGGGAGCAAACGCCGCAAGGGCCGGTGCGATGATGTAGCGGGCGACGAGGCGGTAGGCGGTGTCATCGGCGTACGGCGGGAGGGGCACGTTGATGGCGAAGCCCTGACCGGCCCCTTTGCCCGTCTCTACCACGCGTCCGGTGCCGGGATAGAGGTAGCGTCCGGACTCGTGAACGGAGATGGTGAGCACGTCGGGGTCCTCGTAGAAGATCTCCTGTACGCCGTCGCCGTGATGGGCGTCGACGTCCACGTAGGCGACGCGCAGGCCGGGATGGTCGCGACGAAGCACCTCGATCGCGACGGCCAGGTCGTTGTAGACGCAGAAGCCAGCCGCCCGGTCGCGATGAGCGTGATGGAGCCCTCCGGCGATGCTCATCGAGCGGCGGGTCTCGCCTTCGACGATCGCGCGCAGCGCGCGGGTGGTCGCCCCGCATGCCATGAGCGCTGCGTCGTGCATGCTGCGAAAGGCCGGCGTGTCACCGGGACCGATGCCACGACGCGGGGCGAAGCCCGTCGGATCGGCCCCTGCGGCGATCACGGTCTCGATGTAGGAGGTATCGTGTACGAGTTCGAGGCTGACGCGATCGAGCGGCTCGGGCTGCACCGCTTTGACGCGGGATGCGTGTGGGGCCGGGGCGGGGGAGCCGGGCAACAACCCGTACGCGCGCATCAGATCGACGGCAAGCGTGAAC
>DLMY01000056.1:0-1749 GCA_002478275.1 Actinobacteria bacterium UBA7524
CACTTCAAACTTGAACTCAGGCAAGTGGGGCAGCCCCGGCTGCGTCTTGACCGCCGTCACCCATGACACGACAACAAGAGGCACATTCGAGAGGAGACCGAGACCCGCCTGGCGTATGAACTCAGCGGGAGCCGGCCAGTTCGCGACGTCCGTCTCCTTCAGCAGAGCGCCGAACGCATCCCAGGCGCCTGCGTACACCAGTGCCCCGAAGCCCGTTCCGAGCAGCACCCACAAGGCGACACCCATCCAGACGTAGACGGGTGCGCCACCGCGCCGCGCACGACTGATCGCCACCCAGGCCACTGCGCAGGACACGACCACCCAGATGACGACGACTGAAATCCGCCCTAGACCGAAAGCCCGCGTCAGCTGCCCGAACGCGCTGCCGCCCGCCCAGGTGTAGAGCGCGGCCCCTGCGATCCACGAGGCGGAGGATCGAGGGTACACGCCGCGGGTCACCTCGACCGCACGCGCGGCAAGTTCGGGCGCCCTCTCCATGTCCCGCGCCGCTTGAGCGAGCAAGCGCCTCGTCTCATCCGGCCTGGACAGCCGCCACGCGAGCCATCCGATGGTCACGGTGATGGCGGCGGCCACGCCGACGAGCAGCCATCCGACCGGGGTGAGCGAACGAGGACCGCCCAGGTCCCAGGTAACCGATATGAAAGCAATCATCAGCAGAGACAGTGGGATCATCAAGGCGGCGAACGGCAGCAGCATGGCCACACCGACGGTTCTCCAACCGGGACCCCCCATGCTCCAGACTCTGCCTCGCGCAGCCGCGAGCGGCTCATCCAGGGCGGCCGCGAGCGCCTCGCTGTACATGCGGAGTACCGAGAGCCGCGGGGTCGCCCACAGTACGTAAACCACGAACGACGCAAGCGCCGCCCCTGAAACGAGGTAGGACGTTAGCTGGGAAACCGCATCTGGAAGCACGAACGACGTCAGCACCAGGGCGACCACCGCCACCGCCGAGGAGATCAGCAAGCCGAAGATGGCAGCCTGCAACCATGCGGGCGCTTCCGCATTGAGTCTCTCCACCAGGCTCCTCGACACGACTCCCCCACTTTGCCTAACGCTTGTGCGGATGAGCTGCAATACGCCGCCCTCCACGCTTTCCTAGCCGAGTGTACCTCGTCACGCGGCGTATTGACTGCTCGATCCGCTTGTTAGACACACAGCCGACACCACCGAAACAGCAGGCTCACATCTGATTTCGCCGGCTCTGCGAACGCCTCGACACAAGACAGGCCAGCAAAGTCAGCGAGTAGGTCAAGATGCCAACAACCGCGACCTGCAACGCTGGCTCCATGCGAGGCAACATGGCGACGACCCCGTACACCGGCGCACCGAAAGCGAAGACCAGGACCAGCGGCAACAGCGCCAGTCCCGCTAGTTCCGAGTTCTGCACATCTGAGATGATGAGCCCCCAGAGCATCAGGGGCATCACTAAGGCGGCGGCGACCCAAAAGACCGTGGCGAAGCGAACGAAACGTGCCTCAAGGCGTCCGCCGGAGTACAACCCCGCGACAGGCCATGCCGCGAGTGCGACCAAGGTGGATAGGCTGCCCAAGAAGGATGGCGAACCGCCCATGATGAAGTCCCCGGAGTTGACCGTGGCCGCAACCACCCACAGCAGCACCAAGACCAATGCCGACACCAGGGTGCGTCGTCTCACTGCAACCACGATTCGCATCACTCAACCCCCCGGAAAGCATGCGTTGTTGTGTCTAACGCTTGTGCGGATGAGCT
>DLMY01000056.1:1889-2400 GCA_002478275.1 Actinobacteria bacterium UBA7524
TTGCGCATGACACGCGAGCCGCGGGCCATACGCGTCTACCCCAATCACCGTACCGGCGCGGCGAGTCGTTGTCGATGCGCGTGTTGGACAGGCCGGTGCAGGTCTCGACCAGTGTCGGTCCGCTAGGAACCCGGGTAGCCATATTCCTGGTGCGCCGGATGCGCGCTCATGAACTTTCGAATCCGCTCAGCGAGTTCCGTCGCTGTCTGGTGACTGACGCCGCCCCCTGTCACCATTCGGACCTGGTCGGCTGTGCCGAAAGTGAGCCAGTGAACCTCATTCGAGATTCGCTCGATCCACCTGACCGAGTCGGGCGAGCGGACATTCACTTCAGTGCACGCTGAACGCATCTGCACTTCCAGCACAACGCCCCCGCGCGCGAGGCTGACGAACCGGGAGTCGACCTCTACAACCTCCCGTTTGGCACCTGCTCGTGATGCCCAAAGTAAGCCCAACAGCATAAAGACGCCAATAGCAGCTGCCGGCAGCGTCCAGGACGGACCCTCCAGTC
>DLMY01000056.1:2526-5628 GCA_002478275.1 Actinobacteria bacterium UBA7524
GTCCAGGACGGACCCTCCAGTCTGGATGGAACAATCGCGTCTAGCGCACCCCAAGTGAGCGCAAGCGTAGCGAACGACAAAGATGCCGCCAGCACAGCGGCCAAGAGCCTAGCCGCCGATCGTGCAGGCATGTCGATTACAAGGCGTATCGGACCTCGAGCGACCTGACCAACGCCGGTCACGAAAGGCTGGTCGAGCTTGGTCTGCCATTCGACGGTTGCTGGCGTTGAGTCGAGATAGACGTAGGTGTGTCTAGAATCTCGCTCGGGCACCATCATCTCCTGGCTCTGTCCAACGTCTCTTGAGATGAGCTGCAGCCGGCAAGGCCGGCTGTCAGCTCGATCTCATGGTTAGGCCGGTCCGACTAGTGGCCAGAGTCGTGGACCAGCCATCGCCCCGAACCGTCCTCCACCACTATGACATCGAAGTCGTCAGGCAGGACATCGTCGGGCTGTGGCTGCGGGAGCCGGCCGGTAACGTGGAAGACGGCGATTCGCTTGAATCCGCTTTCCTCGTACTGATCGACGAGCTCACTCGGTTTGATGAACCGCCCGCCCTGCACAATCGACTCGACCTCGAATCCTGTCCAGCGCTTCAGTTGTCCGAGATTGTCAAGATAGGCGGAGCGTCTGCTCTCAGTCACCGTCTCGACCAGCGCGTCAATGTCGTTGCCGCTGAGCGCTTCAAGGTAACGCTCGACCACAGCGGCTGCGTCGCTCGTCTCCTGCGAGTCAAGCGGAGCAGTCAGACTAGCCGCTCCTCCGGCTCGCGTCTCTGGAGCAACCGCACAACCTGCCAAGAGTGAAACCAGTATCATCACAAGTACCGCAACGGAGACTCGCTTTGCCAACATGACCCTCCTGACGTCATCGAGCCGAGAGTTCGGTCGCCGTTCGTCGTGCATGTCTGCTGTCTCGATGCTCTCGATCATTTGTCGAAACTCGCCGTGCCGAACCGAAGTCTCCGCATATAGCAGTTGGAACCGCCCCAGCCATTGATCACGTCGGTGAGCGCCCGGTCCTTCAGATCGCTTGAATGCTGACAAACGAACCACCTGCTCCACCCGGACTTCGAATTGTCGAGGCGGCTTGCGTATACGGAGTGACCGTAGCTGCCGCTGCTGCCGTTGCGCACCTGCAGTACGTTACCAACTTCGAGATCGCTTGAGCTCATGTTGGTGTACTTGAGATTGTTGTTGAAGCCAGTCGCTTTGGGGCCAACCGTCTTGGACGAGATGGAGTACGTCCAGAATGAGCTGACGCTTTCCCAGTTGGACACGCCGCCGCCCGTCCCAGCCTGCCAGATGCTAGGTACCATGCGCACCTTGTTAGTGATATTCGCTTTGCTCTGAGTGTCGTTTCCCTCAACGTAGCCGCCATAGGCCGCCCAGACGCACTGCGATACGAAGTTCGTGCAGTCACCCCCGTTGACGTAGTAGAACCATCTTGGCGCGGAGGAAGGGGCGAACCTGTTTGCATAGTTGACTCCGCGAGGGATGTAGTAGGAGTAGGAACTCGCAGCCAGCGCTACAGGCTCAGACTCGAGCATAGACAAGTCCGCGTCCGCCGCACTCCTCTTCACCTCGTCGGCAAGTCCCGCAAGGGCATCTCTCCTCCGGCTCTTGACCGCTCCCAGCGAATCGTCAAATGACTGTCCTGCTCTGATGCCCCCAGAAACCTCGTCCCTGAGCACCCGGTATCCGTCAAAGTCGCTTTGGATGCCGACTATCCGCCACGAGCTGCCGACGCGCTTGAGCTGGAACCTATAGGTCACGTTGTAGATGCCTGATTCGACCTCGGGTGACGACTTGTAGTGGTAGTCGACATCCGCAACAAGTGCGACTTCGGCCGTCCGTGGCTTGACCGACACCTCGACAACCCGCGTGCGCAAGGAGAAGTCGGACCAGCCTGTGCCGAGCCGCCTTGCACCGTCAAGCTCAAGCGCGTCCCAAGAGAGTGCGACTGCGGTGTCTTTGGTCAGATCGACGTTCGCGGGCTGGCGGTAGGAATCAAGTGAGACCAGTGCATCCAGACGCTCCCGCACATAGCCCTGGGCAATCGCGACGACCGCGTCTTGTTCCAGAGTATCGACAGGTGCGGCGAATGCTGGGAGTGGAGCGCCGACCGACGCGAGTGTCACCACCAATGCAAGCACCCCGCCGAAGCACCTGCTGACCAGCGCATGTACCGACATGATTTCCCCCTCAGAAACGGCGCACCCCCTCGGATGCACATCGCCGTAATCATGCCGCCAACGTGTTACCAGAGTCTTACCAGGATCTTAACCGGCACCAGAAACTCGGCCTAACGTGGTTGCGGATAACCTGCGCGCCTACAGCTTACCGCGCGAAGCGCCGAGACGCTTGTCGCGTCAGGTTGATCCGCTTGTTAGCAGGCACGCCGCTAGTCCGGCACCGCTCTCCACCAATGACCAGACTCGTGCTCGACCCGGTACATTTCCCGAAGCGACGCTGGGACGCGCGTACCCGTGGAGTCCGACACGTAGATCGAGGCCGAGTATGAGTCCAAGATGCCTCTCACGTCCCAGAACCACACCGCCAACACGTCGCTGTCACGGTAGACGGTCACGACACCGCTGTCCGAAAGCAGCTTCTTGTATCCCTCCAGCTCGATGTCGTGGTGACCGGATGCATCTGCGTGCCGGTTTCGCTCGATGACCCTCTCAGCCAGCATCTCACGGACAGGTCGCTTCACTACGCGAGCACCTTCGTCAGCAACCATCGACAGAGGCAGGAACAGCAGGCAGGCGGCCACCGTGCCGCATGAGACGGCCAGCAGAGTGCGAGGTCGACGGCCACCGAATCTGGACGACACGGAATCGAGCATGAAGATCGCACTCACGACGGCACCGATAAGCCCAATCGCGCCTGCAGCGAGCACCACAAAGCCGATAAGGATGAAGCCGAAGAACCCGATGGCTGCAGCCAACGGTGCTAGAAGCACGGTGATGGCAATCGGGGCCGCAAAGGCTGCGATGAGTGGACGGCGCTTCATGAGTCGACGCTACCGCAGCTACAACCTCTTCGAGCCGTATCGTAAGCGGGACGACATCTTGTCCTGCTAGTCACTATGAGATGGCCGG
>DLMY01000029.1 GCA_002478275.1 Actinobacteria bacterium UBA7524
GCACTTCAAACTTGAACTCAGGCGCCCGCCAACATCAAGACGCGAGCATAAGCAGCCCGCCCAACGTCCATGTAATCAGAGCGCGAACAGCAATAGGCATCCAGATGCCGGCGCTAAGCACCGCGGCTACGATGTATGAGATTCCCTTGGTCTTCTTGCTTAGATTGCCATTCCATAGCAGACCGAATATCAGACCGCCAAACATGAAGTTGGCGAAAGAAATTGCCTTGCTGGACCTGAGCAAGGGCTTATCTGTGAAGTACGACGGATAGAACTTCACGGCATAGACGAACATGACGATGTTTCCGACCATGCCGGACAGCTGAGGGAACATTTCCTCGCTGCCTCCGAGCATGGCAGTCAGCATCATCAGAGGCATTGCGACCAGAGTCCCCAGGAACACAAACAGCAGGAAGCCAGGTATCAGCCCGAGAACAGAGAATCCTACTGATGTTTTCCATGCTTCCAGGACCGGTGCCGGGGGCGATTCGCCGGAAGGTGCCCCCGACTCAGCAGTGGGTGAACTGGCAAGAGTGGGCGCCATATCCTGTGTCCATGCGGTTCCATCCCAGTACCGCTGTTGTTCAGGGCTCTCGGGATCCGGATACCATCCGGCGGGTGCTGTCTGCGTCATGTGGGCCCCGTCCCTCGTTCGGTTTCGTATGCGACGCGGACTCCCCAGTTGCGTCGCCTGCAGACAGTGTACATTCGCCGATGACATCTGCGCGTCTCACGTGTTTGGCGTGACCCGCAGACCGCGGCTCGTCAGCCGGGGTTCGCCGTCCCCGCCGATGCGGTCATTGATTCCTAGGCGGAGGGTAGAGCTTGGGCTTGGGGGGGCCTGGGACTGGCCACACCCGATAGATGTCGTCTAGCTCCTTCTGCATCTTCCCATCCGCATCACGCCAAACCTTGAACCTGACGACATAGTTCTCATCTTCACGGTTGACGTCGTGCAGGCCGTGAACAAGCACGGTGTCAGTTCCATTTCTGCTTACGTGCGCGCTGCTCCCCCAAACGAGGTCGGCGAAGTGTTCGTCCTTTGCGGCCGCGGCATCTCGCGCGTCAGCAAGTAGCCTGTCCCTACTGCCGAGTTCCTTGACCCAGAAGTGCTGCGGGTCCGGCCTTCCTTCGGAATACAGGGGCCAATCGTCACTCCGCATCAGCTCGACTTCATCCCCCTGGAAAGTGACGTAGACATAGCCGCCCTCGACCCCGAGCTGCACGTCTGATGTCCGCGAGGGGTACGCCTTCGCATCAATCACATTGACCATAGAAATGGAGTCGACGCCCAAGGACCTCAACACCTCAACCAGACTGTGCGCCTGCGCATCACGAAGTCCCTGGTACTTGAACTCGCGAATGACCCGTTTGGGGTCATCCCTGATCGACAGCATGGCGTCTGAACCTTCCGAGAAGAAGCTGGACAATGCCAGAAGCAGGATCGGTAGAGCAACCGCCCAGTACACCCAGCGCGGCCTTCCCCACTCAAGCAGCCTCTTCGCTCGAGAGGAGATCGATTGTGGGTCACCTGGGACCGGTCCTGCGGGAGCGGCCCATGAAGCGCCCTCCCAGAACCTCTGTAGACCGGGATGCTCGGGGTCCTCATACCAGCCAGCCGGTGGGAACCTTTCGGGCCAGAGAGCGCGCTCAATCTCCTCAGCCCTGGCAAGAAGAGCGGCGTGACGTTGATCTCTTGAAACGGTCGCCACTTCCCTGAGTGGGTACCACTTCCCCGTGTCGTTCGGCACGAACAGCCACATGAGTTCCTCTGCGTCCGTGAAGGAAACGGGCGTCTTGAGCGTGATGCGGATATAGAGCCAAGTCGAGAGAGTGTGAATCCAGCGACCGGCGGTCATGGCGTTGAGGTAGCCGGCAAGCGCGAAGAAGCTGGGTATTCCGACCAGGAGGAAGATGCCGATTACTATGGTCGCCAAGCTGCGAGGCAGCAGCATGACCAGATTGAAGGGGTTGAACCCCACGGCGTGGAAGTAGCTCGGGATTGCCCACAGAGCCGCCCAGAGAACACCCATCCACATGAAATAGGTGGCGTATACAAGCACATTCAGGGCGCGGTAGTACCCGTGGGTGTTTGGAACTTTGACTGCCACGGAGCTACTCCTCTCAGGCGCGCTCCACTTGTCTGCTTCGTGCGTCTAACGATGTAGCGCATAAGCTGCGCGCCACCAGCTTACCGCGAAGCGCCGAGGACATGTGCGCGTCAGCTTGATGCGCCTGTTAGCGCGATCGCGTCGACTCAGGACTCATCCCGGCTCGCTGCTGCACGATCCTCACGCCGACGAGCGCGCCGGCTGGCCTGCTTGGCCAGTGCCTTACGACCCCAGTAGCCCTTGCCGCGCTTGGCGCCCGCATGCTCTGACTTGACCCGTCCCCATGCCATCGCGTTCACCTATGCCGACACGTGCAGCTTGAGCCCGAGCGAGCGCACGACCTTTTGCACGGTACCGAACTCAGGGTTGCCCTCAGGTGACAAAGCCTTGTAGAGACTCTCGCGCCCGAGCCCGGTCTCACGGGCGATCTGCGTCATACCCTTCGCGCGCGCGACATCTCCGAGGGCGGCGGCAAGAAGCGCCGGGTCATCCTCTTCGAGGGCTGCATCGAGATACGCCGCGATGGCCTCGTCTGAATCGAGGTAGCGGGTGACATCCCAGGGATGTGTCTTCGTCTTAGCCATCACAGTCCTCCTCACAACCCGCGCGCCAGTTCCTTCGCGCGTTCGATGTCGCGCCTCTGGGTGGACTTGTCGCCACCCGCAAGTAGCACGATCACGGTCTCGCCTTGCCGGATGAAGTAGATACGGTAGCCCGGACCGTAGGTGATCCTGAGCTCTGACACTCCGTCTCCGACCGGCTTGGCGTCTCCCAGATTGCCGAGGGACACCCGCCGGATGCGTGCGGCGATGCGCAGTTGTGCGTTCAGATCGCGAAGCGACTCGAACCATTTCCGGTACGCATCTGTCTCCCGAATCTCGTACATGCTGTCAGTGTATCCCCAAAGATACATTCTGGCAAACGGCCGCGGAGATTCGGGCTAACGTCTTCGCGCATAAGCTGCGCGCCATGCGCCTTCAGGTCGATTCTACCTTGTACGCGCCAGCTTGATGCGCTTGTTAGGCCTCTCTCATGTCAGCTAGCTCGGACGTGCGGATGTGTCTAGCTCGGATCAGTCTTACGACCGCTGATCCCAGCTCGGCAAAGGCTGCCGAAAGGGCCGCGATGTAGACCGCGTTCGCCACGGAGGACGACTGCCATATGTTCGTCGTCAGTTGCAGACTCGTGTACGGGTTGATGTGCCTGACCGCGGTCACCAGCACACCGATTAGGACCGTGAACCATAGTGGCACCGTCGCTGGTCGCGCAATCTGCACAACCAGACCCAGGACGAACGGAGTCAGACCCACGGCACCAACCCAGGTTGCCAAGACCAACCACTCGACTGGCCCGAGACCTCCCCAGGTATTGATCGCAATCAGAAGAAGGGCGGCGGCAACAACAAGGGTCGCACCTGTGAAACGAGCCATCCGGCCACCCCCTAGTAGGCCTAACGTGG
>DLMY01000014.1:0-4258 GCA_002478275.1 Actinobacteria bacterium UBA7524
TCGTCGGAGCCATCGGCCACACGCGCCGAGTACACGAGCCACGTCCCACCGTTGCCGGCAGCGTCCACGTACTGGATGAATGGATGCGCCGCCCAGAAGTCCGCGTCTCCGTAGGAGGCGAGAACGCCGAACATCGAGCCGTCCCGCATGTTGTGGCCGTGGAGCAGCGTCGCCCGCGAGCTGTCGCCCGCGTAGCGCGGCGAGCGGTAGTCGGCGAAGATCGCGCCACGCGCATCGGCATCGCCATCCGCCGCGTGAGTGAGGTAGTTCACGTTGTCCGTCGTCTGCACCACGGGCTCATGGAGGTCGGTGCCGGGAATCGAGAGGTAGCCGATCACGTCCGGATTCGCAGCCTTCGCCTCGAGGAGCCGGGAGTAGAGCTCGGCATCCGAGAGCAGCCCGTAGGTCTCGCGGTCTCTCGCCGTCAGCCGTGCCCGGCCGTCGTCGCCGGTGCGAACCTTCAGCCAGCCCCCGGATATGGTCTGCCGGTACCAGTACGTGACCAGCAGCTTGCCGTCGACGAGCTCGGTATAGGGCGCGTAGTCGGCTGTCACGTACGAGAAGCCCTCGATCGGTAGCTTGTCGAGGCCTTCGGCCCGGACACGCGGCATGTCCGATCGGGTCACTCAGAGGGCCGCAGCCGACAGTATCGGCGACCTATTCAGCGGCGCTCTAGGTGCAGTAGAAAAGCAATCGGGCAACAAATCGGGCAACAATTCAGAGGCCGTACCCCCTCTGACCTGCGAAAATGTGGTGCCCCCAAGGGAATTCGAATCTGCGCACCTGCTTGCAGGGGGTTTCGAGGCGGTTCATGCCGTTGCGGTATCGCCGCAGGTCAGAGACTGTTTCCGTGTCGATTCGTGCCAGCCATGGGATGCCGTTTCGAGCTGTTTCGCGGACGGATGGCGAGTGAATGGCGAGTGTCGGTAAGGCCTGCTCAGACTGCGGCACCTCCCGTGATGGCACCGCCCCCTGACGCGTGAGTGCATTCCCGTCTGCCGTGTTGGGCGACATCTGGGAGACTCCTCGCGGGAGCTGCCCGACAGGAGTTGACAGTCATCGCCACATGTGTTGCACGATTCGATCTCGAGTACTATGCTCGCGCCGGGCCAGCGTGTCAGATGGGGAGGGGTGCTTTATGCAGCACATAGGACTGATTGGCCAGAAATATCGGGGATGTCAGGACAAAGAGGCTCAGGCTATGGCGTGCTCAGTACTGGACCTTTGCTGGTCGTATGACGGCAGTGGTTGGTGCCCCAACTACGACGTCTGCAACTACGACTTCAAGACAAGGTGCCCAGTGTATGACTCCTGCAACGCCGACTACAGCTAGAAGCCTCATCCGCACCCAACGCAATCAGACAGGTCGGGCGTGGAGTCTCGCGCTGCTTGTTCATGACGCAAGCTAGACACGCGCGCTTATCAAATCTGGCATCGCTGGCCCAAGGGCGCGCTCCGCGTGATGATGAACCTCACTCTCCTATCGGCCGTACAACAAGTTCAGCGCAGCCCGCGCCGTAGGTCGGGGGGTCCGTCTGCCCCCCGCCTACCACTTCACCTACATCTAGGAGGAGTAATGCACGAGTTCTCAATCAGGGACCGCTCGTACCTCGTGGACGAGGAGACCTTCGTATGTCTCTCCCCTGATGAAGTGGCATTCAGGGGACTGCACATTTGGGAGGAGGCCGGACGCGGACCTGAAGGGGATGTGAGGTCCAGACTACTTGCCGAAGGATTTCCCCCAGATTCGGTTGATGAGTTCGCAAGAGAACTCCCCGAGTTGAGCGAAATGCTGTCAGCTCATCGCATGACGGAGGAAGTCCCTCTGTCCATTCGCAACCTCGAGCTGCACGTCGCGCATTCATGCAACCTTGGCTGCCAGTACTGCTTCGCGGGGCAAGGCGCCTATGGGCTTAAGCAGACGCTGATGTCTGATGAGGTAGCCTTCCAGGCCGTCGATATGCTCGTTGAAGGCTCTAAGAGTAGTGAGCCCCTCGGAATCGTCTTCTTCGGAGGAGAGCCGCTGATGAATCGCGCGCTGATTCGCAAGACGATCACACATGCCAAGGAGCACCACTCGAACAGGTCTTTCCAGTACTCTGTCACGACCAACGGCACCCTCATCGACGAAGAAGTGGTGACCCTGTTCAAAGAGAACAACTTCACTGTCGTGGTCAGCATGGATGGCGTCGGCGGTACGCAAGACACGCTTAGACCCTACAAGAACGGACGTGGAAGTTCAGCGGACATTGTGCGCAACGTGGGAAGCCTCACGAAACACATGCCGGCCACCGTGCGATGCACGCTCACTAGACGGAATCTGGCGATGATGGAGATCTGCGACGAGCTTTGTGCCATCGGCTTTCGTAAGGTGCACTTTGCACCCGTCAGCGCTGAGGACGATGACTTGCGCATCGATATGGAGAGCCTTCACGTGTTGAAACGCGAGCTGCTCGGGTTCGCCGACGAGTTCATCGAACGCGCCAAGGAGCGTCGCCCGCAGAGATTCTCTGGATTCGATGACCTCCTCTCTCAGCTCAACAGGGGCACCACCACGTCGGTGGGTTGTGGCGCGGGACGGCGGCTTGTCGCAGTCGCCCCGGATGGCGATTTGTACCCTTGCCATCGCTATGTCGGGACATCTGCCTACAAGATGGGCGATGTCTGGCAGGGAATGGACGACTGCGCTTCTGAGCGTTTCCGGAGAGTGAACACAAGCACGCGCGAGGACTGCCGGACGTGTTGGATCCGGGGCGTGTGCGGCGGAGGCTGCGTTCATGAGGCGTCCCGAGATGACGGGAGTATCGGACGAGTTGCCGACTCAGTCATGTGTGACTACCGCCGCACATGCGCTGAGGTTGCAATCGACCTGTTGTGGCGCCTCGAAGCCGAGCAAGTGAAGGACGTGCTGGAAGCCTCCGACGGGAAGACGGCATGTTGAGTCCCGCACTCCAAGTCGATGGAGTCTCCAAGACGTACCGCGACAACGTGCGCGCGCTGATGAGCGTTGACCTTAGTCTGGGGTGTGGCGTCTTCGGACTGCTGGGCCCTAACGGGGCGGGAAAGACCACACTGCTGAGGCTCCTGGCCACCCTCATCGAGCCGACGTCAGGCCGCATCGCCCTCGATGGTCTTGACTCCAAGCGTGATCGCGCTCGCTATCGCTCGAGCCTGGGCTATCTTCCCCAACGGTTCGGCCTCCACTCGCGTCTGACCGCCCACGAGCACGTGCTCTACTTCGCATCGCTCAAAGGCATCACAGGCGCTCCTGCGCGTGCTGATGCGGAACGCCTCATAGAGGAGGTCGGGCTGTCGTCCGTGGCCGGTCGTCAGGTCGGGGGCCTCTCAGGGGGGATGAAGCAGCGGATCGGCATCGCGGGGGCGCTGCTCGGGTCCCCAAGGCTCATCGTGGTAGACGAGCCGACCGCCGGACTAGATCCCGAGGAGCGGATTCGCTTCCGCAACCTTCTGGAACAGGTGTCTCGCGACGCTGTGGTGATTCTCTCAACGCATATCGTCCAGGATGTGGATCTCGGATGTTCGCGCGTGGCCGTTATCGCCGGGGGCCGGATTCTGCACGACTCCAGTCCGGACGAGCTAGCCGCTGTGGCCCGGAACAAGGTGTGGACCCTCGAGACTCAGCCTGAGTGCCTTGAGCAACTGAAGCACACGCATGCCATCACATCAGTGCAGAGCCAACCGAGCGGTGCTGTCCGCGCCCGTCTTGTCGGCCGAGAGGCTGTCGCCGGGGCAGTGCCCGCTGACGCACAGGTGGAGGATGGTTACGTGGAGTTGCTCAGGCCAGGTGGCCTGTCGTGAGTCCCGCCACCCTCACTGTGGCCCGGGTTGAGATCAGCCGATTCTGGAGTTCGCCGGCGCGTGTTGGAGCCCTGCTGCTCGTAGTCGTAGCAGGGTGGGTCCTGGGTGGACCGCTGAACCAGGCGCCCGAGGTCTATCGCACGTCGAGCGACTGGCCGCTTGCCGGCCAGGCGTTACAGGTGGCGGCGGCCATCGCTGCCCTTCTGGGCTGTGGATGGGCTGCCGGAGCCGTGCTTGACGATGCAGACGGCGGGATCCTGGAGATGGTCATCGCTTCGGGCACTTCGGCACGAGCGTACGTGCTCGGCAAGATCGCCGCTCTCATGGCAGTCCTGTCGACCCCTGCCATCGTGCTGGCGTTCCTCCTCCCGATTCAGCGCCGGGCTGAGGTCGGACTCGGCAGCCTCTGGCCGTACCTTGCCGCCTTCCTGGTCGTGTA
>DLMY01000014.1:4375-9703 GCA_002478275.1 Actinobacteria bacterium UBA7524
TGGTCCTGGTCGTGTACATCCCCACAAGTGGATTCGCCGTCTGCTTCGGCGCGGCGGCAGGCACACTGGCGCGGAGCCGGTCGCTCGCGATCGTCACCTTTGCAGTCTTGTGGGTGACAGGCTTCATGGGGTTTGCGATGCCTGTCGTGACACAGGTTCTCGACGTGACAGGGGCTTCGCTCAACACCGCCTTCTTCCAGAGCGTGTCCGCGACTGCCGGCGGTGTTGATGCGGCTGTGGTGCCAGCGGCGGCCTCATACATGCGAGAGCTGCTGCTCTATGCGCGGCTGTCGCTTGGATTCCTGGTGCTCGGCGCGCTGCTGTCTGCAGGTGTACTGGGTGTCTGGCTGACTCGACGATGGCAGGGCGATGCTCTGCCCCTTTTTGGAGGCCGCGTGGCTGCAGGGGTGCCGCGCGAGCCAGGCCGGCAGTGGTTGCTCGGACTAAGGGTTGGAGGATTCGGCAGAATTGCCGCAGCCATGGCGGCTGCTCTGGCGACATGCGTGCTATCGGCAACGACCGACGATCCTCGGCGCGTCGGCATCTTCCTTATCGAGTCGATGACGCCACTGCTCTTCGTCTTTGCCTATGCGAGTGTGTTCCCGTCGGATGCGACGGCGGGCGTGAGTGAGACGACTCTGTCCACGCCTGGTTTCCGCAGACCCTACCTGATGCGCCTTGCCGCAACAACGCTGGCGTTGCTACTCACCCTGCTCGTCCAGGTGGGTGTCTGGGGCAAACACATGCCGTTCAGTGTGCCGTCCGCGTTGATTTTGGGTCTCACACCAGCGCTGCTGTTCGGCGGCGCTGCGTGGGTGCTCGGCGTGATGTCGCGAAACGCAGCAACAGCATCCACGACGATGTCGGCCGTATGGGTCGTGGCGCAGACCCCCTTCGTGGCGACATTCATGTCGAGTTCGTGGCTGAGTCGGCTCTATCCGTTCCCGACAAGTCACGGACTCATCGCGAATGTGACGATGCTCGATAGGCTTCCGCTCCTGCTCGTGGGCCTGATTCTGTTCGGAATCGGACTCGCCAACCTGGGCAGACCCGAACACCTGTTGGCGACGTGATGCCCGATCTCTACACTGCCCTACTGGTCGTGGGCATGTACGCCGTGCTGCACGTCGGATACACCCTGCGTGTGATTCCTGCGGGGTTCCTGATTGCGGTTGGGGTCGTGATTGTGGCAGTTACCGGCAGAGCCCAATCTATGATTCTCGACGTCAGCCTGGTTCATGCGTGCATTGCGGGCCCCCTGATAGGCGCGGGCCTGTTTGCGGTGTCGTGCATCGTTTCTCGGCGGAGTCTTCCGGCCGCCGTGAAGAGGATTGCGCGTTCCCACTCTGGGACTTCAGACGGACATGACTTGCGGAGAATCAGTGGACAACTCGGAGGCGCGCTGTGGGAGGAAGCCTTCTGGCGCGGCACGGTCGTGTACTTCGCAAGCCCGTCGATCATCGGCATCGGCTTGGCAAACGTGGCCTTCGTGGGTTCACACTACCCGCGAGTCCGTTCAGTTGCTGGGTTAGTCGATCTAGCCGTCGTCGGCCTGGTCCTGTCGGTTGTCTACCTAGCTCTCGGAGACGTGTTGGTCGTCGCCGTGGCCCATTGGGTCCGCAACGCCCTGATACTTGTGTCACTACCTCGAGAGGAGACTCATCATGACTGCTGACAGTGGCCTACGGCCGTTTCTCAAGTACGTGCGCCCGCATGCTGCAGGCTTCGTCGCAGCACTTGTCGCCTCTCTCGGGGCCGCCCTGCTGTCGCTGGCCTACCCGCTGCTGCTGAAGCGCCTGCTCGATTCATGGTCTGAGGGGGTGGCGAGTGTGGTGTTCTGGCCAATTGTCGGCGTCTTCGCTGCCGCAGCAATTGCCCAGACCGTCACCACCATTGCTGGCCAGTTCGCGTTCGTCAGGGCTACCCAGAGAGCGCTCGCGTCAATGCGGCTCGATATGCTGGACAAAGTGATGTCGAAGCCAACGAACTTCTTCTCAGCGGAACAAGAAGGGAGTGTCCTCTCGGTATTCATGAACGATGTGAACACCGTGAACGGCATGCTGACAGGTGGGCTACTTAGTGTGTTGACGAGTCTCCTCACGCTATTCGCTGTTCTTGGGGTCTTGTTCTACCTTGATTGGGCCGTCACTCTCATGCTCGCAGCTTTCATGTGCATGTTCGTACTCGTGCAGCTGTGGTTTGGGCCACGGCTCAGGCGCTTGAGCCGCGCGTACCATGAGCGACTTGCCGGGGTCACCGAGATGCTGCATGAAGCGTATGCAGGTATTCGCGTGATCAAGACATTCAACCATGAAGACGGCTACTTGAACCGTTTCGATCGTTGTCTCGGAGCCGCTGTGTCGGCCTTCGAGCGCCTGAATTTGAATGGTCTGGTGATGACGGAATCTAGCGGGCTCGCCGGCTCGCTCGGCCTGGTGTGCGCGCTGGCATTCATGGGAATGGCGCTATCGCGCGGCACAATCTCGGTGGGTAGCACGGTCGCATATCTCAGCCTAAGTTCCTCGGCCTTCGCGCCCCTCCGAGGAGTAATTGGATTCAGCGTGCAGTATCGCACAGCATTGGGCGCTGCAGAACGCATCAGCGAGCTGATGAACTCCGCACAGTCACGACTCATCCCGGAAGAATCTCGCATACGTACACTCACGACTACCGCCGATGCACCCATATTGCAGTTTGAGTCGGCCAGCTTCTCCTACGGCGACATCCGCGTATTGGACGAGGTCAGCTTCAGCCTGAGCCGAGGCGAACGCCTCCTGCTTACCGGGCCAAGCGGTGCCGGCAAGAGCACGTTGATCGACTTGGTACTTGGGTTTGTGCGCCCCGCGAAAGGCGAAATCAGATTCATGGGTGTACCCGTCAGCGAAGCGGAC
Organism: Actinobacteria bacterium UBA7524; assembly: GCA_002478275.1. Taxonomy (GTDB): domain Bacteria; phylum Actinomycetota; class Coriobacteriia; order Anaerosomatales; family UBA912; genus UBA7524. Next base: position 7,267 of record DLMY01000014.1, read on the forward strand.
TCGGCATGGCTCCGAAGTCGGATTTCACTGGTGCAGCAGGATCCCTTCCTATTCAACGATTCTCTCCGATCAAATCTGGCCATCGCGGCGCCGGAGGCCGGGGAGGCAGCGATGCTGTCTGCGATTGCCAAGGTGGGTCTTGGGCCGCTCGTAGACCGACTCCCCCGAGGGCTGGACTCCGAAGTGGGAGAGCGAGGCGCCATGCTATCCGGTGGCGAGAAGCAACGAATCGCTATCGCGAGAGCGTTGCTCCGAGACGGTGACCTGGTCGTTCTGGACGAGGCAACCGCATGGCTGGACTCAGAGACCGAACAGGGCATGTGGGACGAATTAGCGGCCTGGCTCGACCACAAAGCGGTCATACTAGTGTCGCACAGGGACAGTACCAGCTTCGGTGCCGGTCGGCACCTGAGTCTCCGCTCAGGGCGACTCGAAACCATTGTGAGCGTCGTGGCTCAAGGGTAGGGCTCTGGACTCACCTCATGTTCTCCACGTCCGAAGAGTCCTCACAGACTCCGAGATCGTGATTGACGAGCCCCACAACCTGCGTCACCCCGGACTTCGGGTTAGACCGGAGCTCGGCACTGCGCGAGGCGCGAATCCGGAGCGCGCGGGCGAGCCCCGGCGCCCCTACGGCGACCGGCGTTCCTGAGAACCCGGCAGCTCCTCAGGCGTAGCGTCGGCCCGCTGCGGCCGCAGGGCGCGGGCCACGGCGGAGTGACTGACGCCGAGGGCGCCTGCAATCTGGCGGTAGGGCATGCCCTCGCCGCGCAAGCGCTTCGCCAGCGCCACACGTTCCGGTGTCATGACGGTCGGCCGGCCGCCGACGCGTCCTTCGGCGCGAGCGCGGGCCAGACCGTCGCGTGTGTTCTGGCGGATCGTATCGACGCGCAGCTGAGCGAAGACCGCGATGATGCTGTAGAACGCGCGGCCCATCGGCGACGTCGTGTCGATCGCGGGCTCGGTGAGCGAGCGCAGGTCGATAGACCGGCGCTCGAGCTCGTCGAAGATCTGGAGCATCTGCTGTTGGGATCCCGCCAGCCGGTCGAGCCGGTAGACGAGGAGCGTGTCCCCGTCTCGCAGGTAGTCCAGGCAGGCCTTCCACTGCGGGCGGTCGGCGCGCCGGCTGGACTCCCCGTGATCGGTGAAGACCCGGACCGCTCCGGCGTTCCGTAGCGCGGTCTCCTGCATCCCTGGATCCTGGTCCCGCGTCGAGACGCGGGCGTAGCCGATAAGAGCGCCCACCTTCTCAGCGCTCCCTCAGCCGGGCGAACCAGGACCGGAGGGCGTTCGCGTCAAGTGCGAGTGCCGGCGCGTCCCGCTCGATGGTCGCCGCCCGGAAGACCGGCACGAGCGGGCGCGGGTCCGGCTCGCCGTACGGGTCTGCCGGTGCGGACAACCGGGAGGCCGTGTTCCACGTCTGCGGATCGATCGTATGGAAGCGGAGGCGGAACGCCGAGCGCTCCGCCACGTGCGCCATGAAGACCTTGGACGTCCGCCCGTTGCCCTCCCGGAACGGGTGCGCGTGATTCAGGTAGACGAACGCGCGGGCGGCCGCGGCCGCGAACGCGTCACGATCGAGAGTCCGCCAGTCGGTCGCCTCGATCACGCGGCGGGCGTAGCCGACGTACCGGCCGATGTGATCCGGGGGCGCGAAGGCGCTATTGCCCTTCTCCATCCCCACCGTGCGATACTCGCCAGCCCACTCATACACGTTGATGAACAGATGCGCGTGGATCGCGCGCAGGTGGGCGCCGTCGTAGGTGCGCGGGATCTCCACTCTACCGTGCTTGATATCCGCCTCGCGGCGATCCGTCTCTCTATGCTCCCGGATGTGCAGGGCGAGCAGATCCCGCTCGCCCCACTTGTTCCGGAGCACTTCGCCGCCAGGCTCCCACAGGTAGGCGTTCCAGCGCTCCCACTCATCGCTCATCGTGCGGCCTTGGCCTTCTGCACGCGGAGCTCTGTGCGGCGATCGTACTCCGCATCGTCGATCTCGCCCTTGTCCCAGGCGATAAGGTCCGCCACGTCCTCGCGGTTCGGCTTCCAGCCTTCATGCCAGTTGCTCGCGAAGATCTCCAGGTAGCTCTCGATCGTCTCTCCATCCATCCCGACGAAGAGATCCGGGTAGAGCCTCACCAGATCGAGTGTCTTCGGCACGGTGGGCCTCCTGTCTGGCCGTGGTCTATCTCCATGGTACGCTCTTGTCTCGAAAACGTCACGCTCGGGTTGCGGTACACTTTCATTTCGATACAGGGTTTCGGTACATGGCGCCGTGCGTGAGCGCCTGCCCGGGTCCGGCGGCCTTGGCGGCGTCTCTATCGTCTTCGTTTTCGGTGCAAAACACCCCTTCGGAGGCCTGCGAAGGGGTGTGCCGTTCATCCCTGAAAACCGACCGCTCTTGCTGCGTTCTAGTTAACGTCCCCGGAAGTGGTGT
>DLMY01000053.1:0-289 GCA_002478275.1 Actinobacteria bacterium UBA7524
TCATGGGGGCGGGCGGGGCAGTCGGTGCGACGCTGGTCGCAGTGAGTCTACGCTCCGAGCATGCCGTCATGAACGTCTGGCTGCGACTGCAGTCCATCTTCGAGTTCGACAGGGGCAGCGCGCTCACGAGGTTCCAGATCTGGCGTGCTGCGACAGACGCGATCGCCGACAGGCCGATCCTCGGGTTCGGTGCCGATACGTTCAGGCTGATCTTCCCCAAGTACAAACCGGTGGAGTACGTTGAGACCGCAGGCTATCTCTCTGTTGCCGACAACGTGCACAACTACCC
>DLMY01000053.1:407-106982 GCA_002478275.1 Actinobacteria bacterium UBA7524
ACGTGCACAACTACCCGCTGCAGATCACCGCGGCGTTGGGGATACCGGGATTCTTGCTGCTCTACGGGCTGTTCGGTGCCGTGGCGTGGTTCTCGGCGCCGCTCGTGTTCCGCCGTGCAGACGGATCGATCTCCGACCGCGTCATACTTGGCGGCTTGTGGGCTGCGTGCGCCGGCTACCTCGTCCATCTCGTGTTCGGCCTCTCGGTCACGGGAACGACAGTCCTTCTGTGGGTGCTGATGGCGGCTGTCCTGGCGCCCCTCGCCCGGGCCGTCGACGTGAAAGCGCCGTCATGGGGAGCGGCAGCTGCCGTGGTTGCCGCAGGGCTCGCGGCTGTGCTCTTCGTGATGAACGTCGTCTACATCAGGGCGGACAATCACTACCTGCGCGGCCGTGTAGTCGCGCGCGGGATGGAGCGCGTACAGGAGGCGGAGAGCGCGATCAAGCTCAACCCCTACAACGACATGTACCGGGCAGAGTACGGGATGGCCAATCTCGAGGTCTTCATGCAGTATGCGTCGATGCTTGCCAGCGAAAGCGACCCCGACGAGCTGACACGTCTACGATCGAGCGCACAGGCACAGTTCGGTGTGACAGAGCGCGCGTTCCTCGACGTGATCGAATTCGTGCCCTGGGAGTACGACAACTACGTCTTCCTCACCAATCTCTATGTGGCGGCGGGCGATACCTTCCGCGATCGAATGTACTACGAGAAGGGCGTCGAGACGGCGGTCAGAGGCATTGAAGGTCAAGGTCTGGAGCATGGCCCGGCCCTGCGCATGCAGTACGCGCGGGCGCTGACCGCCCTGGGCCGGCTCGAGGAGGCTCGCGATGAGATCGCGTATGCCGTGGAGATGGATCCGCGCTACGTCGACGGGATGGTCATGTACGCAGGGCTGTCGGAACAGCTGGGCGACCCGGAGACCGCGCTGGAGCTCTACGAGAGGGTTCTGAAGCGAAACCCCGAGTATCCGCGCATCCCGGAGGCGGTCGAACGCCTCAGGACGGAACTTGGCGTACAGGAGGACTGATCAATGGCCAGTTCATCGAAGGACGTATCCGAAACAGGCGACCGGTCGACCCGGGACACACCCGATCCCCAGGAGGCGAAGCCGGGCAAGACGAACGGTAACGCTGGCGTTCCGGCGATGACCGTCCAACGTCTTCCTGTCTACCTGCGCGTCCTCATCCAGATGCAGTCGCAACGTGTCGAGGTCGCCAATTCCGTGCAGATTGCCGAGGCGGCCGGCTCCAACGCGGCTCAGGTGCGCAAGGACCTCTCATACCTGGGAGAGTACGGAGTCAGAGGGATCGGCTACGACGTCGGGAAACTGATCGTCCACCTTTCCGGCTGGCTCGGACTCCGTACCGCACGCAAGGTCGCTGTGATCGGTTACGGGCGGTTGGGTAGCGCACTGTGTAGCTACGGCGGCTTCCAGGACCGGGGTTTCAGCATAGTCGCGGTCCTGGACAGCGACCCTGACAAAGTCGGCACGTCTGTCGCTGGTGATGTGGTCATCGAGCCGTTCGCACAGGCCACCGATGTGCTGAGGCGCGAAGGTGCAGAGATCGCCATACTCACCGTGCCGGCCGTGGCTGCGCAGGACGCCGCAGACAAGGTCGTGGGCGCGGGCGTCAAAGCGATACTGAACTTCGCCCCGATCGGCCTGAACGTGCCGGATGGCGTCGTTGTTCGCCAGGCCGATGTTGCTGCGGAATTGCAGATACTGTCGTATCACTTGAGTTCGGAAGCAGGAAGATGACCCAGGACAGCCCTGCCGGAAAGGACACCATACCGGCCGAGGAGACCACCGGTCCCGGTACAACGCCCGACGCGGAAGAAGCCGAGCAACTGGTTCCCGCATGGCTCGCCGTACTCGTGCTCGTGCTGTTGCTCGCCGTCGTCGCGACGGGCGGGTACATCGTGCGCGGCATCTTCTCACCGGCTGATCCCGTGAACCAGGAGGAGCGCGACATCCGTAAGTGGGAGTCGTTGGCTGAACAGAGCCCGTACGACCCGTCTGTGCTGCTGTCTCTCGGTTCCGCGTATCAGCGTGCGGGCAGGCTGCGAGATGCCGTGACTCAGTACGACAAGGTGCTCGAGATCCAGCCGAACGACACGGCGGCGCTCTACAACAGGGCGGCGGTACTGATGGAGCAGGGGAAGGACAAGCTCGCTGTCGAGCAGCTATGGGACGTGCTCGAGCGTGATCCAGAACACGTTGCGGCAGCCAAGATGCTTGGCGAGTACTATGGCGACCGGGGGCAGTACCGCTCGCTCATAGCGGCTGTGCGTCCGGTGGTCGAGGTCAAGGAGTCCTCGGCCGACCTGCAGTACCTGATGGGTGTGGCCTATGAGAATCTGGGTCGTCTCGACTGGGCCGAGGCCCGTTACCGTCTGGCTCTGCGCTACTACCCGGACATGCCCGAGGCGCATACAGCCATGGAACGGTTGGGTGTGGAGCCGTGAGGCTCGCGGGTCGCGAGGTGTCCCAAAGGCGCGTCTTCGTGACGATCGCCGTGTTGCTGGGACTGGCACTCGTCGCGTTACTGATATACCTGCTGTTCTTCATGGGAGACACCGCTGAACCGGTGGAACCCAGGGAAGTCGCAGGTATCCTCCCCATACTGTCGATCGAGGGTCCGGAGACCGGCGAGCGCCCCGAGTTCGACCGGCCGCTCGGTGCGGCTTTCGGGCCTGATGGCAGGATCTACGTCGCCGACACGGGCAACCACCGTGTCTGCGTGTTCGCGGCCGACGGAGCTTTCCTGTTCGAGTTCGGAGGTCATGGAGTCGTCAAGCCGGCGCCCCAGGTGGAGCCGACCTGGCAACCCGGTCTGATGAACTCGCCGGTGGCCGTCGATGTCTCCTCCGACGGCACGGTTCATGTCGCGGATTTCTACAACAATCAGATACAGGCCTTCGATGCGGAAGGTGTCTTCTTGCGCAGCTTCCCCGATCCCTTGCAGCGTGTCGGGCAGGGTGGTTCGGGTCAAGGAGGGACGGGGATAGCGGTCACTGACGTACATGCGGCCGGCGGCCGAGTGTACGCTACCGACCGCTATCAGGTCGTGGTGTTCGAGGAGGACGGCACGTTCGTCACGCAGTTCGGTAAGCCCGGTGTGGGCAGTGGGGACCTCGACCATCCCAACGGACTGTTCATGACCGATGAGGGCACGCTCTATGTCGCCGACTCCAACAACAACCGAGTGGTGGCGTTCGACGGCGACGGTCAGGTGCGGTGGGCGTTCGGAGCGTTCGTCTCACAGCTCGACAAGCAGGAGGAGAACCCGTTCGGTTTGCCCAGGGACGTGACGGTCACCGAGCGAGGCACCCTGCTCGTTGTGGACGCGTTCGAGTTCGAACTGGTCGAAGTCGATACCGAAGGCGAAGTGCTGGGCCGCTATGGCCGCCGAGGCGTCGCGCCGGGGGAGTTCAACTTCCCGAATTCGATCGATACCTATGGCGACCTGCTCCTTGTCGCCGACAAGGAGAACGACCGGGTGCAGGTACTCCGCCTGGTTCGTCGCTAGAATCGTGTCGTTGCTGTCAGGGACGGCAAGATATCCCAGGTAAGCGGGGGTCTTGTTCTGCCGTTACGGCTGGCAGGACCCTTGCTTGTGAGGGTATCGTTAGCTAGGATTAGGAGGGAGGATTGCGTCCTCTCTCATAAGGCTGCACTCTCGATTGGCAGGTTCACCTCTTGAACCGTCGGATAGCTGTATTCATAGTCGCATTCGCCCTGCTCGGCGCCGCGAGCGCCGTTCCTGCTCTCGCGTACGACGAGCTTGACCCGCCCACGGGCAAGAGCTGCGACGAGTGTCACGGTCTGGATGAGGGAGAGTCGGGGAGCGGCGTAAACGACGTACGCCCGCGCAAAGGTCCTCATGGCGGTTACAGCACCGGGACTCAGAAGTGCCAGACGTGCCATACCGTCCACGCGGCGCCCCTCATGAGCGTCATCCTGCTGCCCGCCGCGACGATCCGTGACACCTGCAACAGCTGCCACGACGGCACCGGAGGCAAAGGGGTCTACGGCGTACTCGAGTCCCAGGGAGTCACTGTGACGGCCGCCCACCGCATTGAGGAGACCGACCTCGTGCCTGGCGGTTCGCAGGCCGGGACCGAGGAGACACGTACGTTCTCCGCCGATGGGTTGCTCACATGCAGCGACTGCCACAGCCCGCACGACAACAACACGGTGGAACCTTTCACCGGCGACCGCATCCGCGAGTCCGAGGCCGCGTCGTTCCCGGCCGATCCGCCGAGTATGGCGGTCAAGACCAACCGTCTGCTCAAACAGCGGCCCACGAGTGGGACGACGGACACACCCGTTTACGGTTCGGATTGGTGCGGGGCGTGTCACACGGGGCGTCTGTACGGCTCTGCGGGTGTGTACAACCACCCCGTGGAGACCCAGACCGCCGGGGTCCACTATGACAGCATCTTGAGGGTCACCGGACCCAACACGAGCGACGTCCAGACCGGTACTCTCGGGGCATCCAACTACGGGTACGTGATGCCGACCTCGACACCCGATCCACCTGGTCGCCGCTACCCGATCTGCCAGCAGTGTCACGAAGATGCACGTTCAGTGGGCAACGACCCTGCTCAACCACAGCGCATCTCCACCCTCAATGGGTTCGACGAGGAATTCACCATCACGGCGGCTGATGGCTCCGTTACTTCCGACAATCCGCGCTTCCAGGTGTTCCCGCACGAGTCTGGCACCTCCCGATTCCTGGTGGAGACCACAGACAGCCTGTGCACGAACTGCCACGACAACTGAGGTTGCGGCCGGTGACGTTTCTGGGCGACAGGACCCATCCGCGAATGAAGGTCGGGCTACTTGGGACTTTCGTCTGCTTGCTTGTGCTGGCGCTCATCGCGGGGTGCACTCAAGCATCGCCCGATCCGGAAGCCGAAGGCCAGGACCAGGGCGAGATCGACCTGACCCGGATGCTGTTCACTGACTACTCCACGCCCGAGAACGCCGTGCAGTCCTATCTCGACTGGATGTCGTACGCCTATCGAGTGACCGACTCCCAGGTCGCAACATCAGCGATGACCGACTGGGAGTGGGTGCGGGTTGACGCTTACCTCGAGATGAACCGGCAGGAGGGGCGTGGCATCGACCAGAGCCTGATCGAGCTGGAGGTGCTCGGTGTCGAGGGAAGCGAGACCACCAGCACGGTGAGGACGCATGAGCTGTGGACATACCGGTACTTCGGCCCCGACGCCGAGTACATCAGCGACGAGATGACGGCGACGTATTCGGTCGAGTACACGGTGATCAGACCCGAGGGCACACCGAACTGGCTCGTCGATCGGGTCAAGGCGACACCTGAAGCTCCGGTGGAGTAGTCTGTGGCCGTCAGCCGCGCATCGGCGAGACGCACTCTTGGCCAGACACTGAGGTCGCCGAGGTTGGCCGTTTGGCTGCTCGCCATCCTCATCGTGTACATGGCCGTCTCCACGATCGTCCCGCAGCGTTCCTATCGCGGAGAAGAGCTTTCGCAATGGGCAGAGCGCTACCCGGCTTTGGCTGCTGTCACTGGCTCACTGGGACTTCACGATGCTTACGTCAACATCTTCTTCCTTGCCTTGGTTGTTCTTCTCGCGGCCTCGACCGCGGCATGCGCATGGCAGCGCACGACCCGCGCAACGGGGATGCTGCGCCGACTCGGCACGATCGACTCGGGGCGTGTCGGGTCGATCCGCTCTGCGCCTGTCGCGAGGATCCCCCTGACCGGCGAAGACGGGGGAGACACCGCCTATCGTGAAGCCGCTTCGGCTCTCAGGTCGCTCGGGCTCAGTGTCCGCACGGGCCCTCTTGTCACGGAAGCGTCCTCAGGGGCACTCGGTCTCCTCGGCAGTCCTGTGTTCCATTGGGCGCTCGTAGGTCTGATGCTTGCTATACCGGCAGGTCAGCTGGTCCGTGCGGAGGGACAGATCGGTATCGTGACCGGATACGAGAAAGCTGACGTCGCCGAGGAATACGGTGTCCTCGAGAGAGGCTTGTTCCACGGTGAGCTGAGTGGTCTGGTCATCGGTGTCGAGCCGGAAATGCCGCTGGAGTACATCGATGGCGGGGTCGACCGGGGGGCGGCTCCCGAGGTGTATCTGCGCGACGGAGAGAGTGTCGTGGCGCGCGGCCGGGTGTACCCGAACAAGCCGCTCAGGTACGGCGCGATGACGATCCACATGTCCGAACACGGGCTGGGCGCCGTCGTATCGCTGGTGACCTCCGAGACGGCCGAGGAGAGCCAGTATCTGATAGACCGGGATGCATCGTCACCGACCGGATGGGGCAAGGGCGTCCAGGGGCTGTACGATGAGGCCGGCCGGGAGCTGGCCGAGATCTCTGTCGAGCCCGATCCCGAGAGTACCGGGCGTGCCGTGGTGGAGATCGACCGGCCCGGCGAGCAGACGCTTCGCTCCTCCAGCCTGGGAGTGGGTGACACCGTCGAGCTGATGGATGGGGCGTCGCTGAGGGTGGAGTACCTGGGTTCGTACGCGAGGCTCTCGGTGGTGGAGGATCCTTCGGTCCCGGTCGTCTATCTGCTGCTCACCATCGCCTGTATCGCGGCGGCCGTCTCAGTGCTCGTTCCGTATCGGACCGTTTGGCTCGTGCGTGACGAGGTCGACGGGGAGCCGGTCGTTGCGGTCTCGATCAGGCACAGCAGGGGAGAGCGGTCGTTCCGCGAGCGGGTGCTGGAAGTCCTCGCCGGACAGGAGGAGCAGTGAACTGGGAGATCATCTCGATGTGGGCGGCTGTGACGATGTATGCAGCCTCAGCGGTGCTGTTCGTTGTCGGTCTGGCTTTCAGCAGACCTCGTCTGGTCATGCTCGCCACGTGGCTCGCCCTTGCGGGTCTGATGCCTCACGCCGTAGGCATCGGCATTCGATGGGTCCGAGTGGGCCACGGTCCTTACCTCGGCTTCTATGAGGTCGTCTCGTCGTATGCCTTCATGGCGGTGGCAGGGTTCGCGCTGCTGGTGTGGCGTCGCAAGAATCTGGCCGCCGCGGGAGTCGTGCTCATGCCCGTTGCGTTCATCACCCTGGGCGCGGCCATGTTCACTCCGAAAGCGGAACTGGAGATCACCGGCACCCTTGCCAGCTGGTGGCTCAACCTGCACGTTGTCTTCGCGAAACTCTCATACGGGGCATTCATCGTGGCGTTCGCACTTGCGGCAGTCTACCTGTTCAGGGACCGGGCGAGTGGCATGTTGTCGGAGGTTCTGGCCAAGCTGCCTTCCCAGGTGACACTCGATGACCTGCAGTCGCGATTCGTGGGCGTCGGCTTCGTCTTCCTCGGCATAATGATCGTGACCGGGGCCATCTGGGCGGACCAGGCGTGGGGCCGGTACTGGGGATGGGACCCGATCGAGACCTGGTCACTGGTCTCGTGGGTGGTCTACGCGCTCTACCTTCACGCGCGGCTTACGCTCGGATGGAGGGGGCGCCGCTCGGCCTGGTTCGCCCTGTTCGCGCTGCCGGTGGTCCTGTTCGCTCTCATCGGGGTGCCGCTGGTGTACAGCTCGATTCACGGAGCCTACCTGATAGGGTACTGACGGGGCGGTTTGAGTCGCGAAAAGCGCTGGTTTTCGTGCTTAAGTCTCGTTCAAACGGGCAGCTCGGCATGGTAGACTGTCTATGACGCTCCCGTGTGCGTCTATGAAGCATGCGAAACGAAGCTGCTGAGCCTGGCAGCACCGGGAGGATTGTTGAACGACCCGGAGGTCGTCGTAGACGACATCGAAGCCATCCAGAATACTCCGGAGGCCGAACAGGACGGGCATGGATCGCGGCGGTGGCTTGTTGCCCTGCTGCTGATTCTTCTCCTTCTGTGTGGCGTCACTTCCGCTGTGGACACCCTGGTGAATCGCGGCCCGGACCAGGCCCGCTTCATCACGCGTAACCTCGAATGTCTGCAGTGTCACACAGAAGTCATCCCCGATCTGACCCGCGCTTCGGTGCACAACCCGTTCATGCTGAAAGAGTGCCTCGTCTGCCACACCGAGCACGGGCAGGAGATCGAGCGCTCCGTGTTCTCGGGCGGCTCTCGAAGCGTCCAGCGGCTGCGCACGCTGGTCGAGTGGCTTCCGCTCAAGTGGATCCTCGCGGCCTACGACAGTGTGACCGGAGTGGAGCGGACCGAAGAGGGCGGGCGACTCAAGAGCGTGACCGTGCGCAGGGTCGCAGGTGCTGAGTCGCAGCTGATCGCGCCGATCGACGAGCTTTGCTGGATATGCCATGGAAGCATGGGCGCTCAGACCGCGCTGCCTTACCCGCACAGCCCGTTCGAGCGCGGTTACTGCATCACGTGCCACAAGCCGCATGCCTCAGACCACCGCGCGCTGCTGCTTCAGGACGAGCGCGAGCTGTGCGTCACGTGCCATCCGATCGGCCCGGAGCTGGCGCGCGAGCAGGTTCACCCCCCCGCGGGTAACCGGTACTGCACCAACTGCCACGACCCGCACGCGTCCGAGTGGAAAGGCATCCTGGTCAGCCGCCAGCGGGACCTGTGCTTCATGTGCCATCCGACGGTAGCGCCGCTCAGTAACAAGGCCGTCCAGCATCAGCCCTTCGAGTACGACAACTGCACGGGATGCCACGAGCCTCACGGCTCGGACTTCCGCCCGCTGCTCATCAAGGACCAGCCGCCGCTGTGTTACGACTGCCATCCCTCTATCGCCACGGAGTTCAGGCGAGCGAGCATTCACCCTGTCGGTACACTGCAGCTCAACTGCGCTGACTGTCATAACCCGCATGCAGCCGATTACTCGGCACTGCTCATCGCACGGGACAACGGGCTGTGCTACGAGTGCCATACGCAGGCGATCAAGGTGCGCTACGAAGCGTCGGCCCACAACCGGACTTTGTGCCTGGCATGTCACACGCCGCATGGGTCGGCGTACCGTCCGATACTGCGCGGAGCCAACCCGGACCTGTGTCTGAGATGCCACAACCCCGCGTACTACGACGAAGCATCTTCCGTCGTGTACCGCAACAACCATCCGGTACGACCGATCAGCTGGGACGTGAACGCTGGCAAGCCGTTGACGTGTACGTCTTCTTGTCACGATCCGCACGGGACGCGGTACACGTTCATGTTGAGATATACGAACTCGCCGTTCGACGCGAACTGCTTGATCTGCCACGCGGTCACACCTGGGAAGCGGGTAGGTGTAGACTTCTGACCCGAGGACCCTTGCCCCTGCGGTGAGGGTCTGTACGCCGAGATATCCCGAGAGGAAGATACCGAGTCATGCCGCGCATATCGTTCGATGGATTCAAGGACCCTGCCAGAAGGCCTCGCTTCGTCCTTTGGACCGGCACCGCAGTGCTGGGGTTGGTCGTGTTCGTCGTGGTGGCATTCGGGGTCACGTCCACGAAGTGGTTCTGCGCCGAGGTGTGTCACAACGTGCAGGCCGACACGATCACATCGCACGCCCGGTCTTCGCATTCGAACGTTTCGTGCATGGCATGTCATTCGCCGGTCAACGCCGATCCGATCACCTTCGCTTTCGGCAAGGCCAAGAAGCTGGGTGAGCTCTATCTGACCGCCACGGGCAACTATCACATCCCACTGAACGCGACATCGCACTATGCGCTGACAGTGCCCGAGAAGCAGTGTACCCAGTGTCATTCGGCCAACAGACTGCCGACGCCTAGTATCGGCATCATCATCGACCACGATATCCACTCTGAGAACGACGTGACGTGCACGATGTGTCACAACCGAGTAGCACATATCGAGGACTTCGAGTTGACGCTCACGGACCCCAAGACCGGAGAGCCGAGCTACAAGCACGATGACTGGATGCTGATGACCGCGTGTTTCCGTTGTCACAGCCACGATGACGACCCCAAGGCGCCCGGAGCTTGCGAAGCATGTCACCCGGCGGATTTCGAACTCAAGCCCGCGAATCACTTCGAGGAAGGCTTCTATCCCGCAGGACATGCGGAGATGGCACTCGCAGAGGTTGAGCGTGCCGCTGCCGCCGCAGCTGCGGCCGAGGAGCACGCGTCAGCGGCACGGAGCGCACGGTGGGCGGCCGGAGGGTCCGCGTATCTCCTTGGCATACAGCAGGCGCATGCTGCGGGCGGGGCCTCTGACAACCCGTGGGCGGAGTCCATCCCGAGCGTGGCTGAGATCAACTACTGCTCGACATGTCACGCCGAGAAGTTCTGCTCCGACTGTCACGGGCTGCCTATGCCGCACCCGGCGGACTTCCAGGAAGGGCACGGAGACTTGGGACGCAACGAGCCGGCGGTGTGTGCGACGTGCCACGCGAAGGGCGATGCGACAGGCACGCAGTTCTGCAACGCGTGCCATCACCCGGACGGCGATCCCACACTGCCGTGGATTCCTCAGCACTTCAATGCGGTCAAGGAGACCGGTGCCCAGGCGTGCTTCGATTGCCACGCACCCACGTTCTGCGCCGAGTGTCACGTGTCCACTTCACTAGGCCGGTGAGCGGGCGAGCCGGATGGGTGTGACGGACACTCCCCGCGGCGTACGGCCCCGTACGCTGTGGACCGCTATCGGCGTGATACTCGTGTGCGCGGCGCTTGCGTTCGCGTTATGGTACCTCTCACAGCGCCGCAGCGGCCCGGCAGGTGTGGACTATAGACGCTTTCAGCCGGACTCCGTGGCAACGGTCTCGTTCGCGGGGCAGTTCCCGGATGACGGGCGCCGGCTGCTCGAACGTCCTCTCGGTATCGACGGGGATGGCGATCGGCTGTATGTGGCACTCGCTGACTCTGGCACGATCGCTGTGTTCCGCTATGACGGGTCTGAGCTGGCGACACTCGTCGTCCCGCCCGCCGAAGGGGCTCCGGTCGCATATCCGGTGGACCTGCGCATCGATGACGACGGGTCGTTGCTGGTCGTGGATACCTCCGGACAGCGCGTCGTGAGGATGGATGCGCGGGACGGCAACGAACTCGCGGTACTCGGCGCACCGGCTGACGACGGTGCCGTCGGAGGTAGGGGCAGCTCTGCAAGCGGGCGCTCGGAGGGTACGCTCATCCAGCCCACAGCGATCGAGGTGCACGAGGGCACGGTCTTCGTGGCTGACGCGGGCGACTCGACAGTGAAGGTCTACGATTCTGGCGGGGAATTGGTCGGGGCCATCGGAGCGGGCATCGAACCTCCGTTGACGTTCGTGAGCGGGATGCGGGTCATCGACGGAGTATTGTGGGTCTCGGACGCCAACGCAGGCAGAGCGATCGCGCTCGACCCGGGGAGCGGCTCGATGCAGGGTTCACTTCAGCGTCGCCTCGACTTGCCCCGAGGAATCGCCGCCGACAGCGCTGGGCGGATCTTCGTGGTCGAGACGTTCGGCCGAGTCGTTCGGGTGTTCAGCCCCGAGGGCGATCGTGTGGTCGACGTGGTGGGAGATGCAGGCACCGAGGGCTACACTCGTGGAGGAGCCCTGAATTCTCCCGAGAAGGTTCTTTACGATGAGCGAAGCAACAGACTCTACGTGACCGATAGCGCTGCAGGCCGAGTGAAGGTCTACAACATCCGCAAGGAGGACGATCAGTGAAGCCACTATCGGCGCTCGGACTGCTGTTGACCGCAGCCTTCCTGGCCGTACTGGCGGCAGGGTGCTCCGAACCCGCCGCCCGTCAGCTGGATCCGCCTGCCGCATCGATCCAGGAGCTGCTCGAGCTTCGTGCTGAGCGATCGACGGACGCCTCGGCCTATGCTGAGTACTTCGCCTCCGTCGAAGTCGCCCAGGCGCTCGCGGAGTCCGCTGTCGAGGAGACCCAGGGTCCGCTCATACCCGAATGGGATGCGCCCTATGTCTCGCAGGAGGAGTCCGCCAGCGCAGATGTGGTCGTCGTGTGGCGCGATCTGGAGGACTGGCCGGACTGGCCTGTGGCGACGGTGTTTCGGATGACACTGCTTGACGACCGATGGGTCGCGGTCGATGCGACGGGCGTCGAAGGTACAGCCACCCCTCCGCCGCCGCGTGAGTGAAGCCGTCTGTCACTGCGGTTGAGCCACCCATCCCTGAACGGGAATTAATGTCATCGCTGCTGTTTGTCACTCCGTGAACGAAGTATACTTGGGTTCATAGAATGCCCGATTCCCAGCCTCTGTCGTGGAGTGTTCTGCAAGGGGATAGCGGGTACATCGCTTATACGACGGGTTTCGCGATCGAGCGAAGGAGCGCGAAGGTGACCGATTTCGCGAAAGTGCCTGAGGCGTCTATCTATAGGCTTGCCCTCTATCATTGCTTCGTGGGGGAGATGGTGCGCACCGGCGTGACCGGACGCATCACGTCTCGTCAGATAGCCGAGGACCTGGGCATCAAGGAGGAGACAGTCAGGCGTGACCTGTCCTATATCGGCGGCGTCGGCCGCCCGGGCGCGGGTTACGAAGCAGGAGTGTTGTTCGACGCGCTCACGATCTTCCTGGGTCTGCACGACGATTACCCGATCGTCAAAGTGGGCACAGCGCAGATGCTTTCCGCCTTGCAGGTGGTCTTTCCCGCGCACGCTTATGGCGTGCGCCCGGCCGCGTACTACTCGGAGCTTCCAGAAGACGTCGGCAAAGTCGTCGACGATATCGAGATCAAGCACATCACCGAGTTGCCGAAGATCGATCCTTCGCTGGGTGCCACGGTTGCGCTCGTGGCCTGTTCGCCGGGTTGGGTGCAGGTGATCATCGACATGCTCTACGAGGGGGGCATTCGTGGCGTATTGCTGTTGACGCCGGCCATCCGTCTGGACAAACCGGAAGGTATGTACATCAACCAGGTGCGCATGCCGTGCGACATCAAGTCGTTGGCCTGCCGGTGTCAGGTGGTCCAGGGGTCCGTGGTGGAGTCCGGGGTCTAGCTCGCTATTCGGGCTTGAGCCAGAACCACTGCTCGAATACGTCTGCGGCGAGCTGCTCATCCGATTCCCAGCCGGACCCGGGGGACAGCGCGATAACGAGTACTTCCTTGCCCGAGGTCCGCACCAGGTGATAGGCGCCTGAGAACTCGGCTCCTTCGGAGTCCACCCCTTCGACCCCGATACGAGTTCCGGGTCGTCCGCCTATGGTGACTTCTTCGGGGTCGCTGGTTTCGTACGACTCCCACTCGCGGTTCTCGGCCCTCAGGGCGATGATGTCGGTGACGCGGTCTTCGACCGGTGTCGACGTGTCTTCAGGCGTGCCGGAATACACAAGGATGGAAAGTGATTCGAGAGAGCCGCTTTCCGGCAACTCCTTCGCTGCATAGACAGCGATGAGGTCGGCGGTGACGTTGCTTTGCCATGAGCCCGGTACCTTGAAGTGGAACAGGCCACTGGGGTCAGTGACCGTCTTGGGCTGTTCTTGCTCGAAGAACGAGCACCCAGAGGCAAGGGAAAGAAGGAGGCCGAGGGCACAAAGAGCGGCGATCGCCGCAACGGTACGAGGTCGTGAGAGGTGTCGCGTCATCGGTCCTCCATACGGTATTGTTCAGTGACGAAGTGTCGTTTGTGGCAGGAAGTGCGACGTTCCGGCATTTGACTGTGTCATGGTAGCAGAGTACGCTCCCAGAGATAGATATGCAAATCACTAACTCCCCGCCCCAGGTCTCAAAGCCACAGGTGAAGCGCACGCGCGTGCCTCAGCGAGCCTTCGCTGTTGTCGCGATGTCCCTCGTAGTCCTTGGCGTGCTGCTGCTCTCTGCGGGCGCTGCCGTTCGTGTCGTGGACTGCAGGTTATGCCACACTATGCGCCCGTACGTCGAGGCGCACGCGGACTCCGGTCACGCCGGTCTTGAGTGTGCCGACTGCCATGCGAACCGTTCGTTCACGGGACTGTTGACTGACGGAGTCAGGGCTGCCAGATGGGTAGCGTTTGAGCCGTTCGTTCTCGAACCGCCGGTCGCCATGGGTTCGGATGCGCGCTGTCGCGGATGCCATGCAGAAGTCCTCGAGCAGGTGATCGTCAGGTCGGTGAGGGTCCGGCATGCCGACTTCGCCGAGGAATCATGCGCGACCTGCCATAGCGGGAGCGCGCATGAGGTCGACACCAGACGTTACGTCGGTTCTCAGATGGACGACTGCATGTCATGCCACAGGGCGAGCATCCAGACCCCGGGAACCTGCGAGACCTGTCACCCCCCTGAGACCCAGAAGGGCAGACGCGACAGGCCCACCGCGTGGAGGGCAAGTCACGGGCCGGGATGGGAAAGCGCACACGGCATGGGCGAGCTCACCGGATGTCCGGCGTGTCACACGCCGCCTATGTGCGCGAAGTGTCATGGCATGCCACTGCCTCACCCGCCGACGTGGTCCCGGGTGCACGGACGTGAACTCAGATCCGCTGACCGGGAGAAGTGCTACACGTGCCACGATTCAGAATGGTGTGCCAGCTGCCACGGGGTGGATATGCCGCACCAAGAGGGCTTCCTGCGCGTGCACGGACCTGAGGCGAAGGACAAGGAGCGGGTCTGCACCAAGTGCCATTCGGTCCAGAACTGCGATGCGTGCCATGCTGCTTCGGGACACCAGGAATACCATACGGTCGGGCAGAGTCCTGTCGGCCAGGGTGACGTCGGCGGTGATACCGATGCTCGATGAGCGGATCGCCGAGTTCCTGATGCGGATGCGTGCCGGGTTCGAGAGCCTGGCTGCTCAGATACCGCGGATACTGGCTGATCCGCGCGCCTATCAGCGTGAGTCGATGATGCTGGCCCTGGCGGCTGTGCTGTTGGTGCTCATGGTCGTCTTCATCCTCTATGCGCTCTACGATGCGATCGATACGTGGCGCACGCGCAGGCGGATGGGACTTTCGGTCAAGCGCAGGAACCGCTTCGTTCGCCTGGCGCCTCCGTTCGTGGTCCTGGTAGCCGCCGTCTTCCTGCTCGCTATCGCACCGCTGGTGCCGGCCACGGGCGCGGCGTGCGGTACGTGCCATGCGGTCAGCGAAGCGGTGGCGCGCTGGGAGTCGGGTAGCCACTCGGAGACGTCGTGTTACGGGTGTCATGCGGCCCCGGGGGTCAGTGGCGCACTCGCTGCCTCGTTCGCGGGCGTGCGCAACATAGGCAGAGCTTCCTCGGACGGTGCGGTCCGCTCAGGCGTCAACGACGCAGGTTGTCTGCAGTGTCACGTCTCGGTCCGCTCCGGGATCGTCGAGGGTGCGGTGAGGATGCGGCACTCGGATGTGATCGAGGCTCGCATGCAGTGCACGTCGTGTCATTCGCGAGTGGGGCACGCCGAGAGCCAGGACGCGGGTCTTGGAGACCAGCGCATGACGCGGCATATCATGTCGATATGCCTGACATGCCACGACGGGGTCACGGCTCGCTCCGACTGTGACATCTGTCATGACGGGCGTCCGCTCGATAGGGCGACGACCGTGAGTGGCGGCGTCACTCCTGTGCAAGTCGGCTGCAAGGGGTGTCATACCTCGACCACCGAGAGGGTCTGCGTGGATTGCCACGGACTCGAGTTGCCGCACCCGCCGGTGTTCATGCGGCGGCACGCGGCGATGTCCTCGGATGACCCCGGTCTGTGCGCGCGGTGTCACTCGGGCGCTTCGTCGAGGCTTATCTGTGCTTGCCACACCGAGACGAATGTACACGGTTCGTACAGTGTGTGGTTCCCTGTCCATGGACCGGCCGCAAGTTCGACAGGACCCGGAGGCTGCAACTGTCACCGCGGCGCGTTCTGCGGGAAGTGCCACGACAGACCACCGTTCTGAGCGGCACCATCGCGGATACCGCGGAATGGAGCTTGAGCTACGGCGTGGCAGTTGCTAGGATAGCGAACGGTAAGGATTGTTAATCAATTAACGAAGTTACCCCAGTGGGTATCGGTGGCGCCGATGAGCGGCGCCGTACAGAAGTGAGGTGTCGCGGTGAGTCCTGAAGTGCCCAAGGTGAAAGCGCCTAAGGTCAAAAGGGTCAAGACCACCACAAGCAAGGCGGTCTACGTATTGCTCGGGCTGATCGTCGTACTCCTCGGCGTCGTACTCGTCATGCTGTTCGGCAGCCCGTTGTTCGACACTCAGCCGCGTACCGACCTTGAGCGCGACTACCAGCAGCTGGTACAAGGTCTCAGGGACAACCCGGACAATCCCGCCATCCTCATGACGCTTGCCGAGGTCGAGTACCTGATGGGCAAGAAGGCCGACGCGTTCGATCACGCGGCCCGGGCCGCCGAGGTCGCCACTTCGAGTGCCGGCATCCCGATGCGCTATTCGCAGTTGCTGCTCCAGGAGGAGCGTTACGACGAAGCACTCGAATGGATAGACAAGGACATCGAGCTTCGCGAAGAGCATAAGTCCGCAGAGCCGAAATTCATCAAGTCGCAGATACTGTGGGCGACAGGCGAGCGCGAAGAGGCGATCGACCTCCTCGGCAGGGCTCTTGAGATCGGGTACGTCGCCGCCGACATGCGCATCATCTACGCCGAGTGGCTTGCCGAGGAAGGGCGCGACGAGGAAGCCATCGAGCAGTACCGGCGCGCGTTACGGATGCTACCCGGTGATGAACGGGCGATAAAGGGGCTCGAGGCGCTCGGCGAGACGTACGAGGAGACCGACACGGTCGATCCGCACAGCGCGCCGTAGCATACGATCCGCATCCGACCCTATCGAGCCGACCAAGGAGTCTTCGACCATGAACAACAGCAAGCGCCTGTGGATCGTCGCGGCCATCGTCTTGCTTCTGCTGCTGGCTCTAGCCGCGTTCTTCTTCTGGCTGACCGGCGGTCAGGACCGCTCGGGAGAGAACGTGCCCGGGCGCGAGGAGGGCCTGATACACGTCAAGAGCATCTACGTGTTCGACACCAACCGTAACCTGGTCAAGCCGGTCGGTATCGGTGCGGACCGTAACGGCAACTTCTTCGTGACCCTGCGTGACTCTGCCGTAGTCGTCCAGTTCGACCGTAACGGCAACTACGTCAGCCATTTCGGAGAGCGTGGGCTTGCCGTGGGCAACATGATGGTCCCGCTCGGCACCGCAGTCGATTCGCTGGCCGGACACGTCTACGTGGTGGACCGCTCCCGCTTCAGACTGATCTGCTTCAGCACCCAGGGTGAGTACCTGTGGGAGGTCACGCTGCTCAATCCACTCAACGTCGTCGTCGGTCCGGACGGGGATGTCTACGTCCTGACCTTCGGGCCGATAGTGCATCTGACCGCCCAGGGCGAGCTCGTGCAGGAAGTGGGGTCGCGCGGGTTCTCCGAAGGCCAGTTCGACTTCCCGAGAGGAGCGGTGGCGCTTGCCGATGATGAGCTGATCATCGCTGACACCAACAACACGCGATTGCAGCGCGTCAAGCTGTCCGGTGAACTCACTGCCACAGTCGAATGGGTAGAGGGAACCCCTCCGCGCTTCCAGGACGACCCCAACACGCGGTTCGGCCTGCCGACGGGTGTGGCGGTCGACGGGCGAGGACGCATCGTCGTGATGGACGGATTCCGCCACACACTCGAGATGCTCGATCCCGAGACCCGCGAGGTACTCACCGACTTCGGCGGCGAACGTGAAGGCAACTCGGCCGGTATGTTCAACCTGCCGACGGGCATCGTGCGCCTCTACGGCGACACCTACGCCGTGACCGACACGTTCAACGACCGCGTTCAGATCATCCGCCTGATCGCTCCGGGTGACCGTAACCCGCTCACGCTCTATCCGTGGCTCAAGTGGCTGCTCCCGCTGCTTCTGCTCCCGCTGCTCCTGCTGTTCGGGCGCAAGCGCATCTTCGTCACCGAAGAGACGCTCGAACGTGCCCTCGACGAAGGCAAGGCACGCCTCGTGATCGGCGTGTATCGCAAGCTCCATGCGCTTCCCGAGGTGGTCGATCGATTCGCAGACACTATGGAAGTCGACGTGCGGATGGGCGACTTCCTGGTACCCGTCCAGATCGCCGAGGAGACCTCTGGGGACGTCGAGCCGGATGCCGCCGCGCCCGAGACCACGTCTGCCGAGGAGATGCTCGCCCGTGCGGCGGAGCGCAGCAGGATAGAGCGCTTGCTGCTCAGGCGTCATCTGATCGTATGCGCCGACCCTGCTCAGTGCACGCGGGTCGAGGAACTTAAGGGCAAGCCGGTTTCTTACGAGGAGCTGCTGGAGGAGTACGCCATTGCTGAGGAAGCTGCGGAGGCGCCTGCTCAGGAGTAGGCCCGCACGCGACAGCGGTACGCCACAAGGACGCCCGGGATCGAACCCGGGCGTCCTCTTCTTTGCGGGAGGGGGGGCGTCGCAGTGCATAAGACAGAGTGATACAACGCATGGAGATTATGTATAGTTAGTGAAACTGAACGAAGAATTGACGTCTGTTAGTGAATGCACTAACATGGCAGTAAGTCGGAAGTGCGTTCATTCACAAGGGGTTGATTTCTTTCGACTGACCGGCGCCGTAAGGCGCTATCCAGGTCAGGGAGGGAGGTGTGCAACGAATGACCACCAGTATTCGAACAAACAACAAGGAGGGACACGTAGTGAAGAAGATCCTCGTGCTGGTCGTCTTGGCGACCGCGCTGATCGCAATCACCGCAGCTCCCGCTATCGCTGAGGGTTACAACGAGTCCGGTGAATACACAAGGGCGAACGGGTACTTCTCGGGTCCTCACGGCGGCTACCAGACGACCACGAACAAGTGTGCAGTCTGCCACTCGACCCACTATGCGACGGGCAGCTTCATGTTGTTGAGGGCGAACTCCCGCGAGGCCGCATGTGACTACTGCCACGGCGGCGGCGGCGGTTCGACCATCAACATCCAGATGGACAACGAGTACAAGGACATGTCCGATCCGACCACCCAGACCACGGGTATCGCAGAATTCGATGGCGGCTCTGGACTCGGAACGGGCCACACGCTCGGTTACGACGGTCTTGCGCCGGCTGACATCAAGCCCGCGTACGAGACCGGCGGCTTCGCATGCTTCGACTGTCACAGCCCGCATGGCAACTCCGCCCGGATCATCGGCGTCATGGCCAACCCGGGTCGCGCGGTGGGCACCGACAACGTCGTCATCCCCATGAATCAGCCGCCGTATATCGGCAACTCGGTTGATGGTATCGTGAACAGCTCCGCTGAGTGGGGTATCGACCCCGTGTTCGGCAACTTCAAGTGGTTCGGCGATCCCTGGTCAACCAATCCTGCCGCTCGTCCCGCTGACGACATCGCAGGGGGCCGACTGATATACCGCCCGATCTATCCTGCGGGACGCTTCATGCTTCTGAAGGACCCGCACAGCACGGCGAAGGAGGGTCAGCCTGACACGGCTACCCCGATCAGCGTCTACGGCGACGTGACCGCGCTTGCGACAGACGGCCTGAACAAGTTCGCCATCAACTGGGACGAGCCAATGGGTCCCGCTGACGGCGGATACGGTGGTGGCCAGGACAACGACAACGACAACGCGTTCCTGTTCGCTCCTGCCTCTGGCACGAGTCCGGACGGTACGGGTGGGTTCGGTTCTCTGTCTGAGTTCTGCACGGACTGTCACGACGGCACAGCCGGCGCTTCGACTCAGCCGGCCGAGGTCTATCACAGCACCGAGGGCACGTACACGATCGCGTACTCCCACGATGCTCAGCCTCGCCATTGAGCACGTCAGATGCCTCTCGGTACCGATGAGGATGGAACTGACGACAACGAAGGCCCGCACTGCCGCAACTGCCACACCGGCGCGAATGATTGCTTCACGTGCCACACCAACGACGACCGCTTCCAGCCTGCAGCGTTCTCTGCGGCCGGTGTAGCGACGCGTGTCGATGTGTCCTCGGCTTACACCGCCGTGACCGACGCGCAGGTCGGCAACCGCAGCAACTGGACACCTCAGGCCTCTTACCGCCAGAGTGCGGTGGCTGGCTCAGCGATCTCCGATCCTTGCCTCGACGGAGGCTTCAGCTTCCCGCACCGCACCCTTGGCTACAACATGCTCAAGGACGAGCTGTGGGGTGTTGACTTCGACGGCCAGGCGATCGCTGCAGGTGTCGCTCGTACGGCGAACGGCAACACGCTCGACATGATGTCGGGTGTTGCAACGTCGACCGGTACTCCGCGTCCGGCTGACGCCAAGCAGGCGTACGTGACGTCTGACTGGTACTACTACGTCGAGACCCGCAACGACACCTCGATCATCCCTGCAGTCCAGGGTGACAACGGTGCGTTGGTCGGTCAGGCGGCCGAGAACCTCGACTCCGTCTGTATCGACTGCCACGGTGACGCTACGTACTGGAACGGCGACGACGATTCCCTGTACGTGGACAAGGCCGGCAAGGCTGTCCCGTACGGCACCTATGGCCATGGTGACACCTTCGGGTGGGAGCTCCTGCTCAAGGGCCTGCCGTAGGCCTCTCGTAGCATCGCGAGTCTGCAAGTCAGACTCAGCACGGAAGAAGGGTCCCGGGTCGATCCCGGGGCCCTTCTGTGTTTCCGGAGCTCGCCGGGTGATCACAGACCGGCTTTCTCCGCAGTACGGAGCAGACATCGAAGGCAACGAAGGGAGCCGAGAACTGTGAGAGGGAGAGTGACCTTTGTTGCGTCCTAAGAACCGTTAAGGTGTCCTAATCTGCCGTTCATCGGATACCCAGAGGGGCATAAACGGCCCGGCATGACCGCTCGTCAGATACCCCTTGTGGTATAGGTGCGAAGGCGTAGCATACTCGTTAAGAGAATCACAAGCGGTGTTAAGTACCGCATATGCGTTAACGAACGTTCGGATATCGCGGCCACTGGCCGTAGAGATGTCCCCGGCTCTCAGAGACCGGGATTCCGTGTCGGAGGGGAGGTGGAACACGAATGACACGTAACCGAATGAACGCAATCAAGGAGGGTAATGCTGTGAAGAAGATCCTCGTGCTGATCGCTGCGGCGATCACACTGGTCGCTCTTACGGCTGTCCCGGCGTTTGCAGAGGGGTACAACACCTCGGGTGAGTACACCCGTGACAACGGGTACTTCTCGGGTCCGCACGGCGGCTACCAGACAACCACGAACAAGTGCGCCGTCTGCCACTCGACCCACTACGCCACAGGCAGCTACATGTTGTTGAGGGCGAACTCCCGCGAGACCGCTTGCGACTTCTGCCACGGAGGCGGCGGAGGTTCGACCATCAACATCCAGATGGACAACGCATACAAGGATATGTCCGACCCCACCACCGCCACGACAGGTATCGCCGTGACGGATGGTGGATCCGGTATGGGTACGGGCCACACCCTTGGCTACGAGGGTCGCGCTCCGGCCGACATCAAGCCGGCGTTCACGACCGACGGCTTCGCATGTTTCGACTGCCATACCCCGCATGGCAACAGCGCGCGGGTGCTCGAGCCGTTCGGCTCACCTTCGAGGCCCGCGGGTGAGGGCTATATCACCGACATGTATGGCGCCAGCTTCATGACGACCCAGATGTACCGTATCCAGGAGATGTTCAAGGTCAAGTTCGATATGGGCGGCGGATACTACGTCATGCCTGGCGACTTCACCAAGATGCCTGGGACGCTCATCGAATCGACGACGACGCCTGCGCTGATCGATGACTTCCAGGACCCGCCGTCGATCATGGCTCTGATGGGCGATTGGCAGACTGCAGGAATGCCGAAGGCCCCTGAGTTCAACGACATCTACGCATGGGCGATGGCAGTCTCTGCTGCGCCTGATGCGGACGGCTACCGCCCGGTCAGCGGACCGGAGATGATGGACCTGATGGGCTTGTTCCCGCCGACGCTCATGGACCTCATGCAGAACTGGTACATCTACTGGGGTACCGACGTCGATGGCGGCAACATCGCCACGAAGTTCTGGAACATGGGTGACTGGCAGTACAACGGTGACGGTACGTTCACCGTTCCGGGAACCTACTCGCCCCAGGGTCCGCCTGTTGTAGAGGTCTGGCACAAGCCCCTCTTCCCCAAGGGCACGTTCCTGTTGCTCAAGAACCCGGACAGCAAGGACGATGTCGCTGACATCAATCCGATGACCGGAGCGCCTTACGGTGACACGCTCGTCGCAGGCGCAGGCGTTACAGCAACCGACGGCGTCAAGAAGCTCGCAGTCGACTGGGACTGGCCCCTTGGTCCTGCCGCTTCGTGGGGCCCGTTCTTCTACACAGACAACAGCGAGCGTTTCCCGCTCGCCTTCCCGTGGGCGCCCAAGGGTGTCGCGATGGAGAACGAGTTCTGCACGTCATGCCACGACGGTGCCGCCGGTCAGTCGAACCAGCCCGCCGAGGTCTGGATCGGCAGCGACGCGGATGCCTACTATGACGTTGTCTACAGCCACGATTCGCAGTCCAGAGGGTGCGCTCGCGCGCAGTATCTGAACCCGAACGACGGCAACAACTTCGGTCCGCACTGCGCCAACTGCCACACCGGCGCGTCGGGCTGCTACACGTGCCACGACGATGCTGGTAATAACTGGAACAGTGGGTCGGCCCAGGGCGACGGCGTCCTCGTCGAGGCCGAGTCGACCTACCAGGCCCCTGCATCGCTCAGGGCCAGCGCGGTCTCCGGTGTCGGTGGGCAGTGCCTCGACGGAGGCTTCAGCTATCCGCACCGCACCCTTGGCTACAACATGCTCAAGGACGAGCTGTGGGGCGTCGACTTCGACGGCTCCGAAATCGCCGCGAACGAAGTCCGGATGACCAACGCCGAGATCACGGCGCACTTCGCCGGCTCCGATCCTGCGTACAGCTTCACCGGCTTCGCGACCGACGATATCGTCGGCCAGGCGACGCACAATCTCGACTCCGTGTGTATCGACTGCCACGGTGACGCCACGTACTGGAACGGCGACGATCCTAGCTACTTCGCCAACTTCAACAGTGGCAACCCGCTCGGTAATGAGACGTGGAACGTTCAGGGTTGGGAGCTTCTGCTCAAGGGTCTCCCGTAGGTCCTGATCCGTATTTCGTCTTGGCGATATGCCACGACGAGCAGGGGAGAGAGCCGTCCGAAAGGGCGGCTCTCTCGTATTCGCCGCACCTTCCATCAGGCAGGTATGTAAGCCGAAGCGTCGAACTGACCCACAGGGGCTCCTCGGCGCGTTCATGCAGTCTCTGTATGGGAGAGCACGCCTTGCCACTTTCAGGGCGCTACAGCCGCTTCTGCGGCACACTACATGCTATAATTGCGGCCGTTCGACTCCGGTCGGCGCCATGCCGGTGGCGCGTTACCGACGACCGTCTGATGGACTGAAAGGCCTGGATCCCTATGTCCCGAGTGGACCTTGTTCTGCTGCATGCTCCGAGCGTCTATGACTTCCGCGAGCGATCGATCATGTTCGGCCCGGTGTCAGACATGGTGCCGTCCACCCCGGCGTTCGAGATGTACCCGCTCGGCTTCACGACGATGGCCGAGTACATGGAGCGTTGCGGACTGAAGGTGCGTATCGTCAACCTCGCCGTTCTGATGCTCAACCGCAAGGGTTTCGATGTCGAGGCGGCGATACGTGACATGAACCCCGTCGCGTTCGGCATCGACCTGCACTGGCTTCCTCACGCGCACGGCTCGATCGAGATCGCACGTATTGTCAAGAAGTATCATCCTGAGACGCCGGTGATCTTCGGAGGGCTGTCCTCGACTTACTTCCACGAGCAACTGGTCGAATACCCCTGGGTGGACTACGTAGTGCGGGGTGACTCGACGGAGAAGCCCATCACCCAGCTCATGTACGCGCTTAAGCACAACGGCAATCTGGGGGGCATCCCCAATCTCACTTACAAGACACGCGAAGGTTCAGTCGTGGTCAACCCGCTCGAGTGGGTGCCCGATGACATGAACGACATCTCGCTCGACTACTCGTTCTCCATGAAGTCGGTGATCCGGTACCGAGATATGGCGAGCTCGGTGCCATTCCACGACTGGCTACAGTACCCCGTGTGCGCGTCTTTGACGTGCAGGGGCTGCACCCACAACTGCGCGACGTGCGGCGGCAGTGCGTATTCGTTCCGCACGCACTTCGGTCGCAAGAAGGTCGCCTTCCGCGACCCGGAGCTGCTTGTCCGAGATATCGCGCACGTGCAGAAGTACATCCCGGGCCCGATCTTCGTACTCAACGACTTCCTGCAGGGTGGACGCGACTACGTCGCCGCGTTCATCCGTGGACTCTCGCGCATCAAGCTGCGCAACCCCATCGGCTTCGAGTTCTTCAAACCACCTGCCGAGGAGTTCTATCAGTTCCTGAACGAACACCTGCCCGACTACTCGGTCGAGATCAGCGCGGAGTCGCACGACGATGACGTCAGGGCGGCGTTCGGTAAGCACCACTACACGACCGCTCAGCTCGAAGAGTCCATCGCTGCCGCGCTGCGGAACGGTTGCTCGCGTTTCGACCTGTACTTCATGACCGGTATCCCGAAACAGACCGCAGCTTCAGTCCTCGAGACGGGCGCCTACATCGAGTCACTCTACGAGAAGGTAGGCAACGACAAGCGGCTGCTCGCGTTCTCCTCGCCCATGGCGCCTTTCCTCGACCCGGGCTCGATGGTCTTCGACGATCCGGCGAAGTACGGCTACACACTGCGCGCCAAGACGCTCGAGGAGCACCGTCAGCTGCTGGTGCAGCCCTCGTGGAAGCACATCATGAACTACGAGAGCGCCGCGATGAGCCGCGACGAGATGGTCGATGCGACGTATGAGGTCGGTCTGCAGCTCAATCGCCTCAAGGGACGCCTGGGCATCGTCGAGCCTGATGTGGTGGCGCGTACCGAGGAGCGCATCCACGAGGCACGCGTGGCCATGCAGCGCATCGACGAGATCATGGGCCTGGGGCCGGTCGAGAGGGACAGCGCACTGGGGGCACTCAAGTCCGAGTTCGAGCGCTTGTCTGAGTCCACCGTGTGCGAGAAGACCGAGCTCAACTGGCCTGCGAGAGCTACCGTGCGCCACGTCTGGAACGTGTTTCTGTTGTGGGCGACCGAGAATCTCGCTAACCTGTTGGGGCTGCGGCGGCCCGTGCCGCAACCCGTAGTTGAGTATTCGGAGGCCTGATGAGCGAGGACAGCGCCGGGGACGGCCGGACACCGGCCCCCGGCGAAGCGACGACCGACCGCGTGCGCGGCATATTCGGTCGCATCGCTGGCAGCTACGACGCCTTCAACCTTCTTTCGAGCATGGGTCTGGACCGGCTCTGGCGCCGCGCTGCGGTACGCGCCGCACATCTGAAGCCGGGCGCACGCGTGTTGGACCTATGCGCGGGCACGGGCGACCTGGCGTTCGCGCTTGCGGCGACCGGTGTCGCGAGCGCGGTCGTGGCCACCGATTTCGCTCCCGAGATGCTCGAGGTCGCCAGGCGCAAGGCGGCACGCTTCTCCGGCCCCACCGAGGTCACCTTCTCTGTGGCCGACGCGCAGTCACTGCCGTTCGACGACGAGAGCTTCGACGTCGTGACTGTGGCGTTCGGGGTACGCAACCTGCCCGACCGTGACGCGAACTTCGCAGAGGTCTTCCGGGTCCTCAAGCCCGGCGGACGCTATGTGGTCCTCGAGTTCTCTCGTCCGCCGTTCGCGCCCTGGCGAGCCTTGTATCACGTCTACCTGCGCTCGGTCATCCCGATCCTGGGTTCCATGCTCAGTGGGGGCGACCGGGCTTCCTTCCAGTATCTCAATGACTCCATCCGCCGCTTCCCGGACCAGGCGAAGCTCGCAGCCGAACTCAGGGCGGCAGGATTCACCGCCATCGGTTGGACGAACCACACCGGCGGCATCGTCGCCATCCACACTGCGGTAAGATAGACGCCTGTAAAGCGCGGTGACTGGAGGCTTCAGAATGCTTCTTGCGGCACGCTATGTCCTACCCATCGCCACTCCTCACATCGAGCACGGTGCGGTGCTGGTCCAGGACGGCAAGATCGTAGAGATCGGTGAGCTGGAGGTGCTCTCGGCGGCGCATCCGGACGAAGAGGTGCGTGATTTCGGTCTCGCGGCGCTGATGCCGGGCTTCATCGACCTGCACACGCATCTCGAGTATTCGGTGATGCGGGGTCTAGTCGACGATCTGCCCTATCCGCGCTGGAAGATGCAGTTGATGGAGAAGGAGCAGCGCCTCTCACCCGAGAACTGGAGCGACTCCGCTCTCCTCGGCGCACTTGAGGCATTGCGCTCGGGCATCACCACCGTCGCCGACATCAGCGAGAGCGGGGCTTCGGCAGCGGCAGTGGTCGCATCCGGGCTCAGGGCCGTGGTCTACCGCGAGGTCTCCACGATGGACAAGGCCCGCATCCCGACCGTGATGTCGCAGGCCGCGGAGGACATCGACGCGTGGACCTCCTCGGCGGACAGCGATCTCGTGCAGGTCGGCATCGCGCCGCATGCGCCGTACAGTTGCCATCCTGACCTGTTCAGGAGCGTGGCGGAGTATGCCATCGAGCACGCGCTCCCGGTCACGACGCACCTGGCCGGATCGAAAGAGGAGTACCAGTTCGTCAAGTACGGAAGCTCCGCTCTGGCCGTCGACTACAGAGAGATGGAGCCTGACAGGGTCCCTTGGCTGCCTACCGGCGTGAGCCCGGTGACGTACGTGGCTCAGTGGGGCCTGTTCGACGTGGAGAACATGCTCGCGGTGCACTGCACACAGGTCGACGAGGCCGACATCGACATCCTGGCATCGAACGACGTGTCGGTCGCCTATTGCCCTCGCTGCAACGCCAAGCTCGGGATGGGTGTGATGCCCCTTCGTCGGATGCTCCATGCGGGAGTGCGCATCGGCATCGGTACGGACTCACCAGCCTCGAACAACACGATGGATGTGTTCGACGAGATGCGCATAGGGCTGCTGATCCAGCGAGCCATCGACGCCAACGAGCAGTTCCACAACGCGCGCAAGTTCGTGAAGCTCGGTACGCTCGACGCGGCGCGCGCACTGCGGATGGACCACGCGGTCGGTTCGCTGGAGCCGGGCAAGCAGGCGGACGTGATCGCCGTGGACCTGTCGCACAGCCACCAGCTTCCCACGCTCAACCCGTACAGCACGCTCGTTCACGCCGCTAACCAGGACAACGTCGTGTTCACGATGATCGGCGGCAAGGTGCTCTACGAGAACGGGACATGGCCCACCCTCGACGTCGAGCGCATCAAGGCACGTGCCGAGGAGATGCGACCGATGCTGCGAGGCTGAACGGTGAGAGAGCAGGGCGTTGTACGCGCGGTGCGGCCGGGTGAGGCTGACATCGACATGCTTCCGGAGCCTGGCGGCAAGTGCGCCGAGTGCGGCGCCTGCGCCCGTGCCGCAGGCGGTGCGATGCGGCTCGATGGCGTGTCCGACCCCATCGGCGTATCGGTGGGAGACCGGGTCGAAGTCGAGGTGCCCATCGAGGCGCGCAGACGCGCCCAGGCAGCTGTTTTCGCTGGTCCGGTCGCTGCGTTGCTCCTCGGCTACTTGGCTGGTTTCTTGCTTGGTAGGTGGCTTGGTGTGGACCAGGACATTCTCGGGGCTGTCGTTGCCCTGACCTGCGGAGTCGCTGCGTTGCTGGCTCTGCGTC
Organism: Actinobacteria bacterium UBA7524; assembly: GCA_002478275.1. Taxonomy (GTDB): domain Bacteria; phylum Actinomycetota; class Coriobacteriia; order Anaerosomatales; family UBA912; genus UBA7524. The sequence goes on from DLMY01000053.1 coordinate 27,838, forward strand.
AGGCGGGTGCCCCGGGCAGCGTCAGGGACCGATACCCCGTGCGTATCCGTGCTATAATCGCCGAGGCCATGAGGCCAGTCCACGGAGCCGGCGAACGGCCCGAGGACCTATCGATCGACTGAGGAGGACACCGAACGTGAGCGACCAGGATTTCTTCTTCGACGAGGACGAGACGGTCGAAGAAGCGCCGCCCGCCAAGGGCGAAAGCAAGAGAAGCTCAACTTCCGCCGGTAAGAGCGCGGCGCGCGCTTCCGCACCGGCTGCCGCTGCCGGGACCCAGACCGTGAGCATGACGGTCGCTGCGCTCATCGGCGTGGTCACACTGTTGCTGGGCGTGATCATCGGCATCTTCATCCCCGCAGGGGGCACATCGAATCTGCCCGCACCCACCAATAACGGGACGCAGAGCATGCCGGCTCCCGAGCTCTCCCCCGAGGCTCTTGAGTCGGGCGAGCTTCCGCCGGGTCATCCTCCGCTCGACAGCATGGGCGGCGGTACCGAGGCGCCCGAGGGCATGCCGCCGGTTGACGAGTCGGCCGAACCTACCGCCACTGAGTAACGGATATCGAATGAGATCCGGCGCGGGTCCGGGCCGATGCGTCCGGGCCCGCGTCTGATGTCTGTCTCCGAGGAGGAGAGACGTGGCCATCAACAAGAGGAACGCTTCGCCCATGATGAGGATCGGTATCGCCGCAGTGGCGTTGATACTGGTCATGGCGTTGATGCCGGGCGTATTCGCACTGTTCTCGCCGCGACCCACGCAGGATTCCCCGACCACCGGCCAGGGACAGCTCGAGCAGATCGCGGCTCAGTACGGGCCCAGGATAGCGGCGCTGGATGGCATGCTGGAGAGTCAGCCCACCAGCTACACGGTGCTGATGCAGGTCGGGCATACGTACTTCGACTGGGGTGCGGAGATCCAGCAGGCAGGTCTGGGCGCGTCGGGCGAGGACAGGCCGATGTGGCTTGCGGCCGCCTCGTTCTACGACCGCGCCCTTGAGTTGGATGCCAGCATTCCCCCGGACCTCGTGGACGCCGCGATCGCTCACTTCTACTCCGGCAACACGACAAAGGCGATCGAGTTGGGCGAGGCCGCGGTCGCCGTGGATCCCGAGTTCGCACCCGCTCACTACAATCTCGGCGTCTTCTACCGTTCTGTCGGCCGTCAGGTCGAGGCGATAGCTGCGTACGAGAAGGCCATCGAACTCGATCCTGAAGGCCAGGTCACCAACGTCGAGCAGGCGCGTCTGGCGCTGCTTGATATGGCTGCCGAGACCGGTACCGAGGGCACCACGACGCCATAACAGGTATCTTCGCGACATCACGGCCCCCGCGCGCACTGCGTGTGCGGGCTTTCGACGTGCTAGTGCTCCCCCAGCACCGCGAACGCCTCATCTACCGAAGAAGCGGTCGAGAACACGCCGTTCAGGCGTGTGAGCGACAAGATGTTGTCCACCGTCTCGTTGGTCACGAGTACGAGGCGCCCACCCTGAGCGCCATACTCTTTCGAGAGACTGAGCAACAGCCCCAGACCGGAGCTGTCCAGGTACTCGAGTCTGGACAGGTCGACGACCGTGGCCGGCGGTGTGGACTTGAGTATTCGGTCGATGTTCATCCGAAACGATGCACACTCACCGTAGTCGAGGTCTCCGGTGAGTGTCAGCAGCCAGTGAGACTTCTCTTGTTCCAGGTCGATGGTCAATGCCATGGGTGGATTCCTTTCTTAGCTGATTCAAAGCTGTTGTACCCATTTCCATGATTCGGGCATCGTCTCACCCACCAAATCGGCTGCTGTTGTACAATCTGCGAAGTCACGCTAAATCCGGCTACCGGGAATGAGAGCGCGCCACATGGAACTCGACATCAACTCTGTGCGAACCGGCGATTACTGCGTCATGACGCTCGCGGGGGAGGTCGACGTCTACACTGCGCCTCGTCTCAAGAGCGCGCTCGTGGAGCTGATCGAGCAGGGCTGCGTCAACGTCCTGGTCGATCTCGAAAACGTGGGATTCATCGATAGCTCAGGCCTGGGAGTCCTGGTGGGAGGGTTGCGGAGGGCCAAGGAGAAGTCCGGGGCCATCCGTCTCGTATGCACCAGGGACAGCATCCTCAAGATCTTCAGGATCACGGGACTGGACAAGGTGTTCCCGATCTTCGAGTCGGTCGACGAGGCGCGCGAGTTCTGAGACGCTACCCGGCGTTCCGGCGATCTAACGGGAGTCACGTGTGTTCGGCATAAGCGGCACCGAGCTGTTCATCATCGTTCTGTTCGCCCTGTTCATCTTCGGTCCGGACAAGCTTCCGGAGATGGGCAGGACGGTCGGGCGCTTCATGCGCGAGTTCAAGCGTGCCCAGGAGAGCATGGAGGCAGTGATCCGCGCCGAGATGTACGCCCAGGAGCGCGAGAAGCAGAAGGAAGAGGCTGCTTCGATCCCTGCCGCCGGCGAGACTGCCACAGCGGCTCTGGATGACGATGATGACGACGAAGACGATGATGAGGAGGAAGAGGACTGAGGCGTGACGCCTCCCTCCGGCACCCATGCCCATCTCACCCAGACGCATGCCGTTCCTGGCACATCTAGACGAGCTGCGTCGCCGGCTCGCCGTCATCGTCATGGTGATCTTCGTCGGCTCGCTGGGGCTCTACGCGTGGTCCGATCAGCTCTACAACATCTTCATGTCGCCGATCCTCCCCATATTCGGGGACATCCCGCTCGTCACTCTCAACCCGTTCGAGACGTTCACGCTGCGCTTCAGGGTCGCGTTCTACGCGACGTTGGTGCTTGGCTCGCCCATCATCATCTGGCAGATACTCGCGTTCTTCCTGCCTGCGCTCAAGCCACGTGAACAGCGCTGGGTCATGCCCACTTTCGCCGCGATGGTCGTGCTGTTCGGTCTCGGGGTATGGTTCTGTCACGCGGTCGTCTTGCATACCGCGTTCCAGTGGATGGCGGATCAGGCGTGGGAGTCGGTGGCGATCATGCCGAACGCGTCGACGTACTTCCAAGGAGCGGTGCTTCTCGTCCTGGGCTTCGGGTTGGGCTTCCAGTTACCCGTCGTCGTGTTCTACCTGGTGATCTTCAACATCATCCCGTATGCGAAGCTGCGGGCGAATTGGCGCATCGCATATATCGCGCTGCTCGTCGTGGCATCGGTCGCGACCCCGGACTGGTCGCCGGTCACGATGGGGCTGATGTTCGTTGCCCTGCTCGCTCTCTACGAGCTCAGTCTCGGGCTAGCGCGCGTCTTGCTCGCCAGGCGCATAGCTTACGAGAAGAGCCTCGAGGACTAGGGAAGGGCATAGCGCGTGCACGAGATGGGGATCGTCAGCGGCATACTCGATGCCTCCATCGGAGCCGCTGAGCGCTCCGGAGCGATCAGGATCACCGAGGTCTCGGTGACGATCGGCGAGCTTACCGAGATCGTCGACGATGCTTTGCACTTCGCATTCGATGCTCTGACCCCCGGCACACTGGCTGAAGGCGCAACGCTCACCGTCACCCGCGTCGGCGCACGCTCTCGCTGCGGGGACTGTGGCACCGAGTACGAACACGGCCGCTTCGACGTGTCGTGTCCCGCATGCGGCGGGTATGCGGTCCAGCTGCTGCAGGGAAGGGAGCTTTCGATCGACGGCGTCGAGATCGACCTGCCCGAGGACGGGACCGACCCGATCGCCCAGACGTCGGACGCGAGTCAGGAGTGACGAGCACGCGATGAGACTCGACATCAACAAGCCCATCCTCGACCGGAACGACACTCTTGCCGAGGAGAACCGCCGCCTGCTCGACGAACACGGTGTGTTCGTCCTCGATCTGATGGCCAGTCCTGGCGCGGGCAAGACCTCGACGATCCTGGCGACGATCGCGGCGCTGCGGGAACGCTACGCCATCGCGGTCATAGAGGGCGACATCGCCAGTCGCGTGGACGCGGACAAGATATCGGCCCACGGCATCCCCGCCGTTCAGATCAACACCGGTGGCGCGTGCCATCTTGAGGCCGACATGATACGGCGTGCGCTCGATACCCTCGACCTGGACACGCTCGACCTCATCATCGTGGAGAACGTCGGCAACCTCGTGTGCCCTACGGAGTTCTACCTGGGCGAGAACGCGAAGGTGATGATCCTCTCCGTACCCGAAGGCCATGACAAGCCGCTCAAATATCCGGGGATCTTCCAGATCGCCGAGGCGGTCGTTCTCAACAAGTACGACACCCTGCCTGTGTTCGACTTCGACGAGGACGAGTTCCGCAGGGTGGTGCACTCGCTCAATCCGTCCGCCCCGGTCTTCGCGCTTTCGGCCACAAAGGGCGATGGCGTGTCGGATTGGGCAGGATGGCTGTCAGCACGCATCGAGTCCACACGTTCGTGACCAAGGAGGAACCGTGGAGCGTGAACAGGCCCTTGAGTTGGTCAGGGAGCGTATAGACAATCGCAATCTGGTGAACCATTGTGTCGCCGCCGAGATCATCATGGAGGCGCTTGCGAGGCACTTCGACCTCGATGAGCCGGACGTGCGCCGATGGGGACTGGCGGGGCTGCTACACGACCTCGACTACGCCGAGACGGCCGAGGACTTCGACAGGCACGGCCTCGTCACTGCCGAGGAGCTCTCCGGACGCGTGGATGATGAGATCGTACACGCGATCCTTGCGCATGCGGACAAAGCCGAACGTGAGTCTCCGATGGATATCGCGCTGTACGCCGCAGACCCCGCCACGGGGTTCATCGTGGCCGCAGCGCTCGTGCGGCCGGACAAGTCGCTGTCGGGCGTGGAGGTCACGTCACTGCTCAAGCGCTGGAAGGAAAAGGCGTTCGCACGCGGTGCGAATCGCGAGCAGATGGCCGCCTGCGAGCAACTCGGTCTGTCCCGTGAGCAGTTCCTGGGCATCGCGCTCAAGGCGATGCAGGAGAGGTCGGAGGAGCTCGGTCTCTGACTGCGTCACGCGCGAGTAGCCATCAGTCCAGCGCGAAGGCCGGATCGCCCGGCTGTCGACAGGTGACTGCTGCGCGGGGGCTTGACGGAGCAGTATATACTCGCCTAGATGCTTTTCGCCCCTCAGGCAAAGACAGGTGCGCATGAGACTGATCGTCTCCGAGAAGAACATCGCCGCGCGCAAGCTGGCGGAGATACTCGCGGTGGGAAAGCCCACCGCCGACAAGGTGTACGCGACGCCCGTGTACCGCTTCCGCCGTGATGGCGAGGACTGGGTCAGCATCGGCCTCAAAGGCCATATCATGGGCATCGACTTTCCCGAGAGCTTCTCGAAGTGGCGTCTCGAGGACCTCTCAGAGATGGTTGCGTCCCCACTCGTCGAGGAACCCGCTGAGAAAGGTATCATCCGCGCTCTTGAGAACCTTGCCAGGAAGGCCGACCACGTCGTGATCGCGACCGACTATGACCGCGAGGGCGAGCTCATCGGCGCCGACGCGCGCGGAGTGGTGCTCGGGGCCAACCCCGGCCTGCCGGTTCAGCGGGTCCGCTACTCCGCCATCACGCGAGATGAGATCGAGCGGGCGTTCGCACAGATCGGCCCGCTGGACGATGACCTCGCCGCAGCAGGTGCATCGCGCCGCGACATCGACCTGATCTGGGGCGCTGTCATGACGCGCTACCTGACCATCACCTCCAACAAGGCCGCCCGCCGCGCGTGGGGCGACGTGCTTTCTGCGGGTCGCGTGCAGACACCCACGCTCAAGCTCATCGTGGACCGCGAGCGAGAGCGCGAGGCGTTCGTGCCCGAGGACTACTGGGTCGTCAAGGCCCTCTTCGCCGCCGAAGGCGAGGAGTTCTCAGGGGTGCACAAGACCGACAGGTTCTCCTCGGCACAAGAAGCGCAGCGCGTGCTCGATGCGGTGGCAGGACAGGACACCGCGAAGGTCGCGGAGCTCGACAAGACCAAGCGCACGGTCAAGCCGCCGGCGCCGTTCAACACGACCTCGCTCATGGCCGCCGCGGCGGCTGAGGGACTATCGCCTGCGCGCACCATGCGTATCGCTGAGTCGCTGTACATGGACGGACTGATCAGCTACCCGCGCGTGGACAACACCGTGTACCCACCGAGCCTCGATCTGGCCGGGTTGCTCAAGACGCTCGACGCGGTCCCGGCGTACCACGAGTACGTCGCGAAGTTGCGCGCCAAGGGGCCGCTCACGCCCACGCGCGGTCAGAAGGAGACGACCGACCACCCGCCGATCCATCCGACCGGCGCGGCGGACCCCGAGAAGCTCAAGCCCGAGGCGTACAAGCTCTATAACCTCGTCGCCAGGCGCTTCATGGCGACGCTGTCCGACCCCGCGGTCCTTGAGAGCACGAAGGTCGTGCTCGAGGTCGCCGGGGAGCCGTTCATCGCGCGCGGCGACGTGGTGGTCGTACCGGGTTTCCGTGCGATCTACCCGTACGGCATGAAGAAGGAAGAGCAGCTGCCCGGTTTGGAGAAGGGCGGTTCGTGCGCTTTCCTCGGCGCCGATTCGGAGGCCAAGCAGACGCAGCCACCCGCGCGTTACTCGCAGGGCAAGCTGATCCAGGAGATGGAGAAGCGGGGCCTGGGGACCAAGGCGACGCGCCACGACATCATCCAGACGCTGTACGACCGCAAGTACATCACCGGCGACCCGGCGGAGCCCACCCACAAGGGACGCTCGGTCATCGACGCGCTGGTGTTGCGTGCTGAGCGGATCACCAACCCCGAGATGACCGCAGAGCTCGATCGCGAGATGGATGACATCGCCAATGCGAGGAGTACGCGCGAGCAGGTGGTGGGACACTCCCGCGAGCTGCTGGCAGAGGTCATGGCGGTGCTGCTGGAAAGCGTGCCCGAGGTCGGGGAGGCGCTCAAGTCCGCCGCCGACGAGGACGCCAAGGTCGGCACATGCCCTCAGTCCGGCCACGATCTGCTGATCAAGTATTCGCCCAAGAACAGGGCGTACTTCGTTGGGTGTATGGGGTACCCGGATTGCGGTGTCACTTACCCGCTGCCCAAGAACGCCCGCTTCGCCGCCGTCGAGGAGATGTGCGAGACGTGCGGTTCACCCCAGGTCAAGGTGATGCAGTTCAAGCGGCCCGTGCGAGTGATGTGTCTTGCGCCGGATTGCCCGACCAAGAAGGGTCCCGAGATCGAGGTGGGCCGCTGCTCTCAGTGCGGCGGCGCGTTGCGGGTGAACTACTCGCAGGTGGGCAGCAGGTACGTGCGTTGCGAGAACTACGACGCGAAGGAGCATGCGGTCTCGTACCCGCTTCCTCAGGCGGGTGAGCTCGAGGCAACGGATGAGACGTGCGAACCGTGCGGTGCCCCCAAAGTCATCGTTCACACCAAGAAGGGCCCCTGGAAGATCTGCATCGACCCGGAGTGCCCCGCGCGGGAACAGAAGAGCGCTACGCGCGGCAAGAAGGCGGGCGGGGCCAAGGGAGCGGGAGCGAGGAAAGCCGGCTCCGCGAAGCGGAAGGCACCGGTGCGACGCAAGAAATCCTAGTTCCGGCGGATGCGCCTGCCGGGCAAGGGGCACATACACTGTGACCCCTGCCTTACGGAGGAACCGTGAAGATCGCAGTCGTTCAGCACCGTATCCGCGCCACCCTGTCCGAGGACGCCGATGCCCTGGTCGGTTCCGTTCTCGATGCATGCGCGGCCGGTGCTCGCGTGGTGGTCTGTCCGTGGATCCCCTCGATCGTCCACGCGCAAGAGGACGTGCGCGCGGATGTGCTTCAGAGGCTCGCCGCGTGCGAGGAGGGCACGACGTTGCTTGCGGCGTTCCGGGCGCCGGCGCAGGCCGCCAGCGTCAGGGTCAAGCAGACGCCACTGGGTCCCACCGCGTTGATGCTGGGCGACGAGTGCCTCATCGCAGGTTCCTATGCAGCCGCGGAGGAGGCGGGTGCGCTGGCCTGGATCTGGCGGCCCCTCTCCGAAAGCGACCTTCAGGCCGAAGCGGTTCTGGAGCGGGCCATCGAGGCCAGCGCCTCGTACGTGGGACTGGTCATGATCGCCGAGTCCACCGGCGCGGAGCCCGGTGAAGTGGGGCATGGCGGCAGCGCGGTCCTGTACCTGGGAGACGTGGCTGCCGAGGCGGCCGGATCGGACGAGATCGTGTACGCGGAGATCGACGTGCCGGTCGATCTGCCCGAGATAAGGGAGCCGCTCTCATCGCTGTCGCCGATACTCGAGCAGCGCATCGCGGTACATGAAGGCCGCAAGGCGCAGGTCGGCTACCTGGCCGACATGTCCTAGCCCTTCCGCGTGATAGAATCCTTCCAGCGTGTTTCCGCGACGGCCCTTGCCTGGGGCCGTCGGTCGTGTAGGGGGGCGTACCTGCGCCCGGACGGAGGGATCGATCGCGATGCCGTTCCCGAAAGTGACAGTGGTCGGTGCGGGCCAGGTCGGTGCGACCGCCGCACATCTCATGCTGCTCAAGGAGCTCGCCGACGTGGTCTTGATGGACGTCGCCGAAGGGCTCCCGCAAGGTAAAGCACTCGACATGATGCACAGCCGTTCCGTCGAGCGGTTCGGACCGTCGGTCATCGGCACGAACGACTATGCCGATACGGCCGGCTCGGACATCATCGTCGTGACGGCCGGGCTGCCGCGCAAGCCCGGGATGACGCGCGATGACCTGCTGGCCGCGAACGCCTCGATCGTGCGTACGGTGGTCGAGCAGGCGATGCCCCACTCACCCGACGCCCTGCTCATGATGGTCACGAACCCCCTCGACGTCATGGTCTACCTCGCCTACAAGACGAGCGGGCTTCCCGCACAGCGCGTGTTCGGGATGGGTGGCGTGCTTGACTCCGCCCGCTTCGCGTATGCCATCGCAGAGCGCATGGGCGTCCCCATCGGCGAGATCGAGGCGCTTGCTTGTGGTGCGCACGGTGATGCGATGGTCCCACTGCCGGCACACACGCTCGTGGGCGGACGCCCTCTCACCGAACTGCTCGACGCCGCAGACGTCGAAACCCTCGTGCAGCGCACGATCTTCGGCGGTGCCGAGGTCGTGACACTCCTCAAGAGCGGCAGCGCGTTCTACGCTCCCGCTGCCAGCATCGTGCGCATGGTCCAGGCGCTGCTGACCGACGAGCCGGCAGCCTTGCCCACATGCGCATACCTGGATGGCCACTACGGCATCTCCGATGTCTACATGTCCGTTCCGGCGCTCCTCGGCAGGGAAGGTGTGCGGGACATCCCCGAGCTACCTCTGTCTGCCGAGGAGACCTCGGCGCTGCAGGCGTCCGCTGCGACTGTGGCAGAGACGCTGCGCGCGCTCGGGTTGCGGGAGTGATCGCGTGCTCGACACCGGCCGCATAGCCGAGGCGGTCCGCGGTGCGATCGTGCGCGCGGCGAGCGAACTTCGCCCGGACGTACACGCGGCGTTGCGGCAGGCCCACGCTACAGAGCGTTCGCCGCGTGGTCGCGGCGTGATCGAGCAGCTGTTGCAGAACGCCGACATCGCCGCTGCAGATAGCGTGCCGTTGTGCCAGGACACGGGCACCGTCTGGGTGTGGGTCGAGATCGGAGCGCAGGAGTGCCTCCGTGAGCCGCTCCAGGCGCCGATCGACCAGGCGGTCTCGTCGGCGTACCGCGAGGCGGGGCTGCGCATGAGTGTGGCGCGAGATGCGCTGTTCGACCGCTCCAACACCGGCGACAACACCCCTGCGTTCCTGGATGTCACGATGCGCCCGGGTACGGGTGCGACGGTGCACGTGATGCTCAAGGGCGGGGGATCGGACAACGCGTCGCAGGTCGTCATGGTTCCGCCAGGAGCAGGGGAACAGGGTGTGCGCGAGGTGGTCATGCGCGCGGTCGAACTCAACGCCCCCAACGCGTGTCCGCCGTTGGTGGTGGGGGTGGGCGTGGGCTCGACCTTCGACAAGGTGGGCGTGCTGTCCAAGCGTGCGCTGCTGCGCCGTATCGGCACGTCGGCCGCAAGCCCGGCCCACGCGGCGTTCGAGCGTTCGCTGCTCGCCGACATCAACGCCGTCGGGATCGGACCAGGCGGGATGGGAGGCGACACGACGGCGCTCGCCGTTCATGTGGCAACGGCCCCCTGCCACATCGCGTCGTTGCCGGTCGCAGTGAACGTCGGTTGCTGTGCGATCAGGTCGGTGAGCGTGGATGTCGCCTGATACGGTCGACGGCACCACCTTCCAGGCGCACGAGGCGGCCGAACTCACGCGGGGAGGGTATCGCCGCCTGATCGCGAACGGGCGCTTCAGGCGCTTGTGGCTCAGCCAGTTCGTGAGCGGCATCGGCGATTGGCTTGTGATCGGCTTTCTGATGCCGCTCGTCACGACGCTTTCGGGAGGATCGGCGTTCGCGGTCGCCGGTATCCTGATCGCCAAGATCATCCCGGCACTGGTGTTCTCCTCGGTCATAGGCGTGTTCGTCGACCGCTTCGACCGGCGTCGCACCATGATCGCCGCCGATCTCGTGCGAGCCGTGCTGACGCTCGGACTCTTCTTCACCAACAGCCTGATGGTCATCTATGCGGTCGTGTTGCTGATGGAGCTCGCGTCGCTGTTCTTCTTCCCGGCGAAGAACGCGCTGATCCCGTATCTTGTCGCCGAGGAGGACGTCACCGCCGCCAACGCGATGTCGTACACGACCCAGCAGGCGAGCATGCTCGTGGGTCTGGCAGCGTCCGGCGCGATCCTGGCCGGCTTCGAGGCGGTCGTGCGCATGGTGCTCGCGGCCGATCTGCCGATCGTGACCAGCCTGGCGGGGACCTTCGCCCCCGCGTTGCTCGGACCGCGCGCGGGGGTCTTCGTCAACACGCTCACGTTCCTCGTGTCGGCCGCGGCGATCTGGGGCATACGCATCGCCGCCCGTGCGTCGCATGAAGGATCGAGACTCGACATCTCCCTGGTGGGCAGCGACGTACTCGAGTCTTTGCGCTTCCTGCGCGACCATGGCGAGCTCAGAGGGTTCATGGTCACTATCGGCATGGCCATCCTCGGCGGAGGCACGATCATCCCCGTGGGGCTGATACACGTGCAGCAGAACCTGAGCGGGGGCGGTGTGCCGATCTTCGAGGAGATCGAATTCCTGCATCGTCTCAGCGCCGCGCCGCAGACCTTCATGCTCGTGTTGCTTGCGGTCGGGATGCTTGCCGGGGCGCTGGCGGTGCCGCGTCTCGCGCACGGGATGTCGCTGCAGCTGCTGTTCTTAGGGGGTGTCGCCGGCTTCGGGCTCGCGATGCTGGGCTTCGCGAGCGTGTCGAGCTACCTGTTGGCGAGTCTCTTCGCCGCGGCCGCGGGGTTGTGCATCGCCACCGTCACTGTGGCGGGCAACACCTACGTCATCCACACCGTCGCCGATGAGATCCGGGGCCGCGTGTTCACCGCACTCGAATCACTCATCCGCATCTCGTTACTGCTCTCGATGATCGTCATGGCGCCGTTGGGCGACTTCGCCGCCGGCATCTTGAAGCGCTTCGTCGAGTCGCGCGACATGGCGCCGGCCGACCTGGTGGTCACCGGGTCGCAGATCGCGCTGCAGCTCGCTGCGCTGGTGGTGCTTGCGGCAGCGGTGTACGCTTTCAGGACGCTGAATTGGCGCCGCTGCAAAGAGGAGGGCGTACATGTCTGAACCGGTCATCCTCACGCTGCCGGTAGCACGGCAAGGCCTTCTGGCGCTCAAGGCCGGTGACGAAGTACTCCTCTCGGGCCCTGTCTATACCGCGCGCGACGCCACGCACGAGCGCCTGCTCGCGGAGACGAACGAGTCCGGCGGCAAGCTGCCTTACGGCCTCGAAGGCCAGACGCTCTTCTACGCGGGTCCCACTCCGCCTGCCGCCGGACGCCCGGCCGGTTCGGTCGGACCCACGACCGCCAAGCGCATGGACCGCTACACCCCCGCGCTTCTCAAGGCCGGGATCGTGGCTACGATCGGCAAAGGTACACGTGCCGAGGAGATCGTTCGGGCTTGCCGCACCCACGGAGCCGTCTACTTCGCCGCTGTGGGCGGTTCGGCCGCGTTCCTGGCCACCAGGGTCGTGGCCGCCGAGCCGGTCGCTTATGAGGACCTGGGGACCGAGGCCCTGGTGCGTCTGACGCTTCGCGACTTCCCGGTCGTGGTCGCGATCGACGCGACCGGCGATGCGTTTCTCGACCACGCAGCTTCGGACTGGCGCATGATGTCGGGCGGCGCCTCTTCGCGCGCAGGTGCGAGATGAGCGCGCGCGGCCTGTTCATCACCTTCGAAGGTGGCGAGGGCTGCGGTAAGTCCACGCAGCTCCGGCTGCTTGCCGATGTACTCGAGCGAGCCGGGCTGGCAGTCGAGTCCCTCAGAGAGCCGGGCGGCACGAGGCTGGGCGAGATCGTGCGAGGGGCGCTTCTCGACCCAGATCACATCGAACTCGACGCGAGGGCCGAGCTGCTTCTGTACGAGGCATCGCGAGCGCAGCTGGTCTCCGAGCGCATCAGGCCGACGATGGTGACGGGCGACGCCGTACTCTGTGACCGCTTCACCGATTCGACGATCGCGTATCAGGGCTACGGGCGCGGGTTGCCGCTCGACGAGATAGCATCGCTTAACGACACCGCGACCGGCGGCCTGGTCCCTGACCTCACGCTCCTGCTCGATATCGAGCCGACGCTGGGTCTGGCACGGGCGACCGGTGGTGGCGCCGACCGCCTCGAGGCCGAAGACCACTCGTTCCACGACCGTGTCCGCCAGGGCTTCCTCATGCTCGCCGCCGACGAGCCGCAGCGTTTCGCGGTCATCGATGCGAGCCGAACCGTCGACGAGGTCCATGCGGCAGTGCTCTACGCGGTCAAGCGTGTCCCGGTGCTCGCCGTGTTGTTGCGGGAGGGCGAGCGGTGACCCGCACCTGCGCGTGGGACGAGCTGATCGGCCAGACCAGAGCGGTCACGCATCTCCGTGCGGCAGTGGAGACCGGCAGCGTGGCGCATGCGTACCTGTTCGTGGGCCCTCCCGGCGCGGGGAAGAAGCGTGCAGCCAAAGCGCTTGCCTGCGCTCTCATATGCGACGATGGAGGATGTGGCTCGTGCCGCACCTGCTACAGGATCAAGCGAGGACTCCATCCGGACGTGAGGATCTACGAGCCCGAGGGCGCGGCCAGCTACCTGCTCGACGAGCAGATCCGCCCGCTCATCCACGACGTGCACTTAAGGCCCAACGAGGCCGATGTGAAGGTCTACGTCCTCGCGCAGGCCGACCTGATGCGAGACGCGCAGGCCAACGCGTTCCTCAAGACACTTGAAGAGCCTCCGCCTAACGTGGTCATGGTGCTGCTCGCCCCGGCGTACGACTCGGTGCTGCCCACTGTGGCCTCGCGCTGCCAGATCGTGCGCTTCACCTCGGTCCCCCCGCAGACCGCCGAGCGCCTCCTGGCCGAGCGTACCGGCGCCGCGCCTGCTGAAGCCCGCGCGGCCCTCGCCGCGACCGGTGGTGTGCTCTCCAACGCCGTCGAGTTCCTTGAGTCCTCGGGCCGCAGAGAGGCCCGCAGCCGCATGCTCGCCATCCTCAAGGACCTGACCGCTTACGACGCTCACGATGTCCTGCAAGCCGCCCGTGAACTGCTCGTCCTGGTCAAGGCTCCACTCGAGGAGCTCAAAGCCATACACGCCGAGGAGATCCGGGACCGCGACGAGTTCGTCGGCAAGGTCCCGGGCAAGGCGATGGAGGACCGGCACAAGCGACAGCTCACGGCGCGTGAGCGGGAGGGCATCACCGAGGTCCTGAGCATCGCGGAGAGTTGGCTGAGGGATTGCTTGGCCCTGTCCCAGGGTCTTGATGGTATGGTGGTCAACGGCGACGTCAAGGATGCCATGTACGAAGTGGCCGGCGTCATCACCCCTTCAGCCGCCATACGGGCGCTGGATGCCGTTCGCGAGGCCCGGCGGCGCATTTCGTATAATGTGAGTCCCCAGCTGGCCGTTGAGGCCATGCTATTCGATATCCAGGAGGTACTTCTGTGCCCACGGTAGTGGGAGTCAAACTCCGCACGGTCCCGAAGGTGCTGTGGTTCGACCCGGGCGAGCACGATCCCGCAGTCAACGACATCGTCGTCGTCGAGACCGAGCGTGGCACCGAGATGGGCATCGTGGCTGAAGCCAGCCACGAGGTCGAGGCATCGCGTCTTTCCTCGGCGCTCAAGCCGGTCGTCCGCATGGCAGACGAGGAGGACCTGGCCAGAGCCGACGAACTCGTGGAGAAGGAAGCTGTCGCGCTCAAGACCTTCCGCGAGGCCGTCAAGAAGCATGGCCTGGACATGAAGCCGATCGATGCCGAGTACCTGTTCAGCGGCGATAAGCTCATCTTCTACTTCTCCGCCGAGGAACGCGTGGACTTTCGCGAGCTCGTGCGTGAGCTGGCGTCCGAGTTCAAGACGCGGATCGATATGAGGCAGATCGGCGTGCGCGATGAAGCGCGGATGATCGGCGGGCTGGGGCATTGCGGTGAGCAGCTTTGCTGCGTGCGTTTCGCGGGAGACTTCCAGCCGGTCTCGATCCGTATGGCCAAAGAGCAAGACCTGCCTCTGAACCCCTTGAAAATCAGCGGGCTGTGCGGCAGACTCATGTGCTGTCTGCGCTACGAGTTCGATGCGTACAAGGACTTCAAGTCCAGGGCACCCAAGCGTGGAGCGCTCGTGCAGACGCCGATCGGCGAGGGCAAGGTCGCCGATCTGAACACTCCCCGGGAGACGGTCACGGTGCGCGTGCCACAGGCCGGTTCGATGACGGTGCCGCTCTCGGCGATGGAGTGCTGTTCGGACAAGGGATGTCCTTGCGTGATCAAGCGCGAGGCGCTCGAACAGGCGGGCGTGAGCCTTCCGGTCGTGATAGCTGCGGCGCTCGACAGAGAAGGCGGCGCTCCCGAGCGCTCCGGCAAGAGAGGTGATGCCGGAAGCTCGGGTAGGAGGAGCGGCGCCGAGCGCGCCGGGCGACCCAAGCCCGAGGGTGCGGCGAGTGCCGGTGACGAGCAGCAGAAGCAGGCTGGTCCGTCCAAGAGGAGTCGCCGCTCCAAGGGCGGCAAGTCCAAGGGTGCGCAGGGTGCGCAGGGTGCGCAGGACAAGAGGTCCGGCTCACCGGGTGACGCCGGAAGTGCTGGCGGGCCGGCAGATGCGGCGAAGGCGAAGTCGTCAGGACGTCGCAGGCGCCGGCGCAGGCCGGGCGGAGGCTCGTCCGGTGCGGGATCGGGTTCGGGCTCCAGTTAAGGAGCGCCCGGGCAGATGACATTTGATAGGCCGACGTAGCTCAGCTGGTAGAGCAACGCACTCGTAATGCGTAGGTCAGGGGTTCGAGTCCCCTCGTCGGCTCCATGCATTGACCTGCGGAAACGCAGTTAAGAGAGGCCCGCCGGGATGCTCCTGGCGGGCCTTGTGCCTTTCGTGCTTACGTGCGAAACGCGCTGAGGGAATGCTCCAGCTCGGTACTGTGGCTCACTATTCCTTCGACCGAGGACTCGACCTGGCGCGCGGCGGATGCCGTGTCCGATGCAGCCGCCGTTACCTGTTGCATCGCCTGCACCACCTGTTCGGCGGCGGCGCGCTGTTCGTCGGCTGCAGCCGCGATCTCTCGAGCTGCCGCGGCGGTCGCCGCCATCTTGTCGACGATACCCGCGAACGCCTCCTCGCTCCGCTGTCCGCGCTCGGTGGCGTCGGCGACCTCTCGGCTCTGCCGCTCGGCTGCGGTCACGAGTGACGTGGAACCGTCGTGGATGGTATGCAGCAGCGATTCGATGCTGGAGGTCGAATCGGTGACCGACTCGGCCAGTGTTCTGATCTCTGTCGCCACGACCGCGAACCCGGCGCCTGCCTCACCTGCACGCGCCGCCTCGATCGCCGCGTTGAGTGCGAGGATCTTGGTCTGAGCGGCGATCGAGTCGATGATGCCGAGCACGTTGGTGATGTTGGTGGCGCTGTCGGCCAGCTGTTCTGCGGCCATTCTCGTCTTCTCGCTGTCGGCCGAGACGCGCCCGATACCTTCGATCGTCGACTCCAGCGTGCTCTCGCCCTCCTGCGCGGATTCGAGCGCGTCATCGGCCAGGTGCAACACGCGGTCGGCCGCGTCGGCTACTGCGCGATACGTCGCCGCCATCTCCTCTAGGGTGGCCGTCGTCTGGCTCACGGCCGACGCCTGCCTGCCGGAACCCTCCGACTGCGTGCGCGCGGCGGCGCGGATGTCGTCCGATGAGGAACGGACCTCCTCGGCGGCCTGCTTAGCTCTGCCTATGACCGCTGCCAGGGTGCTTGTCATCGAGTTGAACGCCTCGCCGACGGTAACGGTCTCGCGTGTGCCGGTGGTCGGGACCTCGACGGTCAGGTCGCCACCGGTGATCGCAACCGCCGACTGGCCGATCGCGGCAAGGGGGGAGGACACTCTGCGCGCGATGAACGAACCCGCGAAGAACGCCGCCGCCAAGCCGAAGATCGCCGCGCTGCCGAACTTGAGCACGAACGCCCGGGAGGCAGCCGCGTACGGTGCCAGAGGCAGGCCGACGAAGAGCATCCCGATGGTCTCGCCGTCGGGGTCCTCGATCGGGTCATAGGCGGTCATCATGTCCTGCCCGACGACGACGGCTTCGCCGCGATAGGGCTCCTCGGCATCTATCGTCGTTTCCCGGACCCGGTCCATGACGACCGTCCCGTAGGCCTTCGTCCCCTCTGCGGTGGTCACCGTCGTCGAGATGCGGACCTCGTGCTGGAAGATGGTCGCCGCTCCGTCGCTGCGCGACACGATGCGGTCGACGAGTGTGGAGGTCATGTTCACGGGCTCGACACCCATGAGAGCGCCCAGGACGACACCGTCGCTGTTCTTCACCGGCACGGTAGCGACAGAGCTCAGCGCTCCGTCGAGTTCCGGATGGATGACGGTTCCTCCGTCGGTGGGCTTGACCTCGATCGATGCCGCATCGATGAATCCGACTGCGACGAGTTCCTCGTTGGGGACGATGTCGAAGGTGATCACCGGGTCGTCTCCGAGTGCGCGCTGGACCGGACCGTAGTCGGCTCGCGCGATTGGCGAGGAGCCATGGCTGCCGGCCAGGGCCGTGGCGGACCCGTTGTAGGCGAGCACGTACGTGTCCGTCGACTCTGCCACCGCTTGCGACAGTATCGCCTCGATCGCAGCCGTGTCCCTGCTGGCGAAGGCGTCTATCAACGCGCGGTCGGTCGCGATGGCTGTCAGTTCACGGGAGAGCGCCTCTTGGCTGGCGTTGACGACGTCGTGCGCCACCCTGATCCGGTCCTCGATCGTGCGAGCCGCCTCTTCATCCATCTGCGAGTTGAAGAGCGTGGTCGCGATGTAGCCTGCGATGAGCATGGGTACTATCGCGACCAGCAAGAACGCTATGGTCAACCGGGCGAACAGCGTGGCTCTCGCGCCGAAGACCTTCGAAAGATCGATCCTAACCATGATTGCCCCCAAAACGTGCCGGCGGTCCGGGTTAGAAGTATGCATCGGCAAACATTCTCGCACACATGAGTCGATACGAAATCATCATGCCGAGAAGCGCAGATTAGGAAAGATGTATACACTTTCGGTCGCGGGTTCGAAAACCGCGCGATTCGTGTTGAAGCGTCACGCCAGGCTGTGATACGTTCACGGCAGGTTGCGGCCCTGAAACGGCGCCGCCGCCTCTGGCCGGGTGAGCACCCGGACCGACGACTGTCCTGGAGTATGAGAGGAGCGCGGTGAGCGTGGTGCCGGGGGGCCGTGCCGGAGGCCGTTACGCGGGTGACCGGAACGGTCCAGTGCAGGAACCACGCGCGTCAGCGCAGGACCGGCCGCCCGGACCCGAGGTGATTCCGGGCTCTCTCCTCGGCCCCTCTCTCATCGTCGCAGCCCTGGCCTTCATCACCGTCCTCGTGAGCACGTTCTTCCTGTTCCTCTGGTCTTCAGCGTTCGACTCCGCCGGTGCGATCGGCGTGGCGTGGCTGCTGTTGTCTTGCGGGTCTCCCGTCGTCGGACTGGCATATGCTATGAGAGAGGGTGCCCTCACGTGGCGCTAGGCGTGCGGTCCTATGCGGCGCGCGTTCTAGGTGTCGTGCGCGCCCGATCGCTTCGCTGCATCGTGAGCGGTCAGGTCGTCTGCTGTGCGGGTGGTTCGAACTGCGCGGATGTGGTCCGCGAGGCGGGTGTATGCGGGAGCGACACGTCCGAGTGCAGGACGGGGCTGGCTGACGTACTCGTCGTGACCGGCACCGTAACGGGCAAGACGGGCTCTTCGTTGCAGGAGTCATACGATGAGATGCGGGAACCACGGTGGGTCGTGGCTGTGGGGGACTGCGCATGCACAGGCGGGCCGTTCCGTGAGTACCGGGGCGTGGTGCCGGGCACGAGGGAAGTACTCCCTGTGGACGAGAGTATCCTGGGATGTCCGCCCAGCGTCGAAAGGGTTCAGCAAGCCTTTGAGAGCCTTCGGGCGTCGGCGCGTGCGGATCACAGCTCGCGTCCGGACGGAGCGACGCCTTGAGGCTCGATGTGAAGACCCTTGCCGAGGAGCTCGAGCAGGAAGGCGTCCCTCACGCCATCGAGGGAGATGCGCTTCAGGCGCACCTGACGGTCGAGCCCGAGGACCTCGCCGGCGCCGCAGAGGTGCTGGCCCGGTCGGAGCACGTGGCGGCTCTCAGTGACTTCTTCGCCAGCGACACAGGCGACGGCGTGGAGTTGACGTACCGGCTGCGGCTCTCCGATCTCGCGTCTGACGTCTTGCTTCGCTGTGCCATGTCGTACAGCACGCCTCTTGAGTCGCTGTGGACGGCTTTTCCCGCGGTGCTGATGTGCGAGCGCGAGGTGGCGGAGTTGTTCGGATTGAGACTGTCAGAGCATCCCAATCCGGTGCGGCTGCTCACCATGGCCGGGGCTGAGCCCATGATGCGGCACTCCGTCGCGCTGAGACATGAGGACGACTACGCAGCCGGCGAGGAGCCCTGGCAGACCGAGACTGACGCAGCGACGCCCGGTGTCGCGTCACGGGCCGGGCGCCGTGGCGTCTCGCTTGAGGGTAAGCGGAGTGAGCGTCCCCACCGTGCGGCACCGATCGGGCTCACGCACGTCCCGGCCGGCGCCGGCACGGGACACTCCAGACGAGGACTCATCCGTCTTGCTCCGAGGTTCGATCCGGGTAGCGACGCTCCGGGGTTGACGCTTCGAGTCGTCGGCGAGAGCGTCCTGGCGGCCGAGGCCGACATGGGCTTCGCCCACCGGGGGATCGAGAGACTCTCCCAGGAGCGTCACCTTATGGAGCTGGGCGGGTTGCTGGCTCGTTTGGACCGTTCGGCTTCGGTCCACGCGCAACATGCTGCGGCGTTGGCGATCGAGCGCACCGTGCACGTCGAGGCCTCACCCAAAGGCGCATGGCTGCGCTGTCTGTATGCCGAGCTGGCCAGGGTCGCGGGCCACCTCGGATGGCTTCAGGGATTCGTGAGCGACGCCGGTCTTCGTTCGCTGTCGGAGAGGGCGGCCAGGAACCGACAGGCGTTCCTCGGCATCGGTGAGCAGCTTGCCGGTGATGCCGGTGCCGGGTATGTGCTGCCAGGGGGAGTGTCCGCGGACATGCCAGCCGCGCTGGACTCCAGTATCACGGAGCTTTGCGATGCGTTCGAACCGGACCTGGAGAGAATCGGGAGGAAGGTGCTGGGCAGCGGGCTGCTCAGGCGCAGACTGCACGGGCTGGCTGCGTTCGGCGCGCAGACTGCACGTGCGCTGGCTGTGACCGGTCCGAGCCTGAGAGCCTGCGGCATGGTCTGTGACGTACGCCGGGACATGCCGTACGACGCATACGCCGAACTTGAGTTCGAGGTGCCGATCGGTAGCGTCGGTGATGCATGGGACCGGATGTCGGTGCGGATCGAGGAGATGCGGCAGTCGGTCGCTATGATTCGCCAGCTTGTTGCCGGACTACCCGAGGGCGCGTGCCGTACTCAAGCCGACAGCCCCTGGCGCGCGAGTCCGGGTGAGGCGTACGCGGCGGTCGAATCGGGCCGGGGAGAGCTCGGGGTCCACCTGGTCACCACGGGCGCTCGGAAGCCGCAGCGAGTCCGACTCAGGACACCCTCGCTGTTCGCCTGCCAACTCGCCGAGGAGATCCTGCCGGGGACGGAGCTCTCTGACGTGTTCCTCGTTCTCGGCAGTCTCGACATCGGCCTCGGGGAGGCTGAACGGTGAGCGCCGCGATCGCCTCCGCGATATCTCGGGCCTTCTTGACCGTCGCCGTGCTCGCGGCCAACGCGTTCCTGATGGCTTCGCTCTCCCGGGTTTCCTCACGGGCGGACCGGGCGGGGTACGGGCGGGTCAGGTTCGAGCCGCTGCGGCCTGTCTGGGAAGGCATCCGGCTGGCGGGCAAGGAGCAGGGAGCTCCTTGGGGCATCGTGCGAGGAGTGGGAGCCGTGCCGGTGCTCGCCGCGCTGTTTCTGGTGCTTGTCGCCTTCGGAGTGGTGCCGTACTCGGCCACCCTCCGGGTCGTGCGAACGGACACTGCGGTCATCTACCTGCTCGGAGTCTTGGTGATGTCCGTGTTGTGGCCGTTCCTTGCGGGATGGGCGAACGGGGATAGCCTGGCGATCGTGACGGGAATGCGCATCACCGCTCGCAGGACCATGTTCGTATCCGCGCTGGTCCTCTCGGTCGTTCCCGTGGTCATGTATGCCGGCGGCTTCGACTCGACGGTCATAGTGTCCGCTCAGTCGGGCGTGTGGCTTCGCGTCGTCCCTCGCTGGTTCGCCACGTTCCCGATGTTCTGGCCCTCGTTGGCGGTCTTCACATCAGCGTCGGCGGTCGCGTACGGGGCGTCGCCGAATGGGGCGTTCGAGCGCTCTGTCGGTCTTGGAGACGAGTCTTCACTCGCGCCCACTCCGCTCCTTTGTGGAGTGCAGCGCCTTGTGGAGCATGCGTACCTCTTCATAGTGTCGGCACTGACCGTCATCCTGTTCTTCGGTGGCTGGACGGTGCCCAGAGTCTCCCTTGCGGGTGTCGCGCCTCTGGTCTTCCTGGTCAAGGTCTACGCATGGGCGACGGTGGTGATGTGGGTGCGCAGGAGGTTGCCTGCTCTGCGCCAGAGTGACCTGATGGCGTTGGGATGGAGATGGCTCGTCCCGTTGTCGTTCGTCTGGATAGTGGTGTGCGCCCTTCTGACGGGATTGTTCGACCTGGGTCAGGGGGTGAGCTGACGTGTACGCTTCGGACCTCGCCTTCGCCGTCCTTGCACTCGCAGCACTTGGCGGTGCGGCCGGGGTGTTGCTTTCGAGGAGCACGGTGCATGCCGTGCTGTGGTCGTTGGAGTCGAGTGTGGCTGTAGCGGGTCTCTACGTGTTGCTGTCAGCGGAATTCCTCGCACTCGCCGTGGTGATTCTCTGGGGAGGTGCCGCCAGTCTGGCGTTGTTGGTCACCATCGCCGTGACAGCACGACACGGTGAGCCGGTGTCGCGTCCGCGCGAGGGGTCGTTGAGAGCAGCCGTACTCGCGGTCGCGTTCGCGGCCCTTATGCTCGCGAGGATCGCGGGAGCGGATCTGGCCACCGCCGAAACGGCAGTGGCACCCCGTATGCGCGACCTCGGGGAGGCCCTGTTCGCGGAACCGGCGCTGATGGCCGCTTCAGGAGCTCTGTCCCTGATGCTTCTGCTCGTCATGATCGCGGGAGTCTGGTGGTCACGGGGAGGCGATGGGCGATGAGTGTGGGACCGGGCGCCTTTCTCGCGTTGGCTGCGGTGCTTTTCGCAGCTGGCCTCTATGGAGCGGTGGCCAGACGAGGACCTCTTGCGGTGTTGATGTCTCTTCAGATGATGGCGATCGCGGTGAATCTGAACATCGTGACCTTCACGCGGTTTGTCACACCGGCAGAGCAGGCCGGGAAGCTGCTGCCCGTGTTCTCCCTGACTGTCGCGGTGTTGCATCTCGGCCTGGGCGTGGCGCTCGTCTCAGGAGCCAGTCGACGTGCACGTTCTGTTCAGCGCGGGTCTGCCGGGCCTGCCGGGGCGGGTGAGCGATGATGGGCGGCTTCACACAGTTCGTGCCCGAGGCGGCATTGCTCGTGCCTGTTCCCGTGGCGCTACTGCTGGGGTCACGCTTGCGCGAACGCTGGATCGCATGGCTGGCGATGATATCGTGCGGCGTCGCCGGTGTCAGCGCATGGTACGCGCCCACCATGCTGGACCAGGCGTCGGCGGTCACGACGACGCTCGATACCACGGCAGGCGCGGCACGGCTGGCCATCTGCGTACTCGCCGCATTGTGGCTCGCGTGGGTCGCGGCGCGCGGGGCAGGCGCGGAGCGGTCCGGAGAAGCGGTCGGGCTGGCGCTGCTCAGTACCCTCGGGGGCCTGCTTCTTGCGAGCGCCACGGACCTGGTCGTGGCCTTCGTGGCGATGGAGTTGACGGTTCTGCCCGCCTATGTGCTCCTCGGCTATTCGCGTCACGACGTCCCGGTCCTAAAAGGCGTGCTCAAGCAGATGACCCGTTCCGCGTTGGCCTCGATGATCGCCCTGTACGGCATATCGTTTCTCTACGGGTTGACGGGGGCCACATCGTTCGAGGGTATCGCCACATCGTTGCCGGAGGCCGGCCCGCTGGGTGCGACGGGGGCGATTCTGGCGGTCGGCGGACTTCTGGCACGCTTGACGTTGCTGTACCGGTGCGCATCGGCCCGTTCCGGGGTGGCCGGGTCATCCGTGTTCACAGCGTTCGTGGCGAGCGTTCCGGCATTCTCCATGAGCGTGTTCCTCGCGCAGTTCTTGTCGCAGGCACTCACGGTACGCTCGCTCCAGACGATACTCGTCGCGGGCGCCGTGTTCTGCCTGGCCGTCGGGCTGTACGTGATCGTGCGGGAGCAAGAGCCAAGAGAGTTGCTCGCCGGAGCGGGTACAGTGCACATAGGGTTTCTCATGGCTGGCCTGGCTGTGCTGGTAGCGGCCTCACCCGGATCGTCCATCGACGCGGTTCCGGTGCAGGTGTCACAGCTGGCGGTGGTCGCGCCTCGGGTCGACGCGCTCGTCATCTACGCGTTCACCTACTCCATCGCCGCACTCGCGCTTGGGCTGCTTCTGGCGGGAACAGAAGGAGAGGGACCGCGGTACGGGCGTCGGCTCGCCATGCGCGCGGCTGCGGTGCTGCTGGCATCGCTTGCAGGTGTGCCTCCCCTGGCGGGCTTTGCAGGCAGATGGCTGTTGCTCAGATCCGTCCACGAGGCTGGTTTCGGCTGGCTCGTGGCCACAGGGGTCGCAGTAAGCATCGTCTCCGCTTGGTACGTCGTGCGAGCCGCCCTATCGCGCGCTGGCTCGGCCGAAGCACAGGCGACCGCCGAGGAGGAGCGCATCACCGGTAGCGGTCCGGGCGGATGGTTGTCGGAAGACCGCCTCTCGCTCTCCCTTGCGGTCTCTGCCGTACTCGTGGGTGGTGCGGTCCTCTGGGTCTTCTGGTTCTGAGACGGGGGCGGGGGTGTCGTGCAGGACCGTCATAGCCGCAGCGCTTTGCAGGCGCGCTGACGGGTACACTAACTGACGTGTTCCCTAGGTCGACCCGAACCGCGTCCGATACGAGGAGTTGCAGGATGTACGATTCCGAAGATCATCCGACGGACTACGTGACTGTCGAGGGGCCTTTGCCTGTTTGCGACTACACCGGCGAAGCGGCGGATGAACCCTGCGAGGAGCCGGCCACCGTCAAGCGTTGGTCGAGCGCTGCGGTCATCACCGCGTCGGCGTTGGGAGCACTTGCCGGTGGACTTCTGGTGGCGGCCGCCCTGACGTGGGTTTTCGGTGCATGGCCAGGATCCAGGCCGTTCCAGCCGACCGGTCAGGGAGGCGCGAGCATCAGCCCCATCACCATCGAGCCTGGTGACGACATCAACGTCGCCGTGGCCGTGGCGGCCAAGGTCACCCCCAGCGTGGTGAACGTGAGGATCGAGCGACGCGTCCGGGACCCGTTCACAGGTGCGGTCGGTCTCGTCGAGGCAGGTAACGGCAGCGGGGTCATCATCCGTTCCGAGGGCTACGTCCTGACCAACTACCACGTAATCGAGAACGCAGACCGGATCGTCCTGACGGTGGGAGTCGAAGACGTCGATGCCGATGTGGTGGGGGTCGACCCCTCCACCGACCTTGCGGTCCTGTCGATAGCAGGAGGGCCATATCCTGCGGCAGAGATCGGCTCCTCGGCGAATCTCGAAGTAGGGCAGTTCGTGCTCGCGGTCGGCAGCCCCTTCGGCCTGGAAAAGACCGTGACCTCGGGTATCGTCTCCGCTCTGCAACGCTCCAGTCTGGCGCAGGGCGGGCGCGACATCACGGCATACACCAATCTCATCCAGACCGACGCCGCCATAAATCCGGGCAACTCCGGCGGAGCACTCGTTGACGAACAGGGCCGACTGATCGGCATCAATACGCTTATCCAGTCCCCCTCGGGTACGGTCGGGGCGCCGCAATCCGCCGGGATCGGCTTCGCAATCCCCGTGGATTCGGCGATCAACGTCGCGGAACAGCTTATCGAGACCGGGCGGGCCATTCACCCGTACATGGGCGTCTCGACGCTGACGATCGATCGCGCGACGGCTTCCCAGTTCGGGTTGCCGGTCTCACGAGGGGCACTGGTGCAGCTCGTCGAGCCCGATTCTCCCGCGGATGAGGCAGGCCTTCGCCGAGGAGACATCATCGTGCGGATCGATAACCGCGACATCGGCGGGGTCGAGGACGTGTTCGCCTCGGTGAGGGCAGCCGAGGTCGGTGAGACCCTGGAGGTCACCATCGTGAGGGGCGATACCGAGCGAACGCTGGAAGTGACACTGGGCTCCGATGCGGAGCGACGGTAGTGCACATCACGGTCATCGCCGTCGGAAAGCTCAAGGAGCGGCATTACGCACAGGCGTGTGCCGAGTACCTCAAGAGGCTCGGCCCCTATGCGAAGGTCGACATCGTCGAGGTGCCCGACCGCGATGTGACGCGGGATGAGACCCGAGCGCTCGCTGAGGAAGGGCGCGCGATCTTGAAGTCGATACCCGGACAAGCGCATGTCGTGGTTTTGGACCCGGCGGCCACACAGTGCACGAGCGAACAGTTCTCCGGTAAGCTCGACGAACTCGCGCTGCAGGGGTCGAGCGCTCTCACGTTCGTGGTCGGGGGGGCCGCGGGACTCTCAGGCGAAGTCCGTGCGCGAGCTGACGAGTCCCTGTCTCTCGGGCTCATGACCTATCCGCACCAGCTTGCCCGGGTCATGCTGCTCGAGCAGCTGTACCGTGCATTCCGTATCAGCAGGAAAGAACCCTATCATCGCTGAGCACCTTGTCCGCAGGGGCTCCAGGGTGCGGTATTGACGGTCCGTGGTCCAACTCACGAATTCGTACGAATTCGTTACCCCCTGTCGTATGTGCTGGTCCATGCATTCCGCCGATACCACTGGTGTGTGCGCATCAACATGTCTTCCGCGTTGGGGCGCCGAGATGCCGCTCGGCAAACGCGAGAGGCCAGGGAGGTGCTGGTCGATGCCGGAATGTGAATGCCTGCCCACATGCCCGTTCTTTGGCGATCGCATGGAGAACATGCCCGCCATGTCGAGGATCTTGAAGTTGCGTTACTGTCAGGGCGACAGCAGCGACTGCGCTCGACACATCGTCTATCTGGCCAAGGGCCGTGATTCTCGAGCGGTGCCGTCGGACCTGTATCCGAATCAACTGGACGTCGCGCTGGCTCTGGCCGATCGCTGCAAGGCTATAGCGTAGACACGCTCCCGTTGTACCCGGGCGTTGCTGCTGCACGGCGGTGGAGGTATCCTTCATAATCCGTACCTGGGGACGGAAGTGAAGGAGACACTCCACGTGATCGAGACCCTCAGTGCACTTGTCGTCGATGCCCTGCGGGCAGCGCGTGACTCCGAGGCGCTGGACCTGACGGAACTTCCACATCCGGACTTCGAGCGACCGCGTGATCCCTCCCATGGCGACTGGTCCACGAACGTGGCCATGCGTACGGCTAAGGCCGCCGGCATGCCGCCGCGCCAGCTGGCGGAGATAGTGGCGTCACGAATGGCCGGTCATCCGGACATCGAGGCGATCGAGGTCGCCGGCCCCGGCTTCCTGAACATCCGGCTCTCAGCCGCCGCTCTGCAGAGAGTGTTGCGTGAGGCGCGCGAGCAAGGTCCCCGTTTCGGCTCGAACGATGAGGGAAGCGGCCGCCGTGTTCAGGTGGAGTTCGTGTCAGCGAACCCCGTTGGCCCTATGCACGTGGGACATGGTCGATGGGCGGCTCTGGGTGACAGTATGGCCAGGGTGCTCGAACACGCTGGCTGGGTTGTACAGCGGGAGTTCTATGTCAACGACGCCGGGGTGCAGATGGACACGTTCGCCAAGTCCGTCGCTGCAAGGTACCTCGAGCTATGCGGACATGAAGTCGAGTTCGGAGAGGACTGGTATCAGGGCGCCTACATCACGGAGATCGCGCGGGAGATACTCGCATCCGAGGGCGAGTCCTGGGCCAACGCCGATCCGGCGAGCCGGGAGGCGCATTTCAGAGAGACCGCGTATCGCCAGGTACTCGATCACCTGAGCAGAGTCCTGCATGGGATGGGCGTCGACTTCGACGTCTGGTTCTCGGAGCGCACGTTGCACCAGCGTGGTGGTGACGGGACGACCGCCGTCGAGAGGGCGATCCAGAGGTTGGACGAGGCCGGGCACATCTACGAGCTTGATGGCGCAGTGTGGTTCCGCTCCACCGAGTTCGGTGACGACAAGGACAGGGTCCTGAAGAAGGCCGACGGGGACTACACGTACTTCGCGGCGGACATCGCATATCACGCGGACAAGTTCGACAGGGGCTTCGATCGAGTCATAGACATCTGGGGAGCCGACCATCACGGTTATGTGAAACGAATGGAGGCCGCGGTCGCCGCCCTGGGCCATCCGGGCAAGCTGGACCTGGTGATCGGCCAGCTCGTGAACCTTTTTCGTGGCGGGGAAGTCGTACGCATGTCTAAGCGTACGGGAGAGATGGTCACGTTCGAAGACCTCCTGGAGGAAGTCGGGGTCGACGCCGCACGCTACTTCTTCCTGCGCCGGTCGACCGATCAGCCACTCGACTTCGACATCGAGTTGGCGAAAGAGCAGAGCAGCGACAACCCTGTCTACTACGTGCAGTACGCCCACGCCCGTATATGCGCGGTACTGCGCAAGGGAGCAGGGGCGGAGACGGACGATACCGGGATCGACATCGAGGCGACCGCAGCCAGGATCGTTGACCCGGAAGCCCCCTTGCAGCTGTTGGTGGCACCGGCGGAACTCGCACTCATGCGTAAACTCGCTGAGTTCGAAGAGGTTATCGAGATCGCCGCACGCCAGCTTGCACCATTCAAGTTGACGCGTTACGCAGAGGACCTGGCTGCGGCATTCCACCAGTTCTACACGGTCTGTCGAGTTGTCGATCCCGAGGAGCCCGAGCTTACCGCCGCACGGCTGTATGCGGTGGACGCGGCAAGGATAGCGCTTGCCAACGTGCTCGGACTCATCGGGGTGAGCGCACCGGAACGCATGTGACGAACTTGCCTGTGGACAATGTGGATACTGTGGAAAAGCCCTGCTCAGATACCGTTTATCGCGCCAAATGCCCGTTCGACAAGTAGTGCGAAGAATCGCTTGCATTGTGCTCGCGATAGCCTAGTATGTGGTGTGCGAGGTCGTTGGAGAATCCGGATGGGCCGCAGCCGCAAGGTGAAGGTTCGCTCGGAGGGCACAGCGGCCTCGCACCTTTGTGTCATCGTCGGATCGGCATCGTTCGCCGCAGATGACGGCGATTCAGGACTCACCCGGGTATCATCACGATAGGCCGCCGCGTCGTCCGTCGCAGGAGATGACATGAATGTTCGAGGCCTCAGAACCCGGGTGAGACGAGAGTCCTTGTTCGTGGCCCTCGTCATTCTGACGACAGCCTTGCTCGTCGGCTGCGCTCCATCGGGGTCAGGGTCCCGTGGGTCATCAGGCGCCGAACCAGGCGTCGCATGGCAGCCGCGGGAATCCGGCTTGCCGGCGTTCTACTACTTCGGTGATCCCGGTTGACCCGCGTGCGTCACGATGAAGCCTGTGGTCGACAGGCTGCGAGGCGAGTACGCGGGCACGGTCGAGTTCGTGGTCTTCGCCGAGCTGAGCAGCAGGCCGGACGCCAGCGATTTCGCGGTCAAGCAGCGAGTCTCGGTCATACCGACGATGGTCCTGGTTTCCGAGGACGGCACGGAACTCCAAAGGGTCATCGGCTCCTTGCCCGAGGCTGACTTGCGAGAACTGCTCGACGCCGTGCGATAGTCGCCGACGTCGCCCGGCGGCCACCGCTCCACACCTCCTGACCCGACGGGCCGTAGTCACGCCCGGGCGAGCGGATGGCATGTCGCGCTCGGGTACAATACGGTGATCGAGTGGGTCCCGGATGTGGACTCGAAGCCTTTCGGAGGGACGTAGGATGCGCACGGTGAGAGTCGGTCTGATCGGTCTGGGAACCGTAGGTTCTGGCGTCGTGGATATCCTCGACAGGCACCGGGAGGATTTCGCACGGCGAGCAGGAGTGGACGTCGAGTTGGTCAGGTGCGCCGACCGCGATCCCGCGCGCGCCGAAGCACTCGGGCTGCCCGCCTCCGCATTCACCACTGACGCCACCGAGGTGATCGCAGACCCTGAGATCGATGTCGTCATCGAACTCATCGGGGGTACCGGTGTCGCGCGCGAATTCGTCCTTGCGGCACTCGCAGCCGGGAAATCCGTGGTCACAGCGAACAAGGCGCTCATGGCCGCCCATGGCGAGGAGGTCATGGACGCTGCTGCCGCAAGCGGGGTGGATATCCTGTTCGAGGCCGCGGTCGGTGGGGGCATCCCCATCATCGGTCCGATGAAGCATTGCCTGGTCTCCAACGAGGTCGAGAGCGTCATGGGCATCGTCAACGGGACGACCAACTACATGCTCACCCGCATGGCCGAAGACGGCCTCGACTACGCTGACGCGCTGGCCGAGGCGCAGGCCAAAGGGTTCGCGGAGGCCGACCCCACCGCAGACGTCGACGGACTGGACGCCGCGGCGAAGATCGCGATCCTGGCCAGCATCGCTTTCAACTCCCGCGTGACGCTCGAGCAGGTGCCGGCGGAAGGCATCCGGTCTCTGAGTCCGGCCGACATCGAGTACGCGCGCGAAATGGGCTACGTCATCAAACTCCTTGCGATCGCCCGTCGTATCGACGGGGCGGTCGATATCCGCGTTCACCCGACCATGCTGCGTGCCTCTCACCCTCTCGCTGCGGTCAACGGCGTCTACAACGCGATCTACGTGGTGGGCGACTCGGTCGGGGAGACGATGTTCTTCGGTGAAGGGGCCGGCTCGCTGCCGGCGGCCAGTGCGGTCGTCGGCGACCTCATCGAGGTGGCGCGCCACATCGAACAGGGATGCCTGAACTTCGTCGGTTGCACGTGCACCGAGCATCTCGAGGTGCGCGACATCGCCGATCTCACCACGAGCTACTACGTGCGCATGCACGTCGCCGATGAACCCGGCGTTCTGGCCGCCGTCGCCGGCGTGTTCGGCTCTCATGGCGTTTCGATCGGCTCGGTCATCCAGAAGTCCGCCGACGAGACAGGCGCGGAGATCGTCTACGTCACCCATGAGGCATCCGAGCGGGCGGTGCGTGCGGCACTCGCCGAGGTCGAGCGACTCGCGGTCACGCGGGCGATGGGCACCGTCATCCGGGTCGAGGACCTGTAGCATCATGACGACGGTCGCCGTCCGGGTTCCGGCGAGCGCGGCCAATGTCGGGCCGGGCTACGACGCTTTCGGGCTCGCCCTCGGCATTCACAACAGGTTCCGGGCTTGTCCTGCCGAGGAGTGGCTTGTCGATGTCGCCGGCGAAGGGGAAGGCGACCTGGACACAGGCGCCGCCAATCAGGTCGCTTCTGCGATGGCGCAGGTGTTCGCGAGGATTCCGGGGGCTCCCCGTGCAGCGCACATCGAGTGCGACAACAGGATCCCGCAGGGCAAGGGGCTCGGGTCGTCGGCCGCAGCGATCGTCGGCGGGCTTGTGTTGGGCGATGCGCTCTGTGGCGCAGGTCTCGACCGGCAGACCTTGTTCGAGATGGCAGTCGACATCGAAGGCCACCCCGACAACGTCGCCGCCGCACTGTTCGGCGGCTTCACGATCGGCTGGAGGCGTAGCGGCCGTGCCCGGGCCACATCACTGCCGATCGCCGGTGGGCTGGCGGCAGTGGTGGCGCTCACGCACGAACCGCTCTCCACGAGCCGTTCCCGTGACCTGCTTCCGGAGTCGGTGCCGCATGCAGACGCAGCGTTCAACTCGGCCCGCGCAGGACTCCTCACATCGGGGCTCACTCTGGGCAGATCCGATCTGCTCGCCGAAGGACTGGCTGATTGCCTGCATGAGCGGTATCGTGCAAGCGCTATACCTGATATCGAAGAAGTGGTAGCGGTCCTCACAGATGCCGGTGCGATAGGGGCGGTCTTGTCAGGAGCCGGTCCCGCCGTGATCGGTCTGGTCGGCGGGGAAACCGATGACGAGGCGTATCGGAGGGCACAGGAGATCGCTCTGCGTGCCACCGGGCGCATCGCGGGCATGCCCGGTCGCCTGGGGCCGCTGGCGCTGAGGATCGATCAGGAGGGAACAGTCCTGGAAGGGGAGAGATGAGCGAGCTTTCGAAGACCAAGCCTGTCTGGTACGTCGCAGCCGCTGCCGTGGTGTTGACGGCCGCGGTGTTGATATGGATGTTCGCCGGTGGCGGAGTCGACGTGCTGAAGGATGCCACTGGTACACAGACCTCCGCCGAGGAGACCGCAACGATCAGGCCTCCTGGTTCTCGTGGTCCCGTTGCGAGCCGCCCGCCGGGCTCGCCGGGGTCTGCTCCTGAAGAGAACATCGCGCCGCCAGAAGCCTCCAACAGCCCGGCGGCCACCGGCGAGAAGCTCATGATGCTCTCCAAGGCGCCCGAGCGGTCGTTGTGGACGCTCTCTGCTGACTCCTACGACGCAGGTGCCACGGCTTCGATCGGGTTCATGCCCTATGGCTTCGGACCGGGCGACTACGGCAAGAGCATCTCGGTCAAGATCACTTCTTCGACACCGGACCTGAGCGCGGGTGCACGCTTCCCGGACCTGCTCGGACGCAGCGTCGTCCTGATCCTGGATGACAACGACATCGATACCGGCGGGGCCTATTCCGGCACTGTGGTCACACGAGCAGAGGGCGACAGACTCGTCCTGGTGCTCCAGAGCGTCGAGCCGCTCAGCGACTGAGTGCGGCCCTGACCCGCGGTTGACCTCAATACCCCAGGTCGGGGATGATACTGCTACCGCACCCGCCCGTCGTGTCGCGACGGCCTATCCGCGGAGGAACCCAGTGGACTATCAGGACCCAAGCAGCGGTCTCGGCACGACCCCGACCGGTGCACCCGCGATCGATCACCCCGTGACCGTTCCGCCGGCACCGCCCGCGCGTTCGAGCAGCGCCTGGAAGTGGTTCTGGGGTGTCATGGCTGTGTTGTTCCTTGCGATCATGGCGTGTTGCGGTCTCATGACAGTCGCTGCGATACCATCGCTGGACACGCCTTCGTTCGTCACCAGCGACAGCATCGCGCTCATCCATGTCGACGGCGTCATCGCGGGCACTGGCAGCGATTTCGACGGCGTCATCACCCCTGAAGCGATGCTGGACAAGCTCGACCGCGCGTTGAGCGACCCGGGTGTCAAGGCCATCCTGCTTCGGATCGATTCACCCGGCGGGACTGTCGCCGCGTCACAGGAGATCGCGATCGAGGTCGCCAGGGCTGCCGAACGGAAGCCTGTCGTGGCCAGCATCGGCGACGTCGGCGCGAGCGGTGCGTACATGATCGCCTCGCAGTGTGACGAGATCGTGGCCGCGCCGACCTCGGCGGTCGGCAGCATCGGGGTGATCACCCAGATCCCCAACGTCGCGGGTCTTCTCGACAAGCTGGGTATCGAGTTCACAGTACTCACGGCCGGAGAGTACAAGGACGCAGGCAGCCCGTTCCGTTCGATGACTTCCACCGAGACGGCCATGATCCAGACCGAGGTGGATATCGCCTACGACGAGTTCATCCGCATCGTCGCAGAAGGCAGGGAGCTGCCCGAAGCGGAGGTGCGTGAGATGGCAACCGGGTTCGCATGGTCAGCGCTCGTCGCCAAGGACATGGGCCTCGTCGACACGCTCGGCACGTTCAACGATGCGATCGATCGGGCGGCCGAACTCGGGGGAATCGACGGCGAACCGGGTATCGTCACCTATGAGGACGACAGTTACGGTATGCTGCTGCGCTTCCTGCTGGGTGCGACCTCCCGCCTTGACCGGCTTGAAGCGATCACGAACGCGCTTATCGGACCCGCACCCGCCGTTCCCAGGTAGTCTGGATCTCCGGAGGACCGATGCCCTCGCAAGACGTGATCCGCATCGCGCACATCTCCGACCTGCACTGCGGGTCGCGTTACCACATCCCTTCGCTGGCGACGCGCGTCATCGACGAGCTCAACGAGCTCGGACCCGAGATCGTGGTCGTGACAGGTGACCTGACCGACATGGGCTTCCGTCAGGAGTTCAAGCAGGCGCACAGGCTCCTGGAGCGCCTGGAGTGTCAGGAGCGGATGGTTCTCCTCGGCAATCATGATGCGCGTAACGTGGGGGACGAGCATTTCGCGGAGTATTTCGGGGCTCGCAGCAAAGAGCTTCTCCACGGGTGCGTGCGTCTGGTCGGGATCGACTCGAGCGAGCCGGACCTCGACTCGGGCCGTGTGGGCCGGAACCGTTACCGCTGGATCGAGGAGCGCTTCAGCGAGCCCGACGAGTTCAAGGTCCTGGCGATGCATCACCACCTCGTGCCGGTGCCCGGAACCGGGCGCGAGCGCAACATCGTCTTCGACGCGGGCGACATGCTGCGCGTGCTCGCAGGTTGCGGGACCGATGTCGTGCTGTGCGGCCACAAGCACGTTCCCAACGTCTGGCGTCTTGAAGACATGCTGATCGTGAACGCGGGCACCGCGTGTTCGCATCGCCTCCGTGGCCGCGTGCGGCCCTGCTACAACATCATCGAGGTGATCGGCGGTTCGCGCGTACGCGTCCTGCTCAAGGAACCCTACGTCGATCCCGAGGTGGTGGCGGACTTCCACGAGGTTCATCGCCGCTACTGCAAGTGGCGTCCCGACAGCGAGCCGGACACGATGGAAGAGACCGGTTACGAGCCCGCACGATCTTCCGCCAAGGAGACCGCATCATGACACGTGTCGTCGCGCTCATCGACGGGGAACACTACCCGCCGGTCGTCCGGTTCGCCCTTGCGAGCCTTTCGCATGAGTATCAGGTCGATGCCGCCGTGTTCATCGGAGGCACCGAGAAGGTCGACCTCGAGCGCGGGCTCGATACCTACGGCGTGCCGGTCGTCACCGCCGGGACGCCCGAGCAGGCGATACGCGACGCGATCGAGCGCTACGAGCCCAACGCGCTCGTGGACCTCTCCGACGAGCCGGTCGTCTCGAGTGCAGACCGCTTCAGGCTCGCAAGCGTCGCGCTGTCGCTTGGCGTGGACTACCGGGGCGCCGACTTCTCTTTCACGCCGCCTCGTGCGCGCCTGACGACCGCCACCCCGGCGCTCGGGCTGATCGGTACCGGTAAGCGCGTGGGCAAGACCGCGATATCGGGTTACGTGGCGCGGGCGCTGACCGAGGCCGGGCGCGACATCTGTGTGCTCGCGATGGGACGCGGCGGGCCTGCGGAGCCCGAGCTCATCCATGGCGAGAAGGTCAAGCTGACCACCGCCGACCTGCTCGAGCTGGCCCGTCAGGGCAAGCACGCGAGCAGCGACAACTACGAAGACGCGGTGATGAGCCGTGTGACCACCGTCGGCTGCCGCCGTTGTGGCGGCGGTATGGCTGGCGAGACCTTCTTCTCCAACGTACCCGAAGGCGCCCGCCTGGCCGATTCTCTGGGCAAGGAGCTCGTGATACTCGAGGGCTCCGGCGCTGCGATCCCTCCCGCACATGCCGACGCGAACATCCTGGTGATCGGCGCGGGCAGGGGTGTGAGCTACGTGCGCGACTACTTCGGCCCGTACCGCCTGGGACTCGCCGATCTCGTCATCATCGCAACCGCCGAGGAACCCGTCGCCTCTCCTGCAGACGTAGCGGAGATCCGCCGGGCGGTCGACGAGCTGGCGCCCGGCATGCCGTGTATCGCCACCACGTTCCGGCCGTGTCCGGTCGAGCCGGTGGAGGGCAGGAGGGTGTTCTTCGCCACCACCGCTCCGGCCGAGGTGCTTCCGAAACTCGCACAGCACCTTGAGGAAGCGTACCGCTGCACGGTAGTGGGCACGAGTCCGCACCTCTCGAACCGCGCCAGGCTGCGCGAGGACATGGCGGCGGCTCATGGCGAGTACGACCTGCTTCTGACCGAGCTCAAAGCGGCTGCCATCGACGTTGTGGCTCAGGTGGGTGACGAGACAGGGATTCCCACGGTCATGTGCGACAACGTCCCCATCCCGCTCGATGCCGGAGTCGATCTTTCCTCGGCGGTCGTGGAAGCGGCCGGGAAAGCGATCGAACGCGGCATGGCAAGGAGAACCTGAATTGAGCTCCGAGATCCCCAGGCAGATCATCATCTCCGACAAGCGGCACGGGCTCCCGTTCTCTAAAGGGTTGCTGGCGCAGTCGTTCATGGCCACCGGTCTGGGGCCGGGGCGGGCGTACGAGATCGCCGCAGCCATCCAGAACGACCTTCGAGAGGCCGAGGAGTACTCGATCACCGTGAAGCGTCTTCGCACGCTGGCCAAGGAGTACCTCGAGCGGATAGCGGGCGAGCAGTACGCGGTCCGCTACGAGCGGCTGCACGAGGTCTCGAAGCTCGACAAACCGCTCATCGTCATGCTCGGCGGGACGACGGGGGTCGGCAAGTCGACGATCGCTACGGAAGTGGCTCACCGGTTGGGTATCACGAGAATCGTTTCCACGGATTCCATTCGGGAGGTCATGCGTGGTATCTTTAGCAAAGACCTCATGCCCGCGATCTACGAAAGTGCGTTCAACGCATGGCGAGGTCTCCGAGTCCCGGTGCCGCACGGCGCAAACCCTGTGATCGTCGGATTCCGCGAGCAGACGGCTGTCGTGACCACAGGTGTGCAGGCGCTGATCGACCGCTCGGTACTCGAGGGGGACAGCCTGGTCCTCGAAGGCATCCACCTCGTGCCCGGATATATCGAACCGCGGCAGTTCAAGAATGCGCGGGTCGTGCAGCTTGTCATCACCGTGGATGACGAAGACGCTCATCGGAGCCACTTCTATATCCGAGAGGTCCAGACCGACGGCATGCGCCCGTTCGAGCGTTACCGGTCGAACTTCGGCAACATCCGCCTGCTCGGTCATTACATAGAGGACCTGGCCCGCGAACACGGGACCCCCGTGCTCACGAGCCATCAGCTGGACCTGACCGTGTCAGACGTACTCGAGCACATAGTGGACGCGGCCATGCAAGAGGACATGGATACAGGCTGCGAGGCCTGAACCGAGTCCCGGGACGCAACAAGGAGGCAATCGCAGGTGAAGTTCTTTCTGGATACCGCCAACATCTCTGAGATCGAAGAGGCCGCCAGTTGGGGTGTGCTCTCGGGGGTCACGACGAACCCGACGCTGTACGCCCGGGAGGGCGGCAGACTCGCCGATTTCCACGACCACATAGTCAGGATCTGTGAGATCGTCGACGGACCCGTCTCGGCCGAGACGGTCTCGCTCAAGCGCGACGAGATCGTTGCCGAGGGCGTCGAGCTGGCAGCGCTCCATCCCAACGTGGTCGTCAAGGTGCCCACCATGCCTGAGGGGCTCGCAGCGACCAAGGCGCTGTTCGAGAAGGGCATCAAGGTCAACATGACGCTGTGCTTCACGGTGCCCCAGGCGCTGCTCGCGGCCCGGTCGGGCGCGGCGTTCATCTCTCCGTTCATCGGGCGTTTCGATGACATCTCGGAAGATGGCTCCGAGCATCTGGCCAACGTGGTACATGCACTGGACAACTACGACTTCGGCCACAAGGTCGAGGTCATCGCGGCCTCGGTCCGGCACCCGGAACACGTGCTGCAGGCGGCGCTGATCGGCGCCGACATCGCCACGGTACCGATGGCGACCCTGGAGAAGTGCGTGAAGCACCCGCTGACCGACCGCGGACTCGAATCGTTCCTCGCCGACTGGGAGAAGGTCAAGAACTCATGAGCGCAAGACCCCGCAAACGTGGACGCCGTGGTGGTGGCGGACAGCACGACGCACCACCCAAGCCTTCCGTCACCCGCCCCGATCTCGAGGCCAAGACGGTAGCCGAGCTCAAGGAGATGGCGACCGAGCTCGCCCTCGACCTCAAGGTGCTGAAGAAGAAAGACGAGCTGATCGATGCGGTGCTCGAGGCCAAGGTCAAGGCCGAAGGCTTCATCGAGATCAGTGGCATCCTCGACATACTGCCGGAAGGCTATGGGTTCATCCGCACGAGCGGGTACCTGCCCGGCGACCGCGACGTCTACTGCTCGATGTCGCAGATCCGCAAGTTCGACCTGCGCCGGGGGGACAAGATCGTCGGCCAGGTGCGCCCGCCCAAAGACAACGAGAAGTACTCCGCTTTGCAGCGGGTCGACACCGTCAATGAGGTGACGATCGACCAGGCCCGCGGCCGCAAGCGGTTCGGCGACCTGACGCCGGTCTATCCGGACCAGCGTCTGCGCCTGGAGCACGGCGCCGACCACATCACCGCACGGGTCATGGATCTCGTGGCTCCGATCGGCAAGGGCCAGCGCGGTCTGATCGTCTCCCCGCCGAGAGCGGGCAAGACCACCGTCCTGAAGGACATCGCCGCGTCCATCACGGCGAACGACCCGGACGTCTACCTCATGTGCCTGCTCGTCGACGAGCGTCCCGAGGAAGTCACAGACATGGAGCGTTCGATCCATGGGGAAGTGGTCTCCTCGACGTTCGACATGCCCAGCGAGAACCACATCGCGGTGGCCGAGCTCGTGATGGAGCGTGCCAAGCGCCTGGTGGAGACCGGCTACGACGTGGTCATCCTGCTCGACTCGATCACGCGTCTCGCCAGGGCGTACAACCTTGCCACTCCCGCATCCGGCCGCATCCTTTCCGGCGGCGTGGACTCCACGGCGCTGTACCCGCCCAAGAAGTTCTTCGGTGCCGCGCGAAACATCGAGAACGGCGGTTCGCTCACCATCCTTGCGACTGCTCTGGTCGAGACCGGCTCGAAGATGGACGAGGTCATCTTCGAGGAGTTCAAGGGCACCGGCAACATGGAGCTGCGCCTGGATCGTTCGCTCGCGGATCGCCGCATCTTCCCGGCCATCGACGTCATCACCTCCGGTACGCGCAAAGAGGAGCTGCTGCTCGAACCGGTCGAGGCGCCGTTCGTGTGGGGCCTGCGTCGCATCCTTCACGGAGTGGACTCCGCGGAACGTGCGATGGACATGCTGATCAAGGGTCTCAAGCAGACCAGCAGTAACCAGGAGTTCCTCTCCAAGATGGCCAAGCGCGCAGAAGACAAGCGGCACACCAACGGGATCGACCTCTAGTCGCGGTCCCGACCGCGTGCTATCCTACTGCGGCTGTCTGCGCTCGGTCGGAAACCGAGCGCGCGTGATGAAAGAGGTGACCGTTCGTGCGTCAGGGAATCCATCCCGACTACGTCGAGGCAAACGTGCACTGCTCGTGCGGTAACACGTTCAAGACCCGCTCGACCAAGTCGGACCTTCATATCGAGTTGTGTTCCGCGTGCCACCCGTTCTACACGGGCAAGCAGAAGTTCGTCGACACCGGTGGTCGTGTGCAGCGCTTCTCCGACAAGTTCGGCAACGCCGCGACCAGCGTGCTCGAGCGCGAGGCCGCCGAGCGCGAGGCGCGCCAGAAGGCCGCTGAAGAAGCCGCCGAGGAGACTCGCAAGGCCCGCGAGGCCAAGGAGTCCGAGCGCGCAGCTCGCGCCGCCAAGTTCGAGACCAAGGCGGCCGTGGAGTCGGGCGAGGCGAAGGCGGATGTCGTCGAGGTACCGGCCGAGGAGGCCGCTGTCGAGGACGCCGCCGTCGAGGACGCCCCCGAAGCGGCAGAGGCGCCCGGGACCGAGGCCGTAGCCGAGGAGACCACGGAAGCGTAGTCAGGCGCCTCTCCAGGACCGGACGCGCATCATTGGTATCATTGAGGAGGCGGGCTTGCTCGCCTCCTTTTCGTATCGCACAGCGGGCCCGCACGGCCCGGGAACCGGAAGGTCGCCTCGCGACATGGACGTACGCCTCCTGTCCCACACGCCCGAACCCGAGCGCGCCGTCGCCGTGGCCGCGCGCCTGTGCTATGCGCCGGTCGGCGCCGCAGAGCTCATGGACGCGATGGAGGCCGAGGCGGTCACCCGCATCCTCAAGACCATCATGACCTCGGGGCACCTCTCCGCCCTCGAGCACGCGAGCTACACGTTCGCCATCGACGGCGTATCGCGCGCGCTCACCCATCAGCTCGTACGGCATCGCCTCGCGAGCTACAACCAGCAGTCGCAGCGCTACGTCTCTTATGCCGAGGAACCCTCGTTCATCGTGCCGCCCGAGGTGGAAGGCGACGAGCGGCGGCGTCAGGTGTTCCTCGGCGCGTGTGATGATGCGTTCCGTTCGTATCGCGAGCTGATCGAGGCCGGAGTGGCGGCCGAGGACGCGCGCTACCTGCTGCCCAACGCGATGGAGACCAAGATCGTCGTGACGATGAACGTGCGCGAGTTGCTGCACTTCTTCGAGCTGCGGTGCTGCAAGAGGGCGCAGTGGGAGATACGCGAGCTGGCACTGCGCATGCTTGGACTGGCCGAACCGACGGCGCCGTACATCTTCATGGACGCGGGAGCATCGTGCCGACGCGGACCGTGCCGCGAGGGTAAGATGACGTGCGGCGACCCCTATCCGAAGGCACCCAAACGTGACTGAGAACAAAGGTACCGATACACCAGCGCACTGCTGTGGACCCGAGATGGACTGCTGTGGAGTCGATACCGCCGAGCGCGAGCCCGAGGCGCACGACTGCGAGCCACAGGGCGTGCAGTGCGGCGGAGTGCAGCATACGCACATCGGCGGGCAGGCCGTGCTCGAAGGCGTGATGATGCGCGGCAAGAAGAACTGGGCGGTGGCGGTCCGGGTCCCTGACGGCTCGATACATGTCGAGGACCACGACCTCAAGACCGCGGTCACCGAGCGCCCGTGGCTCGGCAAGCCGATCATCCGCGGGGTGTGGGGCTTCTACGAGACGATCGTGCTGGCGCTCAAGGCGTTCGAGATATCCGCGTCCCTTGCCGGCGAGACCGAAGAAGAGCAGCTTTCGGCGAAGGAGATCGCGTTCGCGATGTTCATGGGCGTCGGGCTGGCGGTGCTGCTCTTCATCATCCTGCCTGCGGTGGCGACGAACTTCATGGTCGGCCCTGCCACCGAAAGACCGTTCCTGTGGAACGTCGTCGACGGTGTGCTGCGGCTCGTGGCGTTCTTCCTCTACATATGGGCGGTCAGCAGGATACGCGACATCCAGCGGGTGTTCGCCTATCACGGTGCCGAGCACAAGACCATCCACGCATTCGAGAACGGTCTGCCGCTCGAGGCACCGGTGATCCAGCGCTATTCCACCCAGCACGTGCGGTGCGGCACCTCGTTCCTGTTGATGGTGATGGTGATCGCGCTCTTCGTGTACTCGGTCGTGCCGGTCAAGTCGGTGGCGGGGCTGATCGGCGTGGAGGGGCGTGTCCCGGAGCTGCTCGTGGCGATCGCGATCCGCCTGCTGTTCCTGCCGCTCATCGCGGGACTCGCCTACGAGGTCATCAAATGGGCGGGCAAGTCGCCGGAGAAGCCGCTC
The DNA here is from genome assembly GCA_002478275.1 of Actinobacteria bacterium UBA7524. Lineage (GTDB taxonomy): Bacteria > Actinomycetota > Coriobacteriia > Anaerosomatales > UBA912 > UBA7524. The sequence continues at coordinate 67,657 of DLMY01000053.1, forward strand.
ATCCGCGTGCTGCTCTGGCCCGGTCTGCAGCTTCAGCGCATGACGACGCGCGAGCCCGACGAGGACATGATCGAGGTCGCCGTCGCCGCGATGCGGCGAGTGGTCGACCGCGAAGCCGGGGTCGTGGCCGAGCCGGCGACGGACGCTGCGGTGGAGCCGGAGGCCACGGTGGAGCACGCGCCAGACGTCGCGGTAAGCTGATCCCGAGATGGGTGACGGCTTCCTCCAACGGCTCAAGCCCAGGGCGAGCGCACGGGTCCAGCTCGTGCTCGCAGGCACGCTGTGGTTCATCGCTGCAGCAATCCTTGGTTCGCGAGGCGCACTGTGGCTTGCCGAGGAACCCGGTTGGTTGTGGATGGCTGCCGTCGCTCTGGTCGCCGGTCTCGTGAAGGCACGATACCTTCTCGGACCCGTCGCCAGACGCGCGGCGGCTCGCATCGTCGCGCGAGGCAGGGACCGGTGTGCGGGAGGCTTTCTGTCGTGGCAGTCATGGCTGCTCGTGCTGGCGATGGTCGCCGGCGGCCATGCACTCCGTCTCACCGCGACGCCACGATGGGTCCTGGCGATGCTGTACGTGGCTGTCGCGACAGCGCTCCTCGTCGGCGGGAGTATCTACTGGCGAGGCGTCGCGGGTTCGAGCGGCCCCGCCGAGACGTAGGGACCGAGGCGGTGCCCGCTGCCCCTGGACCCATGAAGCGCGTCCCCGTCAGCCGTGGTACAGTACCTCCCTGGGCGCGTCGGTCCGCTACCCGTGGATCCTGGCCGACGCCCTCATCCGTGCCTACCGGTTCAGATATCGGAAAGACCTGGTTAAGTCATGCGTGAGAAGCTCAAGCAGATACTCGACAGCTACAACGAATTGACCCAGCGCCTGGGTGATCCGGCCGTGCTCTCGGACCAGAAGGAGTATGCGAGGCTCGCCAAGGAGCACCGTTCGCGCATGCCGCTGGCGACCAAGGCCGAGGAGTACCTGGCGGCGTGCGATCGTCACGACCAGGCCAAGGAGATGCTGAAGACGGAAAGCGATCCCGACATCAAGGAGATGGCTTCGGAGGAGATGCAGGAGATCGAGTCCCGGCTTCCGGAGATGGAAGACGAGCTCAAGATCATGCTTCTGCCCGGAGACCCGAACGATGACAAGGACATCATCGTCGAGATACGCAGCGGCGCCGGGGGCGACGAGGCTGCGATCTTCGCCGGCGACCTGTACCGCATGTACCTGCGCTACGCCGAGACCCAGAAGTGGAAGACCGAGGAGATCGATGCCAGTGAGAGTGAGACTGGCGGCTACAAGGAGGTCTCGTTCCGGGTGCGCGGCGACAAGGTCTATTCGAAGATGAAGTTCGAGTCCGGCGTGCATCGTGTACAGCGCGTACCTGTGACCGAATCGCAGGGACGTATCCACACGTCGACGGCGACCGTCGCGGTGCTGCCCGAGGCCGAGGACGTGGAGATACAGATCAACCCCAACGACCTGCGAATCGACGTCTACCGCTCGAGCGGCCCCGGTGGTCAGTCCGTCAACACGACCGACTCCGCCGTGCGCATCACCCATCTGCCGACCGGTCTGGTGGTCCAGTCCCAGAACCAGAAGTCGCAACTTCAGAACCGCGAGGCCGCGATGCGTGTCTTGCGCGCACGCCTGTACGAGCAGGAGATCGAGCGCCAGCAGGCCGAGATGGGCGCCCAGCGCCGCAGTCAGATCGGCTCCGGTGACCGCTCCGAGAAGATCCGCACGTACAACTACCCCCAGGACCGCGTGACGGACCACCGTATCGGCCTGAGCATCCACAACATCCCCGGCATCATGGCGGGCGACATCGACCAGCTCATCGACGCACTGGCCGCGGCGGACCGCGCCGAGCGTCTGGCGCAGGTCGCTGAAGCCTGAGAGCCTGAGCCCCATGGTCGCGTCCGAGCAGTCCTGGACCGTGAAGTCCGCGCTTGACTGGACCGTCTCCTACCTGGAGCGCAACGGCGTCGAGCATCCCCGACGTAGCGCACAGTGGTTGCTGTCTGCGGCCACTGGCTTGTCGCGCGTGGAACTGTACGTCCATCATGATCGGCCGCTGACTCAACAGGAGCGCGACGTGTTGCGCGACGGCGTCAAACGCCGTGCCGCAGGCGAGCCGTTGCAGTACGTGACCGGGGAGATGCCGTTCCGTCATATCGTGGTGAAGGTCGTCCCGGGCGTGTTCATACCGCGCCCCGAGACCGAGACGCTGGTCGAGGAAGGACTGGAGTTTCTGCGAGCGCACGGCGGGGACGAGCCGCTGGTGGTCGACCTGTGCACCGGGTCCGGGTGTGTGGCGTGTTCTGTCGCCCACGAGTACTCCTCGGCACGTGTCCATGCCGTCGACGTATCGGATCTCGCGGTCGGGACCGCGCGGGAGAATGCGGAAAGGATCGCAGTCGGGGAAAGAGTCTCGGTCTGGGAAGGAGATCTGACCTCGCCGCTACCGGGTGCACTTCGCGGGAGGGTGGACGTCGTCCTCGCGAACCCGCCGTACATACCTAGTAGCGACATGGATGAGCTGCCCGAAGAGGTCGCCGGATTCGAGCCGCATCGTGCGCTCGATGGTGGCGCCGATGGGCTGGACATCGCGCGGCGGATCATGCGCGAAGCGGCGATCCTGCTCCGGCCCGGCGGGCTGCTGGCCATGGAACTTGACGAACGGCGGGTCGAAGATGCTGCCAAAGTCATGGAACAGTGGTATGAACAATGTAGAACGGTGCGGGATCTTGCGGGACGCCTCCGAGTGGCCACCGGACGGCTTCGCGAGAGTCCCGACTAGGGCAGGCCGACCGATCGGAGGCGGTTACCATGAACAAGGTGTTTCGAATCGACCCGGAGAATCCTTCCGCGGAAGTAATCAATCTCGCCGCCACGGTGCTCAGGGACGGCGGGATTGTTGTTTTTCCGACGGAAACGGTCTACGGCATCGGCGCTTCCGCGCATTCGTGTTTCGGTCCTCATGAGATATTCGACATCAAGGTACGGCCGCTGGACAAGCCTCTGCCCTGGCTTGTCGAAGACGACGACGCGCTGCTGGACAAGTACGGCGTCGACGTGCCGGACTACGCGCACAATCTCGCGAAGGCGTTCTGGCCCGGTGCGCTGACGCTGGTCGTCAAGGCGTCGGACATCGTCGGCAAGGACTTCCGCGCCGACGACGGCACCGTCGGGCTGCGATCGCCGGACCATGAGGTCATCATGGAACTCATCACCGCTTCCGGCGGACCGATCATCGCAACGAGCGCCAACACCAGCGGTGTGGAGGCCCCCGACGACTTCGCCAAGCTCGAGGAGCGGATCATAGCCGCCGCCGACGTGGTGCTCGATGGAGGAGAGACGCTGCATCGCCAGCACTCCACCGTCGTGGACTGCACGGGTCCGGAGCCGGTGATCATTCGCGAAGGCGCCATCCCTGTCGACGCGATCATGGAAGCTGCGGCCGGCGGCGCGTAGCCGCAAAGCGCACCCACGCACACTGCACCACCTACTGCTACAATCGGCGGTGGCACCCGAGCGGGTGTCACCGCTTTCGCGTCCGCGCCGTTTACTGGAGGTCCGAGCTATCGATGCGGGTATTCCTCGGCAGTGATCATGCAGGTTTCGCCATGAAAGAAGCGCTCAAGCCCTACTTCGAGCGCCGCGGTGTCGAGGTCACCGATGTGGGGACTTACAGCGAGGACGCTGTGGACTACCCCGACCTGGCGGTCAAGGTAGGCCGCGCGGTCGCATCGGGCGAGGCCGAGCGAGGCGTGCTCGTGTGCGGGTCGGGGATCGGTATGGCGGTCGCCGCCAACAAGGTGCCCGGGGTTCGTGCAGCGATGGTGACCGACCCGGAGCTTGCGACCATGATGCGCAAGCACAACGACGCGAACGTGGTGACGCTGGGAGGGCGCTACATACCCGTCGAGCTCGCCGAGGAGATCCTGGACGCGTTTCTCGACACCGCCTTCGAAGGTGGCCGTCATGCTGGGCGCGTCGACAAGATCACGGGTATCGAGAACGGCGCAGAGAACCTTGAGGACGAAGCGTATTCGCCGGACGAGTAGTTGCTCGGACGGTTCAGTCGCTCGAAGCACGTCAGACGGATGCGGGCTCCAGGCCCGTCCAGATGAAGAAGGGACACACCCCGAATGGCTCTCAAGCACATCTCCTCACAGGACCCCGAACTCGCCGCCGCGATAGACGCCGAGCTGGACAGGCAGAGACACACCATCGAGCTCATCGCCAGTGAGAACTTCGTGTCTCCGGCCGTGCTCGAGGCGGCCGGCACCGTGCTCACCAACAAGTACGCCGAGGGCCTGCCCGGTAAGCGCTACTACGGTGGATGCGAGAAGGTCGACGTCATCGAGGACATGGCGCGCGAGCGCGCCAAGGAGCTGTTCGGCGCCGACCATGCCAACGTGCAGCCGCACGCTGGAGCGCAGGCCAACATGGCCACGTACTTCGCGTTCCTGCGTCCCGGCGACCGCGTACTCGGGATGTCGCTGGCCGAAGGCGGTCACCTCACCCACGGTTCGCCTGTCAACTTCTCCGGCAAGTTCTACGACATGGTCGCCTACGGCCTGGGTGCTGACGAGCGCATCGACTACGACGAGGTCGAGCGCATCGCCAAGGAAAGCCGGCCCAAGATGATCATCGCCGGCGCAAGCGCGTATCCCCGGCAGATAGATTTCGAGCGTTTCGCCGCGATAGCAGGGGAGGTCGAAGCGATCCTCATGGTCGACATGGCGCACATCGCCGGCCTGGTCGCTGCAGGTGCACATCCCTCGCCGGTACCGCATGCCGATGTCGTCACTTCGACCGCGCACAAGACACTGCGCGGACCCCGTTCGGGCTTCATCCTGTGCAAGGCCGAGCACGCCGAGGCCATCGACAAGTCGGTCTTTCCCGGCTCACAGGGCGGTCCGCTCGAGCACATCATCGCCGCGAAGGCGGTGGCGTTCAAGGAGGCCATGCAGCCTGAGTTCGCCACCTACATCGACCAGGTGGTCGTCAACGCCAAGGCGATGGGAGCGGCGATGGCGGAGTGCGGCTTGCGCCTGGTCTCGGGCGGCACCGACAATCATCTGCTGCTGGTCGACCTCAGGCCCGCTGGGATCACCGGCAAGGACGCTGAAGCGCTTCTCGAACGCGTGGGCATCACCGTCAACAAGAACGCCATCCCCAACGACCCCGAGAGCCGCTTCGTCACGAGTGGCATCCGCGTGGGTTCGGCGGCGATGACCTCTCGCGGCTTCACGGAAGGCGAGATGCATACCGTCGGCTGCCTGATGGCCGATGCCATCTTCAATCGTGACGACGAGTCGCGTCTGGCCGATATCGCCGCCCAGGTGCGCGAGATGCTCGACGCCCACCCGCTCTATCCCGAGCTGTAGGCTCGTCGAGTTCGGATCCCGGAAACCGGAGGCCTGGAATCGAGATGTATGCGGCGTCACATGACTACCCCGACTGTGTCGTGGTGATGGATCATCCGCTGATACAGCACAAGCTGACCATCCTGCGCGACAAGGGCACCGGCGCCAAGGAGTTCCGGGAACTGGTCAAAGAACTCGCTATGTTGATGGCCTACGAGGCCACCCGGGACTTCCAGCTCGCCGAGACCCGGGTGAGCACGCCCGTCACGGACACGAACAGCTACGTGCTGGCAGGCAAGAAGGTGGCGATCGTCCCGATACTGAGGGCGGGGCTGGGCATGGTCGACGGTATCCTCGAGCTGCTGCCGGCAGCCCGGGTCGGGCACGTGGGCCTGTACCGCGACCCCGAGACGCTTCAGCCTGTCGAGTACTACTGCAAGCTGCCCGAAGACATCGGGGAGCGAGACATCCTCATCGTCGATCCGATGCTCGCGACCGGTGGTTCAGCGTCGGCCGCGATCGAGTTCCTGCGTCAGAAGGGCGCGAAGGGCATCAACCTGCTCGTGATCATCGCTGCTCCGGAAGGTATCGCCGAGGTCGTCAAGTCCTGCGACGGCGTCACGATATACACCTGCGCCGTGGACAGCCATCTCAACGACCACGGTTACATCGTGCCGGGCCTGGGCGACGCCGGGGACCGGTTGTTCGGCACCAGGTAACACCCGGCTTCAGACACCGACCCGCTCAGTATCGCGCCCTGTCACACCGATACCCGCCGAGGAGGGAACGACGTATGCCCCGCCCGTCATGGGACGAGTACTTCATGAGCATCGCCGAGCAGGTGGCAGGTCGTTCGACCTGTCTGCGCCGCCATACCGGCGCGGTGCTCGTGAAAGACAAGCGCATCCTGGCAACGGGCTACAACGGCACTCCTACGGGCCTTGCCCATTGCGAGCAGATTGGCTGCCTCAGAGAACAGCGCAACATCGCGAGCGGGGAGAAGCACGAGCTGTGCAGGGGCATCCATGCCGAGCAGAACGCGGTGATCCAGGCCGCACGGCACGGTACCGCCATCGACGGGGCGTCGGTCTACAGCACGCACCAGCCCTGTGTGCTGTGCGCCAAGATACTCATCAACGCCGGTGTCACGGACATCGTATTCCGGGATCCTTATCCCGACCCGCTTTCCGAAGAGCTGCTTTCCGAGGCGGGCATCGTACCAAGAGCGCTGGACCGGCCACTCGCGCAGGGGTCGGCTGCCGGGGAGTCGCCGGTGGCAAGGACCGTTACCGATGAGGAGCATATGTGAGTGCCAGGCACTACCTGTTCGTCATCGCCGTAGGAGCGTTCGTCACGCTTCTGCTCACCCCGCTCGTCCGCGCGTTGAGCGTGCGACTCGGGTTGGTAGACGAGCCCGGCGGCCGCAAGGTCCACACCGCGGCGATCTCCCGGCTCGGCGGGGTGGCGATATTCATCGGTTTCGCGGCGGCCATCGCGACAGAAGCGCTCGGGGAGCACTACCTCGGTTGGGGCGGCACGCTCGCAGACGGCGGCCGTCAGATGTTGGGGGTGCTCGCAGGCCTTGCGCTCATCTTCGTGGTTGGTGTCATCGACGACATCGTGACGCTCAACCCCGGTGCGAAGCTGCTTGGCCAGCTCGCAGCCGCGGGCATAGCCATCTCGGCGGGAGTACGCATCGACTTCGTGGGCAACCCGTTCGGCGGCGGCCTGATCGCACTTGGTCTCCTCGGCATACCGGTCACGCTTGTCTATATCGTCGGGTTCACCAACATCATCAACCTGATCGACGGACTCGATGGTCTGGCGGCAGGGGTCACCTCGATCGCGGCCACGAGCTTCCTGCTGCTGGCGGCCGCGACGAACCGGCTCGACGCCGCCGCTCTGGCGGCCGCGCTCATAGGGGCGTGCCTGGGCTTCCTGCGATACAACTTCAATCCCGCGAGCATCTTCATGGGGGATTCGGGCGCGATGTTCCTGGGATTCGCGCTTGCAGGGATCTCGCTGCTTGGCGTGATGAAGTCCGCGGCGGCCATCACGTTGATGGTGCCGCTGTTGATCGTGGGCGTGCCGATCTTCGACACCGCCTCGGCCATCGTGCGGCGCCTGCGGCATAAGCGCCCGATCCAGGAGGCGGACAAGGGGCACATCCACCATCGCCTGCTGCATCGCGGGTTCGACCAGCGTCAGACGGTGCTGATCATCTACGTGTGGTCCGGAGCGCTCGCCGTGGGGGGTTGGGCGATGCGATACGCACCGACCATCATCAAACTCGCCACGTTCGTCCTTCTCGCGGTGCTCTCCGGCGTGATGGCGTACTGGCTGGGCCTGTTCGAGGCGGCCCATCACCATGCCGAGGAACCCCGGGACGCCTCCAAAAAAGGCGTCTGAGCTTTGGTTCTGTAGTTCGTGAATAAGAGTCGTTCAGTTGTGCTTGTGAGCGCTAATGCGTTGGTGTACGATTGGTGCGCTTTTCAAGACCCCCCGGTCTTTTGCGCGTCGAACGCGACGCGCATTTCTTTGCGCGTGGCACGTCCCGCAGCCGGCGAGCTAGTCGGTTTCGGGCACGCGGTCAGGGGGGCGTTGTGTACGGGAGCCCCGGTTGGACCGGTAGCCACGGAGGGTCATGGAGGAGTTCTTCACAGACGCTTTGAGTGCCGTCGCGCCTTTCGCGCGTCCCGTGTTCGCCGCACTCCTCGGTGCCGGTATCGGCGCCTTCGCTCTGCTCTCCACGCACGCGGGCGTGCGTTCGATGACCCCCGAACAGCCGACTTCCGGCGTGGTCCGCACGCTGCTCATGATGGGGGTCGGCATGGGGGCAGCGCTTCTTGCCCTGGTTGCTTGTTTCGTGTGGGCGAAAGACATGTTGGTCTTCTTCGGTATCGCTTTGATCGTCGGCTTCATCGTGCCGGCGGTCGTCGTGTTCGTACGTCTCTCCGATATGGTCGGGGCATCAAGTCAAGGAGGTCGGTAGGCGCGTGGACAAACTCGGCTACGAGGTAGAGAAGCTGCTTCATCACCTGGAGCCGGTGGGCCTGGACGGACACCATCTCGAGGGGACGTTCGCTCTCTCTAACTACACGTTTTACCTGGTGATCGCCCTGTTCCTGACGCTGTTGTTCTTCGTCTTCGCTGCTCGCAAGGCATCGCTGGTGCCGAAGGGTTTCGGCAACCTCGCCGAGACGGGCGTCGAGTTCGTGCGCAACAGCATCGTCTCGGACGTCATGGGGCCGGAGGGCCTGAAGTACCTGCCCTTCATGGTCACCGTCTTCTTCTTCGTGCTCTTCAACAACCTGCTCGGCCTGGTGCCCGGTGGTCTTCCCGGCACCGGCACAGTCGGCACGACCTTCACGTGGGGCCTGTTCGTCTTCCTCACCTACAACTTCATCGGGTTCCAGAAGAACGGCATCGCGTACCTCAAGAGCTTCATCCCTTCGGGCACGCCGTGGTGGCTCCAGCCGCTCATCCTGTTGCTCGAGGTCGTCAGTCACCTGCTGCGTCCGTTCACGTTGGGAGTGCGTCTCTACGCCAACATGTACGCCGGCCACATCATCCTTGGCGTGTTCGTCATCTTCATCAAGATCGTGTTCGACCAGATCACCGCCGGTGGGCTTGTGGTCGCGTCACTGTCGTTCGTGATGCTCATCCTGATGTACGCTTTCGAGCTGTTCGTCGCGTTCATCCAGGCCTACGTATTCACGATTCTGACTGCCGTCTACATCAGCGGTGCGCTGCACGCAGCTGATCACTAGGATCAAACGCCGCGACGCGGCGTTGAGTTGATACACCAGTTCGCACGTAAGGAAGTACCGTCTCTTAGAGGAGGAACAGTGGAAGGCTCTCTGAATGTTCTGGCTGCTGCTATCGCGTTCGGTGTCGGTGCCATCAGCCCCGCGCTTGCGGTAGGTAACGTCGCCGGTAAGGCGATCGAGGGCATGGCCCGCCAGCCCGAGATGGCAGGCAAGATCCAGACGACCATGTTCATCGGTATGGCGCTCGCCGAGGCCATCGCTCTGCTCGGTTTCGTTCTCGCCTTCGTTCTGCAGGCTGCCTAATCGCTCTCGAAGACAGCCGTTGCGGCAGAAGGTAGGTGAGTCATGGAAGCGATCACTCCTCTATTCCCAGAGGTACTGATATCGGGCGCTGCGTTCATCGTGCTGTTCGTGTTCATCTGGAAGTTCGCGCTTCCGCCGGTCACGAAGATGCTCGATGAGCGGGCCGAGAAGATCCGCGAGTCGATCGAGAAGGCCGAGGAGACCCGTATCGAGGCCGAGCGTCTGCTGGAGGACTACAAACAGCAGATGGCCGAGGCCCGTAACGAGGCGACAGAGGTCATCGAGCAGGGCCGCAGGGTCGCGGACTCGATGAAGAACGACATCGTCGCCAAGGCGAACGAAGAAGCGGCAGCCATCGTAGCGAAGGCCCGCGAGGCGATCGTCTCCGAGAAGCAGGCCGCGATGGCCGAGCTTCAGGCGTCGGTGGCCGACATCTCCGTGTCCGTCGCCGGTAAGCTGATCGGCGAGAAGCTTTCCGCCGATGATCACGCGAAACTGATCGAGCGGTATGTGGCGGAGGTGGGCAGCTTCAATGACAACTAGCGAGATCACCGGGACCTACGCACGGGTCCTCTTCGACCTCGCCAGTGTCGCCGACGCTGTCGACGCCGCGGACGAAGGCCTGCGCAAGATCGTCGAGACGGTCAGAGGCAGCGTCGAGTTGCGTGATGCCCTGTCCGACTCGGCCATTCCCGGCGACAAGAAGCGCGAGATCCTGAGCGAGCTGTTCGCCGACGCGGTGTCGCCCGAAGCGGTCGCCGTTGCGACACTGGTCGTGGAGCGCGGGCTGGCCGGGTCTCTCGGCGAGTTGCTGAGCGGTTTCGGCGAGATCGCCGAGGCCGAGCGTGGCATCATCGCTGCCGAGGTGACCACGGCTGTTCCGCTTACCGACGCGACCCGCGCCTCGCTGGTCGACAAGCTTACAGCCGTCCTGGGAAGGCCCGTCACGCTGCGCGAGCGCGTGGACGAGAGCATCCTGGGCGGTATCCGTATCAACGTAGCCGGCCGCGTCCTCGACGGGAGCATCGCCTCCCAGCTCGACTCGATGCGTGCCGCGCTTTCGAACGCATCGCAGGGAGGTGAGGCTGACAGTGGCTGATATCAGTGCGACTACGATATCCGAGGTGCTCAAGAAGCAGCTCGAGTCGTTCAAGCCCGCCGTGGACGTCCGTGAGGTCGGCACCGTCGTACAGGTAGGTGACGGTATCGCTCGTGTCGACGGGCTCAAGGGGGCCATGGCCGGCGAGCTGCTTGAGTTCATCGGCGCAGGCGGCAGGAGCGTGTACGGTATGGCGCTCAACCTGGACGAGAAAGAGGTCGGCGCCGTCTTGATGGGTGATATCACGGCCATCAAGGAGAACGACACGGTACGTACGACCGGACGCATCGTGGAGGTGCCCTCGGGCAAGGCGATGCTTGGACGTATCGTGAACCCGCTCGGCGAGCCGATCGACGGTAAAGGCCCCATCGTGGCCGAAGGACACCGTCCGGTCGAGTTCCGCGCCCCGGGTGTCGTCGAGCGAAAAGGTGTTCACGAGCCGTTGCAGACCGGCATCATGGCCATCGACTCGATGATCCCGATCGGCCGCGGCCAGCGCGAGCTGATAATCGGCGACCGCCAGACGGGTAAGACCGCCGTCGCGGTGGACGCGATCATCAATCAGGCAGGCACGGGCGTCATCTGTATCTACGTCGCGATCGGCCAGAAGGCTTCGACCGTGGCAGGCGTCGTCGAGACGCTCGCCGCGCACGGCGCGATGGACTACACGATCATCGTCGCAGCCAACGCGTCAGACCCGGCCCCGCTTCAGTACATCGCCCCGATGGCCGGTTGCGCCATCGGTGAGTACTTCATGTACAACGGCGCCGACGGCAAGCCGGCGGGCAAGGACAACCCGGGTCGCCACGTACTGTGCATCTACGACGACCTGTCCAAGCAGGCCGTTGCGTACCGGCAGATGTCGCTTACGCTCCGCCGCCCGCCGGGTCGTGAAGCATATCCGGGCGATGTCTTCTACCTGCACAGCCGCCTGTTGGAGCGTGCCGTCAAGTTGAGCGATGCCAACGGCGCCGGTTCGCTGACCGCGCTTCCTGTCATCGAGACACAGGCAGGTGACGTGTCGGCGTACATCCCGACGAACGTCATCTCCATCACCGACGGCCAGATATTCCTGCAGTCCGACCTGTTCTTCCAGGGCATCCGCCCCGCGATCAACGTCGGTATCTCGGTATCGCGAGTCGGTGGTAACGCCCAGATCAAGGCTATGAAGCAGGTCGCAGGCTCTCTGCGACTGGACCTGGCGTCCTATCGCGAGCTGGCCGCATTCGCGCAGTTCGGCTCGGACCTGGACAAGGCCACCCAGAACACGCTCAACCGAGGCGCTCGCCTGGTAGAGCTGCTCAAGCAGGGTCAGTACGTGCCCTACGCGGTGGAGCAGCAGGTCATCGCGATCTTCGCAGGAACCAAGGGTTACCTCGATGACATACCCGTCGAGTCCGTATTGCGTTTTCGCGATGGACTCATCGAGTTCGTCGAGAGCGCCTATCCCGAGATCGGCAAGGCCATCGTGACCGAGGGCAAGCTTTCCGACGAGACCTCCGAGCAGCTCGGCAAGGCCGTCGAGGAGTTCAAGGCCCGCTTCACGGCAGAAGGCTAGGGGCGGCACATGGCGAATCTTCGCGACATCAAGAAGCGTATCGGCAGCGTGCACTCCACGCGGCAGATCACGCGTACGATGGAGATGGTCGCGACGGCCAAGATCAAGCGCGCTCAGGAGGCCATCGAATCAGCTCGCCCGTATGCGCTTTCGATGATGGAGGTCTTGGGCAACGTCGCGCGTTACGCGAAAGGTGTCGAGCACCCGCTGCTCCTCGAGCACGAGGAGCCCAAGCGGGTCGTCGCCATCGCCGTGACCTCCGACAGAGGCTTGGCCGGAGCGTTCAACAGCAACATCCTGCGCATGACCGAGCGCTTCATCGCCGAGCAGCGTGCGGCCGGGCTCGATGTGGACCTGATCGCCATCGGCAAGAAGGCCGCAGCGTACTTCCGCTATCGCGGCATCGAGCCGATCGCGGCGTACCGGGAGATCTCCGACAAGCCGACGTTCGCCGACGCCAAGGCGATCGCCGCTCACGTGATTCCCGGCTACATAGCCGAGGAGCTCGATGAAGTGATGATCTTCTTCAACCGCTTCAAGAACGTGGCCGAGCAGCTCCCGGAGCAGCACAGGTTGCTGCCGATCCGCGCAGAACTGATCGGTGAGGTCGCCGAAGGCTCTGACGTCACGGCCGAGTACATCTTCGAACCGGACGCGGCTTCGGTGCTTGAGTACCTGCTGCCGACGTATGTGGAAACGCTCATATACCGTGCGCTCATGGAATCTGCCGCGTCCGAGCACGGTGCGCGACGCAAGGCGATGAAGTCGGCGACAGACAACGCGACCGAGATGATCGGCACGCTCACGCGCTCGTACAACCGGGCCCGGCAGGCGGCTATCACGACCGAGATCGCCGAGATCGTCGGCGGCGCCGCGGCCCTGGAAGACTAGAGATGGCAACGAAGGAAGAGGACACACCCATGAACGTCGGACGTATCGTGCGAGTGGTCGGTCCGGTCTTGGACGTCGAGTTCCCGGCCGATTCGATCCCCGCGATCTACAACGCGCTCAAGGTCGACGTCGAGACGCCCATCGGTCACGTCAGCACAGTAGCCGAGGTGCAGCAGCACCTGCCCGGCAACCAGGTGCGCGCCGTGTCGATGTCGTCGACCGACGGCCTGCAGCGCGGCATCGAAGTACTGGACACCGGTGCTCCCATGAAGATGCCGGTCGGTCCGTCGACGCTCGGCCGCATCTGGAACGTCATCGGCGAGCCGGTAGACGGTCAGCCGATGCCCGAGGTGGAGGATTTCTACCCGATCCACCGCCCCGCACCGGAGTACGAGGACCTGGAGCCCAAGACCGAGATCTTCGAGACGGGCATCAAAGTCGTCGACCTGCTCGAGCCCTACATCAAGGGTGGTAAGACCGGCCTGTTCGGCGGCGCCGGAGTAGGCAAGACGGTCATCATCATGGAGCTCATCAACAACCTCGCCCAGGAGCATGGTGGAACCTCGGTGTTCACCGGCGTGGGCGAGCGCACCCGTGAGGGTACGGACCTGTGGATGGAGATGAGTGAGTCGGGCGTCATCGAGAAGACGGCGCTCATTTACGGGCAGATGAACGAGCCTCCCGGAGCGCGTCTGCGCGTCGGGTTGGCCGGGCTGACCTCTGCGGAATACTTCCGCGACCAGGGCCAGGACGTGCTGCTGTTCATCGACAACATCTTCCGCTTCACCCAGGCGGGCTCCGAGGTCTCGGCGCTGTTGGGCCGCATGCCTTCCGCCGTCGGTTACCAGCCCACGCTCGCTACCGAGATGGGTGACCTGCAGGAGCGCATCACGTCGACCAAGAACGGATCGATCACGTCCGTGCAGGCCATCTACGTGCCCGCCGACGACCTGACCGACCCGGCGCCGGCGACCGCGTTCACGCACCTCGACGCCACGACGGTCCTTTCGCGGTCGATCGCCGAGCTAGGCATCTACCCCGCGGTCGACCCGCTTGCCTCGACCTCGCGCGCGCTTACGCCCGACGTGGTCGGCGAGGAGCACTACCGCGTCGCTCGTGAGGTTCAGCAGATCCTCCAGCGCTACAAGGACCTCCAGGACATCATCGCCATCCTGGGTATGGACGAGCTTTCCGAGGAGGACAAGCTCATCGTCGCGCGCGCACGCAAGGTCCAGCAGTTCCTGTCCCAGCCGTTCTTCGTGGCCGAGCAGTTCACGGGTATGGCGGGCAAGTACGTCAAGCTGGAAGACACGATCCGCGGCTTCGACATGATCGCCAAGGGCGAGTGCGACGAGCTGCCCGAGCAGGCGTTCCGCTACGTCGGTGGCATCGAAGAGGTCTTCGAGGCGGCCGAGAAGATGAAGGCGACCGCCTAGCAAAGGAGCGCACCAGTATGGAACGCACGCTTCTGTGCGAGATAGTGACACCCGAACGCATCGTGTACACGAGCGAGGTCAAGATGGTCATCGTCACGACCATCGACGGAGAGCTCGGCATCTTGCCGCTGCATGCTCCGCTCGTCAGCGCCCTCGTACCAGGTGAGGTCAGGGTTCGCTACGGCAACGATGAGGTCGAGTGGTTCGCGGTCTCTGGAGGCTACGTGCAGGTACACGAGGACAAGGTCATTATCCTCGCGGACCAGGCAGCGGCAGCTTCGCAGATCGATGTCGATCGCGCTCGCAACGCGCTGGATCTCACCAAGCAGCGTCTCGAGGACCTTCCGAAGGAAGACAAGGCCGAGTACGACAGCTGCAAGGCGGACCTGAAGTGGTGCGAGCTGCAGGTGCAGATCGGCGGCAAGCAGCGCTCGTAGACGCGCGTGGCGCATATGTGAACTCAAGGCGGCGGCTCCCAACAGGGGCCGTCGCTTCGTCGTAGGCGGCAGGGGTCGAGTGGCCGGGCTCGCGGTGATATCATCCCTACGGTCAACGTCGAATGGAGGCACCGTGAAAGCACTGGTGGTCTACGAGTCTCTGTGGGGCAACACGGCAGCGATCGCCCGTGCTGTCGCGGAGGGTATCGGAGAAGGCGCGACCGCGCTGAGCACGGCGCAAGCGACTACCGAGGCGCTCCAGGGAGTCGATCTGATAGTCGCCGGGGCACCGATACTCGGGTTCGCGTTGCCGACCGAAAGCATGCGTGACTCGATCGAGAAGAACCCCGCCCACCAGGGCCATCCACCCGACCTCGCACATCCGTCCATGCGCACGTGGCTCGAGGGGCTCGGGCGTGGCGACTCCGGTATGGCGACGTTCGAGACCCGTATCTGGTGGTCGCCGGGCAGCTCGGCAAAGCGCATCGCCAAGACGCTGTCTGCGCTCGGGTATCGTCAGGTTGCGCCTCCGGAGCGCTTCATCGTGGAGGGCCAGTACGGCCCGCTCAAAGAGGGCGAGCTGGAACGGGCCCGGAAGTGGGGCACTGCGCTCGCGAAAACGGTGACTATCTAGGAGCATGGTCGACGTGCGAATATTGGGTGCGTACACCGTGACCGATTCGCGCCGTCAACCGATATCGGAGAGTCCATGACCGTCGTCCGTATGGAATCGCCAGGAGACACCGCAGGTATCCGCGTCGTCAACGAGCGTGCCTTCGGCCAGTCCGCCGAGGCGGACGTGGTCGACAGGCTCCGCCGCTCATGCGGAGATTACCTCTCCTTCGTTGCGGACGACTCCGGTATCGTCGGCCACATCCTCTTCACACCTGTGACCATCGCGCACAACGGCGGCACCGTCACCGGGATGGGGCTTGCGCCGATGGCGGTTGTGCCAGAACGCCAGCGCCAGGGCATCGGCACGGCGCTCGTCGAACGAGGCCTCGCCGTCCTTCGTGAGCGCGGGTGTCCGTTCGTCGTCGTGCTCGGCCATCCCGAGTACTACCCGCGTTTCGGTTTCGAGCGTGCCTCCCTGTACCGCATCTCCAGCCAGTGGAACGATGTACCGGACGAAGCATTCATGGTCCGCGTCCTCGACCCTCATGCGATGTACGGCGTTTGGGGCATCGCGCGCTACCGCGGCGAATTCGAACCGATTGCGAGCGAAGAACCGCGTGAGGACGTCCCGGTCCTCGCGGAGTCGAAGCCGCGCGAGTTCGCACGCAAGCGGATTGAGACGAGCCGCTTGATCCTTCGTGCTCCTCGTATCGAGGATGCCGAGGAGATATACAAGAGGTGGGCGAGCGATCCCGAGGTCACGCGCTATCTGTGCTGGCCGAGACACCGGTCGCTCGACACCACCAGGGAGTTCCTGCACTCCAGCGAAGAGGAATGGGAACGGTGGGGCGCGGGCTCGTACGTCATCGAGAACAAGGACAACGGAGGGCTCATCGGCAGTTGCGGTTTGCACATGAAGGCTGCGGGCCGTGCCGAGACCGGGTACGTACTGGCGCGCCTGGCGTGGGGCAGAGGTTACGCCACCGAGGCCCTCAAGGCGGTTCTGGAAGAGGCTGGCCGCGCGGGGGTCTCGAGGATCTTCGCGATGTGCCATCCGGATAACACTGCTTCCGTGAACGTGCTTGAGAAGTGCGGCTTCAAGTTCAGCGGCAAGCTCTACCGTTTCGCCAAGTTCCCCAATCTGGGCATGCAGGAGAACTGCGACGTGCTCAACTACTCCGCAAAGCTGGACCGGCCATGATGCGCGTCCCCAGGTGCATGAGCACCCAGCACCCCGACAACGCTTCGGTGCCTTTCTTCGCGGCTTCGTCGGTACTTGCCGGTGAAGACGAGATCCGCGAGGCGTACTACGCCTATTCGCACCTCGGCTGCGACGAACAGATGTGGGACGTCGAGGGCAAGGAGATCGACACCTACGTCGTCAAGAAGCTGCTGTCGTACTATCCCGAGTACTTCCACGAGAACGTGCTCGGCGAGGACCTGCGACTGACGCTGCGGGTCCCCAATCCGACGGTGGAGACGGCCGAGGCCAAGATCCTGCTCGAAACGCTCGAGAGCATCCCACGCTCCTACGACGCCGCCAAGCTCTTCTACGGCCGGGATGTCGCACCGATCTTCGAGGTCATCTTGCCGATGACGACATCGGCGGCCGCAGTCGACCGCATCTATCGCTACTACGCCGACTACATCGTGGCGCGGCAGCACGCCTGCCTCAAGCAGGGCGACATCAGCATCGCCGAGTGGATCGGTGAGTTCCTGCCCGAGCGAATCGAGGTCATCCCGCTCTTCGAGGATGTCCCTACCATGCTCGACGCCGCCTCCATCGTGGAGGAGTACCTCTCCGACAAGGACGTCACCGATCAGCGGGTGTTCCTTGCCCGCTCGGACACGGCGATGAACTACGGGCTCGTCTCGGCCGCGCTTGCCAACAAGATCGCGCTGGCCCGGCTCGACGAGTTCGCCAACCGCTCCGGCATCCGTATCCACCCGATCCTCGGCATGGGCTCGGCACCGTTCCGGGGTGGGCTCTCGCCGCTCACCGCCGAGAGGGTCGGCAAGGAGTATCCGAGCGTGGTCACGTTCTCCATCCAGTCCGCATTCAAGTTCGACTACCCCGTTGACCAGGTCAAAGCAGCGTGTGAGCATCTCAAGGCCCGCGAGATCGGCCCGGCCCGGCCCGTCGACGTCGAGCGTGCCGAGGAGATCATTGACCGCTTCAGCAGGGCCTATCGTCAGCGCGTAGTCGAGCTGGCACCACACATCAACCACATGGCGAAGCACGTCCCGTCGCGTCGAGCGAGGAAGCTTCACATCGGTCTGTTCGGTTATGCACGCGAGATGGGCGGTGTCGCCTTGCCGCGAGCGATCTCTTTCACCTGTTCCCTGTATTCGATGGGCTTGCCGCCTGAGGTCATCGCGTTCGACGCGTTGAACCCTGATGACTTGGAGTTCGTTCGCGACCTGTATCCGTCATTGCAGGCCAAGTGCTGCGATGCGTTGCGCTATACCGATCTCGACGGTCCCTTCATGACTCGCGAATTGCGCGACGCTCTCGAGCGTTCCGGTTTCATCGGCGAGGCGGACCAGGCTCACCTCGAGCTGGTGCATCGTATCCGCGACGGTATGGAGCGCGGTGATGCGGCCCAGATAGGCGATCTCGTGCTGCGAGCGGCGTTGCTGCGCAGGTTCCTCGGCTGAGCGTCTGGTAGTGGCGCACTGACCGTTGTGCCCACTGTAGCGTAGGCATACACTCTGCAAGGAGCTGCCATCCTGGCAGCGGTCTTCGAGGGGAGAGCCACATGAACCGCGCACGCCTCGTCCGACTGATGCTCATCTTCGTATTCTCCCTGGCTCTGTTACCCGTTGCGCCTGCGGCGGCATACGGCCCGGTGCTCTTCAGCGGCTCTGTACTGGACGCCGGCAGCGGTGACCCTTTGCCCTATGCCACCGTGCGCCTGTTCACGGGCGCGAACTTGATCGCGGAGACGACGACCGATCAGTGGGGCCGGTTCTCCTTCGATTACGATTCAATAAGTAGAGTCCCGTGGGAGCGCTTCTGGCAGATGGAGTGTTTCGCCCGGATCTCCCGCACCGGGTGGACCAGTGCGACCACGAAGACCAAGAGCATGAAGGACTGGGACTGGGATTGGGACTCCGAGGGTCTCGTCTTCGGTACGTACGAACTCACCAGACAGCCCGGCGTCACACCGCTATCACCGATCTATGGAGAGAACCGCTTCGAGACCGCGAAGCGGATCTCCCAGGCGGCCTACCCTGACGGACTCGACCACAGCCCGGCTCACACGACGGTGGGTACGGTTGTCATAGCGAGCGGCACGAGTTGGGCGGATGCGCTTCTGGCCGCCAGCGTCGCAGGAGTCGAGGATGCCCCGATCATCCTTGCTGGAGGCGGCTACGAGCCTTGGGGATATCCGTACTACGGCCCCTACCCGTGGGCCTACGATCCCATGAAGGAGATACGCCGCTTGTCACCCGATCGCGCGATCATCGTCGGTGGAGAGCGTGCGGTACCGCTTGACGCCGAGGTCAACCTCAGGATCTGGCTCGGCGGCGACGACGTCGTCCGGTTGTGGGGCGATGACCGCTACGGGACCGCCCGGGCAGCGAGCACCTACGTGATGGAGAACCTCTCAGTCCCGACCACGACCGCGGTGGTGGCGACCGGCCTGAACTACGCCGACGTGCTGGCCGCATCGGCGATCATCTGGCACGAGAAGCTGCCGCTGTACCTGACGTCGGCTTCCGGTATCGATTCGCAGGCAGTGGACGAGATGGTCGGCGGGGGCATCACCGATGTAGTGATCGTGGGCGGGGAAGCTGCAGTACCCGCATCTGTCGAGGCAAGCCTGGCCGCCACGTTCGGAGGCGCGCACGTGAGCCGCATCGGGGGCCGGGACCGTTACGCGACCTCGGCGCTCCTTGCGCAATGGGCGATAGACGAGTTCGGCATGGACTTCGAACACGTCGCGTTGGCGAGCGGTCAGAAGGCCACAGACGCCCTGGCTGGAGGTCCGCTGCAGGGCGGCTCGGGAAGCCTGCTACTGCTCACGCGCAGGGACGGGGTTCCGCCGGTCATCGCCGAGCTGTTGGCCGACAACGCTGCCGAGATCGAGGAGGTTCGCTTCCTCGGTGGTCCTCGTGCCGTGTACAAGTCGGTCTGGACGCAGGTGCGTGAGCTGATGGGCGACTGACGGGACGGTTACAGCACGTCTTGCCGCCTTGCCCGTACCCCATTCATCGGCTACCGTTTCGGTGTCGGTCGCGCGGTGTGCGCGGCGGCTATCCCGACACGTGAGGACCGCATGCGCTCTATCATCGTTCGCGGCGGCACGTCGCTTACAGGCGAAGTGCACGTCGAAGGCGCCAAGAACTCGGCGCTCAAACTCATGGCCGCGTCGATCCTTGCGAACGGCGCTACCCGCATAACCAACGTCCCGGACATCAGCGACGTTCGGACGATGGCCGAGGTCGTCACGGGGCTCGGTGCCACGGTCGAGCGCACCGATCACGCTCTGACCATCGACACCACCGGCGTGACGTCGTTCGAGGCCCCGTACGAGATGGTGGCCAGGATGCGCGCGTCGATAGCGGTCCTGGGCCCGCTCATCGCGCGTCTCGGTCAGGCGAAGGTCGCCATGCCGGGAGGCTGCGCCATCGGCTCGCGCAAGATCGACATGCATATCCGCGGACTCGAAGCCCTGGGCGTCCATGTCGAGATAGGGCACGGCTATATCCATGCCACCACGCCCGAAGGGCTCAAAGGTGCGCAGGTCATGCTCGACTTCCCGAGCGTGGGCGCGACCGAGAACCTGCTCATGGCTGCAGTGCTCGCCGAGGGCACGACCACCATCGACAACGCGGCGCGCGAACCCGAGATCGTCGATCTGGCGGGCTTCCTGTCTTCGATGGGGGCGCACATCGAGGGCGCCGGGAGTTCGACGATCACCGTCGAAGGCCGCTCGGAGCTCTCTCCCGTGGACGGCCACCGCGTGGTTGGCGACCGCATCGAGGCGGGCACGTTCCTGGTAGCCGGGGCGCTCGGCAAAGGGCCGGTCACCGTCAGGGGGTTCGACCCGCATCACCTCGAGATGCTGCTCGCCAAACTCGAGCAGGCCGGTTGCGCGATCGAGACGCACCCGGACGGAGTCACGATCTCCCTCACACGCCGGCCTTCACCGGTCGATATCCAGACGCTTCCGCACCCGGGGTTCCCCACCGACATGCAGGCGCAGTTCATGGCTCTCATGGCCATCGCGGAAGGCGACTGCGTGATAACCGAGAACGTCTTCGAGAACCGCTACATGTTCGCCGAGGAACTCTTGCGCATGGGTGCTGACGTGCGCATCGAGAGCCATCATGCACTCGTCAAAGGAGTGGAGCGGCTCTCCGGCGCGCCGGTCCGTTCCCCGGACCTTCGGGGTGGGGCCGCGCTCGTGCTCGCCGCACTCGTCGCCGAGGGCACCTCTGAGATCCTCGACATACATCACATCGAGCGCGGGTACGAGCGCTTCGTCGACAAGCTGGCCGTGCTCGGCGCCGACATCAGCATCGCGGCCAGCGACGAGAGGGGAGTGTGACTCATGCTCGACAAAGACGCCATCAAGGCGATCATCCCGCACAGGGAGCCGTTCTTGCTCGTCGACCGCGTCACCGACATGGTGCCGGGAGAGCGCGCCACCGGCTACCTCGACGTGACAGCCGACGCGTTCTGGGTGCCCGGTCATTTCCCGGACTATCCGGTCATGCCTGGCGTACTCATCGTCGAGGCACTCGCGCAGGTCGGCTCCGTCGCCATGCTCGCATTGCCGGAGAACGCGGGCAGGATCGGGTTCTTCGGCGGGATCGACAAGGTGCGTTTCAAGCGCCAGGTCGTGCCCGGGGACACGTTGCGAATGGAGTGCGTCATCACCAAGCGTCGCGGTCCGATCGGCTTCGGTGAGGCGCAGGCTTTCGTGGGCGATGAGCTTGCATGCGCGGGCGAGCTGATGTTTGCGATAAAATAGGCGAGTTTCGGGCCTTTTCCGATATGCCGAGGAGACCCGGAACGCGAACGAGGGATCGCGGCGCCGTCCGGCGCCTGAGGAAGCGGAAGGAAACGATGTCACTTCATAGTCGCTTGACCGACGGCACGGCCGTGCTCGGAGTGGTCGGGCTCGGATACGTGGGGTTGCCTCTCGCTGTTGAGATGGCAAAGGCCGGCCACCGTGTCGTGGGCGTGGACGTGTCCGCCGAGAAAGCCGATCTCGTCAACCGCGGCGAGAGCTACATCCCTGATGTTCCGGCCTCCGAGTTCGCAGGACTCGTGGCTGGAGGTCTGATCGCCGCGACAACCGATTTCGCTGCGGTCTCCGAGTGCGATGCGATCGCGGTGTGCGTCCCGACCCCGCTTGATGAGATGAAGCAGCCCGACACCTCATACATGGAGTCGGCGGCGCGTTCGATAGCCGAGCATCTGCACCCCGATGTCCTCGTGACGTTGGAGTCGACGACCTATCCGGGCACTACCGAGGAGGTCATCCAGCCGATACTCGAAGGCTCCGGCCTGAAGGTCGGCACCGACCTGTACCTCGCGTTCTCGCCCGAACGTGTCGACCCGGGCAACCCGGTGTACCAGACCCGCAACACGCCCAAGGTGGTCGGTGGCGTGACCAAGGAGTGCACGCGGCACGCTGTGGCGATGTATGAGCGCTTCATCGATACGGTGGTGCCTGTCTCAACGACACGTGCTGCCGAGATGACGAAGCTGCTCGAGAACACCTTCCGCGGGGTCAACATCGCGCTCGTCAACGAGCTGCTGCTGCTCAGCGACCGTATGGGTATCGATCTGTGGGAGGTCATCGACGCCGCCAAGACCAAGCCCTTCGGCTACATGGCGTTCTACCCGGGTCCCGGTCTGGGCGGTCACTGTATCCCGATCGACCCGCTGTACCTGTCGTGGAAGGCGCGGCAGTACGATTTCCGCACCGAGTTCATCGACCTGTCTGGGCGCATCAACGAGTCGATGCCGTACTATGTCATCGAGCGTCTCATGCATGCGCTGAACCGCCACCGCAAACCGCTGGCAGGTTCGCGCATCCTCATGCTCGGTGTCGCATACAAGGCCGACATCGACGACATGCGTGAGTCTCCTGCGATCACCGTGGCCGAGCTGCTGCTGGAGCAGGAGGCGAAGCTTGTCTACCACGACCCGTTCGTCGAGAGCTTCTCGGTCGGAGCGGTCGAAGTCCCGCGCGTGGAGCTCAGTGCGGAAGAGGTCTCCTCGGCGGATGCGGTAGTGGTGATCACGAATCACTCGGAGCTCGACTACGAGCTGGTGGTCCGCGAGGCTCAGCTCGTGCTCGATACGCGGAACGCGTTGAAGTCCTACGAAGACGACAAGGTGGTGCGGTTGTGAGTGCGGTCGACGCGGGACGAACTGACGGCGGTAGCGCGCCGGTGCGGGTAGGCGTGGTCGGTTTCGGCTACTGGGGCCCCAACATCGTACGCAACCTCGACAGACTTGGTGACGCGGAGATCGTTGTCGCATGCGACCTGTCCGAGGCCAACCTCGGCAAGCTGGCGCAGCTCTATCCGTACGTGGAGACCACGACGGACCTGGACGCGATGCTGGCCGACTACGATCTGGACGCCGTGGTTGTCGTCACGAGCGCCCCGAGCCATTACGTGATAGCGAGCAAGGTCATCGCGGCGGGCAAGCACTGCTTCGTGGAAAAGCCGCTGACGCTTACGACCGAGGACTCCGAGAAGCTCGTGCGCGCAGCGGACGAAGCCGGCGTGACGCTGATGGTCGGACACCTGATGGAGTACCACTCGGCGATCAACTGGATCAAGGAGTACATCGCAGGCGGCGACCTCGGCGACGTGCTTTATGTGTACATGCAGAGGCTCAACCTGGGCAAGGTGCGTACCGAGGAGAACGCGTTCTGGTCGCTGGCTCCACATGATGTCTCGATCGTCCTGTATCTCCTCGGCGAGGCGCCCGATTACGTGAGCGCGAACGGAGCGGCCTACGTGACCCCCGGGGTGCACGACACGGTATTCGCGAACCTGCACTTCCCGAGCGGCAAGATGGCCAACATCCACGTAAGCTGGCTGGATCCGCACAAGGTCCGCAAGCTCACGGTCGTCGGCACGCGCAAGATGCTCGTGTTCGACGACATGCAGGCGACGGAGAAGATCTGGATCTACGACCGTGGCGTGGGCGAGCCGAAGAAGGCGATGGCGTACGGCGAGGACCTGACGCTGCGTTTCGGCGACATCAGCGTCCCGTGGGTGCCGCTCAAAGAGCCGCTTGCGATCGAGGTACAGCATTTCCTCGATTGCTGCCGCGATGGCCAGACGCCGCGCAGCGACGGTCGCGACGGGCTGCGTGTCGTGCGCGTGCTCGAGGCCGTCGACGAGTCGATGGCCGCCGGAGGGGCTCCGGTCACCACGAGTGTGGAGGTCTGAGATGGCGCACGGCCTACATGTGTCTGCCGACGCGACCGTGGCGGGTGACCTCGCACACGGGCACGGCGTAGTGATCGCCGCAGGAGTGTCGATCGGCTCGGGTGTCACACTCGGTCACTTCGTCGTGGTGGCCGAGAGCGCCAGGATCGGCGATGGGTGCATGATCGGCAACCACGTCACGATCTGCGAAGGAGCCCTGCTCGGGGATGGTGTCACCGTCTCGGACTTCGCAGTGGTGGGGAAGCGGCCCAAGCTTGGGCCCTCCTCGACCGCGAAGGGTGGCGAACTGCCGGGAGTCACGCTCGGAGCCGGGTGTTCGGTAGGCAGCCACACCGTCCTGATGGCGGGATCGACCTTCGGCGACGGTTGCATAGTCGGGGACAACGCCGGGGTGCGCGAGCGCTGTACGATCGGCGAGCGTGTCGTGGTCGGCCGAGGAGTGACCGTCGAGAACGATACCGCCATCGGATCGAGGACCAAGATCCAGAGCGGCGCGTACATCACCGCGTACGTGACGCTTGAAGAGGACGTGTTCATCGCTCCGATGGTGGTCACCACGAACGACAACTACATGGGGCGTACCCAGGAGCGTTTCAAGCACCTGAAAGGCTGCACGGTGCGGCGCGGAGCGCGCATCGGCGGTGGCTCGCATATCCTTCCCGGCATCGAGGTCGGCGAGGAGGCCTTCGTGGCCACGGGTGCCATCGTTACCCGTAACGTGCCTCCCGGCACCATCGTGATGGGTGTTCCGGCCCGCGTCGTACGCGACGTGCCCGCCGAACACCTGCTCGAGAACCAGTAGACGTATGTGTAACGGCTCGGTCACGGTCTGCGGGTCCGGTTCCGTGGTGCCGCAGAATCGAGCATATGGAAGACGTGCGAGGGCCGAGCGGCCCCGCAAGGACGAAGGAGCGTAACGTATATGGGGATCCCCCTGCTCGACCTCAAGGCGCAATACCGCGAACTGCAAAGCGAGCTGGACGCCGCGACCGGCGAGGTCATGGCGAATGCGGCGTTCATCGGCGGCCCGAAGGTCAAGGAGCTCGAGCAGGCCATCGCCTCGTACTGCGGTACGGAGCACGCGGTGGCGTGCGGTAACGGCACCGATGCGCTGTTCCTGATCATGGCGGCGGCCGGCATCGGGCGCAGTGACGAGGTCATCACGACCCCGTTCACGTTCTTCGCCACCGCCGAGGCGATAGCACATGTGGGTGCGACCCCCGTGTTCGTCGACATCGAGCCCGGCACGTACAACATGGATGTCACCAAGCTTGAGGCAGCGATCACCGAGCGCACCAAGGCCATCATGCCCGTGCACATCTTCGGGCAGTGCGTTGACATGGATCCGTTGCTCGCCATCGCGCGCGAGCGGGGCCTGCTTGTCGTCGAGGACGCGTGTCAGGCGATCGGCGCGACGTACAAGGGTAAGCGCGCGGGTGGCCTGGCCGACGCGGCCGCGTTCTCGTTCTTCCCGAGCAAGAACCTGGGGTGTGCCGGTGACGGAGGCATCATCACCACCGATGACGCCGACCTGGCGGCCCGCGCACGCAAGCTCGCCTCGCACGGCACGACCAAGAAGTACTTCCACGACACCTTCGGCACCAACAGCAGGCTCGATGCGCTGCAAGCTGCCATTCTGCTGGTCAAGCTCCCGCATCTGGACCGCTGGAACGCGGAGCGGCGCGAGGCGGCGGCCATCTACGATGAGCTGCTCGCGGGCACCCCGGGCATCGAGCTTCCGGTGGCGCGCGAGTATGGTGAGGCGGTCTACCACCTCTACATCGTCAAGACCTCCTCGGCGGAAGGTGCCGAGAAAGTGATGGGCGCGCTCAAGGAAGCGGGCATCGGTACCGCGCTCTACTACCCGCTCGCCTTGCACGAGCAGGAGGTCTTCACGAAGGATCCTGACTACGTGCAGCCTTCGCTACCGGTCGCCGAGTCGTGTGACGGCGCCACGTTCGCGTTGCCGGCCTACCCGGGGATCGTGCGTGAGCAGATCGAGGAAGTGGTCACAGTGGTGAAGGCGGCGTTGGCGTGAGTGGTGCGGACATGACTGACGGGAGTGCGGACGAGGGGCTGAGGGCCCGGCGGCTGACGATCGTTTCCGTGGTCGGTGCACGTCCGCAGTTCATCAAGGCGGCGCCGGTGAGCCGTGTGCTTCGTGAGCGTCACGACGAGGTGCTCGTGCACTCCGGGCAGCACTATGACTACGCGATGAGCGACGTGTTCTTCGAGCAGCTCGGTATACCCAAGCCCGACTTCAACCTCGCGGTCGGTTCGGGCTCGCATGCCCGGCAGACCGGCGAGATGATGCCGATGCTCGAGGAGCTCTTCATCGAGAAGGACCCCGACATGGTCCTCGTCTACGGCGACACGAACACGACGCTGGCCGCGGGTCTCGCGGCGGCGAAGCTCGGCGTGCCGGTCGCGCATGTCGAGGCCGGACTGCGCTCGTTCAACCGCTCTATGCCCGAGGAGATCAACCGCGTCTTGGTCGATCACGTCTCGGAGGTCCTGCTGTGCCCGACGCGCGCTTCCGTGGCGAACCTCGAGGCCGAGGGTATCACCGAGGGCGTGCATCTGGTCGGAGACGTGATGCTGGACACGGCGCGGTTCTTCGCCGAGCACGTCGACCCGACCGAAGCGCTCGACACCTACGAGCTCGAGCGTGACGGCTACTACCTGGCGACCGTCCACCGGGCGGGCAACAGCGACAGCCGGACGAGGCTTGTCGCCATCATCGAGGCGTTCGACTCGCTCGACCGTCAGGTGCTGTGGGCCGTTCATCCGCGTACAGCGAAGAACATCGAGGCGTTCGGCTTGACGGAGATGCTTGAGGACGCGGGCAACATCCGCCAGGTGCCGCCCATCTCCTATATCGATACCGTCTCGCTGCTGCGTTGTGCGGCGGGGCTGCTGACCGATTCCGGAGGCATGCAGAAAGAGGCGTACTTCTTCGGCATCCCGTGCGTGACATTGCGCGAGGAGACCGAGTGGGTCGAGACGGTCGAGCTTGGCTGGAACACGCTTGCCGGAGCCGATGGAGACCGGATCCGTAGTGCGGTCGACGCGCTGCACAAGCCCACCGTGCGCCCTGACGTCTATGGCGACGGGCGTGCCGCCGAGGCCATCGCGCATGCGATAGAGCAGTACTTCGGAGGCTGATAGATGGTGGCCGGTTCCGATCAGTTGGGGCGACGCCTCTGGGTAGACATGACCAATTCCCCGCACGTGCTCGTACTCAGGCCGATCATCGACGAGTTCGCAGAGCGCGGTTGGGAGGTCGTCGTGACCGCCCGGCATTTCGCGCAGACGATCCCGTTGCTCGAGCGGTTCGGGATCGAGCATACGGTCATAGGAAGGCACCGTGGCCGCAACATGGCCGCGAAGGCATGGGGGATGGCGGCGCGTACCGGCTCGATGGTGCGGTTCGGTTCGGGGAAGGGCTTTCACCTCGCGCTGTCGCACGCGAGCAACGATCTTCCCGTGGCATCCCGCATGCTAGGGATACCGCACGTGACGATGTTCGACTACGAGTTCGCCAAGTTGTCGCACTCGATCAACGTGCGTTTCTCGGCAAAGGCGCTCGTGCCCGATGCGATCAGCGTGGAGGCGCTCGCGCCGTACGGAGGAACGCCCGCGAAGGTCGACAGGTATCCCGGACTGAAGGAAGAGTACTACCTTGCGGATTTCGAGCCTGACCCGGGCGTGCTCGAAGCGCTGGGTCTGGACAGCTCGAAGATCCTGCTCGTCTTGCGTACGCCGCCCAGCATGGCCGCGTACCACAGGATGGAGAACCCGGTCTTCGACGACGTGTTGAGAGCCATCGCTTCTCGCGACGACACGCAGGCGGTCGTACTGCTGCGGACTCCTGACCAGCGCGCGGGTGTCGAGGCGCTGGGAGCTGGTAACCTGATAGTCCCCGACAAGGTCGTGGACGCGCAGAGTCTCGTATACTACGCCGATGCGGTGGTTTCCGGCGGAGGGACGCTGAACCGTGAAGCGGTCGCGCTCGGTACGCCGGCATACACGGTCTTCCAGGGCGTCATGGGCGCCGTGGACAACGACCTGATCGAGCGGGGCCTGATGGTAAGGCTCTCCTCGGCGGATGAACTGAGGTTGGAGAAGAAGCCGGCTGGCGCGAGCAGGACGCGCAGGGATGTCGGAGAGTTGGTCGACCGTATCGCGGCGGTAGCGAAGCCGCGCTGAGAGAGGTCAGTTAACGGAGATGGGCAGGCGTTCAAGACAGGAACCGGGTGGCGAGCGGTCCAGGCGCAGGAAGCCGGAGCGCGGTTCGCGCGCGGGCAAGGCGTGGCGCAAGTCCGGTCCGGAGCGCATAGAGAAGCTTGAGCCGAGCGCTACTTCGGGGGAGTCGCCGACCGAGTCCACTCGTCGCCGGCAGCGTCCGGACTACGGCGAGCGACGCCGCAGGGCGCTCAGGCGCAAGCGGGCCGCACTCGGCTGTGCCGGTGCTGTGGGCGCATTCATGCTGCTGGCAGCCGTCGCGGTCGCGCTGTACGTGGGCGCCATCAACAACAAGCTCACCGGAGAGATACGCGCAGAGAGCAACGTCGTCCAGTTGCTGCGCAGGGAGAGACCGGCCGAGCGTAACGATCCGTTCTACATGCTCCTGATGGGCGTGGACAGTCGCGAGGAGGGGGAACGTGCTCGCTCGGACACGTTGATCGTGGCACGCATCGACCCGGACAAGAAGACGGCCGCGCTCATCTCCATCCCGCGCGACACGCGTGTCAACGTGCCCGGACATGGCCTCCAGAAGATCAACTCGGCCAACGCCTACGGTGGGCCGGAGCTGGTGATCCGGACGGTCAAGGACTTCACTGGGCTGCCCATCAGCCATTACGTCGAGATCGACTTCAGTGGCTTCAAGAGTGTGGTCGATGCTCTGGGCGGTGTGACCGTCTACGTCCCGCAGCGTATCAACGACATGAAGGCCGCGAATCACGTGGCGTCGGCGGCGAAGCTCGAGGCCGGGGAGCAGCGGCTGGACGGAGCGCATGCGCTGACGTTCGTGCGGTCGCGGGCTTTCCCCAGAGGTGACCTGCAGCGTGTCGAGAACCAGCAGGCCTTCCTCAAGGCGCTGGTGAAAGAGACCCTCAGGGTGACCAACGCACTCAGACTGCCCTCGGTGGTCGATGCGGTCGCGCAGAACGTCACCACAGACATGTCCGTGGGTGACCTGCTGAGGGTCGCCAACCAGATGAAGGACATGCAAGACGAGGCTATCGAGACCGCCACGATGCCCGGCGAGCCCAAGATGATAGGCGGCGGGTCGTACGTGATCTGCGACGAAGAGGCGTTCAAGGAGATGCTCTCCCGATTCAGGGACGGCCGGTCGATAGAGAACATCGATGACGAGGGCAACCCTGACCCCTCCACGCCCGAAGAGGTGTCGGTGACCATCCGCAACGGTGCCGGGATCGCCGGTGTCGGAGCGGACGCCGCGCGTAAGCTCCGGGGCCATCACTTCGATGTCGACGAGGTCGGCAACATGAACCAGTTCGTCTACGACGAGTCACTCATCGTCTACAAGACCAACAAGGGGCCTGCGGAACTGGTCGCCGGCAGCCTCGGGCGCGGCCGCGTGGTTCCGTCGCGCGGGATGTACGCGTTCGATAGCGACGTGCTGCTCGTCGTAGGCAAGGACTGGGGGGTGCCGGAACCGCTGCGCACTCTGCAGCTGATCCGCTGAGCACCGACCTGGCCCCGGATTTGCCGCCTACTGTCCCTGACGCTACCATCTGAAGCGTGCCTGTCACGGCACACGATGGCACGAAGGAAGCACAGATGATGTCACGGCTTCGCCGCACCACGCATCGTACTCTCAAGCCCGTGATGACAGCGCTGCTGGCCGCAGCGCTGGTCCTCGGTTCCGCTCCCGCGCAGCTGGAGGGGCAAGAGCCGACATTCACCTTCATCAGCCGCGGGTTCGGCCACGGCATCGGGATGAGCCAGTGGGGCGCGAAGGGTTTCGCCGAGAAGGGCTACGGATACGCACACATCCTGCGCCACTACTACGGCTCCGGCGGCACGGACCCCAAGACCGCCTTGACCACGCTTTCCTCCGAGCCGATCCGGGACGTCAACGTCGACCGCGAGGCGAATTACGACTCGGGCGCCAACGCCGGATACACGCGAAGCTCCTGGAACCTGAGGCCCGGTCACGCCGGGTCGCAGCTTGCGGTGATGTCGGGTTCGACGGTCGACACGTATCCCGACGGCTGGACGACCATCTCGGCGAGCGGCAACAACGTCGTGGTCAGAAACGCAGTCTCCGGAGCGACCAAGACCTACGCCGGGACGATCGCGGTGTGGGGTGCGACGGGGTCTCCTCGGCTGACACAGGTACGGGAAGGGACCGGCTTCTACAACTACGAGTACGTCCGCTTCCGAGGAGAGATGCGCGTCAGCGCCTCCTCGGGGATGCTCAAGCTGATCAACCGCGTCTCGATGACCGAGTACCTCTACGGGGTCGTGCCGCGCGAATCGCCGGCGAGCTGGCATATCGAGGCCCTCAAGGCGCAGGCGGTGGCGGCGCGCGGCTACGCGATCACCGCCACGCGCGCCGAGCTGTACACGACCACCCGCGACCAGGTCTACGGCGGCCACTCGCGGGGTTCGGACCGCTCGAACACCGAGGCGCACGAGTACGCGAGCACGAACTCGGCGGTCGACGCGACGGCGCGTCAGGTCGTCACCTACGGCGGTGTGGCCGTGCGCACGTTCTTCGCGTCCACGTCCGGCGGCTATACGGAGCACAACGAGAACATCTGGAGCGGAGGAGCACAGTCGCATCTTCGCGGCGTACCCGATCCGTTCGAGCTGGCGTCCGGCTCGAAGTACCACTCCTGGTCAACGGTGACCTACACTGCGAGCCAGGCCCGCACGCAGTTGCTTGCTGCGGGCGTAGCCGCCTCGGCGCTGCCCGCGGCGATCGCGGACATCCGGGTGACGGCGCGCGGTGTGTCGGGCCGGCCCACCGCGATCACGATCACGGGCACCGACGGCAAGGCCTACCCGTTCGCACAGTCGAGCATGGACCGCTTCCGCAACGCGTT
Organism: Actinobacteria bacterium UBA7524; assembly: GCA_002478275.1. GTDB lineage: Bacteria > Actinomycetota > Coriobacteriia > Anaerosomatales > UBA912 > UBA7524. Next base: position 98,645 of record DLMY01000053.1, read on the forward strand.
CGGGCTCGGCCGCAGTCGTTGGATACACATCAACCCCAAGTCGGGCCGCATCCAGGGCGCCGACCGCTACGAGACCTCCGTCAACGCGAGCAAACGGGTGTTCACGTCGCCCCAGACGGTGATCGTCGCTGGCGGACGCGCTCCCGCTGACGCGCTGGCGGCATCCGGACTCGCAGGGGCCGTGGGAGGAGCGCCGGTGCTGCTCACCCCGGCCAGCAGACTCGATTCTCGTGTCGCCGAGGAGATCAGACGACTCTCGCCAGGTAAGGTCTACCTGGTGGGTGGGACAGCCGTGCTCTCATCGCAGGTCGAAGCCGACCTGCGGGCGCTGCCCGGTCTCGGTGCCGCCGGTGCGGTGCAGCGCCTCGCGGGAAGCGACCGTTACGGAACCGCCCGTGTCATCGCACTCGAGATCAAGGCGCGTGGCGTGTCCACTCCCCGTGCGATCGTGGTGAGCGGCGAGAGTCTGGCCGACGCTGTCGCAGCTGCCGGGCTCGCGTACTCGCGCAAGCTGCCGATCATCCCCGTGAAGGCTGCGACGGTGCCGGGTTCCTCGGCAGAGGCGCTTCAGGCGCTGGGTGTGACCGAGTCGCTCGTGGTGGGCGGTGAGGCGGTCGTGGGAGCGGGTGTGTTCGGTGAGCTGCCGGGCGCGAAGCGCATCGCTGCCGGCAAGGACCGCTACGAGACCGCGGGTCAGCTGGCCGATTACATCACGGCTAACGAGGGCTTCAACTGGGGAAGCGTATACGTCTCGAGTGGGCATTCGCTTGTTGACGCGCTGTCGGCGGGGCCGGTCACCGGGCACAACCGCAACCCGATGTTGTTCGTGCGTCCTTGGGGCGAGGCCTCTGCGACCACGGACAGGCTCGTCGCCCGCAAGAGCTCGCTTTGGCGGGTGCACATCGTCGGTGGCGAGGCCGCCGTGCCCGGTTGGAATCAAAGCCGCATCGAGACGGTGTTCGACTAGCGCGTAGACCAGAGGGCTCATGCGCGGCTTCAAGCGGCCTTCGACTCTGGCCGATACTCACCATGTGGGCCTCAGTATCGCTTGTGTGTATCCCGGCCCCGGTGAGGTTTCGAATCGCCAGACACGAGTCTGCGAACTGTAGTGATCGAGGTGTGTTCGTATGAGAAGAATGCTCTCCCTTGCGCTTGTCCTGGCGCTGGTGCTCCCCGTCGGAACGTTCGTGCGTCCCGAGCAGGCGGCGGCCGACTATCAGCCTCCCGACATCAAAGTGGCGGTCGTGCGCTCCCAGGCCTCGCAGGACTGGGTGGACAAGTACAAGCGCGGTTACGGGATCTTGCTCAAGCAAGGCAAGGTCTACGACTGGCTGACGTCCAAGGGCTGGAAGGTCGAGTACATCAACGACGCCGACCTTGAGAACATCAACAAGCTCAAGCAGTACGACGCGGTCGTGTGCATGTGGGTCTTCGCGATGTCGCCTGCCGCCTCGCGTACCGTTACCCGGTACGTCGCCGAAGGTGGGGGACTTGTGACGCTCTACGCTTCGTCGCGCGTGGCGCCCGGTGTCGGCGGTAATGAGAGAGACGACCACTGGGTGTACATCATGAATCACCAGGGATGGGAGTGGGGGCCGCTGTCCGAGGTGAACCAGACGTACTTCATCGACGACGTGGGTGCGATGAAGTTCAGGGCCAATCCGGTGTGGGGGCATCCGATCGTGACCGGTGCAGCGGGGATACTCTCCGCGCGAGGGCACAACAACGGTGACATGACGCTGTATCGCGACCAGAACCCGGGCGCCTGGGTGGAGTTGCCCAAGATGTTGTCGGGCAACACCAACACGTCGCAGTTCATGACGATGACGCAACTGTCCACACCCACGGGTTCGAAGTCATATCCGGGCACGCATCCGGGGGCTGTGGCCTCCACATACCTCGGTGGGCGGATGGCGTACTTCTACTTCTCGCCGACCGACATGTTACCCAACTTCAACCAGGACGGTAGCGCGGACAGGGTGCTGTCGACGGGCGTGAAGCAGGGCGAGGTCTCGGCAGCCTACATCGAGGCCGCTATCGGATGGGCGGCCGGCAGCGGAGGGCGACCCGGGGTGCTGGTCCGCGACGGCAGGACGAACGCGACACTCAACGTCTATCAGGACGGCATCTACGCATCCCAGTACGTCACGAACCGCGGGAACGTGAGCGTGACCGGGAATCTCCACTTCCGGGTGTTCTCGCCGAGTGGCGCGAAGGTCCGGGAGGTCGTGCTCTACAAGATCGGGACCGAGCCGGGCGAGACGAACCGCTACTCGCACCAGTACGTGGTGTCGCGCCTGGAGCCAGGCACGTATCGGGTGGAGGTCGAGTACCACACGACCTATCCGCTGTACGAGCGTCGGTACGTGGAGACGGCGTACGTCTACCGTGGCCAGGGCACGAACATCCCGACCGTTTTCGACCGGCAGAGGACGAACGGCCAGGTCGTCTACGACCCTCGCGTGGTCCGTCACGCGGGAGACAACCGCTACCGGACCGCTCTGGCTATCGCTGATGCTGCGGGAGGGTATCCTCGGCAGAATGGGTATGTGGTCGTGGCGAGCGGCGAGGGTGGAGCTGACGCGCTCGTTGCATCGGGAGTGGCCGGGGCGTACGATGCGCCGCTGGTGTTGACGCGCCAGGACCTGTTGCCCGCGGTGGTCGAGTCCTGGATGACGAACAAGGCCCGGGGCTTCAGTCAGGTGATCATCGTGGGTGGGGAGGCGGCTGTCTCCTCGGCGGTCGAAGGAAGGCTCAGGACGCTGTTCGGGCAGGGCAACGTCAAGAGGCTTGCCGGCGATGACCGCTACGGGACTTCGGCGGCGGTCGCCCGCGACATGAAAGAGCAGCTGGGCCGGAGCTATGACGGCGGCATGGTCGTCGCCAACGGTCGCGCGCTGGTGGATGCTGCAGCGGCGAGTGCGATAGCCGCGGGCCGCAAGTGGCCGATCATCTACGTGCGCTCGAACAGCGTGCCTGCTGAGCCCGGTGCCGCTGTCTCCGAGATCACGAGCGACACGACCGCTCCTTTGCGCGCCTGGATCGCCGGAGGTACCGCGGTGGTCGGGACCGGCGTCGAGACCGAACTCAAGGCCTTGCAGCCGCGGCTGACGATCTCACGGGCAGCGGGTGCGGACCGCTATGACACCGCCGCGAAGCTCTCCGATCTCGCATCCGCGTCGGGGTCATCGTGGAACACGGTCGGCATGGCGTCCGGAGTGAGTCTGGCCGATGCGTTGTGCCTCGGCTCGCTCGTGGGCCGTGCGAACGGACCGATGCTCCTGACCAACGGGGCGAGCATGACGGTGCCTACCGAGAATCGCATCAAGAACAACAAGTCGCAGATCCGCACCGTGGCGGTGGGTGGCGGGGTGGCCGTCGTCAGGCATGACGTGACGGCGAGGATATCGTCGCTGTTGCCGTAGCGGGGGCCGGCGAGGTCTGGGATCGGCCGGACCGCTTGCCCGGTGTACCGTGACGGCTCGGTGACGCCCGTTCGCGTTGTCACCCGCACCCGTTATACTTGCTTAGTCCGCGCATCCCTGGCGACCCGTGCTTCGTGCTCGAAGGCCGTCGCTCGGGTGTGCGCGCCGGACGGTTCGCCAAGCCCGTCACGCAGGAGGCCACGTGAAGCTGCTCGATGACCGTAAGCGATTGTTCGGAATCATCAACCCCGTCGACTTGGTTGCGATCGCGCTCGCCGTGGTCGCCGTCCTGGTGTTGGCGAGCGTGTTGTTCGGCCGCTCACCCACGGCTCCGGTCGCGCCCTCGAGCGACAACACGGTCGAGGTGGTGCTCACCGGCACCGTCATGGAATTCGATGAGCTGCAGTTCGAGGTCGGCCAGGAGGTCAGCAGGGTCGGAGGCGGCGGTGTCATGGGGACGCTCGAGTCCTTCGACGTCAGGCCCGCCGAGCGCGAGGTCTACTCCGATGAAGGCACGGCCAGTGTCACGGAGAGCCTCATGTCCTTCGAGATCCGCATGGTGGTTCGCGGTAAGGGCGCGATCACGCAGACCGGTGCCAGCATCGGCGCGGAGCGCATCAGGCAGAACCAGGCGTTCGATGCGCAGTTGCCCTACTTCCAGATGCCCGTGCGAGTGGTATCGGTCAAGCAGGTCGACTGATGCTCGAGCGCCTCACATGCGCTGGCTGGCGCGGCTGGCTGGCGCTCGCCGGGCTGGTCTTCGTGCTGGTGCTCGTCCCGCTCTCGCCGGGTCGGGACGCCGGAGCCCAGTTGCCGCTCGACACGATCGTGCTCTCCATACCCATCGCGGTCCTGTTGTGCGTCCCCCTTCTGACCCGTTCGGGCCGCCTCGCACTGCCACGTGTCGGTGTCGAGCTGCCCGCTCTGGCATTCCTCGGCTGGGCACTCATCAGCGCGGCGCTGACGGGTACGCAACCCAGCGTACTCGCCACATGGGCGCGTTATGCATCCTACGTCTTGCTGATCTACGCCGTCGCCGCAGTCGCGGTCGACCCGCTTCGCCGGCGGCTCGCGATGTGGCTCATGACGCTTGCCGGGTCGGCGACGGTCGCTCACGGGTTCTGGCAGTACGTCAACCCTACGACCTACATCGGTATGGAGGGCCTGGACACGAGCGTGGCCACCCGGGTCTTCGCCAGTTTCGACAACCCGAACTTCTACGCCGAGTACCTGGTGCTGCTATGTGCGGTCACACTCGCGCTCGTGTTCGCGGAGAGGGGCCCGGTGCGCTACGTCGCCGTGTTCCTGCTTGCTGCTCAGGCGATGGCGTTGCTGCTCACCTATACCCGCGGCAGCTGGCTTGCGCTCGCGCTCGGTCTCGCGATCGGCGTCATGATGATCGACGCACGGTTGATATGGCCGTTCGCGTTGGGCGGCGGCGTGCTGTTGCCCTTCGTACCAGGCGCTGCGGCCAGGCTCGCTTCCGTGTTCTCGCTCGAGGGGACGGCGAGCTTCCGGCTGATGCTGTGGCGCGTCGCCGGTACGGCGATCGCCGAGCGGCCGGTGTTCGGCGTGGGGCTGGGACGCTTCTATGACGCGTTCACCGATGCGGTACTCTCCAACCCTCAGCTGAACATAGGGTTTCTGTTCTACGGCGCGCACCAGTCCTACTTCCAGCTGGCCGCCGAGACCGGTGTCGTGGGGGCGCTCGCGTTCGTGTGGATGGTGTTCGAGGCGTGCCGCATGGGCGGTTTCTACAACGCACGGATGCACGAGGACCTCACGGCGCGACTGACCAACGCGGCGCTGACGGCCGGACTCATCGCGTTCGCCGTCAACGCACTCACGAGCAACGCATTCCAGCATCCGCGCGGCGCCGTGTTCTTCTTCGTGGTAGCGGGGCTGCAGGCGGGTCTTGGTGCTCGCTTCTGGAGCGAGCCTGCAGCGGAGCGGGCTTCAGACCGGCAACCTCTTACCGCTGGTGTGTGGGCAAGCTCCGTGCCCGGCCGCTTGTACGCCGCAATCGAGAGCGTCGGAGGTTCGTGGTGGCGGGCGAGCGCGACGCGGCGCCTGCTCATGCGCGAACCTGAAGGGGGAGGACACCTGCTGGCGGAGAGCTTCCTGGCGCGCGTGCTTGTAGGCGAGGGCGAGGAGCCGGTCGGGTGCGCATCCTCCTGATCTCCAACATGTGGCCGTCTGCGGCCGATCCTGTCTTCGGGGTGTTCGTTGCCCGGCAGGCCGAGGCCCTGCGGGCAGCGGGCGCCGAGGTCACCGTGGTCGCGAACAGCGATTCACGCACCGGCGTCCTCGCGGCGCTACCCAAGTACGCGTGGCTGGCGCTGCGCGCGTGGTGGCTCGCGAGGCAGCGCGAGTACGACGTCGTGGTCGGCCACTACCTGTATCCGACCGCCGCCATCTCGTCGATGGCCGCTCGCCGCGCAGGTGTGCCGCTCGTGCTCGTGACGCACGGCACCGACACCCGGTCGGTCATGCGCACCGACCGCTTCGCACGCGCCGGTCGCAAGGCGATGAACGAGGCCACACTGGTCGTGGCGGTCTCCAATGCCCTCGAGCGCGTCGTGCGAGACGAACTCGAACTGCCCGCGTCCGTCCCCACGGCCGTGATCAACATGGGAGTCGACGTATCTGCGTTCGGTCCCGATCCCGAGGCTCGCACGAGACTCGGTCTGACCGCCGAGGAGCGCATCGTCCTGTTCGCAGGTACGCTCTCCGAAGGCAAGGGCGTCGACGTCCTGCTCGAGGCGTTCCTGCGTGCACATCCGCGCGTCGGCGGGCAGTGCGGCCTCGTACTGGTCGGAGCCGGACCTGCCGAGGAGACCCTGCGTGAGCGGTTGCGTGCGCTCGACCTGACGTCCACGCCCGAAAGCGCATCCCCCGAGGCGCTCGCCTCGCGCAACGTCCTGCTCGCCGGCACGCTGAGGGCAAGTGAGCTCTCGGCCTGGATGGCCGCAGCCGACGTATTCGTGCTGCCCAGCCGCAACGAGGGTCTGGGACTCGTCTTACTCGAAGCGATGGCGTGCGGCACGCCGTGCGTCGGTACCCGTGTGGGCGGCATACCGGAGGTGCTCGACGAGCCTGCATGCGGGCGGCTCGTGCCGCCCGATGACGCCGGCGCGCTTGCAGCAGCGATCATCGAGGTGCTGTCTGCGGGTAAGGACTCCTACACAGACGCGTGCATCGCACAGGCAGCGAAGCACAGTGTCGGCGCCAAGGCCGAGGAACTCCTCGGCAGGCTTGAGGAGGTGGCGGTGAGTGAGCAACCCTAAGGCCGAATCGATGGCCCGCTACGCGGCGGCGATGGTCGCGGCGGACGCGTTGCTGGAGCGCAGTGAGGGGGTCGAGCCCAAGGCGCTGGTCGTGTTGGGCAGTGGTCTGGACGCCGTGATCGGTGAGACCCGGGTCGCCGCGTCGATACCGTTCGAAGACGTCCCCGGGTTCCCGCCACCGACCGTGGAAGGTCACGCGGGGCGGTTCGTGTTCGGCCACGCCGGAACCACGCCCGTACTCATCATGCAGGGCCGCATCCACCTCTACGAAGGTCATCCGGTCGAGAGACTCGCGCTCTACGTGCGCGCCGCGCGGCTGCTGGGGGCCGATACACTGGTGGTCACCAACGCCGCCGGAGGGGTGTCGCCCGAGCTGGCGCCGGGAGACGTCGTCGTGCTTTCCGACCACATCAACCTCATGTTCACCAACCCGCTGCTCGGACCCAACGTCGACGAGTTCGGCCCCAGGTTCCCGGGAATGGTCGATATCTACACCCCTGAGCTGCGCGAACTGGCCGCAAGGGTAGCGGCCGAGCTCGGCATCGAGGTGCGCGAAGGTGTGTACGCGGGACTGAGCGGACCGACGTTCGAGACGCCGGCCGAGGTACGGATGCTGCGCACGCTCGGCGCTGATGTCGTCGGGATGTCCACCGTACCTGAGGTCATCACGGCCGCTCACGCGGGCATGCGCGTGCTGGGGCTCTCGCTGGTCACGAACGTCGCCGCAGGGAGCGGTCACGGGCACGAAGAGGTACTCGCCACCTCGGCCGAGCGCGCACCCGTCATGGCGGGCCTCGTGGCTGGTATACTTACGCGTCTGTAGCGCAGAGAAACCCGAACGGTCGCCGCGGTCTTGCCGCGGTCGCCGACCCGACCCGACCCGTACGCACGCTGAAAGGACCCCCCGATGGACCACGACGTCAAAGACCTTTCACTCGCCGATGCCGGCAAGGACCGCATCGAGTGGGCCGACCGCGACATGCCGGTACTGGCGAGCATCCGCGAGCGCTTCGAGCGGGAGAAGCCGCTCGATGGAGTGCGCGTGGCGGCGTGCCTGCACGTGACCACCGAGACCGCGAACCTCATGCGCACGCTGGCCGCTGGTGGCGCCGACATCGTGCTGTGCGCGAGCAACCCGCTCTCCACGCAAGATGATGTCGCGGCCGCGCTCGTGCAGCACTACGGCATCCGCACCTACGCGATCAAGGGCGAGGACACCGAGACCTACTACGCGCACATCGACGCCGCGATCGCTCATGAACCGCAGGTCACCATGGATGACGGCGCGGATGTGGTCGGTCGCATCCATGCGGACTTCCCCGAGATGATCGAGCATGTGATCGGCGGGACCGAGGAGACCACCACCGGCGTGATCCGTCTCGCTGCCATGGCGGCCGACGGCGCGCTGCGCTACCCGATCGTCGCCGTCAACGACGCGATGACCAAGCATCTGTTCGACAACCGCTACGGCACCGGGCAGTCCACGCTCGATGGCGTCATCCGCGCGACGAACCGCCTGCTGGCCGGCCGCACGCTCGTGGTGTCCGGTTACGGCTGGTGCGGGCGCGGCGTGGCGATGCGCGCGAGCGGCATGGGCGCGAACGTCATCGTGTGCGAGGTCGACCC
>DLMY01000053.1:107114-125450 GCA_002478275.1 Actinobacteria bacterium UBA7524
TCGTGTGCGAGGTCGACCCCTTGAAAGCGCTTGAGGCCGTGATGGACGGCTACCGGGTGATGCCCGCCGTCGAAGCCGCCGCACAGTGCGACGTGTGGATCACCGTGACCGGCGACATCAACGTGATAGACGTCGCGATGTTCGAGGCGATGAAGGACGGCGCGATCATATGCAACTCCGGGCACTTCAACGTCGAGATCAACATCGCGCACCTGCGCGAGATGGCCACTTCCGTTCGTGAGGTGCGTCCGCTGGTCGAGGAGTTCGTGATGCCCGATGGCAAGACCATCTATCTGCTCGCTGACGGGCGCTTGGTCAATCTCGCCTGTGCCGAAGGCCACCCGGCCAACGTCATGGACATGAGCTTCGCCAACCAGGCGCTCTGCGCCGAGTACATGGTGGCCAACGCCGCCGAACTCGCGCCCGGGGTCTACCCGGTGCCCGAGGACATCGACGCAGGGATCGCGAAGCTCAAGCTCGAGAGCATGGGTGTCGAGATCGACGAACTGACCGAGGAGCAGCAGGCGTACCTGTGCTCCTGGCAGGAAGGCACCTGCTAGCGGTGGCGGACCTGGGCAACATCCCGCATACCATCTGGTGGGAGGACGGCGCGGTCCACATGGTGGACCAGACGCGGCTGCCGCTGGTGGGCGACCTCCTGGTCTGCAACACCTACGAGGGCGTGTGTGTGGCCATCTCGACTCTCGCTGTGCGTGGAGCGCCCGCTCTCGGTGTGGCTGCGGCGCTCGGAGTGGCGCTGTGGTCCGAGACTGAAAGCGGCGACATCGATGACCTCGACGCCTACCTGACCGCCCTCGACGAGGTCGCCGACACGATAGCGGCGACCCGTCCGACCGCGGTCAACCTCGCATGGGGCGCGGAGCGCATGAAGCGATTCGCCCGCGACAACGCGGATGTGGGCCTCGATGCGCTGCGCGCGCTCGTGCTGCAGGAAGCGCTCAACGTGCGCGCGGAAGACGAGCAGCGCAACCGCGAGCTCGGCGAGCATGGCGCAGCGCTGCTCGAGCCCGGATCGCGCGTGCTTACCCACTGCAACGCCGGGTCGCTGGCGACCGCGTATTTCGGCACCGCTCTCGGCGTGATTTTCAGCGCGCATGCGCAGGGCAGGATCGAGCGGGTCTGGGTCGACGAGACGCGACCGGTGCTGCAGGGTGCGCGTCTGACCGCCTGGGAGCTCAGGATGGCCGGCGTGCCCTGCACGCTCATCACCGACAACATGGCCGCGAGTGTCATGCGCGCAGGCGAGGTCGACGCGGTGATCGTCGGCGCCGACCGCATCGCGGCCAACGGCGACGTCGCCAACAAGATAGGCACCTACGGGCTTGCGGTCCTGTGCAAGGAACACGGCATCCCGTTCTACGTCGCCGCTCCCACCTCGACGGTCGACCTGCGGCTGGCCACAGGCGACGAGATCATCATCGAGGAGCGCGACGACAGCGAGGTCACCGGCGTGACGGTCTCGGGTGTGATCGAGCCTTCCTCGGCAGATGAATCGGCCGCGCTCGACAGGCTGACCGCCGCCGGACCCTACGCGCTCGGTATGACCAAGGGCCACCAGATGCAGGTGAGCCGCAAGGGGGGCGCGTACCAGTTCGATGCGTGGATGCGCATCGCGCCTCCGGGCATCGACGTGTTCAACCCGGCGTTCGACGTCACGCCTGCCGCCTATGTGAGCGCGATCATCACCGAGTGCGGTGTGGCGCGGCCCGACTACAGCGCGTCGCTTGCCGCTTCGTGCGCAGGCTCGGGCGGCATCCACGAGGTGACGAGCGGGTAGCGTATGGAAGCGCTGGCGCTTGCCGAGATCATCCTCGGCTTCATGGCACTGGTCGCGGTCGGTGCGGTGCTGCGTCATTTCGGCGTGCTCTCGCGCGAAGACACACGCCCCATCAACGCGATCATCATCTACGCCGGTCTGCCCGCGCTCATCTTCCGCGCCGTTCACGGGGCGGAGCTGGGGCCAGACCTGGCGCTTGTCGCCGGTGTCGCGTGGATCGTGTTCGCAGCGAGCGCTGCGGCCGCGTGGCTCCTCGCGCGCCTGCTGCGCCTGTCGCCGGCGACGACCGGGGCGTTCATCCTGGCCGCCTCGCTCGGCAACACCGGATATCTCGGCTACCCGGTCTCGCTCGCGGTTCTTGGCGACGAGGGCCTCGTGCGCGCGATCTTCTACGACGTCTTCGGCACCGTCGGCGCCCTGCTGCTTGTCGGGCTTCTCATCGCAGAGCGTTTCGGACACGCCGAGGAGACCCCTATCAACCTTGTGCGCGAAGTGCTGAAGTTTCCGGCCGTCGGCGCGCTCGCAATCGGACTCGCCCTGCGTGGCGTGCGGATTTCGGGACCGTTAAGTGATGGGATAGACGCGCTTGCCACACTGGTGGTGCCGCTGATCATGATCTCGGTGGGGCTGTCGCTGAAGCGGGGTAGCGTGCGCAGCAACGCAGTGCCGCTGCTCGCGCTCGGCGCGGTGAAGCTCGCGCTCGCGCCGCTCGTGGCGCTGGGGGCGGGCTCGGCGATACTCGCGGATCCTGAGGCGGTCCGGCTGGTGGTGCTCGAGGCCGGGATGCCGTCGATGATGCTCGCGTTGGTGATCGGGGCGCGCTTCAGGCTCGACACGGGCTTCATCGCAGCGGCCATTCTGCTCACGACCGCAGCGTCCGCGGTGACGGTGCCGCTCGCCCTGGGGCTCCTCGGCGGGTAAGCGGGGGAGGCTTAGGAGGGGCTGGTGCTGCTCGAGACGCTGCTCGAGCTGGTGCACCCGACACGGTGCGCAGGTTGTGACCTGCCCGGCGGCCTGGTGTGCGACCGGTGTGCGGACGCGGTCCCCGTGGTCGAGCGCGCGTGGGCGTGCGAGCGCTGCGGGGCGCCTTTCGGGTCGATCAACTGCACCGAGTGCTGGGACATCGAGTTCGCATTCGCGGCGGCCAGATGCGTGGGCGTGCTCGACAGGCCGCTGTCGCGCATGGTGACGCTGTACAAGGACGGCGGGGAGCGCCGGCTGGCCGGGCCGCTCGCCTCGATGCTCGCGGACGCCCTCGGGCCGTGGGCCGGTTGGGCGCAGGCGCTCACGTGGGTACCTGCGTCGCGCCGCGGCCTGAACAAGCGCGGGTTCGACCACGTCGGCCTGTTCGCGCAGCAGGTCGCCCAGCGTCTCGGCCTGCCCGTCGTCGAGGGGCTGGCGGTGTCGAGCGTAGGCGACCAGCGCAGGCTGGGCCGTCTGGAGCGCAGGCAGCGCGCCGTGACCGCGATCACGGCCGTACCCGGTGCCCGCTTCCCGCCGCACGTGCTGCTGCTCGACGACGTGCTCACCACCTGCGCCACCGCTGAGGCCGCGAGCGCAGCGATACTCGCGTCCGGCGCGGTGGAGGTGCGGGTCGGAGCGATAGCCCGCGCGTGGTAGCCGGAGCCATCGCTGACGCGTGGTGGCGTGGTAGAATCGTCGGTGCTTTCACTCGGGTCTGTGGTTGCGGGCGCTGCGGCGCCTCAGTCCATGGTAGACGCGGCCGAAAGGACCCACGTAAGCCGGCGGCATCGCCGTCGCGCGAGCATGGCGCGTCTTAGGGGTAAGTCGTACCGTCCGATGAAGGTCGCATCCCGCGGCCTCGGGCGAGAGGGCCTTCAGTGAGATCGCATCAAGCGAAAGCCCCGGTATGCGAGTGTGGGGCCAAAGACCAGGTCAGCCGGGTGAAAGCACCGGTTCAGACGATAGGCCGAGGCTCCGGGTGCCCGAGCCCGGACCCGGCCGCATGGCAGCGGAAGGACGTAGCGTGCGCATTTCACAGAGGACGACCACGTTGCTCGTGACGGCATCGCTCGTAGCCGTCGCACTACTTCCCGGGTGTTCCAGGCCCACCGCCGAGGAACCCGCCCTCGACCCGAAGGTCTCGCCACCTGCCATCGCCGAAGCAGGAGTGCTCAAAGCGGGCGTCGACCTGGAGTATCCGCCGTTCGCCGGCACCGACAAGGACGTGGAGGCGGGGATCGACGTAGACATCGCCTCCGCGCTGGCTTCGGCGCTCGGGCTGAAGCTCGAACTCGTGCAGGTCACGCCGAGTGAAGCGGCCGCCGCGCTGGGCGACGGTCGTGTCGACATCGTTCTGTCCGTGCCGCTCGACACCGAGACGCTCCTCGAAGCGGCGCTCGCAGGGACCTACCTGACCGAAGGCCCCGGCTTCTTCGTGTTCGACGAGAGCCGGTCGACCACGGAAGCCCCGTCGACAGGCATGCTCAACGCGACCAGCTTCGCAGGCAAGCGCATCGGCGCGCAGGAGGGCTCGCCCTCGTTCTGGGCGCTCCAGTACGAACTGGGTGACGATGCGGTCACGCCGTTTCCGACGTTGCGCGCCGCGCTCGAGGCGCTGGCGGCCGGTGAGGTCGACGTGGTCGTCGGCAGTACGTCGGTCGCGTCGTACATCGCGCGTGACATCCCGGGTGTGGTCTACGAGGGCCAGTTCGGCCCTGCGACCGCACTCGGTGTGGCCGTGGCGCCCGGCAACGACGGGTTGCAGACAGCTGTCCGCGACGCTCTCGACCAGATGGCGACCTCCGGCGTGTTCGATACCATTCGCAGTACGTGGCTGGGCGCGATGCCCGCACTCGAGCTGCCCATGGACTCTGAAGGGTCCGCAGTGGGCACATCGGCCCCTGATGCCGAGTCGGATACACCCGCCGGGGAGTGACGCCGATTTCTCATCCGCGGCGACGTTGGTGTATCGTTGCCAGGACGGATACGTGGAAAGGCGCGCAGATTCCCGCGCGCTGAAACGTACAAGGAGGAGCTGCATGGACAGATCACGGAGATTGCTTGCGTTACTGCTCGCATGTCTGCTCGCGGTCGGGATGCTCGGCCTGGTAGGCTGCGGGGAGAGCGACGGCACCGACGACGGCGCCGATGCGGGCGACGATGCACGCGTCATCACCAGCGTCGATGACCTTCGCGAGGGCGACAAGGTCGGCGTGCAGTCTGGCACCACCGGTGAGGGTTGGGCCAAGGAGAACCTCGAGCCTGAAGGCATCGAGGTGGTCCCCTACGATGACATCCTGCTTGCGTTCTCCGCACTTCAGGCGGGCGACGTCATCGGTGTCATCAACGACCTGCCCATCTCGCAGGACGTTGTGAAGGACGAGGCCAGAGGCCTTGAGGTCGTCGAGGAGATCCAGACCGACGAGACTTACGGCTTCGCCTTCAGCAAGGAGAACCCGGCACTGCGCGACGCGGTGAACTGGGCGCTGGCCGAGGTCATCGCTTCTGGCGAGTACGATGCCATCTACGAGGCGTGGTTCGGTAGCCCACCGATGTCGATGCCCGTGGCCACGAGCAACGCCGCCGAGCCCGCCGCTGCGCCGCCCACGCTTTCAACCGGCAAGATCATCGTCGGCTCGGATACCGCCTATCCTCCGTTCGAGAACGTCGAGAACGGCATGACGGTCGGATTCGATGTCGATCTGATGAACGCCATCGGTGAGAAGCTCGGTCTTGAGGTCGAGTTCAGGAGCTATAAGTTCGATGCGCTGATCACGGGCGTGCAGGCCGGCACGGAGTTCGACATGATCGCCTCGGCCATGACCATCACCGATGAGCGTGCGCAGTCGGTGGACTTCTCGGATCCTTATATCAACTCGAACCAGTCGCTGGCGGTCAAGAAGGCCGACTAGACGACCGGGACAGACGAAGAGCTCGAGGGGTCGGCGGTCTCGCACCGTCGGCCCCCGAGCATATGACACGGTCCGGGAGGTCCGGTGAGCAAGAAGGTTCGCAGGACGCTGTGGTATGCGGCGAATGCCGTGGTGTTCGCGGCGCTTGCCGTTTGGCTGCTCACGATGACAGGCCCGGAGAGATTCGCGTTCGAGCGCCCCGCCGAACGTGGTCAGACGGGTCTGGTCGACGCGATCTACCTGGTGCCGTCTACACGCGACACCGTCACGATAGGCAAGCGAGGCAACATCGCTATTGCCCAGGCCGAGCTCGACAGCGACATCGGCGCCACGCTCCAGCGCGAGCCTGCCGGCGCCCGGCCATCCGATTCGACGTGGATCCTCACCGCCGAGGAGACCAGTCCCACCCCGGTGCTGCTGAACGGCCGCGAGGTCGATGAGGCCGAGATCACTCCCGGAGACGTTGTGACCGTCGGGGGCGTCGAGGTCGCGTTCGACGGTAGCCGTCAGGGCCTGCTCGGTGCGCTGGACCGCTGGGAGTCAGGTCGCATCACTCGCCTGTTCGCGTCGCCACAGATCATCTCGCGGGCCTTCCCGATACTGCTTGCGGCGTTTCCCGTTTCGCTGTTCATGGTCCTCATCTCGTTCGTGCTGGCGATTCCCGGTGGGCTTGCGCTCGCGTTCATGAAGATGGCGCGAACGCGCTGGTTCCGTTGGCCGGCCACGCTCTACGTCGACGTGATCAGAGGCACGCCGATATTCCTCCAGATATTGCTCGTGTTCTTCGGGTTGCCTTTGATGCCCCCATGGCAGGCTCTCGTCGGGGCCTTCCCGGCGATGAACGACGCATGGCTCTTCGGCATATCCAATTCGCTCTACCTGAGGGCGTTCGTGGTCTTGAGCTTCAACTCCGCCGCATACATGGCGGAGATATTCCGCGCCGGCATCCAGTCGATCCCTAAGGGGCAGACCGAGGCCGCGCGCTCTCTTGGCATGACTATCCCGCAGGCGATGACCTGGGTCATCATCCCGCAGACGGTACGCCGTATCCTGCCGACGATGATGTCCGAGTTCATCCTGCTGTTCAAAGACACGTCGCTGTTCGCGGCCGTGGGCGTCGGAGAGATCATCATGCGCTCGCGAGAGGTCGCCTCGACCACACTCAACGTCTCGCCGTACGTGCTGGCCGCCGGTTTCTACCTGGTGATAACCATCCCGCTCGGACGCATCGTCCAGAACATGGAGAACAGGCTCGCGCGCTCTGAAGGCGGAGGAACGGTCGAGAAGGACAAGAGTGAGGATGACGGTCCGGCCAAGGCCGGGGTCGCCGGTGAGGGGACGCCGTTGCCCGAGGCGGGTGGAGTGCGATGATGCGACCTGCGAACGTTAGCGAGCCGGTAGTCCGGATCAAGAACCTCCAGAAGGCCTTCGGGGAGCTGGAGGTGCTGCGTGGCGTCGACATGGACGTCGCGAAGGGCGAGGTGGTCGTCATACTGGGTCCCTCGGGTTCGGGCAAATCCACGATGTTGCGGTGCATCAACAGGCTCGAAGAGCCGACGGGCGGCGAGATCTGGTTCGAGGAGATGCAGGTCAACGACCGCCACACGAACATCAACAAGGTCCGCGAGCGCATCGGGATGGTGTTCCAGTCCTTCAACCTGTTCCCGCACCTGACCGCAAAGGGCAACGTGATGCTCGCTCAGCGAAAAGTCCTCAAACGCTCGAAGCATGAGGCTGAGCGCATCGCGGTCGAACAGCTCACTCGCGTGGGGCTAGCCGACAAGATCGACAACTTCCCGGTCCAGCTCTCCGGCGGCCAGCAACAGCGTGTCGCGATCGCCCGTGCTCTGGCGATGGACCCGCACGTCATGCTCTTCGACGAGGTCACCTCGGCGCTCGATCCCGAGCTGGTGCGTGGAGTACTCGATGTCATGAAGGAACTGGCCCGGGGCGGCATGACGATGCTCGTCGTCACCCACGAGATGGGTTTCGCCCGCGACGTGGCCGACAGGGTCGTCTTCATGGACGAGGGCGTCATCGTCGAGCAAGGCACGCCAGAGGAAGTATTCGATAATCCGCAGCATGAGCGGACGAAGGATTTCCTCGGCCATATCAGTTAGCCGCTGCGCCGCGAGATCAGCTGCAGCGGGCACGGTCGCAATCCGCTACCATGGGTATCTTCTACGTACGGACCATCTCACAAGGAGGAAGTCATGGACATGATCATCAAGGGCCGTCACATGGCGGTCACAGAGCCCATCCGTGACTACGCGCAGGAGAAGATCGGCCGCGTCACCAAGATCATCGACGGTGACCACATGAAGGCGGAAGTAGAGCTGTACGCCGAGAGGAATCCGGCCATCGAGAACGGGCACGTCGCCGAGGTCACCGTGTGGACCAAGGGGCCCGTGATCCGTGCGAAGGAAGCATCGACTGACATGTACGCTGCGATCGACCTGGTATCTGAGAAGCTCGAGACGCAGTTTCGCAAGTACAAGGGCAAGAAGATGGACCGGTACTCCGGCAAGCACATGCCGCCGCCGCTGCCGGTGACCGAGATCCTGGAGCCCGAAGAGACCGAGCCGAGCATCGTCAAGACGAAGTCCCCCGCCGTCAAACCCATGACTGCCGAGGAAGCCATCTTGCAGCTGGAGCTGCTCGGGCATGACTTCTTCGTGTTCACGTCAGCGGAGACGGAGCAGGTCAGTGTGTTGTATCGGCGCAACGACGGCGACTACGGACTGATCGAGCCTCGGGTGAGCTAGTCCGTCAGGAGCGCTCAGGGGTTTCTGTTGCTGTGGCGGGCCTTCGGGTCCGCCACAGTGGTTCTCGGGTGGGGCGGGAAGTATCACCTGCGAAGTGCGCTTTCACTGTGACGAATAGCACAATACGACGGAATACGGTAATCTTCCTGCAAGCCCTTGAAACTCAGTCGTAGCAGATGCCGCAGCAGTACTACCGCCGAAGCAAACAGGGGGGCCCCGATGGACCAGCAGACATCTCGGCTATCCGTTGAGGATATCGAGATCACACTCGGGCAAGTCGCCGAGATCAAGGCCGCGCGCGTGGTCGCCTCTCCAGAAGGTGTGATACAGGAGATCCACGTACTCGCGCTCCCGAACAAGACTCCCAAGCAGCTGGTCAGGGACATCGAATCCACTTTGATGGCGACATACGGTCTTGTCGTCGACCACAAGAAGATCTCCATCGCACAGCTCGGTACCGACGTTGTGGCGATCGAACCCGAGCCGTCCCAGCCTGTTCAGTCACGCGCTCGTATCGTCGAGATCAACGCGAACGTCAACGGCGCGTATGCGGCCGTGGCCGTCACGCTGAAGCTCGAGCACGACGTGTATGTCGGCGAGGCTTCGGGCCCCGCGAGTCAGACGGGCCGCATGCGACTGTTGGCGCGTGCGACACTTGACGCGGTCGATCAGTATCTGCATGGTACGTATAGCTTCGATCTTGAAGACGTATCGATCATTCAGCTTGGTAAGGAGAGGGTCGCAGTCTCCTGCATCACGATCGTCACCCCGATGGGGGAGCAGTCGTATGCGGGCTCGGCGCTCGTGAGACAGAATGAGAAGGATTCCATAGTTCGGGCGACGCTTGATGCGATAAACCGTCGCCTTGGCTGCTTGACAACCACATAGACGATTTCGGCCAGGGCCAACGCCGTGTGCAAATCAGAAGACACTGTACGCAACAAACCGAGCGGAGCGGACAGCGTTCTTCCATTACTAGCGGAATGGGAGAAGACCACAGTTCCAAGAGGGAGGTCTTCTCAACATGAAGCGAATCATATTTCTCCTCAGCTCGCTCGCAGCGGTTCTTTACGCTGGCGGGGCGATGGCGCGACTTTAGTCATTCCAGTCATGAGCAGGTTGCAGCGGTTGGCCCTCAGTTTCCGTGAAGAAGGAGTGGAGTCATGAGAGTCAGACTCTACTCCTTCTTCGTGTTCTTGGTTGCATGCTGCGCGGTTGTGGCTCTGTACCTTCGGGAACCGTTGCCTGACTTTCGTCTGGTACTTGTCATGGGGATCATGGCATTGGCCGCTGAGTCACTGGCCTTCAGGCTACAGCATGGCGGCACCGTGTCACTCATGTTCGCAGTTGCCTTTGCTGCCGTGCTATTGGGTGGACCGACTGCCGGAGTCGTGGTGGCAGTTGCAGGAGCTGCGCCACCGGCGGACTTCATTGAGAGGAAGCCAGCGTATGCGATGCTATTCAACCTGTCGCAGCTCGCTCTTGGGGCCGCTGGCGCTGGGACGGCGTATCAGCTTCTTGGGGGAGTACTGTTGTATCAGCCGGGCGTTTCTCCCCCGCCCGTAACTCAGTGGATAGTGGCCGCGCTTCTTGCCGCTCCCATCTACGCTTTGATCAACTTGGGATTGGTCACGGTTGCGGTATCCCTGAAATGCGGCCTGCCCTTGTCCACTGTCTGGAAGAGCTATCAGGCCTACTACGTCAGGAGCCTCCTGCCCCTGACGTTGCTTGGACTGGTGCTGGCACAGCTGATCGCGGTTGCTGGACTGCCCTATGCTCTGCTCCTCCTAGTCCCCTTCGCAGTTTCCTGGCGGACCTTCCGCGTATACCAGCAACAAGAGGAAGCCTACTTCGGCACGGTGCGCTCCCTCGTTGCCGCGCTTGAGGCGAAGGATCCGTACACGCGTGGCCACGCCGAGCGGGTTGCCGAGTATGCAAAGTACGTCGGCGAGGCAGCGGGGCTGTGTGAATCCGAGGTGAAGAAGATCGAGTGGGCAGCACTTCTGCATGATATCGGCAAGATCGCAGTGAGCTGCAGGACACTTACTAAGCCGGGAACGCTCTCGGAAGGAGAGTATTCCACCCTCCGCGAACACCCGAATGTCGCGGCAAGCATCCTTCAAGAGGTGGGATTCCTTGAAGGCATCGTCCCACTGGTTACTGCGCACCACGAGCGTATCGATGGGACAGGGTATCCCCTCGGTTTGGGCACTAATCAGATTCCGGTGGGCGCTCGTGTGCTTGCGGTGGCCGACGTGTTCGACGCGATTACGTCGGAGCGTTCCTACCGGCCGGCCCTTGATGTTGACGCTGCATTGCACGAGCTGCGTGCTGTGGCTGGCACCCAGCTGGATGAACGTTTCGTGAGCCTGCTTGCTTCCGGTATCACCGACGGCGCGATATCGATTGACACAGCTTGGGTTCGTCCGGAGGCTGGCGATGCCCATGACTAGCAGGAAGGTCATCGGAGCGGCGGCCGTAGCTGGCATCGTTTTGCTGTACTTGTTCTTGCCCGACAGACTGCTGGCAGAGCCAGGGGACTGGCTTCTCTTCGCGGTCTTGGCTGCGGCGTTCGCCTTGCTCGACTCACTGCCGCTGAAGCTGTCTGGTGGTGGTTCAGCGCGCACGGATGCCGGCGTAGCCACCGCAGCGATCATCCTGCTAGACCCAGGCGCGGTGTTCGCCTGTCTGGCGCTTGGAGCTGGGCTGTCTTTGTTGTTCGTGGATGTCGAGAGTGCTCCTCGCTCGGCGGCGCTTGATCTTGGTCGGCGCCTTGCAGTCATCTACGCGGTTGCCTGGGCCTACGAAGTGTTCATCGGGCAGGTCTCGCTAGGTGCTACCCCGTACTTTGAGATGTTGATCGCCGGCGGGGCATGCGGACTTCTCTATGCCGTGCTCGACATGCTCGGGTATCTCTTCACTGACGGAAGAACCCCAGGGTCTTCGTTCATCGACGCCTCTCTGGGGCTTCTCAAGCTTCTTGGTCCGATCTACCTGAGCCAGATATCTGTCGGAATCGTCCTGGCGATCACCTATGCAGGTTTGGGCATCCTCGTGTCGCCGATTCTTGCGTTGCTGATGGCGCTGATGCAGCGAAGCTTCGGCATGCTTCTCGATATCCGCACTGCCTACATGAGAACGATATCCGCTCTTGCCCACCTGCCTGAAATGCAGTTGAACGGCAAGCGAGGTCATGCAGAGAGAGTGGCGGATCTGTCGGCCGCCGTGGGTCGCCGACTGGGCTTGAGGGGCAACCAGGTCGAACGTCTCTCATTCGCCGCATTGCTTCACGATATCGGTCTGTTGGGCTTGTACGAAGAAGAAGGTGCGCCCCTCGATCCCGCAGACGTGCTGGCCGAGTCATCGCGGCGCGGCGCTGACCTTGTTGCGGAAGTGGACTTCCTCGCCGAACTGGCACCCGTCATCAGGCTACAGGCTCAGGAACCCGAGCGGGCGCTCAGTCTTGAGCCGGACGATTTGCTGATGGCGCAGATCATCAGGGTCTGTTCAGACTACGACGACCTTGCGGCCGCGGTGGTGGATGCGCGGGAGCGTCTGGATCGCCTGAGGTCTAGTGTCAGTCCTGTCCACTCCAAGAAGGTGCTCAGGGCCCTGACTTCTGTGGTGGGAGGGTGGGCCAGGTAGATGGTCATGCTCGATGGGCTCATCCTCGGTCTCGTGATCGGTCTGCTCACGAGGGGTCGTATCCGCAACCTGGAATACCACGAGATTCGCTGGGGATGGCTGTTCGTTCTGCTGCTTTCCGTCCAGATGGTGGCACCGAAGATCGCCGTGGGAGTCAGCGGTGTCGTGTTGCTCTGGCTCTTCTGGGTCGTTCCTGTTGTGGGCTGCCTGGTGATCGCCGTCCTGAATATCCGGCAGCCGGGCTTCCCCCTCATTCTTCTGGGACTCTTGTCCAACTTGCTTGTCGTCTCGCTGAATTCGGGGATGCCGGTGCTGGTCCCGAACGCGTTGATGGTGGGCGGCTCATCGGAACAGGTGCTCGTCAGCGTTGGGACATCCTGGCTGCACCGGGTTCTTGAAGTGGGCACCAGACTGCCGTGGTTAGGCGATGTGATCCCGATCCCCGGTCCCAGTTGGCACAGGGGGCTTGTCAGCTACGGCGATATCCTGCTTTCTGCGGGTGTGGGTCTCTATGTACTCTGGCTGATGCACTCGGGAGACTCCGAGACCGCTCAGGTTTAGATTCCGTTAAGATGTATCCCTTAGCATGTATCTGACAGGCTCATCGGATACAGGTGGCAGGATGAGGGGTGCGGGGATTCCTGGTTTCGGTGCGACCGTTGAGAGGCGCAGGCTTCTCGACGTGATTGTGCGTGCACCAGAGCCCGTGGTAGTGCTGGCGGCCCCTGGAGGTTTCGGCAAGAGCGTGCTTGCTGCCCAGCTCGCCAAGCGTCATGGAGGCGATGCCGTTTGGGTAGATTGCTCAAGTCTGGAGTGCAGCAGGGAGCAGCTATTTGAAGTGGTGCGCAGTGCGATCGAGGGCTCGGTTCGAACACCGCGCGAGCGCTACGCCCTGTCGCCCATGCCCGACGTGCTCGATTTGCAGGTGGAACTCCAAGAGGCTATCGTCGGCATGGCGGGATCCGTCGTCGTGCTCGATGACGTGCAGGCTGGTGCGGAGCTCGGCGCGATTTGCGACATTGCCGGCATGCTGACGAGAGCGCATGAGCCTTCCAGGCTGGTTGTGACCACGCGTTGGGAATCGGCTGAGGTCGCGCAAGGGCTTGTCGGTGCCCTCGTGTTGTCGGCCGAGATACTTCGGCTTGACGACGATGAGTCTACCGAAGTGATTGGACTGTATAGCTCAGGCGCAGAGCTTGATCCATTGGTCACGCATATCGCAAGGGCCGCTAGTGGACGCGTCGCGACAATATGCGTGCTTGCACGCCAGGCTGCGCTAGGCTCCTTGACTGACTCGCTCGAGGGCATGCCCTCGATTGACCTTACTGCGCACCTACGTGAGCTACTCGACGCTCAGCTCGATGATCGGGCACAACACTGTCTCTATGCCTGTGCTCTTCTCAGGACGGGCGGGATTGTGGAACTCGAACGCGTGGTGGGCCGCCCTGTCTTGCACGAGCTTGAGGTCATCGGTCATCTTATGCCGCTCGTTGACGTTGAGCGAGAGGCTGGGTTGCTTCGCTTTCGCGTACACGATATCGCCGCTGAGGTTTATGAAGAGGAGTGCTTTCGAAGGCTGGGCGAGAGCGGTCCGGACAGGCTTTCGGGGCTGCTTTCCGCAACACTTGATAGCCTGGCGGCGTCCTCTCGTCTGGAAGCGCTGTTCTTGCTGGCGCTTCGTCGCGCAGGCACGGATGTCGTTGTCTCATGGGCACTTCAGGAGGGGCACAGACTGCTCGAATCCGGTGCCCTTGGGTTGCTCTCGGATGTGTTCGTCAGGCTTGGAGGCGCGGAGGTCGTGCGCTATCCGAGGCTGCTGATGCTTCAGGCGGGCTTGTTACGCGAGCAGTCGCTCTATGATGAAGCTCTGCACAAGACCAGGGTTGCCCGTGACCTGGCAAGAAGTGAGGGAGATGTCGCAACAGAAGTGCAGGCCCTGATGGTGGAAGCTCGACTCCAGCTTGATATGGGCCTTCCTGCTGGTGCTTCGGACTGCCTTGAACGTGCAATACTCAGCGACGGTTTAGACATCGAGTCACGTACGATGGCACATGGGTATCTAGGACTCTGCCTTGCCCTGAACCTGGATCGAGAGGGTGCGGAGTATCACTTTGATAAGGCGGAGGAGCTGCTATCTGCGCACAGCCTCGGTGCAGCAATCAAGTACAGGGTGCGCAATTCGATGGGTTTTGCCACCGCCGTGGTCTACGGGCGGTGGGATCAAGTACTAAGGCAGTCAGTCGCACTGTCAGATGCCACTGGTGTGGACTTCAGTCTGCGCATGCAGGCACTCGGGAATCTGGGATGCCTGCACAAGGCGCTTGGTCATACTGAGCGAGCGTTCAGCATCCTCGGTGAGACCATTGAGCTATGCGAGAGGTACGGAATCACCATCATGCTCAGGTGTTTCTTGGGTGACTTAGCGGCATGTCATGCTTCGGTAGGAGACTACACCGCCGCGGATCAGCGGTTCCTTGAGTCCGTTGGTCCTCCGGGCTCCGTGGCTCTAAGCGAGTTCACTTATCACTGCGCCTGTAGATCCGCTTGGACACGCGCAAGCGGTCGTCCGGCAGAGGCCCTCAGTCTGGCAGAAGAGACACTGGAGGACTGCAGCCGGTACGGAGCCCCCGAGCAGTTCTCGTGGCACGCCACCCTTGAGCTCGCTGCGAACCTCCTCGCGTACGGGGACATCAATGCGGCGGTGCGCCTAACCTCAATGATCCGTGAAACGACCGTCGCAGCCGAGGCTCTGTTACATACACTACTTGCCGACTGCATCCTCGCCGAGGCCGACCGCAAAGCAGGTGACGTTGACCGGGCCGCTGAACGCATCGCTCCTCATGCCGACTACATCCTCACCGACAGCGCCAACTGGTGGCTCGGTATGTACATCCGCGCTTTCCCGCACCTGCTGGGCTTCGTGGCCACCGCGTGCGATCCCGATGAGCTTTCCGTCTACACCCTCGGCATGGTGCTTCCGCAAGACGCCGAGCGCACCCTCGCAGCTGCACGTGAGGTGATGGAGCCCCAGACCTGGCGAAGGCTCGCCGCACGCCTGGTCGATGCCGAGACCATCTCTCGCATCCAGCGCCCACAGCGCCATGGCGACGTCACGCCGTGCCAGGTGCGCATGTTCGGCGGACTTGAGGTCACGATCGTTTCGCGTACCGTGCGCGAGAAGGAGTGGGGCAAGCGTAAGGCGCGGCTGCTTTTCGCGATGCTCATCTTGCAGCAGGGCAAAGACGTGCCACGCGACCAGGTCTACGAGTACTTGTGGCCCGAGATGGATGCGGTGCGGGCGCGCAACAACCTCTACGTGATCTGGAGCGCGATGAAGATCGCTATCACCGGACAGGCGCAGCGTGGCACGGAACTGCCGTATGTCGAGAACGTTGGCGGGGTCTGCCGGGCGGTCATGGAGCACATCGACGCAGATATCGTCCAGTTCGACAGATGCCTGACAGACGCTGCCAGGGCCACATCCTCAGGCGACATCGACGAGGCGCTTGCGGCCTACGAAACGCTCACAACGCTCTATCGTGGCGAGCTTCTGCCGGGGGATGTCTACGACGACTGGTTCTCCTCGGCAAGGGACAGGTATCGGGTGGAGTTCGGCGAGGCGATGCTCCGGGCGGTCGGGTTGTGCGAGGAGAGAGGCGATGCTGCGCGTGCGCTGCATTTTGCGCGCAAGGGGCTGGGCGCAGATGCGTGGCGCGAGGATCTCTACCAGGCGACGATGCGGAACCTGATCGCCGGTGGGCAGCGCGGTGCGGCCATCGAGACGTACCTGGCGTGCCGCAGCCGGCTGAGTGAGGACCTGGGTCTGGACCCTTCCTCGGAGACGACCGAGCTCTATCAGCAGGTGTTGGCGATGGAGGAAGGCGAGCCCTCGGGCGACCTGCCCTGCTGAGGGGGGTGGGCAGGTAGGCTCGGTGACGATGTACATGTGTGTGGTGGGCACAGGATGCAGGTGATTAGATGAGGGGTGCGGGGATTCCTGGTTTCGGTGCGACCGTCGAGAGGCGCAGGCTTCTCGACGTGATTGTGCGTGCACCGGAACCCGTGGTGGTACTCGCCGCCCCGGGTGGTTTCGGAAAGAGTGTGCTTGCTGCTCAAGAGTGTGCTCTCGCCGAGGGGCAGACGGTGTGGGTCGACTGTTCAAGCCTTGAGTGCGGCCGCGAGCAGCTCTTCGAAGCGGTGTGCGGGGAGGTTGAAGGGCCACGGCGCACACGCAGAGAGCGCTCAGCGCTTTCGCCCATGCCTGACGTCTTCGACTTGCAGGTTGAGCTGCGCGAGACCCTCGAGACTCAAGAGCACCCCCTGACACTTGTGCTCGATGACGTGTGCGCAGGAGCCGACCTGTCTGCGATATCGGAGTTGAGTTCGATGCTCGCGCGGCAAGACGCGCGCTCGAGGCTGCTGCTTACCACCCGCTGGGAATCATCCTGGATCGCCGAGGAGATACCTGGAGCCCTCGTAGTCTCGGCAGAAGCATTGCGCCTCGATGATGGTGAGTGTGCAAGGCTTGTCAGCATGTATCTTGGCGAGGGCGCGGACTCTTCACTCGCGGATAGGATCGCGCAGGCCGCATGTGGTCGCGCCGCGACGGTGTGTGTGCTGGCGCGCCAGGCCGCGTTAGGCACGCTTTCGGTAGACCTCGATGGAAGCCCATCGATAGACCTGACCGCCCATCTGCGTGCTCTGCTCGACGGCCAGCTTGATGAAAGGGCCAGGCGCTGCCTGTATGCTTGCGCGCTACTGAGGTCTGGCATGCTTGCCGATGTCGAGCGCATCTCAGGAAGGGCCGCAGGAGAGGATCTCGTCCTGATTGGTCATCTCATGCCGCTCGTTGATGTGTCGGCGAGCGCAGGCTCTTTGTGGTTCCGGGTGCATGACATCGCAGCGGAGGTCTACGAGGAGGAGTGTTTCCGCAGGCTTGGGGGCGATTGTCCCGAGAGGCTTTCGGAACTGCTGGGCGCGACACTTGAGATGCTCGCAGATGCCGGCCGACATGAGGCGCTGTTCGTGCTGGCGTTGCGCAGAGCCGACAAACAAACGCTCGTTGACTGGACGCTTCGTGCCGGGCGTGTCCTCCTTGAGTCAGGCGCTTATGGGTTGCTCGAGGAGGTCTTCGCATCACTTGGGCGCGCGGGGACGCTTCGCTACCCAGGGCTCCTGCTCCTACATGCTGAGCTTCTCAGGGAGCACCTGCGATACGAAGACGCCTTGAGCAAGGCGACGGTCGCGCGCGGTCTTGCCAAGAGCGAGGGAGATGCATTCGTTGAGGCTGGTGCACTCATGGTCATGGCGAGACTGCAGATCGATCTCGGGCTCATATCGAAAGCGGCCGATTCTCTGCAGGATGCGCTCAGTCTTGGGGTGCTTGACGTCGATTCTGAGGCGCTCGCGCATGTCTATATCGCCGCGTGCCTTGAGCAATCACAATGCAGCCACGAACAAGGGGAAGCGCACCTTCAACACGCGCTTCGCCTGCTGGAAGAGGAGTGCTTGAGCTCTGAGACCACGGCCCGAGCCAGGAACACGCTGGTTAGCGTGACGGCGAACATACAGGGCCGATTTACGGAGTGTCGAGAGTCGCTGAGTCGTGTTCTTGATCTCAAGGGACTGTCTTTCAGTCTACGCATGCTCGTGATGGGTAACCTCTGTGTCTGTGAGTGGGAAGCGGGTCACTTCGATCGAGCCAGTCGGATGCTATCGGAACTATTACAGCTGAGTCGCACACAAGGGGCTGCAACTCTCGAGGTGTTCTTCCTTGGGGTCATCGCCAACTGTCATGCGGGAAAGGGCGAGCACGAGAAGGCCGCTGAACTGCTTGCACGGGCGAAAGAGGGTTGTGTTTACCAGGAGTCGATCTACGATTTGGCCTTGCTCGCCATCTACCAATCGGTTCAGATGCGTGCGGTACATGACATCCCCACTGCTATGGAGGCTGCGGAGGAGGCACTTGAGCTGTGCGAGCGGACGGACTTCTGCTGGATGGACTGGTACGCCAGTCTAGAGCTTTCTGCGAACCTCCTCGCGTACGGGGACGTGCGTGCCGCGGTGCGTCATGCCTCAAGCCTCCGCGAAGCCACTGCTCCGGCGGAAGCCCTCGCGTACACCCTGCTCGCCGACTGTATTCTTGCCGAGGCCGACCGCAGAGCAGGTGACATCGAGCGGGCCGCTGAACGCATCGCCCCCCACGCCGACTACATTCTCAGCGATAACCTCAACTGGTGGCTCGGTATGTACA
>DLMY01000045.1:0-7891 GCA_002478275.1 Actinobacteria bacterium UBA7524
CACTTCAAACTTGAACTCAGGCACCTCACCGTCGACTTCTCAGCCTACCTGACCCGCAGACTGTCGGGACAGGGTCTCTACAGCCTGCACGTGGTCGTCAAGCCGCTGAGTGAAGGCCCGAGAGAGCATATCCACCACTTCGTCGAGCGTTCCGCTGAGGAGGTCGTACTCCTCATTGAGATAGGGATCCGGCAAGCCAAGCTCCTGCGCGACGCGGGCAACTGCCTTCGCTTGAGCAGCATTGCTCTTGGCCGTGAATCCGTAGATGCGGCACTTGGTCGGATCGGACAACCGCTCGGTCCTCATGGCATCTGAGTACACTACCGAGTACTTCCATTCGCCGAACTGATCGAGCCCCGGAAGGTCGGTCTTCTTCACGTAGAAGCTAACGTACCCGCCGTCCTTCTGAACGTACTCTCCAAACGTGACGGACAGATCGCCGCGCGTCTTGAGTTCCTGTCGGACTGTCGCAGCCAACTTGTTGGCGATCTCATCGAGGTAGCGATGTGCTCCTGACCTGGCCTGCTCAAGCAGATAGTAGTCAGCAAGGTACAAGCGAGCGCTCTCATCCAACTTCATCGTGATCCCTCCAAGAGCAGGTCTACAAGCAGTCTGTTCCGGTCAACGATCCGGTCGAAGCGAAGGCGCTCGCCGAAGTCCGCATCCTGGGTTGCTGAAGCAGCTCGAGCCTCCAGGTCTTTGATCTCATCTTCAGCCCGTTCGTACGGACCTAGCGCCAAGTCCACGGCGAATCTCAGGAGGTTCTCTCGAGCAGTGGCTGACAGGTCGGTATCTCGCAGCAGGTCGAGGGCGACGTGGGCTAGATCGGAATGTGACAGGCCCAACCAGTCCACCAGACCGGACGAGGCACTGCCACCGGGCGTCAGGTAGATGCGAATCTTCGACAAGTCCCCATACGCGGGGTTCCCGTCGATAGCGATGTCGTACCGGACGAGCTGTCGATCACCGCTGTTCGGATTGGTGCTTTGGCCGCTCTTCACTTTGTGCTCGATGAAGAACACGTAGCCGGAGCACTCAACCACGACATCACAGGTGCAGCCGACTGAGCGCCCGTTCTGCCCCGGTGCGGTGCCGATGTAGACCTCTGCCTCAACGACTGCCTCAGTCACGCTGATCTCGCTGGGGATGGAAGGGTTCGAGAGCCTCATCAGCGAGAGCAGACCATCGAGGTACCGGGCTCCGAGCCCATGCGGCTTCGAAGGGTTCAGGAAGTAGGCCAAGTATTGGGTGTAGCGAGTCTCAGCAGTGCCGTGACCACATACGGACAGCACGGGCACGGGAATCCCGCCTGCGAGACTGGCCCGTAGAGCTTGCGCCTCGCCGAGTCTCCGATCTTCCCAGTCTCGATGGTATGCGGACCGAATCCGTTCGATGGTCTCAGGGAGCCGCGCGCCCTCAGCAGACTGAGTCAAGTCCTCCAGTTGCTCGCGGCGGCGCGCCTCGACTACCCGCTGGATGATTGATTCGAGTCTGGTGGTCACGCGTCTCCTCCTTGGAGACCCATCGTCGCACGTGCCTCTGACACGTTGGCTCGGAGATGCAGAGCCTCGCTTGAGCGTGCCTAACGCTCTTGGAGATGAGCCGCGAGCGAAGCGAGTCGGCTCGATCTCCGGGTTAGCTCGGCGCAACATGAGCGTGTTCTGCCAGCGGATGGAAATCAGAAATCGGCAAGACACGAGTGACGCCGAGAAGCGCAGCAGCGCCATATGCCCCACAAGAAATGGGCCCTAGCCACAATCCTGTGAAGAGGTAGTGCGTTTCGCCGGAAAAGGCACAGCTTCCTCCTGGCGAACAACTGCGCGCAAGAAAGCCTTCCGCGCCTTGGCAGCTTGGGCATCATTCTTCTCATCAATCACGGAGAAGTAATCACGGGCGCTTGGACTGTTTGTGCTTCCTGCCCATCTCACAACGCGTGACGATGTCATCTTGCCCCCTTCTGGCGGCGCCGCCCCTTCTCATGAAGGAGCTGGGCGCCAGCAAGCCACATTATACCCACAGCAGTAGTCGCCAGCCAAAGAAGCGGTGCGAGGACCAAGAACAGCACCGCCATTAGCAGCGCAATCCCAACCGTATAGGAGAGGATTGCCGATTCGTTCAGTAGCAGCGATCTCACGCCGTCGAACAACGGTGATGAGGCCAGTGGCCCCATCACAGAAAGGACGGGAACCGCTCCAGGATCAAGCACTGCGGCTCTCAGCATCAGGGACACGAGGAACACGGCAAACGCGATCAACGTGAGAATGACCCAACGCTGAAGCCAGCGCGAAACGAGCATGTTGTTGTGGCGCTCAAACGCGAACAGCAGCAACACTGTCAGAATCGCAGGTCCGAGCGAACGTCCGTATGCGATGGTGTCAAGACCGCCAGGAGCAACCTCGAGCGACTCAAACAGCACGCCCCTGAGCATAAGAAGACTGGCTCCAAGTACGCTCACCGCTGCTATAGCGTTCGTCCACGAGAGAAGCGGCTTCACGCGGTAGCGTACCACCAGGTGCGGGAGCTCACCTGTATCAACTGAGTCCGCGCCAGTCGCTGTCGACCCCTCCGTCTTCGTAGTGTAGTAATGGTGGGCCCTAGTCCCTGCGCACGTGGTGCGCCCGAAGACGGATGAGGCTGGAATCCTGCGTAGCGGAAACATCATATCCACCCAGCGACCCGCGGCGAGGCCCCTGAGCCGCGGATAGCCATAGTTGCGCTCGTGGATCTTCACCAAAGCTCCTCGCGGACTCAGTTCGAGAGCGGCAGTAGGAGACACAATCTCCACATGGTAGCTTTGGGCATCATGCAGAACGAGCGGGTATGATTGCGTCAGACCAGACAGGGAACCCCCGCGCTGTCCGAAAGTTGCACACCGGAGGACGTACCGCCAGAACATGACTGCGCCACGTGCGGGACGGCGAACCAGCCAGTCCGCGAGCTGAAGCCAGACCCACGGACGCCTTCGAGTCAAATCGTAATCGGAGGCGAACCGATCTGGCGTCGAGGTCGGCAGGGCAGCAGAGGCCTCAACGCGAATGGTTCGCTCAAGCGGAATCTGGACTCTGAGAATCATAGGCCATGTGACGCCAATGCGACTCGCAAATCCGACTGTCGCCCTGCCAAGTGAGGCTGCGGCTGTCGCATCGTCGCCATCAGATCTGTCGGCCACATGCTCAAGAAGGTTCATCCAGCACTCGCACAGTCCCAGGAAGCTGCAAGACAGGTAAGAAGCAAAATCGTCTTGCAAGACGTAGTTGCCTCCCGAACGTCGCTCCAGCCATCGCAGATACTTCACGTACGAGTAATGCATCAGCAGGGGGTTTGCCGCCGGATTGAACGCCATGGCCTCTGGACTCGAAACGTCGCACCCGATGTCTTGCCAGAATGGTCTCAGTCCCAGTGATCGCCTAACCAACGAGTAGACGCGGTCGTGCGTGGATCTGAGCAATGTTTCCACGGAGCTGCCACCACAACCACACGAACCTACATAGTTCTCATGCATCCATTCGCGAATTGCCAAGAAGTCTCTGTCTGCGTCAACGCCTCCGAGCCGAGACAAGGGACCCCTCTCCCGTAGAGACGAGGTGTCTGTAGCAGTCAGGCACCAGCCCGTGGCCGCCCAAAGACCCGATACCGATTCTGTGGGAATCGCGTCAATAGCGGCCGCCCCGTCAAGTTGCCAGCTGAAAAGGCGAGCCATGACATCTGCCGCCTCCCGTCGGTTCAACGGGGGAATCACTTTGCCGTCCACGCGGACATCGCTCTGCACCGCTGGTCCATCATGATAGCCAACGGGAACGAGGAGTTCAGCAGTTGTGAGCGGCGGATCAGCCAATGTGTTCCGCCCAAGGGCGTGGCACAGCCTCTCCGCTATGCGCAGCTTCTCGCGTGCACCAGCGACCTTCTCGCCAGCATCTTCCGCGTACGCCGTGGAGAGCTCATCCAACACTTGAAGGACGAATGCCCTCCGAATTCGAATGTCCACTTTCGTCAGCTTCTGGACCTCGATCCAGTCAGCGCTTTGGAACGAGTCAACGCGCCTGGTTCGCCAACGCAATGGATCGCCCACAAGCCGAGCGAACGTCATGGCACGGAATTCGTCAGCCATGGCCGCGCTCATACGATGCGTGAGTTCCATCTTGCCCCCACCCACATTGCTCGAGCTAGTCACTATGAGATGGCCGGCCCGATTCCGGTGTATACGTGGATCGTCCCCGAGGAACAGGCCCCGGGGCGCCGACAAACGGAGGGACCGGCCATGAACCAGATTACACACATCGGACTCGACGTGCACAAGGACTCGATCGCGGTAGCGGTGCTGCGTCCAGACACCACTGAAGTCGACGAGCGGGTGATCCCCAACACACCCGAGGCGATCCGGCGGCTACTTGGCCGCCACGACCCGCTCCTCACGACCGTGTGTTACGAGGCGGGCCCGAGCGGCTATGACACACACCGGCTCGTGAGCGGCTTGGGCTTTCCGTGCGACGTGATCGCGCCCTCACTCATCCCACGAAGGAGCGGCTCTCGCGTCAAGACCGACCGTATCGACGCAAGGAACCTCGCTCGCCTCCATCGCGCAGGGGAGCTGACGTCCGTGCGCGTTCCCACGGCTGCCGAGGAGGCAGTGCGCGACCTTATCCGCGTGCGTGAGGAGGTCAAATGCGACAGGCGCATCGCCCGCCAACGGATCCGAAGCTTCCTGCTTCGCTACGGCAAGCGCTATCCGGCAGGTCCGGACAGGTGGTCGCAGCGCTTCGAGGTCTGGGCGCGCTCGGTCACCTTCGAAGAGCCTTTGGCGACAGAGGCGTTTCGCAACCTGCTCGGCGCCTACTTCGTTCGAGACGTACAGCTCGCGGAGATGGGCAGGAGGATCGAGGAGCTCGCGGCAGAAGAGCCATTCGCGACGGGTGTGGCGCGTCTTTCGGCACTTCGTGGCATCGGTGTGCTTAGTGCCATGACCATCCTTGCCGAGACATGTGACTTCGCCCGCTTCGGCGATGCGAAAAGCTACATGGGCTTTACCGGGCTCACGCCATCCGAGCACTCGAGCGGCGCTTCGAGGCACCAAGGCTCGATCACCAAGACCGGTAACCGGCATGTGCGCCGCGTGCTCGTGGAATCGGCCTGGGCCTACCGGCACGCACCTGCGGTGCGAGGCAAGCTCAAAGAGCGGCTCGAAGGACAGGGGCCTGAAATCGCGGCCTACTCGTGGGCCGCGCAGGTGCGCCTGAACGGCGTCTTTCGCAGGATCTCAGCGAGGAAGGGTGCGCACACCGCCGTCGTGGCCACCGCGCGAGAGCTCTCCGGGTTCATCTGGGGGCTTATGACCGACAACCTCGGCCCTGCGCGGTAGTAGACGTCATGCACGCGGGCGGGCGCCACATTCCGGAGAGATCCTCGATCACGTTATGCGACGTACGTAAGCGCGCGCCTAGTTGGAGGCAGGCTCCGGTCCGACCGAGATGTGGGGTTGAAATCCCCGGATATCAGCATGGTCGAGCGCCGAACCCATGTGCCCGCCCGCTTGCACAACCCCCAAGATCAAGACCGCCGTGAGCGATGGGGGGTTGACCGGCCATCTCATATCAACGTGTTTGCGCATCACCCGCAAACCGCGGCCGATGCGACCGACGGCAAGCGTACAGCTCTTGGCCGCGGTTTGTCGCGGTGCTGCTCCTATGTCAATCCTACACCGCCTCAGCCACCACGACTGGTGAGAAATCGACGTGCACGACCCCTGCGCCCCTCGCTCGCTCCGCCCGAAGCATCGTCTTGTAGAGCGTGCGGGTGATGTGGCGCTTGAGGCATCTGAGCGCCTCGCGCGTGCTCATCCCTTCAGCCCGCTTGCGCTCGATGTAGGCGATCGCGGGCGGGTGCATGCGCGCCTGCGTGACGGCGATGATGTGGACCGTGGAGTTGAGTGTCCTGTTCCCCGTGCGATTCAGCCGGTGGCGCTCGGACTTGCCGGAACTGACCGCAAGGGGCGCCGTGCCTACGTGCATCGCGAAGGCGGCCTCTGAGCGGAATCGGCTTGCCGTGCCGGTCTGGCCCACAAGGTGGGCCGCGGACAGCGCAGAGCACCCGGGCACCTCCGTGAGCTCAGGTGCGAGCACGCGCACGTGTTCGCGTATCTCGCGTTCGAGTGCGCGGATGTCTGCCGTCAACTCGCGACAGCGCCTCACCTGATCGATCGCAATACGCCGCCGCATGCTCTCAGGCAACAAACCAAGCGCCGCCTCGAGCTTATCGAGCCACACGTAGCGGTCGAGCACTCGGGGCGGCAGCTCGAGTGCGACCTCGAGGTCATGGCAGTTCCAGCGCAGGCGCCTGATGATACGCTGGCGCTCTTCGACCAGGTCATCGCGGTGATCGGCAAGCAGGCGCACGTCGTGTTCGGGGCCGGCCGGCGTCGCGAGCGGCAGCGACGGCTCCCGAAGCGCGGCTCTGGCCACGCATGCGGCGTCGATCGGGTCGGACTTGCCGTACGTACCAAGAGGTGGCGCTCGAGCCTGCCCGACACATGCCGGCAGTCGTCGATCGCGAAAGTGCGCTGCTCGTCCAGGCCGCGTACCCAGGAAAGCAGAAGGGCGTACCCCTCCGAGGTGCAGGGGATGGTCTTGTCCCCCACGCTGCGTCCCGTCGATGCGTCGAGAGCCACCGCGGTGTGGGTCTTCATATGCGGGTCGATGCCGACTACGATCATCACTGTCCCCTTCCGTCGGAAACACCTTCCGATCGTGGGGCACGTCGGCGGACACGCCTTAGCTGGGGCCTCTAGGCCAGGCTCCTATCAGGTCACGACGACGACCCCTCGGATCCGGCGGCGGGGGACATAACACGCGTAGGTCAGCCCTTCGAAGCGACAGATGCGCAGGAGGGTCACCCCACCGCCAGAACCAAGGCTACCCGACTCGCGTCAGGCATCCCACAAGGAACAGAGTGACGCTAAGGATGCGCGGGTTAGCCAGCAATCGGAGTGAGGAGCTGGAAGAAGGTCCACAGAACCAGTGCCAGCAGCAGGACCGCAAACACCCAGCGCGCAGTTACCGGCAGTCGATACCAGTCCCGGCGAATCTCTAGGTACTGCCGAACTGCCCACCCAATGCCAAGCCCGAGAATCCCAGACAGCACTGTGGCGAGCACCAGTATTGCTGTGCGCTGCACCACCGTCGCAGCTTGAGGGATACCAAAGACACCCGCAGCCAACGCCCCAGTGAGAGAACCCACTAGACCACCGAAGCCTATTGGTGAAACACGGCCATACTCCTTAGCACGGTGCCTCTTGTGGCGACGAATCGCGTCACGATCATCTGCGCCCGCGACCCCGATACCATCGACGGTACGCATGAAGACAGTTCGCTCAGAGTACTCCGTTGAAGAAGTGCGCAGTCTGCGCGTTGTCTCATGCACATGCGATGTCGGATGTATTGTGAGCACGCCAATGCGGCGAGACTCGAACTCGACGACATCGAACTCGAGATGGTCAACGGGTGGGTCAGATGCTGACGAAAGCAGTTGAGCGATGCGCCTACAAACCCCATCGGTGGGGAAATCGATAGCGTCATACGTCTCCCGACCCCCGTTCTCATCTCTGGTGTCGGAAACGCCTACAACCAGATAGGCCTTGTCACCGGCGGTCGAAGCACTGCCGTTTGCAAGTGACAGGACATCCTTGATCAACTCACCTCTACTGCGCTCGCGAGCTTCAGTGGCCTCGGCGTCAATCGGATACCATGCGCGTTTGAACTCCAGAGTGGGGCCCTCGTCCCTCTGGATAAGTTCAACTAGCTGGTCGACGTTCACTCTTGCCCTTCGTCGGTCTGGCTAACGTTCTTGGGCGTAACCCGCAACGCCGACGCCCGGCTTCCTGCCCGAGTCTACCTCACAC
>DLMY01000045.1:8052-10506 GCA_002478275.1 Actinobacteria bacterium UBA7524
CGGGTTGACGCCCGGGTTAGACGTGACCCGATGTGCCATCGCGACCCGAGTATCCCAAGTCCGCCGCGCGCTCTCCATAGAGCAGTACTTCCGCCGGAATCGACCTCTTGACCACAGCCAAACCTGCCCTAGTATGGTACTCATCATAGGTTTCGGAGGGGAATGTGCGCATGAGTACCCAGATAGGCGTCCGTGAAGCCGCAGAACTCTTGGGAATCAGTCAGCAGAGAGTGCGGACGCTCTGTCGGTTAGGGACTCTGCCGGCCAAGATGGTCGGGAACGCCTGGGTCGTCGAGCGTGAAGCCGTGGATCTCTACGGACTCCAGACCGCGCATATGGTCGCCGAAGACCACCCTACGTATCAACCGGTCAGCTCCGCCCAGAGGAGGCCTATCGCGCTCAGCTTCTTCAGCGGGGCGATGGGCTTGGATTTGGGCATCGAGAAGACAGGGTTCCGTGTCCTGCTGGCGTGCGAGGTCGACAAGTACTGCAGGCAGACCATAGCCATCAACCGCCCAGCGACCGCGCTGCTCAGCGACATCAGCACATACTCGAAGGGTGACGTCCTGGAGGCCGCAGGGCTCACCGAGGATGACGACATCGACCTGGTCATTGGTGGACCCCCTTGTCAGGCGTTCAGCACTGCCGGCAAGAGGAAGGCTTTCAACGACGACAGGGGGAACGTCTTCCTTGACTACATCGAACTAGCCCTGCAGCTTCGACCCAAGTTCATCGTTATTGAGAACGTTCGGGGACTGCTGTCTTGCCCCTTGGATCACAGACCTCATGATCAGCGCGGTTCCGAGTTCCCAGACCTGACTGCTGACGAACTGAAGGGCGGCGCGCTGAACTTCATTCTCTCGAAGCTCCGGAACTCCGGGTACGGCTACTCCTTCAATCTGTATAACTCGGCCAACTTCGGGACTCCCCAGATCAGAGAGCGCGTCATCATCGTTTGTGCTCGGGATGGCCAAGCACCACCGTTCCTGACTCCGACGCACTCTGAGAACGGAGAGTACGGACTACTCAGGTGGCGTACTTTCAGGCAAGCGACTGCGGGACTGACGGATCACCAACACCTGACCTTCCCGGAGAAGCGGCTGAAGTATTATCGAATGCTCAAGCCCGGCCAGAACTGGAGGGCTCTTCCTAGAGAGTTGCAGAGAGAAGCTTTGGGCAATTCCTTCTATGCTGGCGGCGGCAAGACCGGCTTCCTGAGAAGGCTCGACTGGGACAAGCCCGCTCCCACGTTGGTGACCCACCCGGCGATGCCGGCGACCGACCTCGCCCATCCCGAGGAGGACAGACCTCTGTCTTTGCAGGAGTACAAGAGACTTCAGGAATTCCCTGACGACTGGCAGCTTGCCGGGCCCATGATTCAGCAGTACAAGCAGATTGGAAACGCTGTTCCGTGCAGCCTAGGACAAGCCGTCGGCCGCCTGGTTATCGAGCTGATCAACGGGGAGACGCCCCAGGACTACCCGGGCTTCCCGTACTCCCGGTACAAGAACACCGCCAACACCGATTGGGAGAGAGAGTTCGCCCAGGCCCTCAGCAGATCTGTCGTGCCATCTCCGACTCAAGAGGAGCTGGCTCTCACCTAGGACGGGCTACCCCAGACGTTTCCCTCCTCCATGCAGAGACAATCTGGATTCGAAGACACCGTTGCGTTCACGAACGCCACGAAGGACTCCTCTGAGAGATCAGAAGTTCCGCAGATTTCGTTCAGCTCATCCCACATGTACTGGATTCTGTCGGCCTTGATTCGAAACCACTTCTCGATCACCGTTCCAGCTCTAACCGTGCTACTCGAACTGTTCTCGGAGTTGCTGCGGTTCTTCACTTGCAGCAACGCGCCGTTCTCATGGACGAAGTCGACAGACTTGACGGTCTCCCCCCAGGCACAGTGCCAACCATGTCCCTCGAGGTTCACGGCCAGATACTCCTCGAGAATCAACCCCAGGATGTTCTCCGCTGACATTGCGAGTCGGTGAGCGTACGTGATCCTCTCAAGATCCTCATCGCTCAACCCGTCAAGGCGAGCGGCGATGATCTTCTCAATCACGGGGTCAGCAACGGTTCCGGGGGGATTCGATGCTCTCACTGAGGCACGACCCTCGTATCCGCGTTGGTACTTCAGAACCCACTTCTCTATAGCCGCACGGGCACTGTCGCTGGCACCGCCGATGTTTGCGGGGACGCGCTCCGGATCCGCAACAATTGCTGCGAACACGTAGCGGGCTCCGCCTTGCCAGTCGACACCCGCGATCTCCGCGTACTCCGCGGCGACGGCCGTCGCCCTGCTAGCACCCATGCTCGCAATCGCATCCTTGAGCTTCAATGTGCCTCCGATCTTGTCTACGTCTAGTCACTATGAGATGGCCGGCCCGATTCCGGTGTATACGTGGATCGTCCGCGGGAATGAGCCCGCGGCGCCGACAAACGGAGGGACCG
>DLMY01000045.1:10750-11888 GCA_002478275.1 Actinobacteria bacterium UBA7524
CGGCTACTTGGCCGCCACGACCCCCTCGGCACACAGCTGTGCTACGAGGCCGGACCCACCGGCTACGACACCCACCGGCTCATAAGCGCACTGGGCTTTCCTTGCGAGGTGATCGCTCCTTCGATGATCCCGCGCAGGAGCGGGGTACGCGTCAAGACCGACCGCATCGATGCCAGGAACCTCGCACGTCTGCACCGTGCAGGCGAGCTCACGAGCGTCCGCGTCCCGGGGATCGCCGAGGAGGCCGTGCGCGACCTCATACGCGTGCGCGAGGAGGTCAAGTGCGACCGAAGGATCGCGCGTCAGCGCATCCGCAGCTTCCTGCTGCGTTATGGCAAGCGCTATACGGGTCCGCGTGACGCATGGTCCAGGCGCTTCGAGACCTGGGCGCGCGCCGTGAAGTTCGACGAACCACACGCGGACGAGGCGTTCGGGCATCTGCTTGCCGCTTACTTCATGCGCGACGCACAACTCGCCGAGATGGGCAGGCGCATCGAGGAGATCGCGCAGACCGAGCCTTTCGCGACGGATGTGCGCCGCCTGAGTGCGTTGCGCGGCATCTCCACTCTCTCTTCGATGACCATCCTCGCCGAGACATGCGACTTCGCTCGATTCGGTGATGCGGGAAGCTACATGGGGTTCACCGGCCTGACCCCTTGCGAACACTCGAGCGGGGCGAGCCGCCACCAAGGCTCGATCACCAAGACCGGCAACCGTCACGTACGCCGTGTGCTCGTCGAATCGGCCTGGGCATATCGCCACGCGCCTGCGGTGCGAGGCAAGCTCAAAGAACGGCTCGAAGGGCAACCGCCTGAGGTCGCGGCCTATTCGTGGGCCGCGCAGGTCAGGCTCAACGGAACATATCGACGTCTCGCCGCTAAGAAGGGTGCGCACACCGCCGTCGTGGCCACCGCCCGTGAACTCTCGGGCTTCATCTGGGGGCTTATGACCGACAACCTCGGCCCCTGCGCGGTAGTAGACGTCATGCACGCGGGTGGGCGCCACATTCCGGAGAGATCCTCGATCACGTTATGCGACGTACGTAAGCGCGCGCCTAGTTGGAGGCAGGCTCCGGTCCGACCGAGATGTGGGGGTGAAATCCCCGGATATCAGCATGGTCGAGCGCCGAACCCATGTG
>DLMY01000047.1 GCA_002478275.1 Actinobacteria bacterium UBA7524
AGGCGCTCATCGTCCCGGGTGTCGCTGAAAGATCGGTCTCCTTGACAGCCTGACGTTCCACTGAGACCTCGAGAGCGGGCGTCTCCGCTCGCTGTTCGTCGAGGTCGCGATGGAATCGTCTCGCGACGAACCGGTTGCCGTTCGCATAGATCAGGTTGCCCGGCACATACTCACGCAGCGCCACACTGGGCGGTCGCGGCAGCACGAAGTCGACCGCGCCCAGACGCCAGTACGGAATCTCCGCGAAGCCCAGAACGGACCCGACCTCCAGCCCATAACCGGGAAGGAATCCCTCAGCGGCGAGCATCCCCATCGTGTTGACGTCGTCGTAGCCTTCAGCATCACGCCGCTTGGCGCGGTCAGTACCCTTGAGGCGCTTGACCAGCCGGTCACAACGCTTGAAGAGCGCATCGTCCTCCGGATCGAGATCGCCTTGCTGCTCGCGCAGAGCGTTCAAACGCCGGATCTGCTCCATGGCCCATGAGAGACGTCGTCGGAGTCTCAAGAGAACCGCTGAGAGCTCATCGGCCAACCCGCGCACGCAGCCTTCGAGGTGCTCGTGGGAGACGACATCCTCGTCCGCATCGGGCCATCCCTGACTGAAGGCTGCCGTCACGTACGCAACGAGATCCTCGCGGTTCGCCTCGATCAGCCGTCGCAACGGGCTCAAGTCGAAAGCCTCGGTGCGCACTCGCCCGCCCTCGAAGAGATATGAACTCACTTGGTTGGGCAAACAGGCCATAAGTGTCTCAGCGATAGACGCACGCTCTTCGGACGAGCGAAGCGGGTCACGCACGTACTGGTGCAGACGCGTGATGACGGTTGCGTGCACGTGTTTGGAGACCATCACCTCGTTCGACAGGTTGAAAGACGGCGGATCGACACGTCCGGCGAGAAGCTTCACAGGATCGGCGAAGTACGCACGGTCGTGTGAGACCGGGCGGCAGTACGTCATATCCACGGCCATCCGATGGCGGCGGCCGGCGCGCCCGGCGCGCTGCCAATAGTTGGCCGGAAGCGGAGGGACATTGCGCATGAGCACCGCATCGAGCTGGCCGATGTCGACGCCCAGCTCGAGTGTCGGCGTGCACACCAGTGCGTTCACGGCATCTGAGTCGCCCTTGAACAGGTTCTCGAGACGCTCGCGCTCCACTGCGGGGACCATGGCGGTGTGCTCCTCGGGCCGTAGCATCGAGTAGCCGGCATCGAGCAACTGCAGGTCGTAGTTGTCCGGATCCTCGGCCACCCACTCGAGCTCTCCATCGCAACGCCATGACGGGCAGGAGAGCTTCGGTGTGCGCTGGGGATACCGACGCCTGCACGCCTTGCAGCGCCAAACGCCGTGACCGGCACTCACCCGGAGCTTGTCCGCGTCGACCTGGTAGACCTCGGTCACATCGGGCAGAGCCTTCCCTTTCGATCCTTTCAGCTGCACTGGCACGATCATGCCTGTCTGCACCAAGGCCGCGAACAGTCCCTCGAGAAACGGCTCTATGTCATCCGAAGGCACACCCCATTTGCGGGCCAGCTGCCGAAGTGTCGTATCGCCGCGCTCGCTCAGCCACTGCGTGACGAGCGTCGGCTTCTCGTTGGCTGCGCGCCGAAGCTTCGTGCCTACAGGCGCCCCGAACTGCGGGAGGTAGCCCTGCTGGATCTCAAGGTCGCCGTCCATCCAGTACTTGGTGAAGATCTCGCGCTCCGGGTCGAACAGCACGCGCTTGCGGCGCAGGTAGTCGAGCACCGTCGCGACACCGTCGCGCAGATCCTCCGCCGGCATGCCGAGCAGGTTGGCGTTCTCCTGGATCCAACGCCAGGATGTGTCGAGACCCGCGTACGAGACCTTCAGCCGGCCCCAAGGCTCGAGGCCGATGGATTGTCTTGACGACAGAGTGATCTCGCGAAGGACCTGTATGCGCAGAAACTTGCGGCGCTCCTGTTCGTGGCGTGTACCGCCGCCCTCACGGCGTGCCACCTGCCAGACCTCCGGCGCCAACGCCCGCGAAAGCGACTCATCCGCCTCGAGTCTGTCGTCAAGATAGAGCGTGAGGTCACCTATCGATTTCGGCCCCTCCAGGAGACCCTCGTACATCAAGGCGCGAAGACGAAATCGTCTGGCATGGTCCTTCATCCATCCCGCTTGGAACGCAGCGTCCTGGCGGTTGTCGCAGAAGATGAGCAACCGTGGGCGCTCTGAGTGATGGACCATGTCCTGGGCGAGCACGTGGACGTCGGCCACGTTCACGGCACGGACCGGTTTGGCCGGCTCGCGGTACAACGCGCCGAAGCGACGGCCGGTCGCGCCGCACGACAGACAACTCGTGAGCTTCCCGGTGTTGTCCGGGTTCTGCCGAACGGCGAAGAGCTTCACGCTCTCATCGGCGACGCCGCAGCTCAGGCAGCGTGAGACAGACTCCGGATGTAGCGCCCCGCAGTGACGACACAGGTACACGGCAGCGGTGCGTTCGCCGGCATCAAGGTCCTCGTCGTCAGCGCCACCGACGACACGGTCGACTAGGACGACACGCACACCGCCCTGGGCCTCTTCGAGGGGCTCCCACACGCTACCGTCGCCGGTCGCATCACCACCGCCCGGCTTCTTGCCCGTGTAGTCGAAATCCTTGACCGAGGTTGCGAAGTAGTGCTGCCCACAGGTGGTGCACGTGAGAACCGGCAGGTGCGCGACCGCGTCGCCGCCGCCGGCTTCGATCTCGTCTTCGGCCGCAAGCCAGAGTCTCGGCTCGTCACCTGCCGGGAACGACACCACCGCCCCGCTCACACCGCGCACGAAACCGTGCACAACCGGTCGAAGCAGCGGTCTTCCTTCGTGTCGTGCGGCCGCACCGAGCGTCAGCCACGCGAGGATCTCAGCCTCTGTCACCGCACGACCGATCAGCGGCTCGAGCAGCCCCGGAAGGTCACCGAGAGCGCGGGGCTCGCCGAGCAACTCGCTCAGCTGGAACGCGATCTCGTTCTGGGCGAGCTCGCCGTTGAGAGCCTCAGGCCA
Source organism: Actinobacteria bacterium UBA7524 (assembly GCA_002478275.1). Classification (GTDB taxonomy): domain Bacteria; phylum Actinomycetota; class Coriobacteriia; order Anaerosomatales; family UBA912; genus UBA7524. The sequence goes on from DLMY01000047.1 coordinate 3,005, forward strand.
CTCCCCACCTGGGAGCACTCGACCGGACAGCCGCCTGTAGACCTCGCCCACGGCTGCCGCGATCTGATCCTCGGGCGCCTCCACAGCGGCGACACACGCGTCCAGCAGCGCGCCGGTATCCTCGGCCGGGATGGCGGGGACGAAGCGCGCGGCCGACCATGCGGCGGACTCGTACGCCTCACCGACCGTCGCCACATCTTCTGCCGCCACGCCGAAGAAGCGCGAAGCGAACGTGCGGGCAGCGTCCGGTTCATTCTCGTCCACGATGGTCGCAGAAGTCGCCACGCAGACCGTCTCCTGCGCGCCCTTGCCACAGAACGCCCGCAGGCGCCGGATGAGGCAGGCGGTCTCGGCGCCCTGCGCACCCGTGAACGTGTGCGCCTCATCGAAGACCAGGAAGTCCAGGCGCGCATCGGCGAAGAGCTCAACATCCTTCTGGCGCGTGAGCAGAAGCTCGAGCTGCTTGGTGTTCGTGAGAAGGATGCGGGGCTGGCTGCCGGGCGTGCGCATGGCTTCGCGAGAGCAGGCCTCTTCGGCGGGAAGGACCGTCTCAGCCGACCCGCGTTCCCGCAGTTCCGCGACCTTGGCCTCATACTGCGCGCGCGAAGATCCGGGCGGAAGACGCACGCCGACGACCTCGCTCTCCTGCTCAGGCGTCTTGCCCACGTACATGCCGAACGTGATGTCGGTGCCGACTAGCAGAGAGCGCAGGCGCATGAGTTGATCTTCGGCGAGCGCGTTCATCGGGTAGACGATCACAGCGCTGATTCCGGCAGGCGCACCGGAATCGCGCAGCTCAAGGCACTTCGAGACAATCGGGTACAGGAAGCACTCGGTCTTGCCGGAGCCGGTACCCGTCGAGACGAGCGTGGTCTTGCCCGCCAT
>DLMY01000019.1:0-122 GCA_002478275.1 Actinobacteria bacterium UBA7524
CACTTCTTCGAGAACATCCCGCCGATCAAGCGCAAGCTCCAGACACTCTACGACGTCGGGCTCGGTTACATCCGTATGGGCCAGCCGGCCACGACGCTTTCCGGAGGCGAGGCCCAGCGCGT
>DLMY01000019.1:219-36970 GCA_002478275.1 Actinobacteria bacterium UBA7524
ACCCTCTCCGGCGGCGAGGCCCAGCGCGTCAAGCTCGCCAGCGAGCTGCAGAAGCGCTCGACGGGGCGCACGTTCTACATCCTCGACGAGCCGACGACGGGCCTGCACTTCGACGACGTGCGCCAGCTGCTCCACGTCCTGCAGCGCCTGGTCGACGCCGGCAACACCGTGCTCGTCATCGAACACAACCTCGACGTCATCAAGAGCGCCGACCACGTGATCGACCTGGGTCCCGAGGGTGGCGATCATGGCGGGCGGCTCGTGATAGCGGGCACGCCTGAAGAAGTGGCCGCGTGTCGACACTCGCACACCGGCCGCTTCCTCGCGCCCGTGCTCGAAGGACGTCCCGCGACCGTCGCTCCCGAGGCGGCCGCGATCGCCGGAGGCGAGTGATGTGAGCCGCCGCTGGGCCGCGATAGCGCTGCTGTTCGCGCTGGTGCTCGCGATCCCCGCATGGCACCTGCTCGCGAACGGTTCTGGCACCGGTCCGGGCGGCACGGGGAGCGACTTCGGCTTCGAGCCGCTCGGTCCATCGGGCCCGCAGGAGACGGCGTTGCGCCTTGTCCGCCTTGCCGGTGTCGAGCATGCGAGTGTGTGGAGCGACGGCGACATCGCCGCCATGCGCATCGAGGTTCCGGCGATCAACACCCCGGCCGATCCCGCGATCGCCTGGCAGGCCGGCGCGGCCGCGCTGTTGGCGGCGTACCCGGACGCGAGCGCGTGCGTGGTGCAACTCTTCGCCGGCGGCCAGCCGCTTATACAGGTCCGCTATGAAGCTGGAGCCTTGCGCGACCCTGCCGTCGAACTCGGCCCCTGCACCGTCTTATTCACCTATCCACCGCTCACTCTCCCCGCCGAGGAGCACCCTCAGCGCTTCGGCCCCACTCCCGATGACTGGCTCGGGGAGCCGGGTTCCGCCGTGGTCGTCGGCGTGCACCTGCCCGACCGTTACCTCGAGGCGAAGAACATCGCCGCCGGTCTTCGTGGTCCGGTCGAGCAACCTCGGCCTGCGGCCGGGCAGCAGGATCCCGGCACCGCAGATGACACGCTGCAGGGGCCGGCATCCGCCATGCGTCAGCGCATAGCTGCCTTCCGCTCGGGCGGAGAAGGCATCACGGCAGCGTCATCCGATGTCGGCGCCGGGAAGGCATGGGCGATGCGGGCCATAGCCGCGCTCGACGCACAGGAGCACGACCTTGCCGCTGAACTGGCCGACGACATCGCTGGCGTTCTCGATGAAGACCACTCGGCCTCCACCGTGCGTCGGCTCAAGTCGCTCGCGCTCGTCGCGTTCGCGGTCGAGCGTACCGCGTTGGACCGATCACTCATCGATGACGCGCTGCCGCTCTCGGATGCGTTGTCCGGAGCCGCGTTCGACCCGCACTACGAGGAAGCGCTGTCGGCCCTTTCGCAGACCGGCGAGCCGACCGTGCCGATCGAAGAGCTGACCCGGCAGGAGCCCGACGTATCCGCGGCCGAGCTGCAGACGCCCCAGGGTCTTGACCTGCTTCCCGCTCTTTTCATCCGCGCCGACGGCCTCAGGGTGGCGGGGGTGTCGGACCGGCCGCGAAGCTGGACGGTCTGGTCGGGTGAGGGTTGGGGCACCTACTATGCTCCCGATAGCGGCGCATACGCCATCTGCTTCTCACCCGTCGAGGGCTGGGCATGGTCGCACGACAGGATAGCGGTGGTGGACGCCGCCGACCTGGGCCGCACGATCGCGATACTGGCGGTGGAGTAGCATGACCGACGCCGCCGACAAGCGCGCCGCTGCTCCCACCGTCGCCGAGCAGGTCGCATCCGCCCCTGACGCACCCGGCGTCTACCTGTGGAAGGGCTCTTCCGGCGACGTCCTGTACGTCGGCAAGGCCAAGTCGCTCCGCAAGCGGATGAAGCAGTACGTCCTCGGGCATGACGACCGACCGCAGATACCCATACTCATGAGTCAGGTCACTACCTTCGACTACGTCGTGTGCGACAGCGAGATCGACTCGCTGATCCTGGAGAAGAACCTCATCAAGCAGTTCGACCCGCCATACAACGTGGACTACCGCGACGACAAGAGCTACCCGTTCATCGCCCTGACCTTGTGCGACCCGTTCCCGGCCATCAAGTTCACCCGCGAGAAGCACCGCGAGGGCACTCGGTACTTCGGCCCGTACACCGATTCGCGGGCCGCGCGCGCGACCATCGAGGCCGTGCGCAAGGTCTACCCGGTCTGCAGCACGCAGTGTGTCGAGTGGAGGCGCCTGACCGCACGGGGCGGCGAGCCGCTCGGCCGCGCGTGTTTCGACTACAACGTCGGCAAAGGCCCGGGACCGTGCGTAGGTGCCATCACGCGCGAGGAGTACGCGGCCACCGTCGAGAAGGTCATCCAGTTCCTCCAGGGCAGACACGCCGGAGTCGCCGGGGAGCTCGAGTCGCGCATGCGTGAAGCAGCCGCGGACCTCGACTACGAGCGAGCCGCGCGCTTCCGCAACCGCCTCGAGGCGATCCGGGTGCTCGACGAGCGGCAGAAGATCGTCTCGGCCAGTCCGCTCGACGCCGACGTGGTCGGCGTGTATCGCGAGGAGACCATCGCCGGTGTCAATGTGCTCGTGGTGCGCGAGGGACGCGTCCTCATAGGCAACGAGTTCGTGCTCGACAAAGGTCTCGACGTGCCCGCTCCGGAGCTCATCGCCGGATTCCTCTTGCGCTACTACGACGAGACCTCTCACGTGCCGCGCGAACTCCTGCTCCCTGAGCTTCCTGACGACGCGGTCACCTTCGAGGAGTGGCTGACCTCGCTTCGCGGGACGCGCGTGCATCTCAAGGTCCCGCAGCGCGGCGAGAAGCGCGAACTGCTTGCGATGGCCGAGACGAACGCACGCCACACCCTCATGCGTCACAAGGTCCGCACCCGCTATGACGAAGAGCGCCTCAACCTCGCCCTCATCCAGCTCGAAAGCGCACTCTCGCTACCCGCTCCGCCGCTGCGTATCGAGTGCTACGACATCTCCACGCTGCACGGCCGTCACTCCGTCGGCTCGATGGTCGTGTTCACGAACGGTCGTCCCGACACCGCCGCCTACCGCCGCTTTCGCGTACGCCTCGATTCCGGCGAGGCTAACGACGTCGCCATGATGTCCGAGGTCCTGCGCCGCCGCTTTGCGCCCGCCAAGCATGGCGACACGCGCTTCGCGACCACCCCGGACCTGGTCATCGTGGACGGGGGCAAGCCGCAGCTTTCCTCGGCGATCGCAGCGATGCGCGAGGTGGGTGCGGACAGCATCCCCGTCGCCGCGCTCGCGAAACGGGAGGAGGAGCTCTGGCTTCCCGGTTTCGACGAGCCAGTCGTCCTGCCCGCCGGTTCCGCCTCGCTCTACCTGGTCAAACGCGTGCGTGACGAGGCGCACCGCTTCGCCATCACGTACCACCGCGAGCTGCGCGCCAAGGCGATGACCGCCAGCGTGCTCGACGACATCCCTGGCCTGGGTCCCAAGCGGCGCAAGGCGCTCATCAAGGCATTCGGTAGCGTGAAGCGCCTGCGCGACGCCTCGGCCGAGGACATCGCCGCCGTCCCCGGCATCCCACGTGAAATCGCAAACGAGATAGTCGCCGTTATGGGACAATATCGGTCAAAGACCACACCCGCCGAGGAGACCTCGTAGCGGGTAGCGGTTCACGATGGACGGGAGTCCGGTGGCAGGCGAGCATCTGGCAGCGGTCTGGGAGGAACTGGGGAAGGTCGACTACCTCCTCGACCAGCTCGCGCGCGCTGTCGAACGCGGGGAGGTGGCGCCGGAGGTCTACGAGCGGCTCGCGCCACGTTACCTTGAGCGGCGAAGCGACCTTGCGAAGGCGATCGATGCGGCCGCGCAAGCTCCGATCGCGGTCGCCCCGGCCACGCAGCCTGTCGCATCGACGCCTGTGGCGGTACCGCCCGCCTTCGTGCCGCCACCTGCGGTCCGAGTCGCGCGCAAACCCGTGCAGTGGACGACGGTGCTCACGATGACCGGCGCGTTCCTGGTGATCGTCGCAGCCGCCATCTTCGCTATAGCGACGTGGGACCTGTTCCCGCTCACCTTCCGTCTTGCGTTCCTCGGTGTGTTGACCGCCGGCTTCTATGGTGCCGGGTGGTTCGTGCGATCCCGGCTCGACCTCGCTGCCGGAGGAGTCGCGTTGATCGCGGTCGGTTCGGCGATGCTGCTTTTCGACGGGTGGATCGCCATCCAGGGCTACCGCCTTGCAGGTCCCTGGCCCTGGGTGGTCTGGTTGGCTGTGTGCTCTGCGGCGTACTGGTTCACCGAGGTGCGTGTCGGAGGCAGGTTCTTCGGGGTGACCGGCGCGGCGGCGCAGATCGCCTGGTGGTGGTTGTTCGCCGAGGGGCTGGGCTGGAGCACGGCTCCCCGTTATGCCGGCATAGCGGTCGTCGGACTCGTCTGGACGCTCGCCGCTCGGCAGGTCACGCGCGCGAAACAGGATGCCGCAGGACCTTTCACGACCTTGGCGATGGTTCTCAAGTGGGCTGCTCCTGTCGCGATCGGGTTGTCGGCATTCGCATTGCTTCAGGACGCGGCTATCGGTTTCGGTGGCTGGACAGAGGTCTGGTCTGCGCTTGTCGTGGGTGTCGCGGCGACGGCGGTGTTCGAGTGGAGCGGCTTCCCCCGGGGGGTCGCGGCGACAGCGCACATCCCTCTGCTCGTAGCGTTCCTTTCGATGCTCGATGGACGCGAGTATATCTGGTGGGACGTCGCGTTCCTTGTGGCACTGGCGATCGGGTACGCTCTGTTCGAGCTGTGGCGCGGAGGGTGGGGGCACGGGCTGCTTGCGTTCGGTTCTGAATTCGGCGCCTGGGTCGCGTTGGCCGGTGTGCTCGACTGGTCCCCTGACGTCGTCGTCGCGCTGCTCATCGCGGTCGGCGGGTCGTGGATCCTCGCCTCGCACCTGCTCGAGTCGAAGACAGTCGGGCTTGCTGCCGGCCAGGCCGTCTCGTACCCGGGCCTTCAACCTCTGGCGACGATGGCCCGTAACCTGGGCTTTGCGGTACTCGCCCTGTTCACTCTCGCCATTCCCCTCGCGCACGGGGCCGTGCCGCTCGCGGGGCAGGCGTTCGGCGGCCGGGAAGTTGCGCTTACCGCCTTCGCGTTCGCGATGTGGTTCGCGGTGGCGTACGTCAAGCACAACGCCTATGGGATGCTGGCTGCGATCGCCGTCTCGCTGTATATGGTCGCCGCTGCGCTGAACTGGCTTGTCCCTGCACAGCACAGCGCCGTGTACGCGACCGCGCTCCTTGTCGTGGTCGCCGTCTGGCTGTGGGCGGCCGACATGCTGGCGAGGCGCACAGGCACCGCTCCCGAGATCTTCGACTGGGTCGCAAGAGGCCTCGCCGCGGCGATCGTGATCGCTGGCCTGGTCGTCGCCGGAGTGTACTTCAAGGTCGGTGCGTGGCCTGCGGTGTTGTTGCTCGGCCTCGGTGCAGGGCTGTGGTTCACAGACACGCTGCGCAGGGACGTGGTGCGTTCCGGCTTCGCGGTTGCCGCCATCCAGGTGGTCGGCGCTGGAGGAGTGGCAGCGCTCCGGCTTGGAGACGACCGGGCGTTCGCGATCGGAGCTGCTGCCGTGGCCCTGATCGCGTGTGCAGCAGGTTTCTCCTGGCGTCGCATCTCAGGTCTGGGTACCTGGTGGTCGCTGACGGCTGCAGCTGCGGGCACGGCATCGACTGCGTACCTCGCGGTCTGCGTCTGGCTTACCGTGGTCTTGAAGCATGAGGCGTGTTTCGCACGACTTGCGTTGGTCCTGGCGCTTTGCGCCGCAGCCTGGGCGCTCGCCGCCGCAGCATCTCGCCATACCTGGGTGGGTCTGGCGGCTGGGATCTGTTTGGTCTTCTCGGTCTACTCGCTCTACTCACACCTGGATGTGACGCCCTGGATCGCAGTGGCGGTCTCGCTCGCGACTTCGGCACTGGCACTGATGCCTCTGGTACTCACGGACAGCGCTGCACGCCGGCGCCCGGTCGCTCGTGTGTTCGCAGCATCAGGGCTCGTCATGCTTGTCGCATTCGTCGTCGTGCAATGGATGGTCAGGTTCGGCTTCTGGGTCGAGGGTACCTGGATGCTTGCGGGCGACCATGCTGTCGCCACGGTACTCCTCGGCATGGGTGCGTACGTGCTTGTGGCCGGCGCGCTGGAGCGTTTCGACTGGTCGGTCTACGCGGGCTTTGCGATCGTGCTGCTTTCGTACTGGGTCTTCGCTTCGACGTTCGAGCGGGCCACCGTGGAGTGGTTCACGACGCCGCTGGCGCTCTACTTCGTGTGGGCGGGCTGGTGGTGGGCGCGGTCGCGGCCCGAACGTGAAGCTCCCGCGGTCGCCGACATCGCGTCGGTCGCGGTGGGTCTCGGCGCCCCGACGGTGCTGGCCGCTCTGCCGCATGCATCGCCCGAGCCCTGGACGCACCTGGTCTGGGCGCTAGGCATCGCGCTGGTCGCGATAGGGGCGGGCGTGGCCTTCAAGGTGCGGGCGTACTTCTTCGGAGGCATCGCATCGGTGGTGCTCCTGGCGCTGGTTCGCACGTGGGTCTACCTGATGCAATTCTGGTGGCTCGTCCTGGGGATGATCGGTGTGACGATGCTGGTCGTGGCGCTGACCTGGGAGCGCCAGCGAGTGACCCGTCAGCGTATCGGGGACACGTTCGAGGGATGGCGCTGACCCAACCGGCGATATGTGTTCTTCTCGCTCCCGGGTCCGACAACACGTCAGTCCCCTCAGGTATACTCGAAAGACGCTGCGAACAGCGGTTGCGACGGCATCCGCGTGCTTGAGCAGTACGTGACACGGCCCGCGTGTGGGCGCCACAAGACGCGAGAGGGGCGAGGCTACGTGACGCAAGAGTGCGACCTTCCCGCCGAGGAGAACGGCGCCACCGCCAATTCCCCCGAGCTCGTGGTCATAACCGGTATGTCCGGTGCCGGCCGCTCCGAGGCGATACACACCTTCGAGGACCTCGGCTACTTCTGCATCGACAACCTGCCACCCAACTTCATCCGCCAGGTCGTCGACCTGACGGCTCTGCCCGGCAGTAAGGTGCGCCGCATCGCTGTCGTATGTGATGTGCGCGCGCGGGAGTTCTTCGACGAGCTGGCCGGCGAGCTCAAGCGTCTCGAGGATGACGGTGCGGCGTTCCATCTCCTGTTCCTTGAGGCCGACGACGAGACCCTCGTCCGCCGCTTCAAGGAGACGCGCCGTCGCCACCCGCTGTGCGAGACGGGCGGCTCGGTGGCCGAGGGCATCGAAGCTGAGCGCGAAGCACTGGGAGCGATCCGCGCACGCGCCGATGTGGTGATCGATTCGACCGAACTCCGCCCTGCTGAGCTGCGCGCGGCGATCAAGGAGCGCTTCTTCTCGGGACAGCGCCGCCCTTCGCTCACCGTCACCGTGATGTCGTTCGGATTCAAGTACGGGGTGCCCATCGACGCGGACATCGTCATGGACGTGCGTTTCCTGCCCAACCCTTACTACCAGCAGGAACTGCGCGACCACACCGGTCTCGACGAACCTGTGCGGGACTTCGTCTTGCAGCGCGAAGAGACAGAGGCCTTCATCGACCGCTGGTTCTCCCTGCTCGAGGTCTTGTTGCCCGGCTACCTCATGGAGGGCAAAGCGCATCTCGCGATAGCGCTGGGCTGCACCGGCGGCATGCACCGTAGCGTCGCACTCGCCGAGGAGACCACGACGTTCCTGAACTCTCTCGGTTACACCTCTGCCGTCAGCCACCGGGACATCGGCAAGGACCGGAGAGCGTGATGGCCGATCCATGCGACCATAAGCGCCGAGTCGCTGCGATCGGCGGAGGTACCGGGCTCCCGGTGGTCCTGCGCTGCCTCGTCGAGTCGGGCTGCGAAGCGACGGCCATCGTGACGATGGCTGACGACGGCGGCTCCAGTGGACAGCTCCGGGAGCAGCTGGGGATGCTGCCGCCCGGCGATGTCCGCAATTGTCTTGTCGCCCTGGCCGATCCCGGGTCATTGGAGGCGCGGCTCTTCCAGTACCGCTTCCCGCACGGTGAAGGACTCGCCGGTCACGCGCTGGGCAACCTGGTTCTTGCAGCCCTGGCGGACATAGCAGGCGGCTTTCCCCAGGCCATTGAGGCCGCAGCGGGCTTGCTCGGTTCGCAGGGGCGGGTGTTGCCATGCACGCTTGCCGACGTGCATCTGCGTGCAGTGGACGCCACCGGGGAGCCTGTCGCCGGGCAGGCGCTCATCGCCAACACGCAGGGACCGTTCGTCGACATCGCACTCGATCCGCCGTGTCCACCCGCGAACCCCGCCGTTCTGGAGGCTATCGCCAGTGCCGACGCGATCGTGATCGGGCCCGGCAGCCTGTTCACTAGCATCCTGCCGAACCTTCTTGTGGATGGTGTGGCTGAAGCGGTGCGTGGTTCCTCGGCGAAGTGTGTGTACGTGTGCAACGTAGCCAATCAGCGCGGAGAGACCGGTGGCATGGACGCGCACGATCACGTGCGCGCGCTGCACGACCACGGGCTTGAAGGTGCGATCGACGTCGTGCTCGTCCATGGCGGGAGCGATGACGGCCCCTGGACAGGCGCGGCGGCGTCGGACGTGTGCGATGATGTTGCTGCCGTCTGCGAGCCGGTACGTGCCGATAGCCCGGTCAGGGAACGGATCGCCGCGATGGGGCCCCAGGTTCGCGCCCGTGACCTGGTCGACAGACACAACCCGCTGCGGCATTCGGCAGCGGCCCTGTGTATCGCGCTTCGAGAGGTCATCGGGTAGATGTCGTTCACCGCTGAGGTCAAAGAGGAACTGTCTCGCGTCGAGGCGCGGCGTGGCTGTTGCCAGAAAGCCGAGTTGGCGGCGCTTGTGCGCATCGAGGGCACGTTGAGTATCACCGGTAGCGAGCGTTTCCGTCTCGAGGTGGCGACAGAGACGGCGCCGGTGGCACGCAAGGCGATCAAGTTGCTGCACGGCCTTTACGACCTCAAGACCGAGCTCACCGTACGGCGAAGCGTGTTGCACAAGACGAACAATTACCTGATCACCGTACCCGAGCAGCCACGCCTGCCCCAGGCGCTCAATGAGCTTGGCATCCTCGATGACAAGATGTCGTTCACAGTGGGAATCCTGCCCAGGGTGGTGCGCCGGGACTGTTGCGCGGTTGCGTATCTGCGGGGAGCGTTCCTCGGCGGAGGATTCGTCGCCGACCCCCACGGGGACTTCCACTTCGAGCTCACGGCGGAGTCCGCGCAGATCGCCGAGGACCTCGCGTCGCTGCTGGAGCGTTTCGAGGTCGCGGCCAAGGTGACCCAGAGGCGTGGCCTTTACACGGTCTACCTCAAGGGAGCCGAGCCCATCGTGACGTTCCTCGCACTGGTGGGCGCGCACCGGGCGTTGCTGCGCACCGAGGACGTGCGCGTCGTCAAGTCGATGCGAAACGATGTGAACCGTCTCGTCAACGCGGAGACGGCGAACCTGGCCAAGACCGCCGACGCTTCGCTGGCTCAGCTGGAGGCGATCGAATTGCTTGCCAGGGCAAGGGGTCTGGACTCGCTGCCGCCTGCACTCCAGGAGCTCGCGCGTTTGCGTCTCGAGCATCCGGAGGTCAGCCTGAGGGAGTTGGGAGAACTCGCCGATCCGCCGTTGTCGAAATCGGCGGTCTATCATAGGGTCAGAAGGATCGAGGAGCTGGCTTCGCAGGCCCTCGAATCGGGAGGGGGGCGTTCCGGTGGGGTAAGGAGTAATCGCGGGACCACAAGCAGGCGGTCCCTACGTGTCGTCGAAGGAGAGCGGGACACGCTCTACTAAGGAGGGAGCTTTCGTGGCGATCAAGGTTGGTATCAATGGTTTCGGACGGATCGGCAGGCTCGTCTTTCGTGCGATGGAAGCGGATCCGGCAGTCGAAGTCGTAGCGGTCAATGATCTTACGGACGCGAAGACGCTCGCGCACTTGCTCAAGTACGACTCGGTACACGGCAGGTTCGGCAAGAACGTGGTGGCCGAGGCCGACGGTTTCTCGTTCGACGGGCGTTTCGTCAAGGTGCTTTCCGAGCGCGACCCGGCATCGCTCGGATGGGGGTCGCTCGGCGTGGACGTCGTCGTCGAGTCGACAGGGTTCTTCACCGACGCCACCAAGGCGAAGGCGCACATCGATGCGGGAGCTTCGAAGGTCGTCATCTCCGCTCCCGCATCCAACGAGGACATCACCATCGTCATGGGCGTGAACCACGAGGAGTACGACGCATCGAAGCACCACATCATCTCGAACGCGTCGTGCACCACGAACTGTCTCGCCCCGTTCGCAAAGGTGCTCCGCGATGAGTTCGGTCTTATCAGCGGCTTCATGAACACCATCCACAGCTACACCAACGACCAGGTGATGCTTGACGCTCCGCACAAAGACCTGCGCAGGGCGCGCGCGGGCGCCGTCTCCATCATCCCGACATCGACCGGTGCAGCCAAGGCGATCGGTCTGGTGATGCCGGACATGAAGGGCAAGCTCGATGGCATGTCGATGCGCGTACCGACGCCCGACGGTTCCGCCGTCGATCTGGTGGCTCGCCTGGGCCGGGAAGTGACGCGAGACGAGATCAACGCTGCCATGAAGGCCGCGGCAGAGGGTCCGCTCGCCGGTTTCCTGGAGTACTGCGACGAGCCTATCGTCTCCATTGACGTGGTGGGTAACCCGGCGTCTTCGGTCTTCGACTCGATGCAGACGATGGTCATGGGCGGGACGAGCGACTTCGTGAAGTGCGTATCGTGGTACGACAACGAGTGGGGTTACAGTTGCCGGGTCAGGGACCTGGTCAAGCACATCACCGCGTAGGGCGATACCGTATCGGCACCTGACGGCGGGGCCGCGATTCCGGTCCCGCCGTCGTACATGTCCTCGGAGGGGCGATGTTCGACAAGAAGACGGTCAAGGATATCGATGTAAAGGGTTTGCGCGTTCTTGTGAGGGTCGATTTCAACGTTCCGTTGCAGGAGGGGTCTGTCACTGACGATACCCGCGTGCGCGCGGCATTGCCCACACTGCGCTACCTGGTCGATCACGGAGCGCGCGTGATCGTCATGAGTCACCTCGGCAGGCCCGATGGAGCTCCCGACCCCAAGTACTCGCTTCGTCCCGTCAGGCGCGTGCTCCAGCGTCTCATGGGCCGCAACGTCGTCTTCGTCGACGATATCGTCGGGGCCGAGGCGCAAGAAGCGGTCGAACGCATGGTAGACGGCGAGATACTCATGTTGGAGAACGTTCGTTTCCATCCGGGAGAGAAGAGCAACGATGACGAGTTCTCCTCGGCGCTGGCGAGCCTCGCCGATCTGTACGTCAACGATGCATTCGGCGCTGCTCACCGGGCGCATGCGTCGACGGCGGGTGTGACGAAGCACCTCCCCGCGGTCGCCGGCCTGCTTCTTTCGCGTGAGGTCAAGATGCTGACGAACATGCTCGCGGAGCCCGAACGGCCGTTCGTGGCTATCCTGGGCGGCTCGAAGGTCTCGGACAAGTTCGGTGTGATCGAGCGGCTGTTGGAGTGCGTGGACACGTTGATCATAGGCGGGGGCATGTGCTTCACGCTGCTCGTGGCCAAAGGCGTCGAGGTCGGCCGCTCGTTGGTTGAAGACGAATGGGTCGAGCCGGCCAAGGCGATGCTCGAGAAGGCGTCTTCGAGCGGCGTGGAGCTCCTGCTGCCCGTCGACTTCGTCGTCGCCGATATGATCGCAGAGGACGCAGAGACCAGGATCGTCGGCCGCGAGGAGATACCGGCCGAGATGATGGGACTCGACATCGGCCCGACGACCATCGAGCTGTTCGCCGGTGAGATCGGCCACGCCAAGACGATCTTCTGGAACGGGCCGATGGGCGTCTTCGAGATGACGCCGTTCGAGACCGGGACACGTAAGGTTGCTCAAGCGGTCGCCCGGAACAACCGCGCGGCATCCATCGTCGGGGGTGGTGACTCGGTCGCGGCTCTCAAGAAGTTCGAGCTCGAAGAACGCGTGACCTTCGTGTCCACTGGTGGAGGTGCATCGATGAAGCTGCTCGAGGGCTCGGAATTGCCTGGAGTGGAGGCGCTGCAGGACCGCGAGTGATGCAGGTGGTGGCGAGAGGCATCCGTCCTTGCGTCGTGCGCTGCCCTTGCCCGGTATTGACGTGCGTGAACCGACAGGAGGACTCATGGACCGTCGACCGCTGATAGCCGGTAACTGGAAGATGTACAAGACCGCGGGGGAGGGTGCCGCACTGGTACAGGACCTCTCGGCTCTGGTGTCCGAGGACTGGGAGGCCGTTGAGGTGGCGGTCTGCCCACCGTTCACCGGCATCAAGAGTGTCTCGACCGTCATCGAGCTCGATGGGCTCTCCATCGCCCTGGGTGCCCAGAACGTCCACTGGCAAGCCGAGGGCGCCTACACCGGCGAGGTCTCGGTGGGGATGCTTGCCGAGCTGCGTTGCGACTACTGCATCGTGGGGCACTCGGAGCGGCGCGAGATGTTCGGTGAGACCGATGAGACGGTCAACCTGAAGGTCAAGGCGCTGCTCGCGGCCGACATCGTGCCGATCATGTGTGTCGGCGAGACGCTTGCGACGCGTGATGCGGGCGAGACCGAGTCGCACGTGCGCAACCAGGTCCGTGCGGGACTCGATGGTATCTCCACCGATGACGCGGCGCGCATGGTCATCGCGTACGAGCCGATCTGGGCGATCGGGTCCGGGCGTACGCCGACCCCTGAGGCGGCCAACGACGTCGCTCGCACGGTACGTGCCACCGTGGGGGCGATGTTCGGACCTCCCGCGGCGCAGACCTGTCGCGTACTGTATGGCGGTTCGGTCAAGGCCGAGAACGCGGCGCTCTTCATGGCCGAGCCTGACATCGACGGGGCGCTCGTCGGTGGCGCTGCGCTCGAAGCCGGCTCGTTCGCCGGTATCGTCGCGGCATCACGGTAGAGTCCGATGACCCATCGCCTGCCTGCAGTACTTGTGATCCTCGACGGTTTCGGTATCGCCGAGGAGGGCCCGGGCAATGCAGTCACGCTCGCGGATACGCCCAACATCGATGCGCTGTTCGCGAACCATCCCGTCACATCACTACGGGCATCAGGCCTCGCCGTGGGCCTTCCCGAAGGTCAGATGGGCAATTCCGAGGTGGGTCACCTCAATATCGGCGCGGGCAGGGTCGTCTATCAGGAGCTGACGCGGATCAACCTTGCCATCGAAGATGGCTCGTTGGACTCCAATCCCGTACTCGCCGAGGCCATCGATGCGGCTATCGTCGCAGGCAGATGTGTGCACTTCATGGGCCTGGTCTCCGACGGTGGGGTGCACAGTCATCAGGAGCATCTCTACGCGCTCGTACGCATGGCCGCAGCGCGTGGATCGCGAGATATCTGTGTGCACGCCTTCCTTGACGGCCGTGACGTGCCGCCCGAATCCGGAGCCGGCTACCTGCGCAAGCTGCAGACCGTACTCGATGAACTCGGGGGCGGGCGGATAGCGACGGTCATGGGCCGCTACTACGCGATGGATCGCGACAACCGTTGGGAGCGGGTGGAGCGAGCTTGGGCCGCGATGGTCGACGGGCGGGGAGAGAAGGCCGCGGATGCCGTGGCCGCTGTTGAGGCATCGTACGTGGCCGGAGTGACCGATGAGTTCGTGGTGCCGACGGTCCTGTGCGATGCGCAGGGCACGCCGATCGGGCAGGTGACCGATGGTGACACGGTGATCTTCTTCAATTTCAGGCCTGACCGCGCGCGAGAGATCACAAGGGCGTTCGTCGACCCGGCCTTCACCGGCTTTGCGCGCGACGACTGGCCACGGGTGTACTTCGCATGCCTGACAGAGTATGACCCGACGATTCCGGCGCCTGTCGCATTCGCCAAGGAACTGCCATCCTGCGTGCTTGCCGACGTGATCGCAGACAGCGGACTGCGGCAGCTACACATCGCCGAGACCGAGAAGTACGCTCACGTCACGTTCTTCCTGAACGGGGGGTCGGAACCGCCGAAGGCGGGGGAAGAGCGTGTCCTCGTCCCCAGTCCAAAGGTCGCAACATACGACCTGCAGCCGGAGATGAGTGCTCCCGAGGTCACAGACCGGCTGGTTGAAGCCATAGCACAGGACAGGGCAGACCTCTACATCGTGAACTACGCGAACTGCGACATGGTGGGTCACACGGGAGTGCTGGCAGCAGCCGTCAAGGCCGTCGAGGCTGTCGACGATGCCGTCGGACGCGTTCTCAGTGCCATCAAAGACAAGGGTGGCTCGCTGGTTCTTACGGCCGATCACGGCAATGCCGAGCACATGGTCGATGACGATGGGAAGACGCCGTTCACGGCACATAGCGGCGGAAACGTGCCTCTATGCGTCGCGGCCGAGGGGGTCAGTCATCTTGAGAGCGGAGGAATCCTTGCCGACGTCGCCCCGACGTTGCTCGAGCTCATCGGCATCGAACGGCCTACCGAGTGGACGGGTCGCTCGCTCCTGGTATACTAGCTGTTCGTTGTGGACCTGCGCCGTCCAGAGGCGCTCGCGGAAGGATCGGTCAAACGTGAACGCACTTGTAGGAATCATCATGGTCATACACGTCCTGGCATCCGTGGGACTTGTGGTCTTCATACTTCTCCATTCCGGCAAGGGTACCGGTGTCTCCTCGATGTTCGGTGGGATGATGCCGAGCACCGCGAGCGGAACGGGCATCATCGAGAAGAACCTGGACCGGATCACCATCGGGCTGGCCGTCACGTTCGCGACCACTCTTCTCCTGTTGATGGTTCTTTATCACCCTGTGGGTTAGTCACGCCATCTTCGCCAGGCAGGCCTTGTGCGTCCCTGCACTCCGCGGTTCGCCGGTCACTATGGTTCGCGTCTGACTTCATCCAACAATCAGCATGCTCTATGCAGGCATACCCTGTATCAGCACAGCTCGCCAACCTTTGGCTTTCCAAGGGTTGTCTTTTTATGCGAACAAGGGGAGACTAATCCTGTTCGCGTCACGTGTCCCGCGACGGTCGGTAGGCGGGGGACTGGTTTGCACTTTTCGCCAGGGTGGTACGTTCGACGTTGGATGCTTCGATCGAACCGGATGTCCCTAGTTGGAAGGAGGGTGCATGTTGTCAGTGAGATATCGTAAGGTGCTCGCACTGCTGCTCAGTCTCGCACTCGTGATGAGCATGGCGGCCATCTCCGGGTGCACACCGGATGATGGAGAGCCCGCGGAGGAGCCCACGGATGACATCCAGATGGGCGGGACCTTCAAGTTCTACATCAGCCAACCCGCGTTCATCGATCCGGTCAACCTGCAGGAATCCGAAGGTACTCAGGTCGGCCAGGCCGTCTTCGACAGCCTGGTGACGTTCGACCCGCTGACTTCTGAGGTCAAGCCGGCGGCGGCGGAGAGCTGGGAGTCCAACGACGACGCAACTGTCTGGACCTTCCGCCTGGTACCGGGCGCCAAGTTCCACAATGGCCGTGAGGTCACCGCTCAGGACTTCAAGTACGCGTGGGAGCGCATCTGCAACCCCGACAACGAGTCCGAGATCTCGTACCACTTGAGTGCGGTCAAGGGTTACGACGAGATGCAGGCAGGCGAGGCGACAGAACTCGAGGGCGTCACAGTAGTGGACGACACCACGCTCGAGGTCACCTTGTCCTATGCGTTCGCGGACTTCGAGTACGTAGTCGGACACCCGGCACTCGCTCCTGTCCCCCAGGAAGAAGTCGAGGCCGACCCCGCGGCGTTCGGCAAGATGCCCATCGGGAACGGTCCGTTCAAGATGAGCGAGCCGTGGGCTGACGACCAGTACGTCAAGGTCGAGAAGTTCGATGAGTACTACGGGCAGGAGCCCTATATCGACGGTATCGACTTCATGATCCTGGCCGACCAGGACACCGCCTACCTTGAGTTCCAGGCGGGCAACATGGACTTCGTCCAGATTCCCACCGGCCAGATCCAGGCGACCATCGACGAGTATGGTGAGAGCCCCGACGGATACACGTCGAACCCGGGTGAACAGACCATCCTCGGTACCGAACAGGCCGTGTACTTCATCCTGCTCAACAACACGGATGAGGTCCTGCAGGACGCCGAAGTGCGCAAGGCATTCTCCCTGGCCATAGATCGTCAGGCTATTTGCGACACCATCTTCGAGGGAACTCGTATCCCCGCCTCGGGCATCGTGCCCGAAGGGATCGTAGGCTTCCAGGAAGGTGGGTTTGAGTACTCGAAGTACGATCCGGAGGCTGCCAAGGAGGTACTCGCAGAGGCCGGTTATCCCGAGGGCGAGGGCCTTCCTGTCATCAAGCTTGAGTACAACACGGGTTCGGGCCATGAGGACATCCTCCAGCTCGTCCAGAACGATCTGAAGGCGATCGGCATCGAGTCCGAGCTCGCAGGCATGGAGTGGGCCCAGTACCTGGACAAACTCGACGCCAAGGAGTACCAGTCCGGTCGTCTGGGCTGGATCGCGGACTATCCGATCATGGACAACTTCCTGTATCCGCTCTTCAAGACAGGTAGTGGTGACAACTACTCCGCATATACGAATCCGGAAGTCGACGCCATGCTCGAGGAAGCGCGCAAGACGGTCGACGATGACGAACGTGTCGAGCTCTACCAGGAGATCGAGAAGAAGATCGGCGAGGACGCTCCGCTCATCCCCGTCATGTACTACCGCCACACCCGTGTCGCTTCCGACCGGGTCATGGACGGGATCTTCAGCCCGAATGGACTGTTCCACTTCGAGTCGGTCTGGTTGAAGCAGTAGCACGTGTCGAGTACCTCGCATGACGCGAGCTGAGTTCGAGTGCCGGGACGCCCGCCCGGGCGTCCCGGCACCGTCTTACCGGACGGCGTGCAGCCCTGGTTCGATGGCCGGAGGGCCTGGATGATCAAGTACGTCTTTCGACGGATACTCCAGATGATTCCCGTCTTCATCGGTGTGACCGTATTGCTGTTCATCTTGCGCGCACCCGGAGTGCTTCCGGGCGACCCGGTCAGGATGATCACGGGTGAGCGGCCCATCTCCGACGCGCTGCGGGAGCAGATAATCAAGAAGCACGCTCTCGACCAGCCGCTTCACAAGCAGTACTACATCTACGTCACCAACTTGCTCAAAGGTGATCTGGGGGAGTCGTATCAGCGGCGAACGTCTGTCGTGGACATCTTCGCCGACAAGTTTCCCAATACGCTGAGGCTTGCGCTTGCAGCCATAGTCATCGAGATCATCGTGGGAATCGCCGCGGGAATCATCTCGGCTGTGCGCCAGTACTCGTTCTCTGATGTCTTCGTGACCTTGTCGACGTCGGTTCTTGTTTCGGTGCCTGTCTTCTGGCTTGGCATGCTGTTGCAGATATTCTTCGGTATCAGGCTCAAGGAGTGGACGGGCGGTGCGGTGTTCTTGCCGATGTCCCAGATGTCTTCGTCCCAGTTCCCCGATTGGGTCCACCTGATATTGCCCGCTATCACGCTTGCCTCCGTGTCCACGGCATACGTCGCTCGCATCATGCGCAGTCAGATGCTTGAGGCGATGGGTCAGGACTACATCCGGACAGCTGAGGCCAAGGGCCTCACGCGCAGGGCGGTCATCTTCAGGCATGCACTGAAGAATGCACTCATCCCTGTCGTTACGTTCGTAGGTATCGATTTCGGCGTGATGATGAGTGGGGCCATCCTGACCGAGACGGTGTTCTCGTGGCCGGGTGTCGGCCGTGAGATATTCCTGGCCGTCGGACAACGTGATTGGCCGGTGGTGATGGGCGGGGTGATCATCATCGTAGTGATCGTCATGATCATCAACCTGCTTGTCGACCTCAGTTACGCGGTGTTGGATCCGAGAATACGGTATGGGGGTGCTCAGGAATGAGCCCCGCGACCAGGAGGGCCGCGTCCGCGTTGGAGATCGATGAGGTAGCGGGTTCGACGACCCGTACATTGTGGGGGGACGCCTTCCGGAGACTTCGGCGCAACAAGCTCGCTATCGCCGGACTCGTGTGGATCACCATAGTGGTCGTCCTGACCATCTCGGCAGACATCTGGGTGCCGCCCTTGTTCGGAGACCCTCTGACGGTCAGGACAGCTCCCGGCGAGAGCCTGCAGGCCCCTTCGTTCACTCACCCGTTCGGTACGGACAAGCTTGGACGGGACGTATTCTCCAGAGTGGTCTACGGCGCACGGGTCTCTCTGACCGTCGGCATCATCGCTGTGTCGATCTCCCTGGTCATCGGGCTCATACTCGGTGCTCTGTCGGGCTACTACGGAGGCTTCATCGATGCGCTGGTCATGCGTTCGGCCGATGTGTTCTTCGCGTTTCCCTACATCCTGTTCGCTATCGCGCTCATAGCGGTACTTGGGCCGAGTTATCGCAACGTCTTCATCGCCATCGGCATCCTGGGCTGGCCGAGCATCGCTCGCGTGTTCCGCAGCTCGATCCTGTCTGTCAAGGAGAACGAGTACGTCGATGCGGCGCGGGCGATGGGCGCCTCGGACCTGCGGATCATGTTCCGCCACATCATGCCCAACGCCGTTGCTCCCATCATCGTCTATGGGACCATGAGCATCGGTGGTGCGATCATCACCGAAGCGGCACTGTCTTTCCTCGGCATGGGGGTACAGCCTCCGACGCCATCGTGGGGGCTCATGCTTTCAGACGCCAAGTCGCTCATGTTCCGCGCACCCTGGCTCACCATCTGGCCCGGTTTCGCGATACTGACGACGGTGCTTGCGTTCGTCCTCATGGGCGACGGCATGCGTGACGCGCTCGACGTGAAGATGAAGGACTGAGCGATGGCTGCGCTCCTTGAAGTCAGGGATTTGGCGACACACTTCTTCACCCGTGACGGGGTGGTCAAGGCCGTCGACGGAATCTCGTTCAGCCTTGACCCTGGTAAGACGCTCGCTGTCGTCGGCGAGTCGGGTTCGGGCAAGTCCGTCACCGCGCTGTCCATCATGCGCCTCATCCAGGAGCCCGCGGGCCGCATCGTGGATGGCGAGGTGTACTTCAAGGGCGACAGTGTCTTGGCGATGAACGAGTCGCAGGTGCGGGATCTGCGCGGAGACCGCATCGCGATGATCTTCCAGGACCCGATGACCTCGCTCAACCCGGTCTTCCGGGTCGGTCGGCAGATTGGCGAGTCCCTGATGCTGCACAGGCATCTGAGCCGCAAAGACGCGTTCGAGCGGGCTATCGAGCTGCTCGACATGGTAGGCATCCCGCACCCTAGAGATAGAGCGCGAGACTATCCGCACCAGTTCTCAGGCGGGATGCGCCAGCGCGCGATGATAGCGATGGCGCTGGCGTGCGATCCCGACATCCTGATCGCCGATGAGCCCACCACAGCGTTGGACGTGACGATCCAGGCACAGATCCTCGAACTCATGTCGGAGCTGCAGGAGCGCACCGGCACGGCGATCATCATGATCACGCATGACCTCGGGATCGTGGCGGACATGGCTGATGACGTGATGGTCATGTACGCCGGTAAGCAGATCGAATACGGCCCCGCCGACAGCGTGTTCTACCGTTCGGGGCATCCCTATACCTGGGGGCTTCTCGATAGTCTGCCCAGGCATGACGTCGACGAGAAAGGGACGTTGCTGCCGATCACGGGCCAGCCGCCCAGCCTCATCAATGTGCCGAGTGGTTGTGCGTTCCATCCGCGCTGCCGGTACGCTCGCGAGATCTGTCCACGCGAAGTCCCGGCGAGCCGTGAGGTAGGCGAAGGCCACTTTGCCGCCTGCCACTTCGCCGGTCAGGACGGTTTTGTGAGAGGCGCGGCGCAGGCAGGCGGGGAGGTGGCCTGAGATGGGAGACCTGCTCGTAGTCGAGGGGCTCAGCAAGCACTTCCCCGTGGAGCAAGGCTTGCTCGGATCCCGACTGGGCCGCAAGGTCCATGCGGTGGACGATGTCTCGTTCACTGTGGCTCAGGGTGAGACGCTCGGGCTGGTCGGGGAGTCCGGGTGTGGCAAGTCGACCACGGGACGATGCGTCATGCGTCTCTTGGAGCCCACATCGGGCACCATCTCCTTTGATGGAGCGGATGTGGGCGCCATGCGTCGCTCGGCGCTCAAGGCGTTTCGGCGTGAGGTCCAGATCATCTTCCAGGACCCCTACGCATCGCTCAATCCACGCATGACGATCGGCGAGATCGTCTCGGAACCGTTGGTTGTCCACTCGATCGGGAGCCGTGACGAGCGACGCAACAAGGCCAAGGAGCTGCTCGAGATCGTCGGTCTGAATCCCGAGCACATCAACAGGTACCCGCACGAGTTCTCGGGAGGCCAGAGGCAGCGCATCGGTATCGCACGTGCGCTCGCCCTGCAACCCCGGCTCATCGTGTGTGACGAACCGGTCTCAGCGCTTGACGTCTCCATTCAGGCACAGGTCGTCAACTTACTCGATGAGTTGCAGGACACGTTCGGTCTGACGTACCTGTTCATCGCTCATGACCTGTCGGTGGTACGTCACATCTCCGACCGGGTGGCTGTCATGTACCTGGGTCAGATCGTGGAGATGAGCGACTGGAAGGGCCTGTACGACAGCCCTCATCATCCATACACGCAGTCGCTGCTCTCTGCTGTGCCCGTACCGGATCCGGCCAAGCAGAGGATCCGCGAGCGGATCATCCTCACCGGCGACGTTCCCAGCCCCATAGACCCGCCGTCAGGATGCCGTTTCCACACGCGTTGCCCGATAGCCCAGTTCCCGAGGTGCGCCGAGGAGATACCCGAGCTTCGTGAGGTGGCCTCAGGGCACCATGCCGCATGTCACTTCGCGAAAGCCTACCCTATCGACCTTTCCGGGTAGACTGTCACGAGAAGGTCCTGTGTCGCCTGACCCGGAAGGAGTTCTTCGTGCGCCCTGATCCTGTCGAGCGGATCGACGCCAGAGCGGTGACTGTGTGGCGACTGACGGGATTCGTCGAGGCGCTCGTCGCGGCGGTGGTAGCAGGAGTAGCATTCGGCCTCGGCGCTTCGGGGATCGCGCCGCGATGGGTCGTTCTTGCTGTCGCAGGCGCCGCGCTCGCTTCTGCACTGCTCTCGGTCGTGATCGTGCCGCGTGTGAGGTGGTTGCGTTGGCGCTATGAGGTGTCGGAGAGCGAGGTGTACCTCCTGTTCGGTCTCATCATCCGTAAGCGGACGCTCATACCCATGACTCGTGTCCAGCATGTGGACACCAAGGCCGGGCCTTTGTTGCGGGCCTTCGGGCTGTCGACCGTCACCGTAGCCACTGCCGCCGGCGAACATGAGATCCCTGCACTCGCCGACGAGGTCGCCGACAGGCTGCGAGACCGCATCTCGACGCTCGCCCGGGTGACCGAAGATGTGGTCTGAGCCTCACCGGGCACACCCCGCCGGGGTCATCGTCTACTCCTCGAAGTTCATCGGTGTACTGGCCGCCCCGTTGTTCATCGCGTTCTCGCTCGTCAGCTCTGGTGACGACGTCCGGGTACTTGCATCCGGCGTACTCGTGTTCGCCGGGATCATCCTCGGGACCGTGGGCGCTATAGGGCTCGCATGGGCCGAGTGGTACCGTTTCACGTTCCAGATCAAGGACCGTACGCTTAGGGTGGAACACGGACTGATCGTGCGAAAAAGCACACGTCTGTCCCCCGAGCGGATACAGTCCGTCGATACGCGAGCGAACCTGCTCTTCCGCATACTCGGCCTGGTCACCGTGGATGTTCACACAGCAGGCCGGGGCCAGGCTCCCGAGGTATCGATACCCGCATTGACGGAACAGGACGCCCGTTCCCTCATCGCCGAGATCAAGGCCGTCTCACCGAGCCCGGATCCGGCCGTTGCAGTGCGGGTTGAAGGTGAAGCTTCACCGTCGAACCACGAGGAATCCTCCCAAGAGCAGCAGATAGGACCGGTCTGGACTCCTACGACAGGGGACATCTTCCTGGTGGGAGCGACTTCATCTGCGGGCGTGATCGCGTTTGCGGCAGTCATGCCGGTGGTGTTCGCGCTTGTGCCCATAGTGGTGGGGGAGTCAGCGGTCGCACGGTCGTTCCCGGCCGGTTCGACGGTGTTCTTCATGTTGCTGGCCGTCGCCTTTCTCGTGATGGCCCTCTTCAGTTGGGCTGCTGGGACCGTCAGTTCCGTGCTCATGTACTGGGATTTCGTTACGGCCCGCCGTGGGGATGAGATCCGCGTCGAACGTGGTCTCCTTCAGCGCGAGACCCGCAGCGTCCCGCTCGCGCGCATCCAGGCCGTCAGACTCATCGAGGGTCCGCTGCGCCAGATGCTCGGGCGGGTGAGCGTCGCCGTGGATGCGGCGGGGATCGCGGCGGCCAGCGCGCAGCAGGTGGGTCCGACCATCTTGCATCCCTTACTCAGGCGTCCGGAAGCCAGGCGATTCGTCGAGCTGATGACACCCGGACACAGGATAGCCAGACTCTCGCCCCTGCCACCGCAGGCCCGTCGTCGCTACATCATCAGGACTGCCGCCTTCCCCTTGGTCGTGGCGCTTGCCACAAGCTTCGCCGTGCCGCTCGGTTGGCTCGCGCTCATTCTTCCGATCGCAGCGGGTGCCTGGGGTCTGTTCGTCTATTCGGATGCCGCGTGGGGTGTCGTATCGGACGCGCTGGCCATACGCTATCGCCAGGTGGCCCGCACAACGGTGCTCGTACGTCGGCAGAGGATACAGTCGGTGGCCGTGAGCCAGCATCCGTTGCAGCGCATAGCGGGCCTCGGAACACTGGTGGTGCGCGTAGCCTCAAGCCCGCAACCAGCGACATTCCGACTCCCACACATGGCATACGAGGACGCATTGGGTGTGCTGGCATGGGTCGGCGGAGGAGTCGACCGCGCAACGCCGGAACCCTCAGAGACTCTGTAGCGCCCTCCAAACGAGTGCGCTATACTGTCGTCCGCTGCCCCTGCGGTCAGCGCCTGAGTCCGAGTGGCGGAATGGCAGACGCGCTAGGTTGAGGGCCTAGTGTCCCTAGGGACGTGCGAGTTCAACTCTCGCCTCGGACACCAAACATGCAGGCGGCCTCTCCATCATGGAGGGGCCGCTTTCGTGTTCTGCAGGCGCTAGTCCGGCGGACCCTCATAACGGATCGCGAGGATCGCGATGTCGTCGGGTGGGTTGCCGTCCGAATGTGCTTGCGCGGCGTCGAGCAGTACCCGGACGATGATCTGCGGCGGCGCATCCCCGAGGTCGACCAGTATGTCTTGCACCTTCTCTTCGCCGAGGAGATGCGTTCCCCGCCTCGCGTCGATGAGTCCGTCACTGAAGAGCACCAATCGCTCTCCGGGATGAAGGGCTGTGTGGTACTCCTTGAATTCCAGGTCGGGGTAGACCGCGAGCGGCGGGTTGCGGACGATCTCGTTGGCCGCACATGCTGCTTCTCCGCAGACGATGGGCGCGGGGTGACCGGCGCATGCGAGGCGTAGATCACCCGTGCGCGTATCGATGATCCCGAAGATACCTGTGATGAAGCGCTCTTCCTCAAGTTGACAGCTGAGCGCCCGATTCGCCATCGTCAGCACCTTGCCGGGTTCACCGTTCCATTCGTATGCGAACGCGCGCAGCGTGCTCTTGGCCGTCTGCGTGATCGCGGCCGCCTCCAGACCCTTGCCGGCGACGTCGCCGATCACGAAAGCCACCAGGCCATCTCCCAGCGTGAACAGGTCGTAGAAGTCGCCTCCGATGCGGGTGAGTTGTGTGGCGCTGTAGTATGCACTGGCGACGTTGAGTCCCGGGACGTCGTCTTCGATGCGCAACAGGGAGCTTTGCAGATGGTCGACGGTGTCTCGCTCGATCGAGTACAACCTTGCGTTCTGGATCGCGAGCGCGAGAGAGCTCGCGAGTTTTGCCGCGAAGTCCATCTCGTCGCTGTCGAATCTGTGCGTCCGGGTGTGGTAGTTGAAGTAAAGTGTCCCGATGTCCTGGTCACGGAAGGACAAGGGGATCGTTATCACGGATCGGATGCCGAAGCGCTGCATAGCCGCAGGGTTGACTCTCCCGTCGTTTGCCGCATCGTGGACACAGACCGGCTCACCGAGCCTGGCCGCTTCCGCCGCGTGAGGGACGTCCTCGTCACCGAATACCTCTCCGATGATGTCTTCCGGGAAGTGCCAGGTGTGGCGTGCGACCCACACATCTCCACGCTTGATGGTCACGCAGGCGCTTTCCGCATCGAGGGCGACTCCCCCTTCCGAGACGACGCGCCTGAGCATCTCATCGATGTCGAAGGTCGAGTTGATGGCTCGGTCGATCACGGCCAGCGCCGCGTTGAGGTCTCGAGAGCGCCGCAGGTGTTCCTCGGCGATCTTGCGGGCTGAAATGTCCTCCACGATCGCGGCGAAATAGCGTGGCGCCCCATCCTCGTCATGGACGAGCATCCGGCTGATGTTGACCCACACGGTCGTGCCGTCCTTGCGCAGATAGCGCTTTTCGAGACGGTAACCGTCTGATTCACCGGTCAGGAGACGCTCGATCAGCGCGTTCTCCGTCTGCAGGTCGTCCGGGTGCGTGATCTCGTCGGGACGCAGGCGGTTGAGCTCATCGATCGAGTAGCCGGTGATCTCCGCGAGCCTCTTGTTGATCAGTAGCCATTCGCCCTTGAGCGAGACGTGAGCGATGCCCAACGTGGCCTGCTCGAAGGTCGAGCGGAAGCGGCGCTCGCTCTCGTTGAGTGCTTCAGCTGTCTGCGATAATTCGCGGAAGAGGATGCCGTAGGGTCTGACGAAGGCGGTCTCGATGATTGCGCGATATATAAGGACGAACGCCGCGACTCTGAGCAGGTGACCCACCAGATTCGCGGTGCCGAAGGGGTCTGTGTAGAGGGTGAATGCGAATTCTGCGATCACGAAGAGCACTACGGAAGCAGCGAGCGAGTAGAACACGTCGTTGTCGAAGTGAGCTTTGTTCCGTGACAGCAGCACGAGACCGACAAGCAGCAGCATGATGATGAACCACTCGCTGGCGATCTTGAAGCCGGTCAGGCCGTGTTGCTCTGAGAAGGCCTGCGGGAAGATGTCGAACACGAACACCGAGGACAGAAGCATGGTGGTCACGGCGGCGTACGAGTAGAAGACCACCGCAGGGCTGACTTTGCGTCTCACGAACATCGGGGCCATCAGTATCGCGGAGGATTGCAGGTAGCGGCCGATGAGCCATAACTGGGTGGGCAGATCGGTGCTTTGTTCGGGAAAGACGTTGACTCCCCGGTAAGCCAATGTGTGTAACACGTCGACGCCCGCGGAGAAGAGGAACGCGACGCCGATGACGATCAGGGCTCCGTTCGAGATGTAGCGGCGTGCGTTCCAGGTGACCATGAAGGTACCGCCAGCCACGGCGATGCCGAAAAGCTCAGCGGTGGCATGGAACAGCGGATAGCCGAACGTCGC
Organism: Actinobacteria bacterium UBA7524; assembly: GCA_002478275.1. Classification (GTDB taxonomy): domain Bacteria; phylum Actinomycetota; class Coriobacteriia; order Anaerosomatales; family UBA912; genus UBA7524. The sequence goes on from DLMY01000019.1 coordinate 25,565, forward strand.
TCGAATGGCCAACAGGAGACCGACCGCCACGGCGATCACGCCGCCGTACGCGGCGAGCGAGGTGCGGTTCGCCGTTTCCGTTTCCATGCGTCTCCTGTGCCGGTATCGTCCCGATTGTGCTGCAGGCCTCATGGTCGCACGAGGGACTACATGCTTCAACAGCCGGTTGGGCTATCCTGTATGAGCTGAAAGGAGTCGATCTACGCATGTTGCCGTTCGTCCAGGTCATCATCGGTGAAGGGGGCGTTCTGTCCTGCACCCGGTGTGTGCCGGTGCCAGCGTCAGGTGCCCACCATCATCCTGCCGAGCAGGTCGCCGACCGAATCGCAGTGATTTGTGATGAATGGCAGGCCGGTCCGGGCCCGAATGTCGTGCTCACCGGGTACGAACCGCTCAAGCACCCTGACCTTCCTGCTATCGTCACCGCTGCGATTCACAGAGGAATCGAGCGCCTCGCACTCAGGAGTGATGCTCGCGGTCTGGGGATCGGAGGCAACGCTCGAGGAGCGGTCGCGTCGGGCGTGACGCAACTGCATGCCGTGCTTCTGGGGCCCGATGCCGCCAGCCATGACACGCTTGCCAGCGCCACCGGTGCGTTCGACGAGGCACTCAGGGGTCTTCGGGCCTTCATAGCAGCCGGGGCGGCAGAGCGTCGAGAAGTCGCCGTGGTGGGTTGCGTACCGGTCTGTCGCCACAACATCGCCCGTCTACCCGAGATCGTCGCGGTCTTTGCCCGCGAACAAGCCGTTGCGGTCCGTCTGGAACTGAATAGCGATCTCGACACTGCAACGTCGCGGCTCTGGCTTCAGGGAGCGTGCGACACCGGCGTGGCCAATGGTGTATGGACGTCCGTTGCGGGACCGCCGGATTCCGTCTCGCCAGATCTCCCGGCCCTGTTCCTTTGTTCGCCGGTCGCTATCGTGGGTGATGACAGATGACCTTTCGTACCCTCGAGCGCCAACCCGAACTCGGGGTCGCGCTTGTGGACATGAGCTGGCCGGGGTATCACTCCCTCGCTCTGGGCTATCTGCGCGCATACGCCCATGATGACCGCCGCCTGTCGGGCAGGGTGGGCTTCACGACCCTGGCGCTCGATGCGCAGACCGACCCGTGGTGGGTTGCGTACCGTCTTGAGACCATCGCCCCTGACGTGGTTGGTTTCTCGGTCATGTGTTTCAACGCGAGGGCGGTCTACGAGGCAGCCAGACTGCTCAAGACCATCTGCCCCGGGACGTGCATCGTGCTCGGAGGACCGGAAGCCGGACCTCTCGCCGAGGATATCCTGACTGATCACCCATACGTGGACGCCGTGGTACGTGGAGAGGGCGAGGAGACCTTCGCCGAGCTGCTTCACGCCCTGCTCACAGACAAACCGCTCCACCGTGTCGAAGGTGTGACCGCGCGCGACGGGGACCGGGTCGTGTCGGCACAAGACAGGCCCCTGATCTCTGACTTGGACTCCATCCCTTCACCGTATCTGACGGGGGTTCTTGAGCCGGTCGATGGCGCGACGTACATCGAGACGTACCGGGGTTGTCCGCATCATTGCGGATACTGCTACGAAGGCAAAGGCTACGGAAGGGTCCGTCGCTTCTCCCGGGAACGGGTGAGCGCCGAGATCGAGGCGGTCGCCGGTGCGGACCGGACCAGGTCGTTCTCATTCGTGGATCCCGTGTTCAACCTCACACCCGATCGCCTCGCATGGCTGACCAGCACTCTTCAGCCTTATGCCCGGCGCGGGGTCAGGCTGCACACCGTTGAAGTGGACATCGAGAAGATCGGACCCCAAGAGGCCGAGATGCTTGCCAGGGCGGGCGTGCGCAGCGTCGAGACAGGACCGCAATCGGTGGGACGCTCTGCGCTCGAAACGTGTCAGCGGGGGTTCGACCCCGAGCGTTTCGCCGCTGGTGTCGAAGCTTGTCGTGACCACGGCATGAAGGTTGAGTGCGATCTGATCGCAGGTCTCCCCGGCGACAGTGTGGAGGACGTCGTGGCGGGCCTGGAATTCGTGCTGTCACTGGACCCGGGCAAGATACAGATATCCACACTGCACGTCTTGCCGGGTACCGATCTGTGGGAGCGCGCGGATGAACTCGGACTCGAGTATCAGGCTGAACCCCCACACGAGATCGTGAGAACCCGTGAAGCCGGATTCGGGGACCTGCGGCGTGTGGAACTCCTCGGCATGTCACTTGCGCGGTTGTACTCCGCGCGTGCAGAGCACCGCGCCGGCCAGGGCGCATCAGAGAGGCGGGATTCATGAGTCTGTCCATGAGAGCTCAGGCGATGCGACCGTTCGTGGTCATGGATATCGTTGCGCGCGCCAAGGAGCTCGCCGCGAGCGGCAAGGACATCGTCAGGCTGGAGATCGGAGATCCTGACCTGCCGACGCCTGAGGCGGTGACGCGCGCCGCTGAAGCGGCGATGGAGCACGGCGACACCGGTTACACACAGTCAAAGGGTTTGCCTGAGTTGCGTGAGGCGATCGCGGCGCACTACCTCGAACGGTACACGGCTGAGATCTCGCCGGAAGATATCATCGTGACCCAGGGGACCTCACCTGCGATGCTTCTGATGTTCGGGGCGGCGCTCGATCCGGGAGACGAAGTCATCCTGAGCGACCCCTGCTATCCGGCCTATCCGAATTACGTCAACTTCCTGGGGGGAAGACCGGTGCACGTACCGGTCAGGGCCGATGAGGGCTTCCGTTTCCGGATCGATGAGGTGCGGGCCGCCATCACGCCCCGGACGCGCGTCATCATGGTCAACTCCCCGGCTAATCCCACCGGAGCCGTGCTGCCGGCGGAGGACCTTGCGGCACTGGCTCAGCTCGCCGAGGAGTTCGGGATCTGGATCGCGAGCGACGAGATATACCACGGCCTTCAGTTCCTTGGCGAGGAGCACTCCATCCTGCAATACACTGACAGGGCATTCGTCCTGAACGGTTTCTCGAAAGCCTATGCGATGACGGGCTGGAGACTCGGCTACTTGATCGCTCCTGCCGGCTTCGTCCGCGCTTGTGAGGTGATGCAGCAGAACTTCTTCCTGTGTGCAAACCACTTCGTGCAGGCAGCGGGTATCGTCGCCCTGCGTGATGTGGGAGGCGATGTCACCCGGATGAACGCCGTGTACGACGCGCGGCGACGGTATCTCGTCCCTGCGCTGCGGGAGATCGGTCTGCGAGTCGAGACCGAACCGGCTGGTGCGTTCTACGTGTTCGCGGACGCTCGCGCCTGGGGTCAGGACTCACTCGAGCTTTCCCGCAGACTGCTTGAGGAAGCGGGTGTGGCGGTGGCTCCCGGCATCGATTTCGGCCCGGGGGGCGAGGGCTTCATCAGGGTGAGTTACGCGACGTCGCTGGAGCGCCTGAAGGAGGGCGTCTACCGCTTAGGTGAGTGGGCGTCGTATACTGGGTGAGCGGGTAGCGCGACTTCGTCCACGATACCGGCAGCAGTGACCGTTCATCGGGAGCCAGTGGCGGACGCGCCTGGCGGTGCCGATGAATATGTCGTGGCCAGGCTCGACAAGGTCGCGTAGGGGACAAGGCACGGGATTTGCACCGAGTCGCCGTAGTACGCCGTTCGAGAGGCGAACGGCATGTTTCGAGAGGGATCACGCGTGAACGAGATCTGGAGTAAGGCCGACCTGCACATCCACTCCAACCACAGCGATGGCCTCGCAAGGATTCCTGAGATCATGGAGCACGTGCAGGAGAACACAGATCTCAAGGTCATCGCCATCACCGACCACAACACCATAGAAGGAGCGCTGTTCGCCAAGTCGCTCGAGGAGATGTACGACTTCGAGGTCATTGTCGGCGAGGAGATATCGACGGCGTCCGGGCATATCATCGGACTGTTCCTCGAGCACCCCATCCCTGCCGGCCTGAGCGTGACCGAGACGCTCGGCAGGATCGCCGACCAGGGCGGGATAGCGATCGTTCCGCACCCGTTCTCGAACCGGGGCATCTTCGGCCCGTTCGGGCGTAGCGTGTTCGCAGCTACCGTTAACGAACTCGCTTTCCAGGCGCTTGAGGTCTATAACTCGATCCCGTATCTCGGCTGGGCCAACAGGGTGGCTGCCAAGATGTTCACAGGGGGACAGGGCATCGCCGCTACCGGCGGGTCGGATGCTCATGTGCTTCAAGGCGTAGGGACCGGTTATACGGTGTTCAGGGGAACGACCGCCGAGGACCTGCGTCGCAGCATCGAGGCGCTGGAGACTCGTGCGGAGACGGGCCGGGGCGGTCTGTCGGTGGCACTACGTTACGCTCGCAGCGTTCGCAGGATCCGGCTTCAGCATGCGTGGAACTGGGAGCGTTGCGAGGCCCGCGACTGACGGTCCTCAGTCCTTCTCGACCACGCACCTGCTCGCATCCGTGATCCACTCCGCCAGTATTCGCGCGGTCTCCGGTTGAGTGCCCCATACGCCGACCGTGATCGTGTCCACGTGGTCCTCGACGCGTGCCTGCTTGATTGCCACGGCGAGATCGAGCCTTGTCGTGACGGTATCGAACGGGAAGCAAGCGGGGATGACCAGGACGCGCCTGGAACCCAGTGCAGCCAGGTGACGGACGGTTTCCGTGACATCGGGCTCTCGCCATTCCAGGAAGCACAGGCGAATCCGCTGTTCGGGTATCCCTCCATCCGCAAGCAGCATCCTGACCCTGTTGCAGAAGGCGTTCTCCTCCACGTCATAGGTGTTGTGGGTGCGTTCGCGGGTCTCGGGTTGACCGTGCATCACCAGTGCGACTCCGGTGTGTTCGGGTTCACATGCTGACGAACGGACCTGATCGGCCACGAGCTTGGCGAGGTCCTCGCAACCCCAGAGTGTGGGCGTGTAAGTGACCTCAAGACCGTGCTGCTCGGGATGCAGGGAACCGACCGCGGACTTCGCGCGGTCCAGGGCGTAGGACTCGCCGATCGTCACCGGGGCGACGATGATGTGGTCCGTGTCGTGCTCGGCATGGTGTTTGACGGCCTGATCGAGCGTATCTGAACCCAGGTCCGTTACGAGCTGCACGTTGGCGAAGCGGGAGTCAGGGAGGAGGAGACGCTCGATCCTCTCTGCGAGTTCACGGGCTTGCCCCGGGGAGGGACTCCTACCGCCCAGCGCGCGGTAGCGTGCTTTCTCGGCCGCGAAGAGGAACGGCATGATCCCGATGGTCGCTTCCGGCATGCCTGATGAGGCGAGCTCCTCGAACTCAGCTGCGACGGCGGCTGGCTCGTAGTACTCGGGTTCCACTGGTGCGAACAGTAGCACCGAGACACTCTCCGGCTTCACCGGCCGGTGGTCCGGGAGGGCTATGCGGTGGGCGTGTTTCCAGAGGTTCTGCAGAAGCGCGGAGCCCAGCCCGAAGCCCCCCACGAAGGACGCGCCGCCGAATACCACAGCGATGACGATGACCTCCGGACGCCCGACATGGTCCACTACTTCGGTGGTGGCCCAAACAGAGATGGCGACCCCGAGAAGGCTGAGTATGGCCATGAGTGCCTCGGTGAAGCGCTTGAGCGCTAGTAGGCCGACGAACGTGATGCCTCCGGCGAGGGCGCCCACGAACACCAATGTCCACCAGAGTGCGAGCACCACACCTCATCTCTGTTCACGGCTGACTCGGATGATACTTCAACAGGGCCCGGAATGGTCATATAGGGGAGGCGGCGACTTGACTTCGCAATACCCCCCGGGGTATACTTCACACCACGAGGGATTTCCGAGATCGTAAGGAGTTGCCGGAATGTCTACAGTCAAAGATGTGGATTCGAGCGCGTTCGCAACAGAGGTCCTTGACGCGACCGTACCTGTGGTCGTTGATTTCTGGGCGCCGTGGTGTGGTCCGTGCCGGGTCGTCGGTCCAGAGGTCGAGAAGCTGGCCGCGAGTTCGGGCGAGTCTGTGAAGTTCGTCAAGGTCAACATCGACGACAATCGCGACCTCGCTATGAGGTATGGGGTGATGAGCATCCCGACCATCGCCAAGTTCGAGCGAGGCGGGGTCGTCGCACAGGTGATCGGCGCCAGACGCGCCGATGCATTGGCGGTCGAACTCGGATTACAGGGCTGATAGCATTGCCTACCTACGAGCTGACGTGTAAGGATTGCGGTGTACGGTTCGAACGCTTCGTCATGCGGTTGCTTCGTGATGAGGACAGACGTTGCCCCAAGTGCGGCTCGACCGACGTCCGGCAAGGAGTGGGCGGCGGCTTCCTTGGGGGCCGGGTGGCAAGCGGGGACCGTCATACAGGCTGTGGACCCGGAGCCTTCACGTGAGGGTGATGTGAGGCGTCCGGTCGGACGCGAGAGGTGGACCGGGTTTGGAGTACGCGTACAAGCGCGTAGGGAGCGAGAGCTTCGACAGCACCGTCGATGCCGTGGAGCGTTCCGTGGGTCGACACGGGTTCGTCGTCCATCAATGTCATGACATACACAAGAGACTGGCTGCCAAGGGATTCCCGATCCGGCCCCTTGTGATATTCGAGGTCGCCCCCGAGGCCGAATCGCCCGAGGAGGCGATCTCGTTGCTTCTTCCTGTCAGGGTCAACGTCTACGAAGAAGGCGGTTCGGTTACCGTCTCAGCGCTTCGACCCTCCGTCTTCGCGGCGATCTTTCCCGAGCGGGGGTTGGACGAACTCGCGATGGAGGTCGAGAAGGTGGTCGTGGCTATTGTGGACGGCGCGGTCGACCAGTCTGCTACTTGATGCAGGACGAGTACTTCAGGAACACGGCGATCGCCTCGTCAATCAGATCGTCACGCGACTTCTCCTGGTCGTCCATGAGGCAGTGCTTCATGGAGTGTCCGATGATGTGCAGTCCCACCTGGTTGAGCGCGGACTTCGCGGCCATGATCTGGGTGAGGACGTCCTCGCATTCCTTGCCCGTCTCTATCATCGTCTGAAGGCCGCGGATCTGGCCCTCGAGCCGCTTCAGTCGGTTGACTATCCTCTTGCGCTCCGCCGCATCGGCTTCTACCGCTTCTACGATCTCTTGCATCGTTGGCTCCATGTCTCCGGCTTGGGGTATCATGTGACGTTGCCCGGACCATTATACCCCCAGGGGGTATGTCGGGCAAGCGTCACACCTAACGCTACGGTTGGGCGGGCTCATGGGTTATCGTCGGGATGACTCTTCGCAGATATCGACGGATCGCATGAGGCGCATCCGGCGGGTGTTGTGGACGATTCTCCTGCTTAACGTGTCGGTCGCGGCGGCCAAGCTGGGCTGGGGTCTTGTCAGCGGCAGCATCGCCATGCAGGCTGATGGCTTCCATTCGATGTTCGACGGCACATCCAACGTCGTCGGGCTTGTTGGGATGTACCTTGCATCACGCCCGGCAGACCGCGATCACCCGTACGGTCACGGCAAGTACGAGACCTACGCCTCAGCTGCTATCGGAGCGATGTTGGCGTTGGCGGCGTGGCGGGTCGGAAGCGCTGCGGTGGCGCAGTTCGTCAACGGTGTCCAGCCGGCCAGAGTCGATGCGACCTCATTCGTGATCATGGCAGCTACGCTGGCCATCAACATAGGCGTGACGACATATGAACGCCGTGTGGGGCGCGAGCTTCGCAGCGACATCCTCATCGCCGATGCCGCTCATACCGGGAGTGACGTGATGGTCAGTCTCGGGGTCATCGCCGGTCTGGTCGCGGTCAGGGCAGGCTACCCGCTGGCCGATCCCGCCATAGCGCTGCTGGTTTCACTTGCTATCGCCCGGACCGCATTCGGGGTCTTCCTCCATGCCGGGGAGACGCTCTCCGATACGGCTCGCATCGACCCCAAGGCCATATGTCGCGTCGTGCGCGGCGTGGACGGCGCACTCGGGTGTCACGGAGTGAGGACGCGCGGTTCGGCTTCCGAGGTCTACGTCGACCTGCATGTGCAGGTGGCCGCAGAGATGAGCGTGACGGCCGGTCACGCCGTCGCCGAGGCCACCGAGCGCGCCGTATGCGAAGCGTTCCCGGAGGTGGCGGACGTGATCGTCCACCTTGAGCCGTATGACGCCTATCAGATCTCTAAGACCGCCGAGGAGATCGATGCCGGACTTGCGTGATCGCCCCGGCCAGCAGTGGAGGGGCTATGTCCTTGCGGTGCTGGCAGCCATATGCTGGGCTACGGGAGGTCTGGTCGCCAAGTGGTTGTTCGGGCCTCACGACGCGTCGGTCGGACGTTGGCTGCTGTCCGCGCCCGCGATCGAGGCGACACCCGCTGCGCTTGCGAGTGCTCGTGCGATGTTCGCTGCGGTCGTCCTGGCCATCGGTCTGGCCGTCGTGCGTCCTGCGTCGTTCCGGGTGCGCACGCGCGACCTGGGCTTCCTGGCCGTGTTCGGTGTGGCCGGTCTTGCGGGCATGCATGTCGCCTACTTCCAGGCGATCGCCCACGCCAACGTTGCGACCGCCATACTCCTGGAGTACCTCGCTCCCGTGATCGTTCTCGTATTCTCCGTTCTCGTCCTCGGGCACAGACCCGGGATGGTCTTGCCGGCCGGTGTAATCATGTCCGTCACCGGATGTGCGCTCGTCGTGGGTGCGTTTGGGGGTGAGGGGCTGAGCGTGTCCACCGCCGGTCTGTTCTGGGGGTTGACCGCCGCTGCCTTCTTCTCGCTCTACACCCTCTTGGGATCGTATGCGGCGGGGCGCTTCTCGCCGTGGACTCTACTGGTGTACGGGCTGGGGTTCGCCACCGTGTTCTGGCTCGTCTACCTCGGCGGTCCGGGTCCGATCATCGAGCTGGTGAGAGCGCCGGCGGGGCTGCTTGGCGTCGTGTATCTGGCCGTGTTCGCTACCATCGTGCCTTTCGCGGCGTTCCTGAAAGCTCTCCACTACATCGATGGCACGAAGGCGTTGATCGCCTCCACGCTGGAGCCGGCCGTGGCCGCTCTGGCCGCATTCGTCCTGTTCGCCGAGCACTTCACATGGCTCCAGATAGCCGGGGGAGTCCTGATCCTGGGAGCGATACTGGTGGTGCAAAGGCGGCCGGCCACGAGCACCATCACCGAGGTGCCTCCGGGAGTCTGAGGTCAGGTCACGAACCGCCCCGAACGTGGTATATAGTTTGCTAGGGCGCCCGTTTCTCGGGGTCCCTGGCGGACGGACTACGACGGGAGGTGTGGCATGGATCTCGTCCAGCGGCCGGAGCTCAAGCAGAAGGTCACGCTGTCTCCCCAGGTCTATCAGGGGCTGTCGATCCTCGCCATGCCCGTTGCCGAGCTTCAGCAGATGATAGAGGCAGAGCTCCTGGAGAACCCCGTCCTTGAGGTCGAAGAGTTGGACGTCGAGCCTCCCGAAGACGCAGGCTCCGACGATGAGAAGGCAGCCTCAGAGGACGATCGGGCCTGGGACGAGTGGCTGGAGATGTACGACGACCTGGATTCCGTCGACACGAGCACCCCGAGGGACCCGAACGCCGAGTACGCGAATACCGAGGAGTTCGTGGGAGGCGTTCAGTCCTTCGATGATTATCTGGTCGAACAGCTCGGGATGCTCGACGTGGCTGAAGACGTCCGTCGCGCTGCACTGGCTGTGATCGGCTCGCTGGATGGCGATGGGTTCTTCGTTGGCGATTGCGGGGAGATCGCCGCACTGGTCGATGTGAGCAAACCAGTCGCCGAGGAAGGCTTGCGAGTCGTGCAGCAACTCGACCCTCCAGGGGTCGGTGCGAGGACACTTGTCGAGGCGCTGATGATCCAGGCTGATTTCCTCGGCCTGCATGAGCCACTGCTCGAGAGGGTGATAAGGGAGCATCTCGACGACCTTGCCGCGAGCCATTTCCGCAAGGTCGCCAGAGCTCTGGGAGTCTCGGAAGACGAGGTCCGCAGGATCACCGCAGTCCTCAGGACCCTGAATCCCCGTCCTGCGGGGGCGTTCTCGCCGGGCCCCGATCCGGGCTATATCGTCCCCGATGTGACACTGAGGCGCTTCGGCGACGAGTGGCTGATCACTCCGAACAACGAGTCGGTGCCCACGCTGAAGGTGTCACCACGTTATCGGGCGATGCTTCGAGGGGGCTCCTCGGCGGATGACGAGACGAAGCGGTATCTCAAAGACAAGATCAGGTCTGCGGAGAGCCTGATCCGCAACATAGACCGGCGCAAGGACACCGTCAGCCGGATCACCGAGATCATCTTGGAGGTCCAGGCGGAGTTCTTCGAGGACGGCAAGGGACCGTTGCGCCCGCTGCGACTGGAAGACGTCGCCGTCGAGCTTGGGGTGCATCTGTCGACCGTCAGTCGAGGGGTGACCGGGAAGTACATGGCGACGCCGTACGGGCTGTTCGAACTCAAGCACTTCTTCGCTGGAGGTTACCGCACCCGGACAGGTATGGACGTCGCCTCGACGAGCATCAAACAGAGGCTGCGCGACCTTGTCGCACAGGAGGACTCCGCACATCCGTACTCGGACCAGAAGTTGGCCGAGATGCTCAGTGACGAAGGCGTCAACGTCGCGAGACGGACCGTCGCGAAGTACCGCGAGGAGCTCGGGATCGAGCCATCGTGGGCAAGGAGACGGCGATGAGCGGCTCCGGCACACCTCAGACCGGCGAGGCGCGCGATCCCGGACAGGGGGCGCTCAGGGCTGAGTACAGGGCTGCCGTAGTCATCGCTGCGATGCTTACCGTTGTGACGGTACTGCACTTCTACACGAGCACCGGGGACAGCTACGTGTGGCTGCATCTTCTCTATCGTCGGCTCTACTACGTCCCCGTACTCTATGCGGCGTTCGTTTTCGGGAGACGCGGTGGCGTTCTCGCGGCGATCGGTGCCGCACTGCCGTTCGCGATCCACGCGCAGATGGCGTACGGGAGCTTGTGGGGCGACAGCCTGGACAATCTGCTCGAGATCGTCATGTACGTGGTCGTGGGCGTGTTGTTCGGCACGCTGCGAGATCTGGAGGAGAGGAAGACGCTGGATCTTCGCCAGGTCAGCGCCAGGCTCGAGGAGGCCTATGCAAAGCTCGAAGAACGGGCCATCCAGCTCATCAACATCCAGGACTACACTCAGTCGATCCTGCACTCCATCACGTCTGGAGTGCTCACGGTCGGACCGGACGGGTCGGTCACCACGATCAACCCCGCCGCCGAGCGCATGCTTGGAGTCTCCGAGTACGAGATCGTACCTCGCCCTGTGGCCTCGATATTCCGTGACGACGGCGGGCTGAGCCGTGACGTCGAAAGGGTGCTCTCCGGCCGGATTCCTTTGACGCTGCGCGAGATCACGGTGGTGACCAAGGTCGGCAGGACCGTCCATGTCCAGGCCTCGACATCGCGGATGCGGGCGGTGGGAGGGCGTATCCTGGGGGCGGTTGTGACGTTCGAGGACGTTTCCGAACTCAAGGCGCTCACCGAGCAGTTGATCCGCGCGGACCGGCTGGCAGCGATGGGCGAGCTGACGGCCGGGGTGGCGCACGAGGTGCGCAA
>DLMY01000019.1:37166-37896 GCA_002478275.1 Actinobacteria bacterium UBA7524
CTCCGAGCAAGCCGACGTTCGTGATGACGAACGCCGAGGAGGTCCTGCGGGATGTGGTGCTCTTCACCAACAGGTTCGCGAAGCAGGCCGACGTTCAGATCGTCGAGAGGTATGCCCCGGCCCTACCTGCAGTCCTCTCAGATCCCGACCAGCTCAAGCAGGTTTTCTTGAACCTGGTCACTAACGCGGTGCAGGCGATGGAGGAGAGTGGCGGCACCATCACGCTGGAGACGGCGACGAACGGAGAGTACGTTGAGATCACCGTTGCCGACACCGGGCCGGGGATTCCTGCCCATAACATCAGCAAAGTGTTCGATCCCTTCTTCTCGACCCGATCTGAAGGTACCGGTCTGGGACTGACGATCGTGCACCGCATCGTCGACGAGCATGAGGGGCATATCGAAGTAGGGAGCGGTCCCGACGGGACGACGTTTCGGGTATCGTTGCCGATCGCCATGGAAGACGGAGGGACGGAGACCAGTCGATGAAACGTCGCGTTCTGATAGTCGATGACGAGAAGAACATGCGATGGGTGCTCAGCCAGGCCCTTGAGGCGAGCGACTTCGAGGTCGTCGAAGCGGTAGACGGCAAAGAGGCACTCTCGGCGGTCTCCGAGCAGGTTCCTGATGTCATGGTGCTCGATCACAGGATGCCGGCGCCCGATGGTATGGAGGTGCTGCGTCGACTCAGAGCGGCGGGCAATACCTTCCCGATCATCATGCTCACGGCC
>DLMY01000019.1:38000-49018 GCA_002478275.1 Actinobacteria bacterium UBA7524
TCCCGATCATCATGCTCACGGCCCACGGCAACGTCACCCAGGCAGTCGAGGCGATGAAGGCCGGGGCGACCGAGTACCTGACCAAGCCATTCGACCTCGATGAACTCAAGATCGCCATAGACAAAGCGCTGCGGCTCAGCGATCTGGCAGCCGAAGTCGAGCGTCTGCGCGAGGAGCTCGATCGTGAGTACGACATCGAGGGGATCGTTGCCGCAGACCCTGCGATGATAGACATACTGGACCAGGTACGTCGGGTGGCGCCGACGAACGCGACAGTCATGATCTACGGCGAGTCGGGAACCGGTAAGGAACTGGTGGCCCGGGCGATCCACGCCCTCTCGGAACGTTCCAGCGGTCCGTTCGTCTCCGTGAGTGCAGGCGCGTTGCCCGAGACGTTGCTCGAAAGCGAGCTGTTCGGTTACGAGAAGGGGGCGTTCACCGGTGCGATGACTGCGAAGCCCGGACGCTTCGAGATGGCCAACGGCGGGACGCTGTTCCTGGACGAGATCGGAGACATCACCCCCAACGTTCAGGTCAAGTTGCTCAGGGTCCTGCAGGAACGCAGCTTCGAGCGGCTTGGAGGCACGCGCTCCATAGAAGTGGATGTACGTGTCGTCGCGGCCACGAATCGCGATCTGCAACAACTCATCGCCGAAGGGTCATTCCGAGAGGACCTCTTCTATCGCCTTGCTGTGGTCCCGATCCAGCTGCCGGCGTTACGGCATAAGACGAGCGACATCCCGTTGTTGGTAGCGCATTTCCTGGAGAAGTACAGGGCCGGGAGCAAGAAACTGTCGCAAGAGGCGATGGAGGCGCTTGTCACCTACAAGTGGCCCGGCAACATCCGGGAGCTGGAGAACACCATCGAGCGTATCGTCATCCTGTCCCAGGGCGATGAGATCGGCCTGACGGACCTGCCGGAAGAGGTACGGTTCGGCGGTACGTCGTGCCAGAAGGCGACGACAGGTATCGTCCTGCCGGAAGAGGGCTGTGATCTGGAAGAGGTCGAGCTTGACCTGCTCCGTCAGGCTCTCGACAGGTCGGGCGGAAGCATTCCGAAGGCGGCCAAGTTGGTTGGTTTGACGACCAAGACTCTCGAAGCGAGGATGACGCGCTTCGGACTGTAGCCGGCTTCCTCGCTCTGTCTGTCCTTGAAGTCACACCATCCGTCCGCCCGACGCTCACACGCTCGGTCCGTTGGCACACACCTTGCACTTTCAGGATGTCTGCCCGAACCGGCAACGGAGCGACGAAGGTGAACAGGTCTGACATCAAGGGGATAGTACCTATCCTGAGCGGCGCTGGGCTCGTCGTTGGTGTCGGGCTGGCCGGAGCGGCGTACCTCAACGGTAGCGACGGATTCGAGTTCTGTGTCGCCAGTACCCCCTTCGGCTGGGCGGCCACTATGCTGGCCGGATTGGTTCTGCTGGTCGTGAGCGTCGCTCTCGTGCGTTCCGCAGGTAAGGGGATGCGTTCTGTGGACGATGTGGCGCAGACCGCCGACTGCATGGCGTGCGGCAGCCCGATCGTTGAGGGCTGGCGAATCTGTCCACATTGTGGCGCGTTGCTCGAGTGTGAGGTGCGCGTGCCCACGCATCGCGAGGCCGTAGACGTGCCTCAGGCATGACCTGGCAGGCTCGCATGCGTTTCACGCAGGGTTTCCGGGGGGACTCTAAGGGCAGACGACTGTCCGCTCTCGTCCAGGATTCGGGAGGTTGAGACATGGGTGCGCTCGTAGAGGCACGCCTCAAGACCACGGGCATGCATTGCCGGTCGTGTTCCATGCTCGTCGACATGACATTGGGGGACCTTGATGGTGTGGAAGACGTCACCACGGATCACGTGACCGGATCCACCTACGTTCGTTTCGACCCGGACAGGATCGGTGTCGAGCGGATGATCGCCGAGATCAGGGCGGTCGGATATGATGCCGAAGAGCAGCGATGAGGTCGTGCACTTCGTGTAATGTTGCGAGTGAGACCGGATCCCACGGAAGGATCGCACAAGCATGGATGGTTCCTCGGTAGGCATCGCGGCAGCGTTCGCTGCGGGCGTCGTATCGTTCCTGTCCCCTTGCGTGCTGCCTCTGGTTCCCGGCTATCTCTCCTTCATCACCGGCTATTCGGTCAGTGAGCTGTCGGAACGACGTGGTTCTGTGTGGTCGATCCTTTTGCCGAGCCTTCTGTTCGTGGCGGGCTTCACCGTCGTGTTCGTGGGTCTGGGAGCTTCTGCGTCCATGCTTGGCGGATTCCTGCTGGAGTATCGCGGGATCTTGATCAAGGCCGCCGGCGTCCTTGTGTTCGCTCTGGGCTTCTTCATGCTCGGAATCGTCAAGGTGCCGTGGATGTATGGAGAGGCGCGCTTTGACATGGGTAAGACCAGGTCGTTCGGGTCGTTAGCCGCGCTCGTCATGGGTATGGCTTTCGCTTTCGGGTGGACTCCGTGCGTCGGGCCGATCCTCGGTTCGATTCTGACTTTGGCCGGCTCGAGCGGGGATGTCGGCTACGGAGCGTTCTTACTTGCGGTCTACTCGCTTGGTCTCGGGGTGCCCTTTGTGATCGTGGCCTTGGCTTTCAGCAGACTGCGCGGCGTTCTTGCATGGATGAATCGGCACGCGCTGGTGGTCAACAGGGTCTCCGGCCTGTTGCTCATGGCGGTAGGAGCATTGATCTTCACCGGACAGCTGGGGAGGCTCGCCCTGTGGTTGACGGGCGTCCTTCCCGGACTCCGGATCTGATAGGTCGTCGACCGGCGATAGGGGGCTGGACCCAGTGGCGCGTTCGCCCAAACGGGAGTCGCTGGCTTCGAATCTCGCGTTGCTGATGTTGCTGGTCGTGACGGTCACGGTCACGGCGGTCAGCGCTGCTGCGCTCACAGGCGTCTTCGACCTGGCCAGTCGTCAGGCGGGAGCGCGGCAGGCTGCTTACGAGCAGGCGATAACGGGCGAGCTCAGAGTCCGCTTGGACGGTGCTGCTGGCGTCCTGGAGAGGGGTTCCTCGGTACTGGCGGATGCAAGCGGCCCGGAACTCAACAGAACGGCCTTGGCCGCACAGTACGATGCAGGTGTCGAGTACGTGGACCGGCTGGTGATCGCTGACGCCGACGGAGTGGTCCTCAGCGGGTATCCGGCTTTCCAGGCTCCGCGTGACGTGTCGAACACGCCCTACCTGGATGCTGCGGATTCGGATGGCGTCTTCGTGTTCGTTCCAGAGGAAGGCGGGAACCTGTGGATCTCACGACGCGTGAATTCCGCCGCCGGCGAGCTCGTGGTGCTGGTCAGGGTCAGGACGGCATTCCTCGAACAGCTCGTTGATGAGTTCTCTGACTCCACCGAAGGGCGTATAGCTTTGATCAGCGATGCGCAAGGGGGTCTGGTAGTCGTCGCGCGCTCCGACGATGACCTTCGCGAGGGGACCCTGGTATTCGAAGCGGCTGACGAGACGGGCTCCGGTTCGATCACGGGCCGTACTGGTTCTGCGGTACTCCTGTCGGGACGCTATGCGGAACTCGAGGGCTATCCGGGCATCGCGTGGCGAGTGGCGGTGCTCGAACCCCGGATGCTCACAGCGGCTGCGACCTGGCGCGCTCTTTCCCCCGCGGCAGTGGCGCTGATACTCACAAGCGCGCTTGCGGTGATAGCATCATTCGCTTTCGCCAGGCGTATCGTCGCGCCGATCGGTGATTTCGAATTAAGGGCGGGTGAAGCCGTCGCAGGCGCGTACGTCCGTCAGATATCGTCTGATCGCGCTGACGAACTGGGCAGGGTCGCAGATGCATTCAACGCCATCGCTTTGAGACTGAACTCCTTGCATGATCTGGCCCAGCTCCTTGCGTCTTCCTCCTCCGTCGATCAGGTACTCGACGGGATACTCTCTGCGATGGGACACATGGTCGGCACGGCGAGCGTGTCAGTCTTCCTGCTCGACGAAACGGGAGAGCAGCTCGTCCTGGCGCGCAGTCGAGGACTGAACCTGCCTCCGGACCTTGCAGTGCCCCTCGATGGCGGAGGTTGGCTCACTGCTGCCATCCAGGCGGGTGGTCCCGTCAGCTTCGCCGGAGACGTCGACTCAGGTCACTCCTTGTTCCCCGGTGGATCCGACCTGTACTACGGCACGGGACTGGCCGCGCCGCTCATGGTTGGCCTCGATCCGTTGGGCGTGATCGTCGTCGTTGAATCCGAGCGCAGGGAGTTCACTCAGGCCGAAGTGGAGATGGTCAGGACGTTCTCCGCACAAGCGGCCGTAGCCGTTCATAATTCGAGACTCTTCGAGTTCGAAAGCGCGTCACGCAAGGAGGCCGAGGCGCTGCGTGACGTCGCGGAGCGTCTCGCCACCCCGCGCGAGCTCGAGGCCTCGTTCCTGTCGGTGATGGATGTGGCGTGCGACCTGTTCGATGCTTCGCATGCGACGATCGCGTTCGTCGATCGCGCCACCTACGGCCTGGCCCCGGCCCAGGACGCTCTGAGTGAGAGGGTCATGCTGCGCGCCTGGGAAGACGCCTGGGAGCGAGGCGACGGGGACACCGTCTTGCGTGTGCTCCGCGGGGACGGTGACGACACCGATCGGATGCTCGACAGTCTCGACGCCGAGGAAGCCCTGGTACTTACGGTCACTCGCTCGGGAGAACCCGGGGCGATCGTCATGCTCGTCCCCGAGGAACCAGACAGGCCGATCGGTGGCAGACTCAGGGCGAGAGCAGAAGCGTTGTGTAACGAACTCGCGCTTGCGCTGGATAACGCTTTTCACTACGCGCAAGCCCGTTCGCGCGCGGTCAACCTTGAGACGGTGTTTCGCATCTCGCAGGCGGTGAGTTCCTCCCTTCAGATCAAGGTCGTCTTGAACCGCGTCCTCGATGTCGTCCAGAAGATCTTCACCGCCGATGCGGTAGCGTTGATGGAGTACGACGAGGCCAGGCAGTTGGTCTCGACGGTGATGGCTCGAGGCTTGATCTCCAGCGAGATCCTTCACTATGAATGTCAACCCGGGGAAGGGGTCGTCGGACATGTGTTCAGCGTGGGTGAGCCTGTGAAGCTTGACGACATATCCGATACCACCGATGGATTGGCGGCGGCCGGGTTCGAGCAAGGACTGATGTCGATGCTGTCGGTCCCGCTCCTCGCGCGCGGCCGCAGCCTGGGTGTGCTGACGGTCTTCTCTGTTCAGCCCGCAGCCTTCAGCGAGGAGGACATGGGTCTCCTTCATACGTTCGCGTCGCAGGCCGCGCTCGCGATCGATACCGCCGCGCTCTACGAGAAGGAGCATCATGTCGCCTCGGTGCTCCAATCGAGCATTCTCCCGCAGGTGCTGCCCGAGTTCGACGAGATCCAGGCCGCCAGCGTCTACCTTCCCGCCGGTCAGGAGGCCGAGATCGGCGGGGACTACTTCGACCTGTTCAGGCGTGCCGATGGTGTGATCGCATTCGCGATCGGTGATGTCTGTGGGAAGGGCGTCGAGGCGGCCACGAAGACCTCGATGCTGAAGTACTCGGTCCGCGCATTCCTGACAGCCGGGTTCGGACCGGCAGAGACGCTACGGGAAGTGAACCGCATGATCGCAGAGTCCGGGCAGACGAGCGACATCGTCACACTGTGGGTGGGTGCCCTCGACGTGGAGGAGGGCACCTTGCGCTTCGCGAACGGGGGTCATCCACCCGCACTGATCCTTCGTCAAGAAACGGGCGAGATCGAGCGTCTTGAGACAACGGGACCGCTGTTGGGGGCGTTGGATTCAGCAGCGTACGATGAGATCACCACGACCATCGCGGAAGGTGACACCGTGATGCTGTACACGGATGGCGTCACCGAGGCCCGACGTGGGAATAAGTTCTTTGGTGAAGGAAGAGTGCGGCGCGCGCTCTCGGGTGGAGGCGAACCGGCTGTGGTGGTCGATCGACTCCTCAGTTCACTCGACACGTTCGCGCCAGGCAATCTGCGAGACGATGCGGCGGTCCTGGCCGTGCGCTTCAAGAGCGGGCGCAGTTCGAATCAGGAAACCTGAGTATTGCCATGAGACCAGGAAGGCTGGAATGGCGTTCACGATCGAGCGATACGAAGACCTCAAGGCCGGTGTATGCCGCATCGATGGAGACATCGACAGCGCCGTCGCGCCTGCGCTGCAAGAGGCACTGGAGAGCCTGATAGACACGGGGTTCGTGAACATCGTTCTTGATGTCTCGCGCGTGGTGTATGCGGATTCGGCCGCCCTCAGTCTGCTTGTCGGTCTGGACAGGCGGTTGCGTGAGAGTGACGGGAAGGTCGTCCTGGCGGGTGCGAGCCGCAACATGCGTCGTGTACTCGAGATCTCGAGGATAGTCTCCGTGGCGCCGACCCTGTGCTCGAGCGACGACGTGATGGGCGCTCTGGAGAAGTTCGAACCCGCAGAGGCGAGCGCTCCCGAGCTGTGGTCGAGGGAGATAGGGCTGCATGCGGGGATAGAGGACCTGGCATCTGTGCGGGAGCAGGTCTGCGAGTTGGTTATGCCGCTGCACTTCTCCGAAGCGGCTCTGTTCGACATCCGGGTCGCCTTGGGCGAGGCGCTCGCGAATGCGGTACGTCACGGCTCGGCCGATTCTCGCGGCGACATTCGAATAGTGGTTCGTGCACACGAAGACCGCGTTGTGATCGAGGTCATCGATTCGGGTTCAGGATTCAGCGGGGAGCATGTCTGCAGTGATGATCTGTACGCATCCGGGGGTCGAGGGATCATGTTCATGCGTGCGCTGATGGACCAGGTGATGTTCTCGCCGGGCGAGGGGGGCGGGACCGTGGTGACCTTGGTCAAGCACCGCACCGCTGCGGAGCAGTCATGAGCCACGGCATGGATCCACTCAGCGCATCGGCCATTCGCTCATGATCATGAACAGCAAGAGGCGGATCCTGCTGCTTGGCACCTCCTTCGGCGGGGGATACCGTATGGTCGCAGAAGCGATCGCCAGCTACCTGAGCGATCATCACGCTGACGCCGTGGAGACCCTGAGCGCTGATCTCCTGGCCCGTTTCGCGCCCAGTCTGAACGTACTGGCGAAGTTCGCATACCAGCAGCCGGCTACGTTCTTCCCTGCGGGAGAGGGGACGCTTCAGGACCTGTGCGAGAGCCTCCCGGATGATCCGGTGGCGGTCGAGCTGGCGACAGGGACGTGCGTTGCGGGTCTGCGGTCTCTCGTCACCGAATACGCGCCCGATGCGGTAGTCTCCACCTTCCCGCTGGCCGGCATGGTGGCCGCCGAGGCGAGTAGCGGGGCCGGACCACTTCTGGTCACCGTGGTGCCTGGCTACGGGGCGAAGAGCGCGTGGTTGCATCCCGCCACGGACATGTACTTCGTCGCGTGCAAGGAGGCACGAGAGGATCTGGTCGTACGTGGTGTTCCGTGGCAACAGGTGGTGGTGTCGGGGGTACCGGTCCGCGAGACCTTCGCCCGCGAGGTGGACAGGAAGCAGGCACGGAGCGCATTCGCCATGGCAGACAGGTTCAGCGCACTGGTGACTCACGCCGCAGGCGCTGCCGCTGACGTCGAGGAGATCGCTGCGCGGATCGCGTCCATCGGCGTGCAAGTCGCGATCGTAGCGGGCGACAATGAACGGCTGCTCAAGCGACTCGAGTCACGCAGCGCGCAAGGCGACCTCCTGAGAGTGTTCGGTTTCGTGGACGATATGCGTACAATGATGGGGGCGGTCGATGTGGCCGTTGCCAAGGCAGGAGGGCTAGGGGTGTTCGAAACCGTCGCTGCAGGATTGCCGCTGATACTCCACGGCTCTGTGTCCGGTTTCGAGTCGACGAACGTAGACTTCCTCGTCAACTCCGGCGCTGCCTTGCTGGCCAGGGACAGCGACGATGTGGTGGAGAAGGTCCGTTTCCTGTCGACACATTCGGATCGGCTCGCTCAGATGTCGGTGAACGCGGCTGCTGTGGGGCATCCTGCTTCCACTCAGGTCGTGTGCGAGAGAGTGCTGGCGGCGCTCAGGGAGCGTGACAGCCAGGTGGGAGGTTCCTGATGGACTTCTTCGAAGTGGTCAAGTCCAGGCGATCGGTGCGGATGTACCGCCCGGACGCGGTGCCGCGAGAACTGCTCGATAAGATGTTCGAAGCTGCATCGTGCGCGCCTTCAGCGATGAACGAGCAGCCGTGGCGGTACTACGTCGCAACGGGCGAGAGCCGCAGACGACTGGGCGAGATCATGGTGCAGGGGACCCACTATCTCGAGGAGTACATGGCGGTCATCGGTCACGATCTCGATGACCAGCTTCTTCACTGGTACACCGAACTCGGTGGCGCTCCTGTCGTCATCGCTGCCACGATGCCGCGCGTCGACGATGAGTTCATGAGGCTCAACAAGCATCTGTCTGTCGGTGCATCGATACAGAACCTTCTGCTCGCGGCAAGGGACCTGGGTCTGGGTGCCTGCAATCTCACCTTCTCTTACTGGGTCAGCGATGAGATCGCCAAGCTGCTGGGAGTGCCGGAGGATCGCGTGATCATCGCCCTCATCTCCGTGGGATACCCCGCGGACGGGCCGGTGGCTGTGGCAGAGCGCGAGCACGACATAGCTTGCTACCTGGACTAGGATCATGAACCTCAGGGCGGTCTTCTTCGACGTAGGGAACACGATGCTGTTTCCGTACCCGAGCGTTTCGGAAGTCTGCAGGCAGATACTCAGCAGGGCGGGACATGACAGGGACCTCGCCGCCATAGAGTCGCTGATGCCTCTGGTCGACGCCTACTACGAGGATCGTTATCGCGAGGACGACACGTTCTGGACCGACGAGGGTGAGACGAGCGGGGTCTGGGTAGGGATGTACTCACTACTGGCCCGGAAGCTGGATATCGAGGAAGACGCCGAGACCATAGCCAGAGCGGTCTACGATGAGTTCGGGCGCCCCGACCGTTGGCGCGCTTACGATGATGTGGTGCCGGCCATCACGCGGCTCAAGAGGTCGGGCCTGAAACTGGGCGTCATATCGAACTGGGACAGCCGTCTGATGACCCTGCTTGAAGGAATCGGTCTGGCGTCGCACTTCGATACCGTGGTCTCCTCGGCGGACGTCGGTCTGCACAAGCCCGATCCCAGGATATTCGAGCTCGCATGTGACAGGGTCGGCGTCGAGCCTGCGGATGCGGCGCACGTCGGCGATCACCACTACGCGGACGTGCTCGGCGCGTCCGCAGCAGGGATGGTGCCGGTCCTGATCGAGAGGCACGATGGTCCGGGCAACGGGCGCAGTATCCACACCCTGGATGCGCTGGAGGCGCATCTGGGGCTGTGCGGGCTGTGAAGGGGACACACATGCACCGGTCGTTCGCATGGATAACAGGAGCCGTCGCGCTGGTACTCAGCGTAGCAGCGGCGGCCGGTGCCTATCAGCTCGCCGGATACTCGTGGGACCAGGTGGTCTCTTACGAGTCGCCTTTCGCCGATCCGGAGCGCCCGTGGACTGAGGACGGGGCACCGATACCGGCCGTGGAGTCCAGTATCACCCCGCGCGTCGTGCTCGTGATCGTGGACGGGCTGCGTCTCGATGTTGCGGACTCGATGCCTCAGCTTGCGACGTTGCGGCAGTACGGCGCTGACATGATCGCGGTGACCGCGCAACCGTCACTGTCCTACCCGACCTGGACTACGATCCTATCGGGAGCTTCTCCGGATATCTCCGGCGTCACCACGAATTGGTTCGATGGCCCTGTGCCGGTGGAGACACTGATCGACTCGGCTCTATCCGCCGGTCTGACCGTCGGCGTCTCGGCGCCAGACGACTTCGTGACACTGTACGAGGCCGACAGGGCGCAGGCGACCTTCTTTCGCGAGTGGACGAAGGAGTACATGACGTCCACGTACGTTGAGCAGGCGATCTCCATCGCGCGAGACGACGAGCCCTCTCTGCTGGTCATCCATGCACCTGACGTGGACGAGGCTGGCCACGATCACGGCGGAATC
This sequence comes from Actinobacteria bacterium UBA7524, assembly GCA_002478275.1. Lineage (GTDB taxonomy): Bacteria > Actinomycetota > Coriobacteriia > Anaerosomatales > UBA912 > UBA7524. The sequence continues at coordinate 47,928 of DLMY01000019.1, forward strand.
TCCGAGGAGTACCTGGAGACGGCTGGTCGCGTCGGAGCGGACATAGCCACCCTCGTCGAGGCTCTGCAAGACGACCGGACGCTCTTCGTCATCACAGCCGATCACGGCCACATCGACGCTGGGGGCCATGGTGGCTGGGAGCAGTCCGTGACGCAGGTGCCGGCGCTGTTCCTGGGTCCTCCTGCTTCACTGGAGCGCGGACAGATCGAACAGGTCGATATCGCGCCGACGATCGCGGCGTACCTGGGCATCGATGTCCCGATGCATGCACAGGGACGTGTACGAGCCGATCTGTTCGGGCCCGGACAGCTGGATGATGAGGCCGGTGAGGCTCAGGCGAGTTCGTTCGCGGTACGCTATGTCACTCGGTCCGGTATGCCCGTGTCGGTGCTCGGGGACGCCCGGACGCCCGATCAGCTCGCTTCGGCGCTCGCCTCGATCCGCTTCTCACGCCTACAGGAAGAGCGAGCCGAGCGCCTACCTCAGGCCCTGGCTCTCGGCGGCGTCGCACTGCTTGTGCTCGCGGCACTGTTCGTGTCGTCGTGGCGTGCGGGTCTGGCCGCCGGTGCGGGCACGCTGGCTTACTACGCTGTCTACAACGGGCTGTACTTCTGGGTGCGTGGGCACGAATGGTCGCTTTCCGCCTTCAACACCGAAGAGTTCGTCCAGACCTTCTTCTACATCCGTATGGCTGAGGCCGCGTTCGCTGGGCTGGTGGCCGCGGGTGTCGCAGCGGCGGTCTACCCTCTGTTGCGCAAGGCCCCGAAGGGTCCGGGAGTCAAGGGGTTCCTCGGCGGATGGCTGACACTCGGACCTGCGACGGTGCTCGCGATCATCGCGACTCTGGCGCTGCAGGTGGCCTGGTTCCTGTGGGCCTGGGGCGCGGACGTTGTCTGGCGCCTGCCTGACCTGAAGTGGGGCTTCAAGTACGATCTCGACCTGACTCAGGTCACCGCTCTGGGCGCGGCGGCGTTGCTCGCGCCGGTGGTAACGTACCTGGTCGGGCGGTATCATCCGAGAGTCCGTAACCTATCTGCCGAGGAGTGACATCTTTCGTGGCGATCAAAGACCTGCGCGAGTTCATGACGCTG
>DLMY01000054.1:0-9886 GCA_002478275.1 Actinobacteria bacterium UBA7524
ACCACTTGACGGGACATGGCCTGCGTTCTAAGGCCCTGGAATCGAGCGGGTAGGGGTCTGGCTAGGGGCCATCTTCCCACGGCCGCCCTCCGGGGCGGGTGCTACGGAGAACCCGCTACACGCATCCAGGGCATGATGCAGACCACTTACTCAGGGCTAGCACCATCAGCCCACGGTCGCTGTGGCCGTTCTCATCGTTGCGCTGGTTGGTACTCGACATCCCGCCAAGACAGGCCACCGTCGGCGAGCTCGACTTGCTCCTGGATTCGTGTTGGATCGACCCGCTTCACCTCGGCCTGACTTGTCAGGAAGTTGAGGAGACGTCCTGCCATCGTGCGAGCATCGAGCGATTCGCTCACGCGGAGTGTCATGACGACGCGGATGGGTACGTCCGTGTTCATCGTGCCAGCTACTCCCTTACGAGATAGGTCTCGCCGTCGCGCATTACGACGCGGACGTCGGAGAAACGTGGCTTGTTGTTGCGGAGTGCGGTCTTGAGTCCGTCGTACACGGTCTTGGAGCCCTTGTCGTGCATCTTGACGATTACGGACTTCCGTCCGGAAGCGGTGAAGTCTTCGAGCATTTCGACGTATAGTCCTTTGCGAGCCTTTCCCTCAGGTACGGGTGCATCGATGAATGCGTACGGCTTACTGACCATGTTGGCTCATACCTCACAATCGGGTAGTTGGTTTGTTGGTTACTGGTATACGCCGTCTATTGGTTATTGTCAACGGGTCGAGTTGCAGCCTTGTCTGCGGTACCATTCGGCACGCGTTTGGCATTTGAGGCAGAGCGCGCAGGGGTGTTGCGTATACGGCTGAGGTACTAGCAAGTGCCTCCAGCTGACGCGGCAAGCGTTAGACTGAACTACAAGGCTTCGGCGCACAGCTGAAGCACCGGACGTTAGGGGGAAGGTCGGGGCTCGATGGCAGCAGCAACGCCACCGTTCATACATCATTCAGGTGACGCCAATGCTGTTCTCTTCTCTGGCAAGCGAGTTCCGTGGGCACTGGCAGTGCTGGTGTGGGTGGTAGCGATCGTTGCTCCTGTGGCCGCTTCCGTTCTCTGGATTGCACTTGGCCCCGCATGGATGCATCAGCCAAGCATCGGACCCGCAGAGGTCCTGATTGCCCTGGCTTCGGGGTCGCTTGTCGTCGTCCCGGTTCGACTAGGCTGGACTGGCAAGTGGCATGAGCGCCAACACCAACGCGTAATCGAGGAGATAACGGGGGGCTCCGCGCTCGGGAGCTGGGGCAAGTGGCGCCGGACGATATGTGGAGGAGTGCGACTCAGGAAGCACGGCGATTTCTGCACTCCGCTCCCCGACGACTGGATCAGAGGCGACCTCCACCGGGTCGTCGCGCTCGCGCCGCTTCTCCTTCACCTGCGATGGTGGGCGCCGATATGCTTGCTGGCTGTTCTCCCTATTCCGTACTACATCCTCGTGCTGGTGGCAGTGCTGCCCGCTGCGCTCTTGCTCCTTGGAGGCTGCCTCCAAGATGTCGCTGAGGTGATCTGGCTGTGGCAGATGAGGTTCGAGACGACGGTCCCGTATGTGACGGCGGTTGGGCACCGGACCTACGTAGTCAAGATGTAGCTCCGCTTGCGGAGATTTCGACCGCGACAGCCACGGCTCGTGAGGTAGTCTGAGATAGCAGCCATTCTGGGCCGCGGCTGCGGGTCAAACCTAAGAGCGTCAGCCGGACAGACTGAGGCGTGTGAATCGTGGCGCATGTGTACATCTACACCGACGGTGCTGCCAGTCCCAATCCGGGACCAGGCGGATATGGTGTCGTTCTGCTGTACGGTAAGCATCGCAAGGAACTCTCGTGCGGTTTCGTGCGCACGACAAACAACCGCATGGAACTGCTCGCCGTGATTACCGGACTCGAGTCGCTGAAGCGTGCGTGCCAGGTCACAATCTACAGCGACTCGCGGTACGTTTGTGATGCGGTCAACAAGAAGCGGCTAGACAAGTGGCAGCTGAACAGGTGGCGACTCTCGTCCGGTCACGACGTGAAGAACGTCGATCTGTGGAAGCGCTTCCTCGTGGCAAGTCAGCCACACGAGATACGGCTGTGCTGGATCAAGGGACACTCGGGTACGCCTGAAAACGAGCGCTGCGACGGACTGGCGACGCAAGCCTCGAGACAGCGGGACCGAAACGAGGACGACGGGTTCGTGGAGGATGCTGCTGGTCCCGGGAAGGCTTTCCACCCGAAGCAGCGAGTGGGAGACGAAGTCTGCCGCAAATGCGGTTCTCCAGTGGAGAGGTGCGTGCCGTCGAGGAAGCGCAAGCGGGGACAGACCTACTACTACGAGTGGTACTTGCGATGCACCGGGTGCAGAACGATGTACATGGTTGATGAGGCGAAGCGTGCAATCCCGGCTGATGGCACTGCCGGCTAGCAAGCGCCTCCTTAGTGTCACTCTGCCCTGTGGGCTGCCTGACGAGAGTCGGGTAGGCTCGAATCCGGCAGCGGAGCGATCCACCGCGCTTCTGTCACACATGGGCTGACCGTCCTCGACAGCGGCGAGAACCGACCGCTTGTGTTGCGTTCTAAGGCCCCGGAATCGACCGGGTAATGGTACGGCTAGGGGCTAGAAACACCGTCTCTGAGCAGGACGGCTAAGGTTCGTTTAGAAAAGGGTATCACGGTGATACCCCCCTGTTTGCGGAGGCCCTTCGCAGGCTGCTCACCTCTCGCGATCCGGTCGGCCCACGTTCGGCTCCGCCCCGGCCCAGATACCCCGGTACCGCTCCAGTGCGCGCTTTCGTCGGGCGACGATACCGCGATCTGTCACTCGCTGATTCGCGAGCGCGTGATCGAGGTCGCGGAAGACCTGAGCCGCTAGGTAGGCCGCAGCCGACAGCCCTGCCATGACGGGCGCCGCTCGCTCCCCACCGGTGGCGCGCTCGAGAGCCGTCACGTCTTCATTGCGCAGATGACCGCTCTCAGCTCCGCGGCTCCACGAGACATCGATCTCCTCCGAGAGGTCGCGCCCGCCGAGAGCAACTGCGGTGGCCTCCCTCCCCACACCCGCGGCACCGCATGCCCGCGCCGCCCGGATGCGGTCGCGCTCGAAGCACGCCGGGTCGAGCCCGCGAGACGTCAGGACGGGCACCGCCCGCCAGGCCCGCTCCCTCAGGTGGTGTTGCTCCAGTTCCGCCGCTGCGTGGAGCACGCTCTGGCCGATGCGATGCTCGAGGTCCTCGGCTGCAGCCGCACGCGCGTCGGACAGAAGCGGGGCCTGGCTCGTCTGGTACCTCGCCATCTGCTCGGCGAGGGCGACGTACCGATCCGCCGCGGCCCGATTCGTCGACTCACCCAGGAGCTGGCTCACCACTTCGGTGACAGCCGTCTTCGTCTCGGGGGGCATGTAGCCGAGAGCAAGCCGGCCGTGGCCCGGCAGTGTGGCAGCCACTCGCTCAAGCCCCGTTGCCAGCGCCTCCAGATGCTGAGGCGATGGGACCGGCGTGGCGGCCGGCCGCCTGAGGTCGACCGGAGACGCACCAGGCGCCCAGTCCATGAGCTCGCTCACGACTTGCAGCTCGGTGCGCGTGCTCGCCACCAACGCATCCCGGATGGCACCCTTCTCCGCGCCGAGGTCGGCACAGACGGGTCGCCACAGCTCCCGGGTCAGCGTCTCCCGAAGACCTGTGAGAGCGTCGGCGGCGATCGTGTCGTGGCCGCGTTTCCTGTCCGCCGAATCCCATGCGATCACATGCAGATGCGGGTGCCCCTCGGACGGATGAAGAGCGGCGACCCACCGCAGCCGGTCGACGGGGATCCCGAGTCCGTGAGCCAGGGTCGGCGTCTGCTCGCACATGAAGTGCTCCCAGGAGTCCTTGTCCACAAGCCCCACCGCAGCCGCCGTCTCCTCGCGGACCGAGAGGATGATGCGGTACGCGGGTGAGTTCTCGAGCGCGTTCAACTCCCTGCGGACGGTCATCGGATCCGCCACACCCAACCTATCGAAGAGTCCGTGCAGCTGCAGACCGTCTGGGGTCTCACGCGCCACCCCCGGACGTTCCGAGATGTACGCCAGGTACGCATCGTCGGCGGAGACATCGCGGTGCTGCGCCCGGAGCAGTGACGCCTCGGTCACCGTCGTGTCGACGCCCGGCCGGGTGCCGATGTACTTGAGGTGCGCCGCGTTACCGGATTGCACGCGTGCCGCGTCCGGACTCTTGAAACTGAGCTTGACTACCAGGTTGCTGGACGACATGCGCACCCTCCCTCATTCGGCCGAGGACGTGGTGTCATCCGGGTCGTCCTCGGGGGACGACCCGATCGTCTGGCGCGCGAATGACACGGCCCTCCCGCGACAGGTGTCGTAGAACCGCTGGGCCTCGGCCGTGCTGAAGTCGCACTGCTGCACGAGCACCTCGAGGCTGAGGAACGTGGCAGTCGCTGACGCGATCACTCCCTTCGCGATGAGAGAGCGAACCGCCGCCGCGAGACGCTCCGAAGCGTCTCGCGTTGCGGCGAAGACCATCTGCTCGAGCGTCCCGCGCTGGGCCTCGTAGGCGTCGGATGTCAGGCAGAATTCCACGTACTCGTGCGCCAGGGTTGTAGGCGGCACGCCACGCGCCGCAGCCACCTTCGCAAGAAGCTCGTAGGTCTGCTCATCAAGCCGCAACGCCACTCGCTTACCGCCTGCACTTGTCGTTGTCACAGTCATCACCACTTCCGAATTCGTGCTTGTCTGGGATGGCAACCACCGCGCACCGTGTGGTTGCCAGATGAAACCGCCAGCTGCGGCGGGATTTCCCCTGCTCACCGGCACCGCCGGGGATGCGTAGCCCTCCGCCTGTTGCGCTCGTGGCAACAGGCCTTATCCTGCCTTCGTTTCAGAACTGACGGTCCTCCGCCGCGTCGTAGCTCTCAGACGGGGACGCCCGTTCTCCCGTCCCCTTACCGGCATCCGTTAGACTGAGACCCGGTTGTGCTCAGCTACCGAGGGGGACACGTGCGAGATCCGGTAGAGCTCTACTTCACTACGCTGCGGGACATCCACGCCTCCGGTGCGGGTGTCGCCGAGACGAGCTACTACCCGGCGCTCCAGGCGCTCCTCACGTCGATCGGTGCGGGCCTCAAGCCCAAGGTCACCGCGATCATCAACCTTCGGAACACCGGCGCCGGCATCCCCGACGGTGGTCTGTTCACCGCCCCGCAGCTCAAGGGCTGGGAGCCGGGCGCTGACACGCTCTTCGGACAGATCCCGGGGCGTGGTGCCATTGAGGTGAAGGGCACTGCTGACGATGCGCTGGCCACCGCCGAAGGCGAGCAGGTGACCCGATACGTGGAGCGCTACGGACTAGTGCTCGTCACCAACCTCCGCGACTTCGTGCTCGTGGGCCGCAGCGCCGACGGCACTGGCACCCGGATCCTCGAGTCGCTGCGCCTGGCCACCACCGAGGCCGGCTTCTGGGCACGCGTGCAGCAGCCACGGAAGTATGCCGAGGACGCGAGCGAGGGCCTCACCGAGTTCCTCCAGCGCGTGCTGCTCCACAATGCGCCGCTTTCCGACCCGAAGGACCTCGCGTGGTTCCTTGCGAGCTACGCGCGCACCGCGAGGTTGCGCCTCGAACAGAAGCACGAGCTCCCCGCACTCGACGCGCTCCGCTCGCAGCTGGAAGACGCGCTCGGGCTCAAGTTCGAAGGTGAAAAGGGCGATCACTTCTTCCGCTCCACCCTCGTGCAGACCCTCTTCTACGGCATGTTCGCCGCCTGGGTACTCTGGGCTCGCGGACGCGACCGGTCCGAAGAGATCCCGTGGGAGAGCCGTTTCCAGTGGGAGACGGCCACCGCCACACTTCATGTCCCGATGGTCTATGAGCTCTTCCGCCAGTTCGCCGACGTACGTCAGCTCGGACAGCTCGGCATCTCCGAGGTGCTCGAGTGGGCCGAAGAGGTGCTCTGGCGCGTGCAGCGCGGCCCATTCTTCGACAAGTTCGAGGAGCATCACGCGGTGCAGTACTTCTACGAGCCGTTCCTCGAGGCGTTCGACCCGCAGCTCCGCAAGGAGCTCGGCGTGTGGTACACGCCGGACGAGGTCGTGAAGTACATGGTGGCACGCGTCGACTGGGCGCTCCGCGAGGAGCTCGGCATCGCTGACGGACTCGCCGACCCCAGCGTGGTTGTCCTGGATCCGTGCTGCGGCACCGGCGCGTACCTCGTCGAAGTGCTGCGCAAGATTGACGAGACACTCACCGCCAAGGGCGCGGATGCCCTCACGCGAAACGATGTAAAGCGCGCGGCGATGGAGCGCGTGATCGGCTTCGAGATCATGCCGGCACCGTTCGTGGTGGCGCACCTACAGATGGGAATCCTACTGGCCGAACTCGACGTGCCGCTAAAGGATGCTGACGAGCGAGCTGCTATCTACCTCACCAACGCGCTCACCGGCTGGGGTGATGGCTCCATCCAGCCGCCGAAGGACAAGCGCGCCGTTGCGGGCCAGATGCACTCGACGCTGCTGTTCCCGGAGTTCGCCGAGGAGCGTGACGCTGCCGACCGCGTCAAGCGCGAGGAGAAGATCCTCGTGGTGATCGGCAATCCGCCGTACAACGGATACGCGGGCGTTGCACAGGACGAGGAGGCGGAGCTGGTTGCGCCGTACAAGGCCGGTCTTGTCGAGTGGGGCGTCACAAAGAACTACCTTGACGACTTGTACGTGAGATTCATGCGTCTCGCGGAGAAGACGGTGGCTCGGAGCGGTGTGGGAGTCGTCTGCTACATCAGCAACTTCTCCTGGCTGTCCGATCCATCCGCCGTGCTAATGCGACAGTCACTGCTGGAGAGCTTTGACTCAATCGTCCTTGACTCGTTGAACGGTGATAGCAGGGAAACAGGCAAGCGGGCACCCGACGGTAGTCCGGACCCCAGCATCTTCTCCGGCCCGTCAAACACCCAGGGCATCCAGGTCGGTACCGCGATCACAACGATGATTGCCGGCGCCAGGTCCCCAGATGGCCCTCTACACAGGGACCTCTGGGGAGTCACTAAGCGAAGCCAGTTGCTCGATGAGGCCACCAGATTGCCGGACCTGCGCGAATACGCCTCCCTGGAGCCCGATGTAGGTAATCGCTACGCGCTTCGCCCGTTTACAAGCGCACCGGGATACAGCACATGGCCTTCGCTTCCAGATCTTGCAGAGACCCCACCCAGCCTCGGGCTGAACGAGAACCGCGCGGGCGCGCTGGTCGACACCGACCGTGACGCATTGCTCGAGAGGATGAGGGCATACCTGGATGCAACCATCGATGCATCCTCGCTGCCAGACACTCTGGCAGGGCTCAGGCGGCCGTGGGCGCGTTTCGACCCGGCCGACACAAGGAAGCGTCTGCTCGAGGTCGGTCTGGACGAGTCGCGCATCATCCCCTTCATGGCGAAGCCGTTTGATGTGCAGTGGGCGTACGCCGAACCGCGATTCAAGCTGTGGAATGAATCGCGCGGGCGCCTGCTGGCGCGGACGCCTCCGGGCGCGCGCTTCATCCTGGCACGTGCTCGAGCGCCGCGTGCGCTTGACGGCGCTCCGGTGACGGTGTTCTCCGGCATCGCAGACCAACACGCGTTGCACAAGGACGCGTATCTGTTTCCACTCGAACTGAGTTCACCGAGTGAGTCTCTCTTGACGGAGGACTCTGGTGCGCCGAACCTCTCAACGTCTGCGCACGCGTACGTGAACGCGTGCAGCATGAAGGCTGAAGCCGCGTCACACGTCTGGACTCACGTTGTCGCGATCTCATACTCTCCTGCCTACCAGACTGAGAATGCGGATGCCATTCGATCAGACTGGCCTCGAATACCGATGCCTGCTGACGCGGATGTACTCGCCAAGTCTGCGGCGCTGGGAGAACGAATCATGCTCCTTCTCGACGTGTCGCCGTTGAGCAGCGGTACGGCCCCCCTGCCAGGATTCGCATACGGTGCGTTGTCGTCGGCAGCTGGAACCCTCGACCCAAGGGATGACCTGGGCCTCACAGCGCAATGGGGCATCGCCGGCAAGGGTGGCATCACGATGCCGTCGACCGGCAAGCTTGAGGAGCGTCCGTACACCGACGACGAGCGCCAGACGATCGCGGAGCACACGGCCACACTCGGCATGTCGGGCGTGCAGGCGATTGAGCTCCTCGGCGAGACGTGCTTCGACGTCTACCTCAACGACAAGGCGTACTGGCGCTGCGTGCCCTCGGCGGTGTGGCGCTATACGATCGGCGGCTACCAGGTAACCAAGAAGTGGCTGTCCTACCGCGAGCGAGCGCTGCTCGGCCGCGACCTCAAGCCCGAGGAGGCGCGCTATGTCACCGAGATGGTGCGCCGTATCGCCGAGCTCGTGCTGATGCAGCCCGAGCTCGACGCCAACTACAAGCGCGTGAAGGCCGACGTGTGGGAGTGGCCCGGCTAGTCCTGCTGAGCATGTCAGCACTGACAGGTAGGTTGGGCGAGAGTCTCGATACGAAAGGAGCGACATGTTCGTGTTGTATGAGGGCTCAGTCAAGGGCGATTACCAGGGCAAGACCGTGCTGGATCTGCTCGGCAATGTCGATGCAAACAGAAAAGGTGAGAGATTCAGCGAGCACGGGTTCGAAGGCGGCACAATCTGGCTGTACGACAGCGAAGAGTGGGCGGATCTTGTTGACTACTTCTTCAACGATGATACTGACGGCCAGCCGGAGGAGGAGCGTATTCGTGACGCGGAGTCATGGCTGGCAAGGACGGGCATGCCTCGCCGAATTTCATCCAATCAGTTGATCGTGAACATGCGCGGCACCGATGAACACTACCGGACCTTCAGCCATGAGATCGGCCACGAGGAAATCAACAACATGCTGAAGACTGCCTTTCCTGACTACGGCTATCGAGTCGTCGAGGAGTAGTCGGCACGCAACTGCGATTGGTCAGCCGCGACTACTCGAGGCAGGCTCGCCGAGGCCAAACCGCTGTTGCGCGGGGGCGGGTCCTCAAGATGGGGGCACGATGACAGGGCATCAAGTCCATGCACCTGGTTGCGTATACCTGATCTACTGCGATGAGAGCCGGCACACGTCCGACTCCGGTGATCACTTCATGGTCATCGGCGCGCTGTCATGCCCTGAGACCCGCAAGCGCGATATTGTCCACCGAATCCACAACCTGCGGGCCATACACTCCACCCAAGGCGAGTTCGGCTGGAAGCGACTTTCACCAAACAAGCGGGGCTTCTACTGGGCCCTTATCGACTTGTTCGCGTCAGAGTCCGACCTGCAGTTCCGCTGCATTGTGGTCGATAGAACGAAGTTCGTGTCGGATGATCAGGAGCTTGGCTTCTACAAGCTCTACTACCAGATGCTCGTGCATTGGCTCAGCCCAGGTTGCACCTATCGGGTGCTTCTCGATCAGCAGCAAAACAAGGAGCAGGGCCGCTTCTCCACACTCCGCGAAGTACTGAGGCGAAAGCTGATGGGGCGCGCAAAGATCCTCTCGCTTGAGCCGGGTGACTCGTCGGAGCTTGAGATTATGCAGCTCGCGGATCTGCTCGTTGGCGCTGTCGGCTACGAACGCAACGGGCGCACGACGAGCGCCACGAAGGTGGAGTTCTGCCTGGACTTGGCTTCAGCACTCGGCGTGCCTGCGATTTCCCGATCGACCGCGCCTGGTGAGCAGAAGTTCAACGTGTTCCACTTCGGTTCGCGAGACATCGGGGCGGTCGGATGAGTGCGTGGCCACTTCTCGATATTCCCGCCGACCTTGATGACGCGGCGCTGATCAAGCACTTCTGGGACTACTTTCGGCGCGCCTACATTGAGAATGCGGATGGACGTCATGTCGACATCCGCGACTGGCGGGGGGGGGTCGTGGTCTTTTCGCAGTTTGCCCATCAGCACGCCCTTTCTTGG
>DLMY01000054.1:9978-10710 GCA_002478275.1 Actinobacteria bacterium UBA7524
AAGTTCGCCTATCAGCACGCCATTTCTGGGCACGAGAACTACCGCGATGGTCTCGGGATTCACGACGTGGCTTTCGACGCCAGACGCGCGGAGCGGCTACCGTGGATCGGCCTGACTTTGGCGGGCGAAGCAGTGATCGAGGTTCGCCACCAAGAACGTAGTGGCAGCCGGGGGCGCAGACTCAAGAGGCGAGTTCTCATCGTCACCGATGAGGCATACGTCGTGGTTCTTGATCGCCAAGATGATGGACTTCTCAGATTCAGGACCGCGTTTCCCGCAGACGCGAGTTATCTCACGAAGATTCGGCGCGAGGGAGCCCGAGTGGGGCTGCACAAGCCGTCTCCGGAAAAGGAAATGCCCCAGTCTTAACGGCGACTGAGGCGCTGCCACGACCCAAAGCCTTGGGCAAAGGATCGACTTGAGTCTACCCAAAGGGTCCGACATTGTACACCCCGTGTCACTCGGCAGGCGTGCTTCGAAATCTGCAGCCAGGACAAGGCGCGCTGGCAACGCTTTCGTGCTATTCGGTTATCAAGGTGCCGTACTGACGGGCTCGAGGCGCATGGCCGCCCCGTCCAGGAGGAAGTAGTCGATGGCGGTACGTCCGTGCCGGACCTTCCGCCAGTCCAGCCGAATGAGCGGCCGCGGATCGCGGACGTCCAGCATGTAGCCTCGGCTGCGTAGCTCGCGCTTGCGCCTCTCGCAGTCGTCGGGCTCCGGGGCCCACAGCTC
>DLMY01000054.1:10795-25549 GCA_002478275.1 Actinobacteria bacterium UBA7524
CTCCGGGGCCCACAGCAGTCCGACGGTCGCGGCCTCCTGCTCGAGCGAGCCGCTGCCGCGAAGGTGATGCAGGCGAGGCTTTCCCTCCTCAGGTGCACGGGAGTACTGCGACAGCGCGAGAACCAGCACGCCACTCTGCTTGGCAACCTGCTGGATTGAGCGCATGAAACGTGCGAGGTCCGCGTTCTCATTGGTCCGTGCTTCGTAGGCGATCTGGATGTAGTCCAGAACCGCGATGCGCCCACCGGCTGCGGCGAATGACCTGATACTGGCAGTCGTCTGCGCCTCGCTCATACCCGCTGCCTCCACGAGCTCCAGGCGCTGGTCTTCGAGAAGAGGCGTCGCCTCACGGCGGTACTTGGCGCGCTCAAGATCGTTGAGGCCTGCGTGGGCGATTCCGACGCTGCGGCCGGTGGCCCGAGCGATGAGGCGGTCGGCCAGCTCGGCAACGCTCATCTCGAAACTCAGGAAGAGGACCGGCCACGTCTCGCGCCACACGTCGACGGCCTGCAGCGCGAGTGTGGTCTTGCCAACACCGGGACGCCCCCCGATCACACACACGTCACCGAAGTGGAGGCGAGTCTCGGTGCCCGGCAGCTTCGCGGCGCTGCTCGGCTGGGCGTACTCCTCGAGGCGACGGGCAACCGCTGCAGATGCGCGGACGCTCGGACGAGACCCGGCGTTGGAGAGTGCGAGCATGGCGGCAGTGTGTGCCGCGATCACCTCACCTGAGTCCTGGCCCTCATAGGCCGCGGCCTCAGCAACGGTCGTCGCCCGGATCACGCCGCGAAGGCGGCTCTGCTGCCGGACGATATCGGCATACCTCGAGGCGTGGCCACACACAGGAGCGGCATCCACGAGGTCCAGCAGTGTCGCCTTTCCGCCGACATCCTCGAGCGTGCCTCGTGTTTCCAGAGCTGCGGCGACCGAGACCGCGTCTACAGGCTCTCCTGCGCTCCTCAGGGCTTCGATGGCGTCGAACACGTGGCGATGTGCCATCCGATAGAAGTCGGAGGCGGAGAGCAAGGTGTTGCCGAGGTCGCCCCCGAGCATCAGCGCGCCGAGCACTGCGCGCTCAGCGTCCAAATCGTGCGGTGGTATGCGGCGAGGACTAGAAGGCGACACGGGCGGCCCTTTCGTCACCGAGCTTGAGCCTGAATAGCGCGAGCGGAGACCTGACGACAGCGGCTCTCGCCACTCCATCGGCGGCGCGACTGATCTCTGATGGCATGAGGTCCGACGCCGAAGACGCGACCGCCCTCTCAACCTGCTCTGGTGTTATCGCTCGGGGACTCATGCGGGAGAGCAGCTCTGCGATTTCACAGAAGAGTTCTGCAGCTAGCTGCTCTTCTCTCTGGCTCTCTGGCTCTAGGAGGCTCGTTTCCGCAGATAGCAGGTGCCGTGGGTGTGCCGTTGGGTGTGCCTTTGGGTGTGCCGTTACGGCACAGGCAACCTCGTCTGGGTGTGCCGTTACGGCACAGGCAACCTCGTCTGGGTGTGCCGTTACGGCACACCCAGATTCCAGGATCGTCACCACCGCTGGCGTGTACTGGTTCTTCCCCGGCCGGTAGGAGATCAAGGCTGGTCGGTCGTCGCTCGGTCTCGACAGAGCGATGAGCGCACGGTTCGCGTGGGCGCGGTCGATGTGCGCCGCATCGGCGATTGTGCCGACCACAGCACGCATCTGACGCGGCGCCGCGAAACCAGCGAGCTTCAGGCACGCGAGGTACGTGCGCAATTCCCGGTGCGTCAAGCACGGGGCGGCCTCAATCGCGAACATCGGCATCTTAGCGAACGGTTCGGTAGGCATGTCGACCGTCACTCCGCCGCATCATGCGATGGCCTTCTCGGCCCGATCGACGGCGCCATTCTCGTCGGTAACTACCGTGTATGGGATGCCGAGCTCATCGAGCAGTCGAGGGACGATTACTCGCCGCGACTTCTCGGGGCCCGTCAGCGGCCAGCCCGGAGCCGACCGGTACGCCGCGCTTCGCGAGAGCGACAACGCGGAGCCTACTTCTGCGATCCGGGACAACAGCCGAAGACGTTGTCCATAGACCTCGACGTATGGAGCGCTCATCTCGATCCTCCTCCCGCGACGTCCTCGAGCAGTCGCTCGGGCTCGCCTTCCCACCCGAGCGCGGCTGCGACCTTCGCGAGTTGCGAAGGGTACGGGCGCAACCGCCCGCTCTCGATCTGGCCTACTGTGGCGGGATGCATCTCCGCCACACGCGCGAGAGCTGCCCGGCTCATGCCGGCCCGCTCACGCTCGCACCGCATCCGCATCAGTGTCATGACTGCTCCGCTCTGCACGTGGACAAAGGTCTTGTCGTAGGTGTACGCTGTCCAAGAACTGCTGTCCACCATGTTCTTAGAGAGAAAGCGCAGAATTCCGATGACTGAAGGACGCTTTCAGCCCACGCTTGGGGGGGCCATCGTGTTCAAGTGGTGGCGCTCAGACACGGCACAGTGGATCGATGGAAAGGAGATCAGAGACCACGTTCCCCGATGGAATGACGAGGCGGGCGACGATGAGTGGTACGAGCTCAGTCATGAGGACCCGCAGTTGGGCCAAGCTGACCCGTGGTTGATCGCTAGAACATCTGCTGAGTACCAACCACTGCGCGAACACGAGGCTCTTGTCTGGGAGTTCGCCTCATTGCCCTTCGAGCGCGACGCATACACGGTATTCGCGAAGCGATTCGGCCCACTCACCCGCAAGGATGCGGGCCGTCTGCCGGACAGGCTGTCATTCTGGGTGCAGGAGCACAGCTACTTGCGATACGCCGTCTCCCTCTACCAGGCAATTGAGAACAGGACGACAGATGATCTCGAGAGCTTAGGCATCAGAACTGCACCAGCACCCGGTGACGCCTCTCGAACCGAGTTGGTGGCATCGGCCGCACTAGTTCCAGACCCGCCACTGGCACGCTTTCTCGAAGATGTCTCGGCAGAATTCGGTCCCGAGACGGCGCGCTTGCTGAATGACAGAATCGCAAGCGAGGCAGCATACGCGCTTATCGAGGCAGACGCGAGCACGCGCAGAATCGTCCAGATGGCGCTCGCAACCATCATCACTGGCTCGCTGGCACACCACTCAGTCGATCCACTCCTAGACCCGGACGTTTCGCCACTCGGCATGGGCCTCACAATGTCCTTTCGTGTGAGCGACCTGATCGGCGCCATGTGGCTGCAACTTGCACTAGCGGCCGCTGGCAACAAGACGTTTCGTTCCTGTCCAGTGTGCGGTACGTGGTGGAATGCCAGCGGTGCTCGGTCCCACAAGACGGTCTGCAGCAACAAGTGTCGCGCCAAGCAGGCCTACGAACGGCGCAAGGCCGCCAAGGAAGAGGCTGCCGAAAGCGATGAGTCCTCGTGACACGCTCCCGAGACAGGGACGGCATCCGCAAACTCGGCAAGGGTCATTATCGAGTCTGCGTTGAGCTGGGCAAGGACGCCGAAGGGAACCGCCAACGCGCGCACAGGGAGGTGCGCGGGACGCTCGAAGCCGCGCGTGCTGTACAGGTTGAGCTGCGCACCCAGAAGATCAAGGGGCAACTCTCGGGACGCCCCAACCAGCCGCTCTCCCAGTACCTCGAGTCGTGGCTCGAGACCAAGAGGGGCACCGTGGCAGCTCGGACCTTTGAGGGATACATGATCAAGGCCGAGGCCATCAGCGCCGGCCTCGGCAGTATTCGCCTCTGTGACCTGACCACCCAGCAGATCAACGACTACTACGCGGCCTGCCGCACGGAGCTTGCCCATCCGGCTCGCAAGGGGTCCCACCGTCCCCCGCCCGAGTCGGGCGAAGATGACGGCCCCCGCTACCTCTCGCCGACCACGATTCATCATCGGCATGTCGTTCTCAAGATGGCCCTGAAAGCCGCTGTGGAGGACGGCATCATCCTGCGCAACCCTGCAGCCCGAGCCACTCCCCCACGGGTGGCCCGTAAGACGCTCCACGTGCCTGACGAGACCGAATTGGTGCAGCTGCTCGACGTGACGGCCGGTACTCCGATCGAGGACATCGTCTGGCTCGCGCTGCATTCCGGCGCTCGCCTTGGGGAGTTGCTGGCGCTGCGCTGGCGAGACGTGGACTTCGGGCGCGGCACGATCCACATCCGTCGCACCCTCGTCGAACACCTGCGCAGGGAGCCGGGAGGTGAGTGGTTCGACTTCAAGGAGCCAAAGAGCGGAAGCGGCCGCGCGGTGGACCTGGATGCTGAGTCGCTTCGACGACTCCGCCGCGTGAAGAGCGTCCAGACCGAGGAGCGGCTCGCGCTGCCGGACGTGTGGCGAGAATTCGATCTCGTGTTCCCAACCTACTGCGGAGAGCCTCAGCGGCCCTCCTTCGTGTCAACGCGCTTCCGCAGACTCGCGGACAGCATCGGCCTCCAGGGTGTGCGCTTCCACGACCTACGGCACGCACATGCCACTGCGCTCCTGCGACAGATGGTATCGCCTCACATCGTCCAGCGACGCCTGGGGCACTCCGATCCGGCATTCACGCTGAGGGTGTATGCGGACGTCCTGCCGGGTCAGCAGCAAGAGGCGGCCGACGGCTTCGCAGAGTCCCTGAGGAAGGTGCGCAGCGCCGGGTGAGGGGCGCGGGAACCGTCGAGGGTCACAGTCGCTGCAATGCACTCCGGGCGCGTCGGTTGGATAGCGAGTAACGCTAGTGCGGCGGGCTGTCCACCAGCCCTCCAGATTCGATCCATCGGCGATTCCACGCTATACGCCACTTGCCTGATGCCTCGATGGTGGAGCCCATGATATCGGGGGACTTGATGCGACGTATTCGCTGCATTTGCACGGTGCAAATCAGCTCTGGTCCCAGACCGTAGCCGGTCAGGCGGCGGCGACGAAAGTCCGACGATAGGACAGCAACTCGCGCGTAACCAAGTGGAAGATAGCGGGCGAGTGACAGTCTTGGCTCTGCCGCCCTCGCTGTCCGTGCGGCGCGTCTGATGATTTGCCGCTTGTGGGCTCGAATGACATCCGCCGCCAAGTCGTTCTTTGCCTCCGGTAATACGACGGCTCCGTTCAGCACGTACCTCCACCCGTTGCGATGCATCTTCGCCTGCCGTCCAAGGACAATGGGTAGACGGAGGTTGGCTCTGATCTCCTCCCAAGTAATAGGCCACTGGAGACTCAAGCCAGGGCAAGCGTGAGTATGCGCGCGAACAAGCGCGGCAGCTTGCGAGTCGGGACGTAGAATATGGGTCCGTCGAGTGCAACCGCGAACTCGTGGACCTCCGTTGCGCCTGATTCTCGGACCTCTCTGAGACGCCTCCCGTCGAATGCCGCCCATCCGGGCAAGGCCTTCTCGGAGCGAAGTGAGAAGAAGTACCGGTCGTAGCCTGGAGCAAGTGACTCAGCCAGGATCGCAGACTGGAGAGTCGCCCACTGGATCTTCAGGGCATCGCGCGACTGCGGGTGGGAATAGATGATGAGCTGCGTAGAGTCTGCGATCTCTGATGCAACGCACCCCCTAATCGCCCACCATGGTGATGATGTCTCCTGTATCAGCTCGTCCACAAGCAGTTCATGCGGGAGCGTGTATCCGGTGTCGCGGTGCAAGGTGAGGAATGTCTTGACTGCCGACGCCAGAGCATTGCACGTGTCTATCATGTCGTCGCACAGCCGCACGACCGACCACACGTCCAGTGTCTCGGTGTTGCCCTTCTTGTCACGGTAGCGGATCTCGTGCCGGAGGTACGTGATGCCTCCATGCCCGACTCCATTGCGGACCAGCTGATGATAGGCACTGACACATGCGTCCATGGGGCCGCCGCGAAGTTCCTCGACTAAGTTGAATACATCGAGCCGGTCAGTGCCTGCCCCGCGGTCGAGTCGCGCAAAGTACGCGACAGGACGAATCAGTGAAGCGAAGACCCCCTCCGTCAGACGCAAGTACGCAGGGTGCAGAGTCCTGTCGATGAACTGAATCGCCTCGTATTCGTCTCCTTCGACAAGTGGCCGATCATGCCAGTCCTCCGAGTTGATCTGACGCAGGAATACCATGGCGGCGCTGAGTTCAGCGCTGGCCTCAACGAGGTACCGCTGCAAATGCGCTTGTTGATCAGCGTCGCGATTCTCGAGCCAGTCCAGCATCAGACGATGAACGCTCTTGTCGAAGAAGCGTTCCGGACACTGCTGAAGGTAAGGGCGTAGGCCGAGAAACGTGGTGCCAGGATGGCCCACGAGCTCCGGAAACAGGGACTGAAGTCGAAGCCTATCCCTACTGTCCCGCGCCACTGTCAGCGGATTCTGGAGTCCCGAACTCAATACGACCCTCCGGCAATGACCAGCGTTCGTGCGAACTGCTCCACTGGGCGCCTACTCTGACGGCTTGGGCCACACCTTGAGCGCAGCTGCAAAGAGCGTTTCACCGCGCTTTCGGATTGTCTTGTCATCCCACTCGGGGTAGTCCACGAGTATGCGGCTAATCCCCAGCGCGGCATCCTTGAGCAGCGCCGCTCGCTTGCCCTTATCGTCAGCAAGATTCTCTGCCGTGCGCCAAGGACCATTCGACACCGATGAGTTCAGCTTCTTGGTCAGCAACGTGAGATTGCCGAACGTGTGCAGGAGACGCTCTCGTTCTATCTCGTCGGCCGAACCATCCTCGGCCAGCGGATAGTGCTTCTGCCACTTCTGGGGGAGCAGATGCTCAACCGTGAGCTTGTCCTCAACGTAGGCCAGATCCTCGGACTTCGCAGACCTCACGTACGGCTCAAGGGCCAACAGAATCATGCGAAGCCGCGCGAGCGCCAGGAGGTTGTATACCTTGTGATCCAGCCAGGCGATACGAAACTCCGCGTCGTCAGGCCATCTGTTCGTGTCTTCGCCCCAGCCCAGCATGAAGCTGCGAACCGCGTCGGGAGTGATGCCAGACTCATCAACCGCCTGCAGCAGGTCCACGAACACTCGGTTGTACGCCTTGCCTGTCAGGTTGCAGACCATCCTGCGGACCAGGTACGACTCCAGGTACTCCATGATTGTGACGCGATCAGAAGGTGAGACAGACTGGTCCCCCATCAGCGCGAGTACGAAGGGCATGACGGTGTTGTTCTCCATCGCGCGAAGTCGTGCGATGAACGTGGCCTCGCGGCTGCGATCCGGAAGCCGATCAAGGCCTCGGTAGACTCCACCGAACCGCTTCAGCTCGGCAAGCTGCTCGATTGTGGTCATGTCCGTGGCCTCGGCAAACGAACGGTACTCCGCATAGAGCTTGCGGCCCGTCTGGATGTCGCCTCGCACCTTCATGGTCAGGTAGTGATGCATGAACACGTTGAGGCGCTCTGTGCGTGCCTTCCCTTTGCCGACAACGGCATTCCAGTACGAGTACTCATCTTCGAACGGCTGCCAGTAGTGCGCATAGAGACCGGCGCCATCCGCGTCCTCCACAGCAGCCTGGTGGAAAAGATAGTTCTTCACCAGGTCCGATGCAGTTAGTGGAGTGTTGCGCGCGTTCAGCGTTTCGAAGATGAGCTGCGGATCGACTGAACCACGCAAGTCGATCACGACCACCTGCATGTGACTGTGCACGACGTCGAACAGTGTCGCGATCGCTGAGTCCATCTCGTCTTGCTGGCGTAGCCATTCGTGAATGCGGTCGTAGAAGTACACGTACGCGCCTGCAAGCTGGGACTTCAGGATTTCGGGTGCGCTCGCCTGCTGCGCCCGAAGCTCGTCGGGAGAGCCAGCGGTCATCACAGCCTTAAAAGCGCGCTGATCGAGATTCATCGGCCACACCTTGAACTCGTCACCGGCTCCAAGAGCAGAGACCCACTGATTGCGCGTAATCGCCCGCGCCCGCTCCGCATGCTCCTTCGCTGCCTGGCAGCCTTCATCACGGATGCATTCGTAGTTGTCTGCGAGCGCCTCCAGAAATATCTGGATGGTGGTCAGCCTCTGCTGCCCGTCAACAACCGTGAAGCACTTCACGCGAGTGACTGGCTGAGGATCGTTGTCGATGACGACAGCCCCGAGGAAGTGCGGCCTCGCTGAACCCCCGTCTAGGAGCAACTCCGCGAGCGTACGGATGTCACCCCACAGCGGCTCCCACTGGTCGGTCTGCTTCCAGACGTAGGGGCGCTGGTAGATGGGTATGGCGAGGCGGATCTGGCTGTAGAAGAGCTCACCTACGTCGTGTATGTCGGCGTGCATTCGACCTCCCAGGTCACTCCGGTGCTTGGTGTACTTGCACTGCCTGATGCGCTTCCCCGCATCCCTCAGGTGTCGATCGGTGGTGTCAGATTCATGTTCACCAGGTCGACGAGGTTCGCCCCGGACGCCCCGGCCAAGAGGCTGCCCCGGCCGAGCGTCATCGCGTAGACGATGTCGGACAAATGGTGGACCAGGATCCCCGCTTCCCGCATGAGCTCCAGCTCACGTTCGTACTTCACCTTGTGCACCACAAGTTCGTGGGTCCAATCCGCGTCGCACAACCGGGTTCGGAGCTTGACCTTCGACGGGTAGTGGAACTTCTTGTGCGTCCACTCAGCGATTCCCTCTCGGAGCTCATCGTCAGAACGGGTCTTCGCACTTCCAGAGGCGCGACCGGTGCTCCTCTGCACATGCGTGGGCACGTTGGTGATGTAGCTTACAGGGTGCACCGAGGCTTGAACTTCGACGTGACGACACACGGGGGCGCCGTCATTGAACTTGATCGCGAGCAGGTCCATCTCATGGACACCGAGCTTGATGCCGCGAATCGTGAAGAAACCCTGCCGGTTGAGCCACTCCTCAACGAGCTCTTCCGCGAGTAGCGCCATCCCGACCCCCGTCCACCTCGTGAATCCGTGACCCGAGCATACCGCAGACAGGCGGCGCATTCTGCGAATAGCGCACGTCAGGTGCGCAGCACCAGTTCGTATTCGAGCTCGTCCTCGATCGCGACGCAGCCCTCTCCGAGGAGAGGGATCTCAGGCTTCAGCGCCCGGGCTGACGTCACCGCGCCGAGGTGGACTGCGACGAGCGACCAGCCGCACGCACGATAGAAGTGTTGTGCATTCGTGTTGTCATTAGTCGTCACGAGCCAGACACGACGGCACCCGGCAGCCTTCGCCTGTTCGGCAAGTGCCCCCAGAAGCGCGGTGCCGACGCCACGACGAGACTGCACTGCAATGAGTGTCACGACCTCTATGTCGCCCGCATCGTCGAGGCGGTAGTGCAACAGACCGACCGGCACTCCAGAGTCATAGGCCGTCAGACACGGTAGGCCGACCGTCTCATGCACGCGACCTCGAGAGACCACGCGCACTGAGCCGAAGTGATCAGCGACGAGCGCCTCAGCCGACGCCTGATCAGCACGATCGAGTGAACGAACCTCCACGTTGCCCCCGATTGACCCACTGCGCCCAGCAGTCCAGCGCTTCCCGCTGGCGATTAGGTGGTTCGAACGAGGAACGGCGCGAAGGAGACACCGCTGTCAACGGGAACCACGTTGCGGAACCGATCAGGGAGATCCACAGCGAGCTCGAGGCTCACCCTAGCTGCGTCATCCCTGACGTGGAGAGCCGCCAGATTCTCTTTCACGAATCCAACGGGGATACTCAGGTGGTGAAGCTCGGATGTCCGTCCATCAAAGAGAGCCAGGTCAACAGACTCAGCCTCTGTGTCGGCGAGCGCTGACAGTGGGATATCAACCCACCAAACATCCTTCGCTGAGTTGATGTTCGCGAACCGCGTCAGTTGAGTCGGCTCGATTCCCAGTCGTGCGAGAGCTTGCGCCTTGTCCACCCTCCGACCCCTTCCCTGTGCGACAGCGCGTCAGCATTCCAGCTGAGGCGCCGCCCGACCTTCCCTGCCCGAGTCTACCGCACCCGGGTGCGTCTTCTGCTCGACGCTCAGGTTGGGCACTCAGGAGCCACGTCAGCCGATCACCTTCAGGGCCTTCTTGGCGTACAGCTCCGTACTCGTCGCGTTCAGAACCTCATCCCCGGGAGCATGTGTTGAACCGTGGTGGCGGTGGTTCGTCGCTTTCGCGATTACCTTGATGTCGGATAGGCTGGGCTTCATGCACGCCAAGGATGCTGCCGGGTCCGCAGACTCAATTCGCTCGGCCATGGAGCCAAGCCAGTCCTCTGCGCCGAACTCACCTGGGAAGCGCTGGCGGAGGTAGTCCTCCAGGAACGGTCGCAGACTCCGCGAGGCAACCTCCCAACTCACAGCTTCGCCAGCCACGTAATCCGCAATAGTGAAGTAGTTGCGGAAGTAGTCCGTGGCGAGGTCACGATCCATTGTGTCCCACTCTCGGACGCAGCTCGTCGTACCCTCACGACGAATGCATAGCACCTTGCGTACGTCACTGGCGGTAGCGCGATAAAGCATATGGGCAAGTCTGGGCTCGTGTGTGAGGACCACAACCTGCGACAGGCTGTTCATCATGGAGACAAGCGTGTCCGCGATGAGCAGTCTGCGCTCCTGATCGAGACTGTTCACCGGATCATCGACCACAACAACAACGTCAGCGAGATCCGCCCGATTCTTGACGTGGGCCATAAAGAGGGCCAGCGCGAACAGGTTCTTCTCGCCATCACTCAATGTGTTGCCGAAACAAGGCACGTCCTTCACAACAGCCGGCTTGCCGAGAGGGACACTGATGCCACCAACGCTTATCGAGTAGTCCACACTCGGCGGCTTCGTCTGGTGGTTCGCTCGCGGGTTCTCGATTCTGATTGCCGAGCCGAAGTGCTTGAGGTAGGTATTCATGTCATCGCGGTATCGGGCCAACAGAGATTCGATACCCTGATTCATCTGCTGCCTTGCGGCCTGCCCATCAGCCGTGATCTTGGCCTTCTTGGCGGTGAGCTCAGAGAACTCGACGCAGAGCGAGGAGACTGCACCCTCATACCTCTGCTTCTGATTATGAAGCTGGTCAATCTGCCTCTGCAGCCCCACCAGGTCGGCGCTTTGAACGGCGGCAACGAAATCAGTGATTTCGTTAGAGGCGGCGCCGAGTTGAGCTTCCGCCCGCTGCACAACCCCCAGAGACTCCTTGAGCAATCGGAGGTGCTCCTCTATCGGCGCGAAGTCGACCGCACGGAGTGGGTCACCCTTCTTCATCTCAATCGCCGTCCGAATGGCAGCACATGAGTTCACCGCTAACTCGATGGACGGCGCCAAGTCGGTCGACAGCGCAGGGACGTCGATCTTGGGCACCTGCCCCTCCCACGTTCTCGCGACATCGCGTTGCCGCAGCACTCGCTCCGCATCCCGCTCGAGAGTAGTCGGGTCATATTGCTCAAGAAGAGCCCCGAGGTCAGCGTTCAAGCTCCGCTCGTAGTCTTCATACGCTGCACTGAAGTACTGCCGAAGAGCCGCGTAGAGTTCCGAGTCATCGAGCGACTGGTCACAGAAGGGACACCTGGCTTCGTCCACGTACTTCATACCCTCGCGCAACCAAGAGCCCCCAGCTCCTGCCATCCTCTGTTGTCTGTGCGCTGCCACCCGTGCAATCGCCTCGACCGAGATGGAATCGATTGAACGCGCCATGACACTGCGTAGTGGACCCTCATCCGGGCTCAGAAGGTGCACGCGGGTCGGAAGCGGCTTTGATGCAATAGCTGCGATATCCCGCGCAGCGGCGAACTTCCGCTTGGCCTCATCAAGAAGGGCGTCAACGTCCTCAAGGGGCTGCAGGCCAACGAAATCGCCAACGCTTGAGGTGCCACGAATGTGCGACCTGATGCCGGCCTCCACATCACGTAGGCGCGCGTTCACGTCGTTGAGCTCCTGCCGAAGCTCCTCGAGGCGTTGGCCCTCAGCAACTGCAGTGCGGCCGATGAGCAGGGAGCATAGGCCCTTCTGTTGGTCGTTGGAAACGTGATCACCTGAGTAGACGACTCGGGAGACGAAGTCGCTGCAGAAGACTTCCAGCTCCGGACATGTGGAGTCCCACTCGCCATGACTGAATGTGTGCATACCAGCCGAGGACAGTATGCGTACTGTCGGCTCGCCGCTGGCGCCGAGGGTCTTCCTGCCTAGGATGGTGCCTGCAGTCCCTTCTCTCAGGGAGTCGAGAACTGCGGCGAGAGTCGTCTTTCCGATGGCATTATCGCCATAGACGATGGTCAGCTTCTTGAACGTCTGGTCTCCAACGGCCGCATGCTGCCTCAGCTTGCCAACGTTGGAGATCTCAACGACCTTCTCAATCATCACCGAACCCCCCGGATCACACCCGCGGTGACTAATGTGACGCCTCGGCGCTTCAGCAGCGGCGTGCCAGCGAGCGCTTACCAGCCGAGTCTAACGTATGAGGCGCGCCGTCTGTGTGGAAGCGCGGGCTAGACACACCCGGTGCTGCCTACGGACGAACGTCCCGCGTGACTGGCTCGGGCGTGTCGTGAGCAACAATCTCTGCGAACTCCTCGTCTGTCGGGGCCTCAGCGCTCAGTTGATGCTCGTACTGACTTCTGCAGAAGCGCGGCGACCCATGGAGTCGCTTGCTGCAGGAGCCCGCTGCAGCCTGTGCGATTGCATTGACGGCCTGTACGTAGTCTGGTCCGAACGATGGATCCACGACGAGTGCGACGGTTGCCAGGGTGGGCTCAACCCATTGCACTGAGTTCGTCTTGAAGTCGCGCACTTCCTTGTTCCGAAAGTCAGCGCTCAGAGCCATCAGCACCAACTCCTCTGCCGCATCGCGCAGGACGTGTAGCCGCCAGCAGTAGCGGAACTGATCTTCAGCCTCGCAGCCGCGCTTGCATGCCCCGACGAAGTAGACCTCCCCGGTCAGCGGGTCCTTGCCCAGCGGGCACTCACGACCTTTGACCTCCACATGGACCCCCTGTCAGGCGATACCCGTTGTGCCTAAACCACGGTTGAGCAGTCCGCAGAATCTTCACCCACATCTTACCTGCTTCTACACTGCCCCAAGGACTCATCTTCACGCAACGACCGAGGCGCTCGCTCGGTGCAGCACTCGCCACTCCTGAAGCCCACCGAAGGCTGTTCTCCGGCCAATAGGCGAGTGAATGGCGAGTTTCCGAGCCCTCCCCGCCCTCGCCAACCAGCGCGTGTCGACCTCTTTACGCAGGTCAGCCCGCCTATTTTGCAATAGACGGGCTGTCTAGAATCTGGTGCCCCCAAGGGAATTCGAATCCCGATAGTGCTTGTGACTATTGGGACTCGTTGGGACTCGTTGGTACAGCGGAGCTGCGGCGAGTCCCAATAGGTACCAACGAGTACCAACAGTCACCATGTATTTGGGCAACAAATCGGGCAACAAATCCGAGGCATCATGCGAAGAGCCTCATGAGTCCTTAACGACATCATGAAGCCCAAGCGTGATCCATTCACGGGAGCCGCGTAGAGTCCGCGATAGCTGACCGCCGAAAGCGCCGCGGAGGTGCAGCGGGCCCGTCTCAAGCAGCGCCAATCCGTCCGGTTAGCCGTCAACCGCGAACTCCATCGTCTCGATCAACCCCGACATCACCGAGAAGGCGTACTGCCTGAACTGCTCGTCGCTCAGGCCGGGGAAGGCCGTGGGCGGCTTCTGGTTGAGAAGCGCATCGACACCACTAGACTCCGGCCCGTCGAAGATCGCGTTCAGGTTCTTGAGGCTCTTCTTGAACCATGCCGGCTTCTGCGCGGCGAGGCGCTCGAGTTCCGCGTCGATCGCCTCTCGCCACTCCGGAAATGCGTCCAGCACGAAGAAGACGTAGTAGAGATCCTTCTCCGCTTTGAGCCGGTCCCGGCGATTCCTGAACACCAGCGACTTGTGGAAGACGAAGGTGCCGGGCCTCGGGACGAGGATCGTCAGGGCGACGACTCCGTCGGTCAGGCCGGCGAGGTCGACCGGCCACGGGCTATCGAGCAGGAGCCCGACGTAGTGCAGCTCTTGGGCCGTGAGATCGGGCTGCACCATGATCGCGGCCTCGGACGCGCCTGGCGCGTCGGTGATGAACTCGATCTCTACTTCGTCATCGCCAAGGGTCGCGACGTACTTCGTGACTGGCGGCGAATCCAGCGAGTGGAACTCACAGCGGAAGCTGGCACTCTTGAGCAGCTCATCGATGCTCCGGCTCCTGACGGGCACCGACCGGGGCACGGCGAGGTCGATGTCGCGTGTCCGAGGTGACCGGCCCGCCGCGGCGGCATCGTAGAGGAGTTCGTAGATGTGCGGCACCCATCCCCCGGCAACGACGACCACGTCGAGGTAGGGTTCGATGGCGGCAAGGCCGCGCGCAAGGACCGGGTCGAGCCGGCTCACGGTCGATCATCCCGTTCCACGAGCGAGCGCAGGCGTCGTTCGTAGAGGTGCTCGGCCTGCTCCCGGCCACGGACGGGATAGTCGTAGAGGTCCAGATAGAGCTGGAGGTCGGAGGCCACGCTGATCCCGCCTTTCGACATCTGCCGGTCGTAGAACGCCGACTCCCGGTAGTAGGGCACCGATATGTTGACGTTGCCGCCGCGCTCGACTCGCCGTGCGCCGAGGGCTGCAAGCGCTGGCACCGCATCTTCGAGTTCCCTGACGTAGACGTCCGCGACGTCGAACACAGTGTAGCGGTCGACGAGACTCGCACCGGCGTGGCCCGTGAGGACGTAGTCGGCACCCTTGGCGTCGAACGCCTCGGCGATGCGGGGCAGGAGGTCCTCAGCGCTCGGCGCGAGGACGAAATAGCTTGCCGGGACCGGCCGGCGACGACCTCGATACGCCGAGGTCCAGTCGCGCAGCAGCTCGTTGGCATGGCGAAGCATGATCTTCTCATCGCTCCTGGACACGTAGCCGCGCCTCTCGAGCTCCCC
>DLMY01000054.1:25699-58528 GCA_002478275.1 Actinobacteria bacterium UBA7524
TAGCCGCGCCTCTCGAGCTCCCCGACCATCTTGGACACATAGCCCGGGGTGAGCCCGATCCGCTCGTCTTTCGATCTGACGGTGTTCGCTATCTCACGCACACCCATCGGGGAGCGCGCGACGAGGAGGGTGCGGAGCACGAGCGACGCCTTGTCGGAGAAGAGGTCGCGTTGCCCGCGCTCTTCCTTGCCGGGGTTGGCGAAGCCGCGGCGATCGATGTGGATCCCCGGCACCACGAGCCACGCGTTGCCCGCGTAGTCGATGAAGGCCGCGTTCGCGTCGCGCAGCAACTGCTGGCTGGCCGGGCTGAGGTATGCCGAAGCGATGACCGTGATCGAGGATCCTTCCCCCGCGGGGGCAAGGCGCGCCAGCTCGGCGGCATCGATCAGCTGCGCCCGGCTGAAGGCGTGTTGCAGCATGACCCGGAGATGAAGACTCCCGTTCGCGAAACGCACGTCAACCTCGGCCGCTGATGCATGGCCGCGCAACTGGCTCGGACTCAGCTCGACGGCCGCGCCAGGGAAGATCTCCCGAAGCGCGTGCTTCAGACTTTGATACTCGTCGTCCATGCTTGCAGCAGCCATGTTTCCTCCGACATATCTGTTTCCCACACAGGAAACACCATACTCCTTGGAAACCTTCGCGGCAAATGGCACCGTTCACGCATTCCTCAGGCGACGGCTCCAACTGCGGCCCGAATACTGCCTATCGCTTCCACTTCAGGAGCCGAATCCCGTTTACTGTGACTATGATCGATGCACCCATGTCGGCCATGATCGCCATCCACAGTGTGAGCCATCCGGGGAACATGAGCAGCAGCGCGAGCATCTTGATGCCGATCGCAAACGCGATGTTGACCTTGATCGTCCGCAGCGCCGCGCGGCTCAGCCCAACGGCGAAGGGAAGCTGCGCCAGGTCATCGGCCATGAGGGCGATATCGGCCGTTTCAAGCGCGGTGTCGGTTCCTGCTCCCCCCATGGCGATGCCGACGGTCGCGGTCGCCAGCGCCGGAGCGTCGTTCACGCCGTCGCCGACCATCGCGACCTGACCATACTCGCCCATCAGACTCGTCACGGCGCTGAGCTTCGCTTCAGGCAGCAACCCGGCCCGGAACTCATCGACGCCGGCCTGGGCTGTGATCGCTGCTGCTGCTGCCGGGTTGTCACCAGTCAACATGATCGTGTGTTCGATGCCCATCTGCTTCAGTGCCGCCACGGCATCCTGGCTCGTGTCGCGGACCGCGTCGGAGATGCCGATGACCCCGATGAGAACCCCGTCCCGCTCGACGAGCACTGCGGTCTTGCCATCCCCATGCAACGCAATGACAGCAGACTCCGCATGAGCGAAGTCCGTGTTGTCGGCAAGCATCCCGGGACTGCCGACCGCCATCTCATGTCCGTCGACCGCGGCCTTCACTCCGAGACCCGACAGGGATTGCATCTCATGGATGGGCAGCAGCGCTATGGAGCGTGCTTCGGCCTCGCGAACGATCGCGGCCGCAAGTGGATGTTGCGAACCGCACTCCAGCGACGCCGCCAGCTGAAGCAACCTGGTCTCATCGGTGCCGCTCAGAGGCACCACATCGGTAACCGATGGTCGACCCTCGGTGAGCGTGCCGGTCTTGTCGAAAGCGATGGCCCGTATCGCACCCATCTGTTCCAGGTGGATGCCGCCCTTGATAAGGACACCGTGCCTGGCAGCATTGCTGATGGCACTGACGATCGATACCGGCGTGGAGACCACGAGAGCACACGGGCAAGAGACGATGAGCAAGGAGAGTCCACGGTATATCCACGGCTCCCACGCCTGAGCGAAGAGCAGCGGGGGTGCGAGCACAACCCCTGCAGCAAGTGCCAGGACTACCGGCGTGTAGACCGCAGCGAACTTGTCGACGAACGCCTGGGACGGAGCCCGTTTGGTCTGCGCCTCCTCGACCATGTGCACGATGCGGGCAACGGTCGTATCGTGCACCAGGCGCGTCACACGCACCCTCAGCAGACCCTCGCCGTTGAGCGTCCCAGCGAACACCTCCGCGCCTTCGGCCTTCTCGGCAGGGACAGACTCGCCGGTGATGGTCGCCTCGTCCAGGGTGGACGCTCCCGCCTCGATGAGGCCGTCAAGCGCGAGCTTCTCGCCGGGACGCACGACCATCAGGTCCCCCACGGCGACGCCCTCGACTGGCATCTCCGTGATGTGGCCATCGGGGATTTGGATGCGAGCGGTCTTAGGGACCCCGCCCATCAGGTCGCCGATCGAGCGCCGTGCACGCTCCATGGTCCAGGACTCGAGCATCTCGGATGCGGAGAACAGGAAGGCCACGACCGCCGCCTCCTCCCAGGCGCCGATAGCACCAGCACCGAGGATGGCCACTGACATGAGCACGCTCATGTTGAAATCGAGCTTGGGAAGAGAGAACGCTGCCTTGCGCAAGTTGCTCCAACCACCGAGCACGATCACGGCTATGTAGAGCGACATGAATACAGGGCTGGCTGCGCCCAGTCTCTCGGCTGCGGCGCCGACCGCGAGCAGAACCCCAGACGCGATCGTTCGAACCAGCTCCCAATCGACACCCTCTTCTGTCTGCGGCGCGGCGCAGCGCCCTTCGGCGGTCTGGATCCGGTAGCTCTCCTTGCGGCCTTCAGCCCTGATGGCGTCGAGGTCCAGCGCGCCCTCAATCACGAGCTTGCCCGCCGTCGGATTGAGCTGTACCCCGGTCACGCCGGGGAGTCTGGCCACGTTCTTCTCGAACTTGGCCGCACAGTCGAGTCAAGTGATTCCTTCGATGAGCAGGGTGTGCTTCTGTGTGTCGAAGGGTGCTGGCATTGGTTGCCTCCTAGGTGCGGGCGGGATACACTCAAACAGTCAAGCGTGTGTTTGAACATACTCGCCGTCCAGTATCATAGTCAAGTAGCCACTTGAGTATTTTGGAGGTCACATGGGCAAGCAGGCCAACCCGCCCGTATGCGAAGTCGAGTGCGTGCACGCCGACAAGGTTGATGCGCTGCGCCCCGTCGTCGGTGGGCTCAATGGCGTCGGCGAGACGGTGGCGAACCTTGCCGACGATACCCGCTTCAAAGTGCTGTACGCCCTGAGCCAGTCCGAGCTCTGCGTCTGCGACGTTGCCGCGGTCGTGGGCGCAACGACGGCAGCCGCGTCGTATCACCTGCGCTTGCTCTATCGCACGGGACTCGTCGACTACCGCCGCGACGGGAGACTGGTCTACTATCGGCTGTCAGAGGACAGGATGCGCCCCGTCCTTGAGGCGATCAAGTCATACGTGCTCACTGCGCAGGTGCCCTAAGCACCAGCGCAGACATGCCGGGCACTGCATACCCTCACGCAGATCAGCGCGGTCCTCGGCCGACGTCAGGAGAGCGTACGAGTCTCGCAAACAACACCGTCCCGGCGAGGAACATCGGGTAGTAGACGCACGCGCGCCATCCGAGTGCTGCCGCTGCTGCCGACTGCGATCCCACGAGTGGGCCGAAGACCGTCACGATAGCCGCCTGCGCAACACCCTCTCCGCTCGGCGCCGGGGTGATCGAGGAGATGATCCACACGGCAACAAGCCCTGCGAGAAGCGTTCCCGGGATTGTTGCTCCGGTGCTTGCGAACAGCAAGGGAATGGCCGCGAGCTGACTGAAGCGCGAGACAGCGAAGACTATTAGTGCTCCGATCATCGACCCGGGGCGTCGTCCAAACTCAGTGAACGTCTCGGCGAATCGTCCGATGTACGCCGGCGCGACGTCTGCGGCCTTGCTCAGCCACTCCAGACCGCTTTGTTCGCCGAGCCGGGACAGCAGACTCGCGAGACGCTCACCTGAGCGAGTTGGACTCTTTGTGATCACGATCATCAGGAGCACGGCCATGCTCGGTAGCACGACGATGAACACGGCGGCCCGAGGAAGCCCTGATATGCCCGGCAGCACGAGAGCGGCGGACAGCGTCATGCCGGTGAAGAACGTCGCGGCGACCGCAGAACGGGCGACAACCAGCGCGGCGGCATTCTCAATCGACACCTTCTCGCGCGTGAGCGCCCAGAGCCACGCGGGCGCTCCGCCGATCGCATACGGAGTGACCGCCCCGACGAAGTTGCCAGCGACGTAGGCGCGCGTCATGCGTAGTGCCGTTCGAGGCCGAGGATCGCCAGCGATTATCGCAAGCACAGTGCCTTCGGCCACCATACTGATAGCCCCCAGCATCACCGCACCAGCGACCGCCCACCAGGGAGTCGCGAGCAAGGCGTCGACGACGCCGTCGCGACCCGCTAGGACGGTGGTCACCGTGGCAGCAAGCGCCGCCACGGTGACCACCCCGATTCGCGCCACTCGCTGCTGGTGGCCGACGGAGAGCTTCGTGCCGTACCGCTGTCTCACTGTCTGGCGTTCGGGGTGCAGGTCTTCTCGGCGACACAGGGTGGCGCTTGAGACGACCCTCGACCGACGTCCTCCCATGCGGTATCGGCGATACGCCGATACGACTCGGCATAGTCGTCAAGCGCAGGAGCGAATTCGTCCAGCAGCCGGCGTGCTTGCGGATGAGTGGGGTAGGCGCCATGTGAAGCGACCACGTCACGCAGCACGTCGGTATTGTCGATGATCATGCACGGACGCAGCAGGTTGTCGCTGTAGGGCTGACGCGAGCGTATGGCTTGGAAGAGCGGGCTGTTGAGCGCCTGGGCAAGCGGTACATGCTTGATGTTGTCCGTAGCGAAGTGCGCGAAGATGCACGGCTCCACATCGCCGTTCGCGTTGACGTGGAAGTATTGCCGTCCTCCCGCGATGCATCCTCCTACATACGGCGCGTCGTTCCAGAAGTCGATAACGAAGACCTCTTTGTTCATGCGGATCCACTGCGCGCCGCGTTGCCTGAGAAGTTCCCGCTGCTCCGGCGTCGGCATGAGTGAGAGGTCGGCGTCTTCGCCGACGGGCATGTAAAGGAAATGCCAACCCCAGAGGCATCCTTCGTCCACCAGCATGTCGATGAACTCATCGGCGATCATGTCCTCACAGTTCGCCGAGGTTATCATCGAGGAGAATCCGAAGGGCACGCCTGCCGCCCTGAGATGGCGGAGACCTTCGATCGCACGATCGAACACGCCGTCGCCGCGTCGGGAGTCGTGCGCCTCCTTCAGGCCATCGACACTGACCGAGATCGAGATGTTGCCGAGCTCTGCAAGCCGGTGCGCGAGCGGCTCGGTCAAGAGAGTGCCGTTGCTGAATGCCATGAATGCCATATCATCGTGCCTTGCCGCAAGGTCAAGAACGTCAGAGCGCACGAATGGCTCGCCGCCCAGCAGAATGATGTTGCTGATGCCGAGATCGTTCGCCTCAGAGAGAACGCGATCCATCACCTCATAAGACAGGTCGTCGTTCTTGGTGTAATCGGCTGCATAGCAGCCGGTGCAGTGCAGGTTGCAGCGCATCGTCGGACTCATGAGCATGATACTAGGCGGGCGGAAGCCCTGGTCTCGCAGTGCCGCATCTCGTTTCGTACGACCCCTCCAGGTACCGTTGACGAGCGCGTTGGTGAACAGGCGCGCGCGGCAGTCGGGCGCCGTCTGTCGCAGACCGCGGAGGGCGGTGCGTACCGGAGCCGGCAGCTCACCGTCGTCTCCTGGTTCGACGTACTTCCTCACGTTCGCGATGACCTGCTTGTGATCCTCGGCCGTCGCTATGCGGTCCGCCAGGTCCACAAGGCGCGTCAGTTGCTTCTCGGGCTTATCTCCGAGGATCCTCATGGCCTCTTTGACTGCATACTCGGTCGACTTCTGACGCAAGAGCTCTGTTGTTCCCACAGTACATCGCCTCCGTTTGTCGTGACGGCGCATCCCGGCAGTCTGGACCGCGAGGTCCTACCGAGTCGTGCTGGTATGCCCACGCGTTCTCGATCCCGAGATCGCCTTGTACGCTTCGAACCAGGCCACACCAGCGAATCCGGCGGCCAGAGCGATCAATGATTCGAGCAGTGAGATCTGACCGAAATGGAACGCGCTCCGAGCTGCTGGCACTGTCAGCAGCGCGAGCAGTAGCGCGCACGTGATGCCGAATATCCAGGGCAGCGTGCGGTTCCTCCTCTCTTTGAATGAACGCCATATCGACAACCGCCACGAGCGGTTGATGAGAATCAGCGCGAGGTTGCCCACGACGAGAGTCACGAATGTGAGGGACCGCACCACCTCATCAGGTCTGTGCGCAAGAATGCTCCAGAGATAGACGCCAAACACTGCCGCTAGCGTTGATGCGCCCTGGAGGAATGCGATCGTGAGTACTCGCCGTCCAAACATCGGCTCTCCGAGCCCTCGGGGAGCCAGGGTCATGATGTCCAGATCCACGGGTTCAGCTTCGAAGACCACCGAGCAGGCGGGATCGATGATGAGCTCAAGAAACGCGATCTGTGCCGGCATCAGCACAAGAGGCCAGTCGGTCACGAACACTGGGATGAGCGACATCCCGGCGATTGGCACATGTACCGCGATAATGTATGACATCGCCTTGCGCAGATTGTCGAAGATGCCACGGCCCTGGCGTATGCCTCCCGCGATGGAGGAGAAGTCGTCATCGGTGATGACGATGGCTGCCGATTCACGCGCCACATCCGTACCGCGTGCGCCCATCGCGATGCCGATATCGGCTGCTCGCAGCGCGGGGGCGTCGTTCACGCCGTCGCCAGTCATGCCGACCACCTCGCCGTTGGTCTTCAGTGCGCGAATCAGGCGGAGTTTCTGCTCCGGGACCATTCGCGCAAAGACACTGACCGAGCCGATGCGGCGCGCAAGTTCCTCGTCAGACATTGCTTCGAGTTCCGGACCGGTGATGCACTCGGTCGGGCTCTGAAGGCCGATCTCGCGGGCGATCGCGAGTGCGGTCCCCGGATAGTCGCCGGTGATCATCACCGTGCGAACGCCAGCGCGCGCGCACTGCACGACCGCATCGGCGACACCGGGTCTGACCGGATCGTGCAGACCGGCAAGCCCAAGGTACTTGAAGTCGAAGTCGTGTTGCTCGGGAGGCAGACCCTCTTCACGGCTGAAGTACGCCTGCGCTACGCCGAGCACGCGCTGCCCATTGGCGGTTGCCGCCTCGACCTGGGCGGTCAGCCCTGCGAGCATTCCGGCATCGAAATGGCAAAGGTCGGCTATCGCCTCCGGAGCCCCCTTCGCTGCGATCACGTACTGGTCGCCGTCCGGGGAGCGCCAAACGTGCGAGAGCGCCAACAGCCGCTCAGAGAGCGGGTACTCGCGGACAAGGTCCCAGTCGGCATGAAGATGCTCCGTCTCAGCGAGGTACTGTTCGCCGAGCACCTTGAAGGCTGTGTCCATCGGGTCGAAGGGATCGACCGGTGAAGCCAGGACGGCGAACTCTGCGATCTGATGGAACCGCTCAGGTAGCGGCCCCTCACCGATGCGGAATGCTTCCCCGTCCATGATGAGTTCGCGCACGGTCATCTGGTTCATGGTGAGTGTGCCGGTCTTGTCGACGCAGATGACTGTGGCGGAGCCGAGTGTCTCGAGCACGGGCGTCCGTCGTGTCAGCACGTGCTTCTGCGAGAGTCGCCAGGCGCCGAGCGCGAGAAACACGGTCAGTACGACCGGGAACTCCTCTGGAAGCATCGCCATGGCGGTGCCGATGCCCGCAAGCAGTCCCTCGAGCCAATGGCCCCGCGTGAGACCGTAGACCACAACGACAATCACAGCCGCGCCCAGTCCGAGTGCGGCAATCGTGCGCACGAGGCGGTCGACCTCGCGCTGCAGAGGCGTCCGCTCGGGCTCGATATCGCGTAGCGCAGCACCGATGCGGCCGAGCTCGGTCGCGATGCCCGTTCCCTTCACCAGTGCGATACCTTGGCCTTTCACCACCAGCGTGCCGGAGAACAGCCATGGCGTGGCATCACCCCCTGGCCGACCGATCGGCTCCGCGAGTACATCTCGATCGCACTCCGCCTTGCGAACCGGCACCGATTCTCCGGTGAGCGCAGACTCATCGACCGAGAGACTCATGCATTCCATCAACACGGCGTCGGCCGGCACACGGTCGCCCTCGGCCAGCAACAGGCAGTCACCGCGTACGACATCACGACCGGGAATCCGTGTGCGCCTGCCGTCCCGCACCACGAGCGCTCGTGGTGCCGATAGGTCACGCAGCGCGCCCAGTGCATTCTCTGTCTTGTGCTCCTGATAGACCTCGATGCCTATCACGACCACCACGAACGACATGAGAATGGCACCATCGAACGGCTCGGCTAGCAGGAAGTTCACAGTCCCTGCGCCCAGAAGCAGCAGCAACATCGGCTCACGGATGACGTCCCACGCCTGTCGCAGCAGGGTACGTTTCCTCGCGGTCGGCAACTCGTTGGGGCCGTCTATGCTGAGCACTTCCGCCGCCTCGGCGGACGTCAGTCCGACAAGCCCGATGTCCTGCAGTCCTGTCAATGTGCATCCCCCCATCGCAGAGAACCACCAAGCGCCCCACTCATGATGTCTCGGTCAGCGCCGGGACACGCAGTCCAGGAAGCGTCATGAACAGTGCGGCCGAGAGGATCGCACCGACAGCTCCTAGCGCGAACGGTGCCCATGGGCCGACCGTGTCCCACAGAAGCCCGGCAAGAGCACTCGCGACGAGAGTCGTGATGCCGGTGACGGTGCCGAGAAGGCCGATGGAGGTGGCTCTCAGCTCTTGAGGCACGAGGTCGATTGCGAACGCCTTGCCGACACCGTCAGTTGCGGCGATGTAGAGTCCGTACACCGCGAATAGCGCGACGACTTGCCACGTCTCGGTGACGAATGCAAACCCAACGTAGACCGCCGCAAAGACGAGCATTCCGCCCACAAGGACGAAGCGGCGATCGAGTCTATCGGAGAGATGACCAAACGGCAGACTCGCAAGCGCGTATACGAGGTTGTACAACGTGTAGACGAGCACGACGGCGGTCGTCGTGAAGCCTAGCTGCTTCGCACGCAGAATCAAGAACACATCGCTCGAGTTGACGAGCACGAAAGGCAGCCATGCCACAAGATAGAGCCGGAAGCGCGATGGGATGGACGACCAGCGCAGCGGCTCACGTTTCTCCGCGACGGAGCGTGTATCCACTGCGGGCTCAACGATGGCGGGGTAGCGCCTCCGGCGGGCTGGGTCAGATACGGACAGAACCAGCAACGCTCCAATCAGACCGGGCACCACGGCCAGACCGATAACCTTGCGCAGATCCCCGTCGGCCGTCGAGAGCAGTACGAGTGCCAGCAACGGACCGACGACTGCGCCGAGCGTGTCCATGGTTCGATGCCAGCCGAAGGCCGCGCCACACACTGCCGGATCGGTGCTATCGGCAAGTATCGCGTCACGCGGAGCGGACCGGAAGCCCTTCCCGGTCCGGTCGAGGAGTCTTGCCACGAGCACAAGGGGCCACGTGTGAGAGAACGCGATCAGCAGCTTGGCGAGTGCCGACAGCGTGTATCCGCCGAAGACCAGCTCGATGCGTCGCCCCGTCCGGTCGGCGATGCGGCCGGACACGGTCTTGAGGATGGATGCGGTCGCCTCAGCCGCACCTTCGATGATGCCGACGATCGATGCGGGGGCGCCGAGCACGCTTGTGAGAAAGATCGGCATGAGCGGGTAGAGCATCTCAGAGGACACGTCGGCGAAGAAGGAGACGAGCCCGAGCCGCAGTACGTTCGGCGAGAGCGCGCGACGCCACGCGGGCCGAGTGTCTGGTTCGATCGCATCCGCCGGGGAGATCTCGCAGGTCTGGGGTTCAAGATCATCGTCTTGTGGACTAGGCATCCGCGCGCACCTCGATCATCTGCGGGGCACGTGAGCTGACGTGCTTGCGCACCTCGAGCAAGGACATCCACGCAACGACGAGCAGCGGTGTGATGAGTGCCGTTCTGATCGGCAGCGCTGAGAGATCGAGCCGCAACGCGATTCCAGGTATCCCGAAGCTGACGACGAGGAATACCGCGGTCGCGAGTGCCCAGATGTTGACCACCTTGTTGGAGAAGACCCCGACGCTTGCGAGTGGCTGGCGGTCTGAGCGTGACACGAAGGCGAGGGCGACGTGTCCCACCATCCAGGCGAGGAAGGCGAGTGAGCTCTGCTGGTCGACGGACATGCCGCTCGTCTGGGCATACCCGTACGCGGCGAATACGGGCATGAAGAGGAATGCACTCTTGAGGAAGAGGTCTTTGAGCTGCGGTCCGTCCAAGATGTTCGTGGTCATGGTCTCAGGGCGACGTGTGCGGATGTCGCCCTCGGCCGGCTCGGCCACGAAGCCCGCCGAGGCGGCAAGGTCCATGAACAACTCCAAGAGGATGATCTGCACCGGTGAAAAGGGCAGCGGAAGACCGAACACGGCCGGGAGCAGGAAGACGAGGATCAGCGCGGCCTTCACTGACAGGTAGTACTTCACGCCTTTGCGGAGGTTGTCGTGGAAGCTGCGTCCCTCGAACACCGCATGTGCGATCGTTGCGTAGTCATCGTCAGCCAGTACGGCATCTGCCGCCTCCTTGGCGACGTCGGTGCCACGGACTCCCATGGCGATGCCGATGTCTGCGGCCTTGATCGCCAGTGCGTCGTTGATGCCGTCACCGGTGACGGCGACGCTCAGGCCAGCACGCTGTAGCGCAGCGACGATACGATACTTGTGCTGTGCTGTGGTTCGCGCGAAGACACTCACGTGCCTGACGCACTCGCCGAGCGCCTGATCGTCCATCGCGTTCAGCGCATCGCCGGTGACGACGGCCGGGGCCCCGTCGCCGATGCCCGCCTTGAAGGCGATCGCGGCGGCGGTTGCGGGATGGTCGCCGGTCACCATGATGGTCCGGACGCCAGCGTCTTTCATGGCTGTGATCGCCCCGGGCACCTCGGGACGGAGGGGGTCGGAGAACGTCAACAGCGCAACGAACCCTAGATCTCGTTCGAGCTCTTCGAACGGTACATCCGCGTTCTCGTCGGTGACCATCGCCAGCGCGACGGCGATGAGACGGCTTCCCTTGGCGGTCTCCGTATCAAGGGTATCCCGAACGCTGTCCGGCACGAACGCACACCGTTCGAACACCTGCTCGGGTGCCCCGCTCACAAGGAGCGTGCCGTCTTCTCGCAGCACCGCTCTGGTCTTGCTGCCTTCGCCAAGGTCGCGTTTGCGCACGATCCCGCGAGTGTCGAGCGACACGCCGAGTGCCTCGGCATGTCGCATGAGCGCGAGATCTATAGGTGTTGCGTCGATCGCAGAGACTGCGCCCAACGCGGCGGCCACGGCGTCTTCATCGGTGAGAAGTGAGGAGATGCCGGTGAGCGTCATGCGACTCTGTGTCAATGTCCCGGTCTTGTCGGTGACGATGACATTCACGCTGCCCATACTCTCGGCGGCCGCGAGGCGTCTGACGAGAAAACCCTTCTTGGACAGCCGATAGGATCCTAGGCCGAGCACCATCGTTATGATGATCGGCATCTCCTCTGGGATGGTGGCGAAGGACAATGACAAACCAATGAGAAGCATTTCATCGAGTGGTCTGCCCTGCAGCACGCCGATGAGCGGAATCGCGACCGAGAAGGCCACGGCGACCCAGACAAGTCTGCCCGAGAGGTCCTTCATCGCCTTCTGCAGCGGCGTCTTCGGAGACCTCACGGTCTCGAGGCCCTCGGCGAGCGTGCCGAGCCTCGTCGCTTTGCCCGTGGCGCTGACTTCGGCGATGCCGTCTCCAGCGATCACCACGGTTCCTGCGTACACCTCATCGCCCACGGCCTTCTCGGCGGGGAAGGACTCGCCGGTGATGGAGGCCTCATCGATGTGGACACCGACGGTGTCAAGCATCGTGGCGTCGGCAGCCGTCTTCGTGCCTGGAGCGAGTATGAGCAGGTCGCCAGGTACGATGGCAGCGGCGTCGACCTGAACCGCAAGGCCATCTCGCATCACGGTGGCCCTGGGACTCGTGATCTCCGACAGGCGCTGGATGGCCTTCTTGGCGCGGTACTCGTTCTGCACTTCGGCCAGGGCGAGGAGGAGGATGACCGCAAAGATGGTTATCGCGTCGCCTGGCTCGCCCAGCAAGGAGTACAGGACGCCGACGACAAGCAGGAGCAGGATCATCGGCTCCCGTAGCTCCTCCCAAAGGATGTCCCAGAAGGTGATGCCCGAGGGGGAGATGATGACATTGGGTCCCGCGACGCTAAGTCGTTGTGATGCCTCGTTCGACGTCAGGCCGTCGTAGTGCGTGCGCATATAGGATCAGCTCCGAGTGTTCGCGTGAGGATCGTCGAGTGGCAGGACCTACCACTCGACCTCGAGTTCCAGCTTGCGCTTGCCATTTCGATCCAGGTACTTGACCTCAAGCACCGCAGACGGCGGCAACGTACCGACTTGTGTCTCGTTGACAGCGAGCTGGTCGTGCTCCAGTTCATCGACGATCTGATGCAGGCGCTCGATGATGTCAGCTCGCGCGAGAACGTCGCGCTTCTTGATCTTCACTGCTGGAGCTGCATCCTCGGGGGTGGCCGCCCCCTCCTGTGAACCGCTCTCTACGTTCGGCGCGAGCGTGGGCACTGACGAGGACTCCTCGAGACATGCTTGCGCCCGGTGCAGCAGTTCAAGCACTCTCGTGCGCTGCGCCGCGGCGAAGTAGTCTCGGGAGGTGATCGCCTCGAATAGTGCGCGAGCGCGATCGAGGTCGCCGCGGGCGTCCTCGATCTCGCTTTCATCGAAGGTGCCGCGTGCGACCTTCCGGCCGATGTGACTGATGATCTCCTCCAGGTCTTCGGCGACCTCGGCGTACTCTTCGTCACGAAGTCGGTCGAGTTCTGCGACGAACTGCGCTTCCTTCTCGGGGTCGATGGACGGAATCTCGAGGATCGTGCCCTCGCCGCCACCTTGCTCAACTTGTCGCATGAGTTGCGAGAGACCAAGGCGCACCTCGGGAGTATCTGGGAACAGATACGTCGACTGCTGGATGGCCAATCCGCCGAGTTCCTTGGCCTGTCTCCACACCCCCACGCGCAGTGTCGACGGCTTGGTCGGTACGCGGTAGATGGCGGTGAGCCACGCTTGGCCGATGGGGCGCTTAGACATCACAGTCTCCAAGTCTCAGGGATACAACATGTGTTGTACCAGCATGTGTTGCATTCTGCAAGTGTTGTGTTGCAGTAGGGTCCTTGAACACTTCAGCCCGCGCTGTCTACAGCGA
This sequence comes from Actinobacteria bacterium UBA7524, assembly GCA_002478275.1. GTDB lineage: Bacteria > Actinomycetota > Coriobacteriia > Anaerosomatales > UBA912 > UBA7524. The sequence goes on from DLMY01000054.1 coordinate 38,874, forward strand.
TCTTCTGCCGGATGGTTCAGAGCGACGCGCGAGAGAGCCGCACGATGAACGGCACCTGGTGGAGACCATCAGACAACAGACCGGCGACAAAGCGAGCGTGGCCGCTAGGTGGCGGCGGTGCGGCGCCTTCTCGCTGGCCACGGCGTTGCCACGATTGACGAGAGGCGGGCGTCGCCTACCGGGAACATCCAGGCACATGTCTGAGCGGCGGCCAAGGGTCGCGGAGCGGTGCGGAATCGGTCACTGAGAGACTGGCGACAGTGATGGGCAAGCTCGCGCGCCACTCCAGGCGAGGACGGGGAGCTACACGCCTAAATGAGCATCGAGGAGGCGACAGCGGGTGGAGTTCATCTGCGCGATGCACAATCGGAGTAAGTCGCTTCGGACGACGGAGTGCTGCACCTCAGACTTGAACTCCGGCGGTCCCTCGCCCGAGTTGTCACGGCTCCTTGACAGCATCAGGCGCCGCCCTCCACACCCCTCAAGCGCTCCTGCCGACGATCGAAAGCGGCGCGCTCTTTGGCGATTGCCGGGCCGTTGTCGACGCTCCATGCTGCCAGCACTTGCAGCGGGCCTAGCAGCGTCTCGCCCCGTTGCGTCAGTCCGTACTCGACGGTCAGCGGGACCGTTGGGGTCGCCTTGCGCCACACCAGACCGTCGCGCTCGAGCTGCCTGACTGTCTTGGTGAGCATCCGTTGCGAGATGCCCCCGCATCGGCGGTGGAGCTCGTTGAAGCGCAGCTGACCGTCGCCCAGGTTCACGACGACGAGCACGCTCCACGTGTCGCCCACGCGATCGAGGATCTCACGAACCGGGCAGTCCTCCGCGTAGGGGCCAGGATTGGGGTGCAGTGCACGTCGGTCTGCCATCGGACGGTTACCTCCGTGTGCCTTGGGCGCGATGAAGTGCCTTCTTGCGCCACCGCGCACTGAGGATAGGGTAGTTCCCATGAGTAAGCAACGTCTCATGCGGAACCGCCTTGCGGCTAGATAGACGCATCAACGAGGAGGACAACATGATCGTGGTCACCGGCGCGACAGGGCAATTGGGGCGACAAGTGGTCGAGCAACTGAAGGAGATGGTCCCACTATCGACCATCACAGCAAGCGTGCGTGATCCGGAGAAGGCGGCAGACATGGCCGCTGCCGGTATCGAGGTGCGGAAGTCCGACTTCACCGATCACGACTCGATGGTGCGAGCGTTCACTGGTGCGGACAAGGTCCTCATCATCTCGACACGTGGTTCCGATGTCGTGGCAGAGCACCTCGGAGCCGTTGCGGCCGCCGCAGCTGCGGCCGTCCCCCACGTCGTGTATACGAGCGGTACTCAGGCCGAGGGGACCACCACGGCAAGCGTGCACAAGCAGACGGAAGATGCGATCCGTTCCGCCGGCATGACGTACACACTCCTGCGAAACAACCTGTACGCCGACGTGCTGGTCCGAGAAGTCCTCGGAGCGATCGAAGCAGGCGTGCTTAGCTCACCTGCGGGAGATGGAAGGGTGGGCGCAGTCACCCGCGGCGATTGCGCGGCTGTCGCAGCCAGCGTGCTCGCAACATCCGGGCATGAGGACCGGATCTACGACATAACCGGACCGGATTCCATCGGATGGCTTGACCTAGCCGCAGTCGCGTCCGAAGTAGCCGGGCACGTCATCCCCTACGCTCCCGTCTCCTTGGACGAGCTCGCAGGAGGACCCAACGCTGTGATGGCCGACTACTACCGCGGCATATCCCGAGGGGGATACGACATCGTCAGCGATGCGGTACTCGAGATCACGGGAAGGCCGCCCGTCTCGGCGGTTACGTTCGTCCGGCGGACAATCCGAGAAGCACTCGCGCATCGCGTCACGGGAGTCTGACTGCTGAACGTCTTGTCGTTGCGGCCGTCTGATCACGGATACGCGCACTTGAGAGCGGGCGGACACGCTCTAGTACTAGACAGCCCCGGCACCTTCTCGGTGACCGGGGCTGCATCAAATCTTCCCAGCGGGGAGCAGGGACTGAAGCCCTGGCTACGCGGGATGCCCTCCTGAGGCTTGCCTCTAGCCTGTGAATGCGAAGGTGGTGAGCTGTCCTTGCGTGTGCGCCAAGTGCCAGCAGCGGGCTGATGCGGAGGCCATCGACTGCTCTTGTCCGAATCTCTCCCCTACTCGCTCCTCAGCGCCTCCACCGGGTCCTTGTCGGCCGCCATCCGCGCGGGGATCGCTCCGCCGACGAGCGTGAGGGCCACGCTTATCGCTACGAGAACCAACGCGTACAGGACGGGCAGCTGCGACACCTCCGCGAGGCCGGTCATGTTCTCGATGACCGTGTTGGTGGGGATCGTGAGGATGTAGGCGATGCCTATGCCGAGCAGTCCGGAGACCACGCCGATGATGAAGGTCTCGGCGGTGAAGACGCGGGTGATGTCCTTCTTCCGCGCTCCGAGCGCCCGCAGGACACCGATCTCCTTTGTGCGCTCCAGGACCGAGATGTACGTGATGATGCTGATCATGATCAGCGACACCACGAGCGAGATCGCGGCGAAAGCGACGAGCACGAGGGTGATGCCGTCCATGATCCCGCCGGTCATCTCGGTGACAGAACTCGCGAGGTCGGTGTAGATCACGGCGTCCACCTCGTCGAGCCCGACGTTATAGTCGTCGAGGTACGCCAGAACGGCCTCCTTCGATTCGAAGTCCGTCGGGTAGAGGAACATCATGAGCGGCACACTCTCGCCGCCGAGGTAGGCGAGGTTCATGCTCTTCTGGCCCTCGTCGACCGCCTCGAGCGTGATCACGTTGTAGTCGGCGCTCTCCTGGGCCTGCACGATGGCCGAGTCGGCAGCGTTATCGGTGACGAGTTGCACCAGCCTGTCGCTGTACGCGATGCCGTTACCCACGAGTCCGATCGCAACGTCGGGCTTGAGGCGCACGACGCCGGAGATCCGCAGCGTGGTGCTTTTCTCCGAGTCGTACATGGCGTCGTAGTCGGTGCCCGGGACGAAGTTCCCCATCGGAGTCTTGGTGTAGTAGTAGTCGTTATCGATGAGCTTCAGCTCCACTCCGACGAGCTCATCGAAGGGGATCTCATCGGCGGCCTCGACATCGAATCCCAGCTTCTCGAACACCGCGCGGTCGATGCGGTTCATGTTGTCGACCACCAGGACCAGATCGGTCATCCCGGTGGGATACTCTCCGGAAAGCAGGTCGTAGTTCTCCTCGAGGTACGGGGTGGAGGCACTGTCTAGCGGCTCGGGGTAGGAGCTGAGACCGACACCGCTCATGCTCGATAGATCTCCCGCGCCGGGGGACATGGACTGCATGCCGTCCGGGCTCGTGGTGCCGATCGAGATCGACGCGGGCACGATCTCCCCATCGTCCTCGCGCAGCAGGTTCATCCCCACCATACGAAGATAGCCGACACCATTGCAGACAGCCGGATCGATCGCCTGCACGTACTCGACGTACTCGTCGGTGATGACGTTGACGTGGGCGATCGTCTCGTCTGCCGGATCGTAGAGGGCGACCTCCCGGGTATCGGCGTACTCGATCTCGCCCATCAGGCGGGACGCCGGCAACTCGCCGCGCATCTCATCCATGGTCTCCGCGTCCATCTCCATCGAGGTCGGTGCGATGATCACCGGGAACTCGGAGAGCGCGTCGTTCTGGAACTGATCGACCTGCACCCCGAAGCCGTTCGAGAGGCTGAGTATGAGGGCGATGCCGATGATGCCGATGCTCGAAGCCAGTGCGGTGAGGGCAGTGCGCCACTTCTTGGTGGAGATGTTCCGTCCCGAGAGCTTGAGCGCCGTGAGGAAGCTCATGCTGGTCTTCTTGAGCTGGTAGCCACGTTCACCTCGCTCGGCCCGCGTGGGATTGCTGTCGGAGATCACGTGACCGTCCTGGAACTTCACGATGCGATCGGCGTACTCCTCGGCCAGCTCCGGGTTGTGGGTCACCATGATCACCAGCTTGTCGGCAGCGATCTCCTTGATCAGATCGAGGACCTGGGCACTGGTTACGGTATCGAGGGCGCCGGTGGGCTCGTCGGCGAGGATGATGTCGGGGTCGTTAGCGAGCGCGCGGGCGATGGCGACACGCTGCATCTGCCCACCGGACAGCTGGTTCGGCTTCTTGTGGATGTGGTCTGAGAGGCCCACCCGCTCGAGCGCTTCCACTGCCTTCGCGTGCCTCTCCGCGGCCGGAACACCACTCAGGGTCAGACCCATCTCGACGTTGTCGACGACACTCAGGTGAGTGATGAGGTTGTAGGTCTGGAAGACGAAGCCGACGCTGTTGTTGCGATACGCATCCCACTCCCAGTCCGCGAAGTCCTTGGTTGACTTGCCGTTGATGACCAGGTCGCCACTGTCGTACTTGTCGAGCCCGCCGATGAGGTTGAGGAACGTGGTCTTGCCGGAGCCGCTCGGGCCCAGGACAGCAACGAACTCGGTCTTCCCGAATTCCAGGCTGACGTCATCGAGCGCGATCTGTGTGAAGTCTCCGGTCGTGTAGCTCTTGGAGACGTTGTTCACCTGCAGCATGTTGTGGTTCCTTCCGATTGTGCGCACGATTATCGAGAAATGGCCTCAGATCAGCGATCCATGTCGGCCAGCGCTGCCACGAGCGCGCGCTGGATGCGCAGAAGCGTGGCGACGTCTTCCGTGGGAAGTGATGACAGGAGTCGACGTGCAAGCTCGCGCCGAGGGGCCATAGCATCCCGGAGGGTGCGGGCGCCTTCATCCGTAATCGAGATAATGGCCACACGTCGGTCATGTTCGTCTCGACTGCGCAGCACAAGACCTTCGGCCTCGAGCGACTCTATGAGCGAGGAGGTCGCCGGAGCCTTGATCCCGAGGAGCCGGGCGAGCTCGCCGGCCCTCTTCTCGCCCTCCTCAGAGAGAACGTGTAGCAGGAGGAGTCGTGGTCCGTCGACAGGGGGGGCGGGATCGACCCGCTCGCACTGCGCGACGAACAGACGGCCCATCATGATCACATTGGCCGACAGCTCATCGAGCAGTTCGTCGGAGATGGATTCGATGAGTTCGGGCGAGGTAGACATGGATACTCTTTCGATTGTCGAATCATTCGAGTATCGAACTATGTGTGCCCAATCCCCGCATGTCAATGGTATGGACATGCTGAAGGCATCAGCAGACCCCCACCCTCCCCACGCGGGAGACACCCAGGCTTCGGGACCGGAGACCGGATCCGACTCCCAAACGCACGCAGCCTCAACCTCCCCTATTGGGTGGTCGGACCCCGCTTGCGCTGGGGAGTGCTCGCGAAACGGTCGCTGCAGGCCCGGCCGTTAGACTGCGACGCCAGCGATCCTATCGCCACAACGGCCTTCGCCTTCACGGACTCGTGCGCGGGCAGCTGCAGACGCTTGACTCAGCGCAAACGAGACGGTAATCTCCAACTTACTTACCGGTCGGTAAGTATTCGATTCGATGAGCCAGGAGGTACGTCGAGCAATGGAGGCAACGAGCGACCGACAGATCGGCGCCCTTCGAGATACACGCCAGCAGATCCTCGATGTGGCGCGATACCTGTTCTCTGATTGCAGCTACCTCGGCGTGTCGATGAAGGACATCTCGCAGCGTCTAGGAATCACGAAGGCAGCCCTTTACTACCACTTCTCCAGCAAGAGGGACATCTACGTGACGGTCCTCGACGAGGTCCTGGTAGACCTGCGCGCGGGCCTGTGCACCGAGCGCCTGGACGAGCCCGCAGAGGAACAACTCCGGCGCATGGTCAAGGATTATATGGAATTCGGGATGCGCGAGAGAAACCTCGTCAACGCTCTGATGCTTAAGCTCTCCCCTGCTGAGACCGAACTGCGTCAGTTCGTCGTCTCCTCGAGAGAACAGTTGATCGAACTGTTCCGACCAGCCATCGAGGGTGTCTTCGCACTGAGACGTTCACGGCCGGGTGTCGATGGCCGACTCCTGGCGACGATGCTCGTTGCGATGATGGATGGGCTCGTCTTGGAGCACTCCTACTTCAAGAAAGCACTCGATCCGGATGCCGTCTCGGGCCAGATCGTCTCGGTTCTTGGACTCGATGCCGCCCCCTCGGTGAGCGCGTAGTTCACCAGACCCGGAGGATCAACCGACCGTCCCCTACGGCGCATGTCACCCCGGCGCGCATCCGATCGGCTGGTCCTCCGGAGTCACCAACGACAGGTGCCTACGCAGAAGATGTGAGGGAACCCGATGGCCGCACGGCTCGGATTGGCACTTGGTAGCGGAAGCGCACGAGGCCTCGCGCAGATCGGTGTGCTCAAGGTGCTGGACCGCGCCGGCATCGAAGTCGGCGCTATTGCCGGAACCAGCATCGGCGCACTCATTGGCGGCGCGTACGCGGCGGGGGTCTCACCTCTCGAGATGGAGAGACTCGCCCTGTCAGTGGACATGAAACGTCTCGTTTCGCTTGCAGACATCGCTCGGCCGACCACCGCCTTCGTCAACGGAGCGCGAGTGGGGGATTTCATCCGTGACCTGGTAGGCGGCAAGACCTTCTCCGATCTCAGTATTCCCTTCGAGTGCGTGGCCGTTGACGTGGCCGACGGGCAGGTGGTCGTGTTGCGCGAGGGGGATCTCGCAAGCGCTATCAGAGCCAGCGTGTCGACACCCGTCATCTTCGCTCCCGTTGAGCGCGCCGGGCGCCTACTCGTGGACGGCGCAGTGCTCAACCCCGTTCCCGTCGACGTTGTGTGGGACATGGGGGCGGACACGGTGGTTGCGGTCACCAATCTGGGCATCCCCAGAAGTGCGGTCCTGACCTTCTCAAACGATTTGCCCGAAGGTGCGATCGAAGTCGGCTGGGTCAAGCGCGCGGGCCTCCCGGAGATCGTCTACTCCCGGGTCTTCGCCGCAGTCATGGACACGCTGCGCTCGCCTTCCGTCTTCCAGCTGGCTAGTGGCTCGATCGACCTGATGCAACGTGAGTTGTCCGAAGCACGACTCGGAGTCGCAGACCTGGTTATCGCGCCCCGAATCGACGACGTCGCGTACTACAGCTTCTACGAGGCCGAGAAGATGATCGCCGCGGGTGAGAAGGCCGCCGAGGCCGCTGTCGATGACATCAGAGCGCTGGTGTCAGCGCGAGCGCCTTCACTGGTGAACTGATGCTCTCGGCATTCCCGGCCACCACGACTGACTTGAAGGAGGTGCACCGTGTACGACGCCCTGCTGATCACCGATTCCGGTTGTGACCTGCCGCGCGAGGCCCTTGAGGAAGCGGGCATAGAACTCCTGTACCTGCCCTTCTCTCTCGATAGCGATGAGCGACCCGACGAGGTGGAGCAGGGCCTCTCACCCGACGCATTCTACGACGCACTTCGCGCCGGTGCCCGGTCGACCACCTCGCAAGTACGTTCACCGGACTGCGAGGCAGCCTTTCGGCGAGCGCATGACGCCGGCAAGGCGGCGATCCTGGTCACGATCTCCTCTGGTCTCAGTGCCTCGCACGATACAGCGCTCATGGCACGAGAGCGGTTCTTGCAGGAATTCCCTGATGCTCGGATACACGTCGTCGATTCGCTCTCCGTCTCTGCCGGGCAGGGTCTGCTTGTGATGGAGATGGCCAGGAAGCTGGCTGACGGCGCATCGGCCGACACACTGGTCGAATGGGCAGAAGGCAACCGCCTGCGAGTCAACGCGGTGTTCACAGTCGACTCCTACGAGTACCTGGTGCGCGGAGGAAGGGTATCGCCCGCGGTCGCCGCTACGGGCTCGGTGCTCAACGTAAAGCCGGTGTTCCACGTTGATGCCGAAGGCCGGCTTGCCCCGTTCATGAGGGTCAGGGGGAGGCGACGCGCACTCTCGGCGCTGACCGAGGCGACTGCCGAACGGATCACCAGCCCCGGTGAGCAGACCGTCATCGTCAACCACGCACAGTGCCCTGAGGACGCAGATGCACTCGTCCGCATGGTCCAGGAACGCGTCGTTGTACAAGCGGTAAGGATCGGCCGCGTCGGAGTCATCATCGGCACGCACGTAGGTCCGAGCGGACTGGTTCTGGCCTTCTGGGGAAGGCCTCGGACCAACTCATGAGTCACGTCGCAAGTACGGGAGCGGCGAAATGCCGAAGGGACTGCCAGGGCAAGTGATGGGGGCGGCTCGGCCACTTTGTGGAGGTTGTGCCCCGCGAGACCGGAAGGACATCGAATGGATAGCCTGAAAGCACTTCAGCACCGCACCACCGACAAAGCTGCGGCACGAAGCTTGGCTGCGATCGGCAAACTGGTGGCCGATGCCCCTGAAGAGCACCTCCCGCGGATTGCAGGGATCGTCAGAGTGCTGGCCGCAACAGAAGCTGACCGGGTGCGCGCCGCGAAGCTGCAGCACTACTTCGAGGATGCGAGGTACGCCGATCCGCAGCCGATGCCCATGCAGATCCTGCATCGCGTTATCGACGCGACGGCACCGACATGCAGGACCCGGCTCATCACCAATCTGGTCTTGTGGATGCGCGAAGGAGTACCCCGGCGCATGGCAGCGCAGACGAAGATAGGTACTTCGCCGATGGTTCTTCTGCTGAGTCCGTCGATGCGCTGCAATCTCCGTTGTACCGGATGCTATGCGGCCGAGTACGATCGAGACGATGATCTGCCGATGGAGATCATTGAACAGGTCGTTGCCGAGGCGCGGGCCATTGGAACGTATGCGATCACGATACTGGGCGGAGAGCCCTTCATCCGACCCGATATCCTAGATCTCTTCGATCGCTTTCCGGACATGACCTTCCAGGTATTCACGAACGGTGGCCTCATCACCAACAGAGTGGCAACGCGTCTCGCGAGCGCGGGCAATGTCATCGTGTGCTTCAGCGTGGACGGTTTCGAGGCGGACCACGACGCCCGCAGAGGAGCAGGTTCACTCCGGAGTGCCGAGCGCGGGATGGAGGCCCTGCGAACGGCGGGCGTTCCGTTCGGCTTCTCCACGATGGTCACACGCAACAACTACCTTGACGTAACGAGTGACGAGTTCACCGACTACCTTATCGAACAGGGCTGCTTATGGGGCTGGCACTTCCTGTACATGCCTGTGGGCGAGAACCCCGACCTCAGTCTGATGCCCACACCGGAGCAGCGCGAGTATCTGCGAACCGACGGCGCAGCGAGTATCCGGACGAGGAAGCCCCTCTTCGTGATGGACTTCTGGAACGATGCTCCCTACGTGGGTGGCTGCATCGCCGCGGGTCGCGAGTACCTGCATATCAACTCGAACGGCGACGTCGAACCGTGCATCTTCACGCACTTTGCGGTCGACAACATCAAGGACAAGACCTTGTCCGACGCACTCGGATCGGCCTTCTTCACCGCCATTCGTGACCGTCAGCCGTACAGCGAGAACCTCCTGCGCCCGTGCATGCTCATCGACAACACGAGCGTGGCGCGAGAGGTCGTTCATGAAACCTGCGCTCGTCCCACGCACCGGGACGCAGACCTGCTGCTCTCCACGTTGGCCGAGGGCCTGGACGCCTACGCTGCGGAGTACAAGGGCATTGCGGACCGCGCGTGGACCACTGTCGACGGCTCGGTCCCGGCGATGGAGGTGAGCAGACAGGCACCGCCCGCGCCTGCGGGCATCATATCGCTGCTTTTCGAGTCTCGGGACACGCTGTCACGCGACGAGCTCCTGGAGATCCTCCGAAGCGCTGGGATGGCGGCCGAAGACGTGAGGGCCTTCGAAACCCTCGCACCAGGAGACTACACTCGAGAGACTATCGCGCCGGCGGTCGACCTGCTCGCATGCACCCTCGGACGCCGCATGGACTACATCATGTCCGAGCACGTCGACACGGCCTGGGGCGCGAAGCGATTGTAGCTGTTGCGCCTACACCGTGCGTTGCGATGGACGAAGCCCTCAGTTGCGCTTCCAGGTGCCGAAGCCATCGGGGCGGTACCCACGCAGCGCACCAGCAGCGACGGGAAGCGGGCAGACGCGAAAGATGCCCCGGGCCCGTCGGGGCCCGGGGCGACACGCTCATCGCAGCCCCGGGGGTAAGGGGTAGCGGGAGCCTCGAGGGAACGTGCGCCCGTCTCCGGCATGAAGCGGCACACAGAGTCTCACCGTATGAGGGCTGCGAAACAGGAAGTCAGTCTGTCCGGTCCGGGTGCCGCCCCGAATCGCAGGACGGCACCCGGACCTTCGGTCTACTCGCTAGCCGTCTCGACCATCAATGCCTCGTACTGCGACATCCGCTCCTTGAACAGTGGCTGGATGGCCTCGATCTTCTCCTCGTAGCTCACGTCTTCGGCGAGACACTCCGCCACGGCATCGGCAAGCGCACGGTCGCCGATGACGTTGCCAAGCCAGGCGACGAGTCTGGCCGTGTCGACGTATGCGATTCCTGCTCGCGAGCCATCTAGGAGCAGCCTGTCCCATCGAGTACCGAACAGATGAAGCACCGCGTGGGGCAGGTTGTACACGTCGACGTTCTCGGTGCCCGTCGCCGGGTTCATCTTGCTGATGGTGAGTCGCTCAGCCCAACTGAGTTCCCGCATCGCCCGCTCCGCGAGCTCAGCATCCGGCTGGGCGAACAGCTCTTCAGCTTCATGCTCGACCATTACGCTCCCAGCTTCCCTGCCGCGTCGAGCTCGTCTGCCACTGCAGCCAGATCGAGCGCCTCAAGCGTGGCGCGTGTGGGCCAGCCGGTAGCGGGGTCCCATCCTTCAAGCTCGAAGAAGCGCGTCTTGACGCCTTCCCACTTCTCGCGATCCAGGGTGCGACCCACGCAGGTGGAGTAGTCCCAAACGCCATCGATCTTTGCGGGAAGGAAGTACGGCGCGGTGGTGGGCACGCTGTAGACGTATCCGGTGTGTACTTCCTGGTCGCGATGACGACCCTGCAGCACCCAGATGGCCTTGTCGAGGTTCCAGATCTTGCGACCGAGTTCGAGACTGTCCTCGTAGCTAAGCGCTGTGCCGGTAACGGCCTCGAACAGTCGAGGTTCGTAGTCCGGCGTGGCACCCTTGTGGTCCTCGCTGACCTGGTTCACCAGCATCGGCCAGGCGGTGTCGCACATGCCCATCGACTGGATCCAGAAGCGTGAGTAGTGCCGATGCCACGCAACGGCCGCGATCTTCGCGTCGGCGTAGATGCCGTCCGGGCTGTAGTCCCAGCCCTCCGGCTCAAGACCGGTGGCCTCGGCGATCAGGTTCACGAGCTGCTCGGCCGGGATGATGGGTGCCTGCTTCACCATCGCCTGAACCTGCGGTGCCCAGTGCACGTGCGTGTTGAGACCGTGCTCGTTGATGTCGCGGTCTCCAAGCATCGATCCGTAGCTCCACTCCACCTCGATGCGCGGATCGTAGTGCTCCGAGAAGCCCCAGTTCGGCAGATTGAGAATGCCGCTGGTGGTGTCCTCCTCGTAGCGACCCCACTTTTCCGCCGCACGTGCGAAGCCCTCGGCCAGGTCGGCGCCGATGTCTTCACGATTGGCGATGGCCTTGGTGTAGGCCTCGATAAACGCGTAGGACTTGTAGTTGTCGAACGGCAGCTTCGTGTCGATCTGCTTGCCCGGGCCGAGGATTCCCATCTTGTACAGCGCGAGCAGGTAGCTGTAGTTCTTCGCGTCGTAGTGGTTCAGGCCGAGCTGGTCGAGCAGATGAGTGGCCGCCATGTTCTCGTCTTGCGTACCCATCATCCAGTAGGTGGACTCTGCGCAGCCGTCACCGTTGGCAACGCCGTTCTCCCAGCGTCGACGGCACGCTCTGAAGCAGCCGATACAACCCTGCGGACGGTTGGGGTGGTCCTTGCCCTTCCACATGACGGTGGATGCACCGGGAGACCTGGTGATGATGCCGTAGAACGGAAAGTCGGCCATCGGCGCCTCGAGAACCGGATCCTCCACGTTGTAGGCAAACCCTGCCTGCAGCTCCATGCGCAGATCCATCAGCGCCGCCGGGTCGGCCACGGGGACGCTGCCGGTGCCGACAACGCTCACCGCCTTGAGGTTCTTGGAGCCGAGCACACCGCCGAAGCCGCCCTGGCCGGCGCTGTTGCCCGAGTCGTGCAGCAACATCGCGTTGCGGTTCAGGTTCTCTCCCGCCACGCCGATCGTCACGACGGCCGGGCGCTGTGTGGTGCGGCCGGAGTCGCGGCCGGTCGACATCCCGCGCCACTCGCCATTCTCGGCCTCGTCGCCGCCCACGATCGACCAGATCTTCTGCTGCGCCTCGTGTGTGTTGAGACCCCAGATGCCTGCCGCATCTTCGATGGAGACCTCGCCGTTGACGATATTGATCCAGACAGGCTTCTCCGCCTTACCCTGGATCGCAATGCCATCCCACCCGGCGTACTTCAGCTCGGCCGAGAATCTGCCGCCGAAATTCGCGCGGGTGAACCAGCCCACCGGATACGATTGGACCCCGATGCCCTGCACCTCGGTGCGTCCTGATGCCGAAGGGGTGAGTGTCCCCGAGAACGGCGACGTCATGAACGTGACCACGTTCTCGGGATCGAACCCGTCGATGGTCTTGTCCTTCACCAGATCGAAGAACACCGCCGAGCCCATGCCGTGACCGCCTCCCCACTGCTCGTACTTCGAGGTGGGGATCTCCTCGATCCTGCCGTCGGTCAAGTTCACATAGAGGATCTTGCCGACGTATCCGCCTGTAGCCATATCCTTACAACCTCCTGCTCGTGATTTCGTTGTATGCCGACTGCGCCTGAATGCCCTGCGCTACTTGGCGGCGGGGGCGGGCGCCGGGGCCGGCTGCGGCACGATCTTGCCCGCGTCGTCAGTGGGGAAGCCGATATGACCCCAGTGCGCGTCCCGAAGGTTGACCTGGTAGCCCTGCTCGGACTGCACCGGGATCTCCTTGGTGAACGTGATGGCTTTCATCGGACAGATGGCCACACAGGCCTGCATGCCGTCCGCCCCGCCCTCGTGGTTCCAGTAGGGCGTGTCCTTGCAGAGGTCGCACTTCTGCGCGTGCTTGTCCTCGTGGTTCCACTGAACCCGCGACGGCGTGAACGGGCACGCGTTCACGCAACGCTCGCATCCGATGCACTTGCGCTCGTCGACCATGCGGGCACCCGTCGCTGGGTCGGCGTGCATCGCGCCGGTGGGGCACGCGTCCACGCATGCGGGGTACGGGCACTGACGGCATTGATCCATCTGGAGATCCTGCGGGAATGTGCCGAACGGGTCTTGCGTGATCTGGATGCGCGCAAGCGAGGTGTTCTCACGCCCGTGGTGAACCAGTGAGCACGCAAGCATGCACGTCTCGCAGCCTGCGCACTTCTTCGTGTCCACGAGCAGGTAGCCCTCCGAGGCAGGTATGGCATAGACCTCGTCGGGCAACATGAATCCTTTGACGAGCAGCCCGCCGATCACCAGGCCGAAGCCAGTGCCGCCGATACCGGTGACGAACTCGCGACGCGAAAGGCCCTTGGCCTCGGCGGCGGGTGCGCCAGTGTTCTCCTTGTCGACCATCAGTTGCTTCCTTTCACATCGGTAGACTCGCGACCCTCGAGCTCGGCGATCCAGCCCGCATGCTCGTGGCGCGCGTAGTCGAGGGGCACGTAGCCGGTGAACATCGAGCGCAGCACGGGCCAGCTCATCGGGAGGATGGCGGCGAAGAACACGTGCGCGAGGAAGAACGCGAGCATCGCTACCGTGGCGATGTCATGCGCTGGTGTGGCCACGGCGAGCAGCCAGCCCGGGACGTCGATCGCGTGAGCCGCGACTTTGACCAGGCCGGTTGCGATGATCACCACCGTTGAGACGAGCGCGAGAACGAAGGCCATCTTCTCGCTCTCGAAGTACTTGCGCTCCGGCGGGAAGGTCAGCTTCTTGAACCCCAGCAGGAGCCCGTAGTGGCGGCGTGTGTAGTCGATCGCATCGGCCGTCGGGAGATGTTCGGCGAAGCGCTTCTGTGCCAGCGCGGTGTTGGCGGCGTAGTAGAAGGTGCCGAACAAGAACACCACCACCGCCACGAAGTGCACGTTCATGGCCGCCCATACCGGCTCCCCGTTCCCGAGAAGCGACGGCACGAACAGAAAGCCGAGTGCGATGCCGGAGGCCAACAGCACCGCGGTTCCCACTCCGTGCGTCCAATGCTCGAGGATCGCCGCGTCATCATGACGAAGCACGCGCTCCCCTTCGATCACCGGGTCTTTCCGCTTCGTGACTCCCGCCGCGAGCACTCCCGCAAACGGCGCGAGCCACACGAGCCATGTCGCCGAGTCGAAGAGCAACTCGGCGCCTTGGACCGAAGCCGAGCGGACCGCAAACGCGATGCCGGCCACGAACGCCAGCAACGCAACGGCGCCGACCACGGCACGTCTGCCCATGCGCACACCCCTTTCCCCTATGGTTGCAGCCGGCTGATTCCGACCGCTTTTCGAGAGAACCCCATCGTGTCCGCTGCCGGCGGAACCTGCCGATGGGGGCGATACCGTTCATTTATATATCGGTACGCTGCATCTCGCTTTCGTACCAGACGGTTTTTGCGATATCGATACTTCCGCAAACTAGCATCCTCCCCTACGCCGCGTCAAGAAGCGGATTCGCCAAACCCGTCAGCAGATGCTGCTAGACTGCTAGCAGCAGAACGCCGAACCAGGAGGGTGCTCTTTTGAGCCCACAGAAGCGTCCCGACCCGGGTCCCCTCACCGAGGAGCAGGTCCTGGCCGCCACCGAGGTGCTGGAACGCACCAACGTGGCCAAGTTGCTTCAGTCGGCAGGGCAGGACCTTGTCACTGATGAGCGCCTGCTCTCCTCAAGGCTGTCGGACTCCGTGGACGTCCACACCCTTCGGCGATTCCTGACGGCGCTTATCGGCCCCCTGGCGGATGTGATAGTGCAAGTGCAGCCGGGCTTCAGCTACTGGGTCTATCCCACGTTGAAGATCAGAAGGACGTTGTCGTTCGTCGACGTATCCTGCACGGCTCATTCCCCGATGGCACTGTGGCTTCGGGACAATCCGGCGGCGCTCGTTCAGCTTAGGCTTGAGAGCGCGATCACTTCGAGCCGCATGGACGGCCTCGAGATCGACTTCGAGAGCGCGAAGGAGCTGCTGCTCCTGTCTCGGGAACCACGAAGCAAGCCCGAGCGGATAGTGGCCAACAGCTTCCAGTTGTTCGGCGAGACCGAGTCCTATGCGCGCCGGGAGTACTCACTTGATCTGCTGCTTGAGCTGTTCGCCCGACTGAGCGAGGGGGTGCATGTCCCGAAGGGCTGGCTCGACGAGCCCCTTGCGGCGCCCCTCTCCCCGTCGGTCTACCCGCACCCGAATCCACGCGCCGTGCTCGAGCAGCTGTGCCTCATGGCCAACGGCAAGCTCGCGAGCCCGGATGTGCATCCCATGCTCGTCGGCATCCTTATGGAGCGCGTCCTCACTGTCTACAATCCGTTCCCGCTTCTGAATGGCACCATGGGACGTCTGCTCTGGCACTACTTCGCGGTGAGCGCGGGCTACCCGGTACTGGGTGTGGTCCCGTACTCATCCGCGCTCAACGAGCTTCCGAGGACTCCGGGGCCGCTCACGGTTCCGCCTGCCGACGAACGCGCGAGCCGCGTCTGGCGACCTGATGCAGATGTGACGCCGTTGATCGACCACCGGCTCCGCGTTGTGGAGCAGGCCATTCTCGACTTGCAGCAGCGCATGGAGACCAAGGACGCACAGCACCAGGCGCTGCGCATCCTGTTGACAAGCGACCCCGCTCTCAACCGTCGTCAGCGAAGCATCATCGGACGCGCGCTTCGCATCCCGTCGGCCACATTCCGAATCCCCTATCACCAGACGTCTCACAGCATCGCCTACTCGACGGCCCGCGCCGACTTCGTGGAGCTTGAGGAGAAGGGCTACCTGATGCGCGAGCGTCAGGGCCACGCTTTCGTGTACCGGGCGGCACCCGACCTCCGGGAACGCATGGGCAAGCGCGCCGCCGAGGCAATCGGCCAGAGCGCGGCACTCGGCGTGTGGGGGACGACCCGCTAGCTGAACGGTCCACATAGGTTGTTGACAGGTGAGGACCCCTTCCTGTCGGTTGTTGGTTGTCGAAGCCACAGCCGAAGAGAGGGGTCCTCGTGCAACATCCTAACGCTCGCCTGTCCGTCTATCAGCGTCAGTTGATCGTCGATCGGGTCGAAAGTGGCTGGACCGTCACCCGCGCGGCGCGAGCCGCCGGTGTCTCGCGACAGACCGCGAGCAAGTGGGTCAACCGGTTCCGCCGGCAAGGTCCTTGCGCTCTCAGAGACGCGAGTTCGCGACCGGTCCGCACGCGTCCACGAGTAGCCCACGAGGTCGTGAAGCGTATCGTGAAGGCCCGCCTGCGGTTCCGTCGCGGGGCTCACTTCACGGGCTGGAAGCTGGGAATCGCCGGATCCACGGTCCACGTCGTCTTGTGCCGTCTCGGCCTCAACCGCCTGCGCGGTGCAGCTCGCGAGAAGGTCGTGCGCTATGAGTGGCCCGAGCCGGGAGACCTCGTCCACCTCGACATCAAGAAGCTCGGGCGCATCGGCGAAGGCGGCGGGAAGCGGGCGCTCGGTCCGGCTGCGAACAACAGGTTCGTGGGGATCGGATGGGATTACGTGCACGTCGCGATCGACGATCACTCCCGTCTCGCCTTCGCTGAGATCCTGCCCGATGAGACCGCAGCGAGTGTGATCACCTTCACGGACCACGCTTTGGACTTCTTCGCCACCGTCGGCATCACGGTGCGCCGGATCCTCACCGACAACGGGGTCGGCTATCGGTCACACGCGTTCCGCGATCTGCTCGTCGAGCGCGGGATCACAGCCAAGAGGACGCGGCCGTACCGGCCCCAAACCAACGGCAAGGCAGAGGCGCTTGTCCGGATCATCACGAACGAGTGGGCCTATGCCAGGTCGTACCAGAACACGCAGGAACGGACCGAGAGGCTCGGTCCGTTCCTGAGGTACTACAATCTGTATCGACCACATGGAGGCATAGGCGGCAAGCAACCGATCTCGAGGGTCCAGGCGTAAACAACATCCGTGGACCGTTCAGCTAGCGTTCAGCCCCTGGCGCGGACTGCAGGCAGTCGTTGTCGCAGGCGTCGCCGTCACCCAACGACTGCATGATCCCCGAGTCCCGGAGGGTGCGTCCGAGCGCGACGGAGCGGTACTGGCCTCCCCGGTCCGAGTCATGGACGATATCAGGACCAGGGCACTGTCTCATCGTCGCCATCCCGAGTGCGTCGACCAGTATCCTGTCATCGTCTTGCCCCGTCCCTCTTGACGGCGTGTCCCATCCCGCACCATTCTCGCGCTTGCAGGTAGCTCGCGCTGTGGTCTCGTCCAGCTGGGAGGCCCTCCTTTGCGAAGCGCGAGGAGCACCCGGCCAAAATCGGATGCCCCTCGGGCGTGATTCGTAGACTCGGCAGCCCTCCGTGTGCAGCTACCCGTTTTGCAGCCCTGCGTTCAGCGCGGCCACGTCGCGCGACGCATCGATCCCGTAGCTGATGTTCAGATCCTGGCCGCTGATGTAGCCGGCCATGTCGCTATTCAGGAAGACCATGGGGTAGCCCATGTCCTCGGGCATGGCGTACCAGCCGTTCCAACCGGTCAGGTACATGCCCCTGATGCCCGCATCGCCAGCCGCCTCGTCGCCTTGACCCGCGCTCTTGTTGAAGTCGCGCGTGAGTCCCGTCTGGGTGGCACCCGGGCTAATCGAGTTGATCCTGATGTATTTGCCGATGAACTCGGGAGCCCATGCCTTCGACTTCACGTAGCTCACCTGCGCGCGCTTCGCCACGCAGTACGACATGTTCGCCTCGATCTCCGCCTCGTTCGCCTCGGCCCAGGCCTTGGCCTCTTCGAAGGTCGTGGTCGCCAGCAACGGCGCGGTGAAGCTCCAGAAGTGCTGCCACCCGTACCCGCCGTCGGAAGCGATCATGCAGACCGCGCCCTTCTCGGAGATCCGGGGCAGCAGGGCCTCGATGAAGTAGCGATGCGAGATGAAGTTCACGAGCATCACCTTGACGGCGTTGCCGGGGAACATGGCGATGCCATGGCACGTGAAGACCTTGTCTATCCGATCCGGCAGCTGCGCGAGCAGTTGGTCGATCTGATCCTTGTCGCTCATGTCGACACGGAACGCTTGCTTTACCGGCAGTGCCACCTCATTGAAGTCCGCTGCGTAGACGTTCGCGCCGAGCTCGAGCAGCAACTCCGTGGCTGCCTTGCCCATACCGGAAGCGGCGCCCACCACGACGCAGTTCTTGCCTTCGTAACCCCAAAGGGCTCTGAGATCCATACCTCACCCCTTACTTCCAGAGAGCGGCTTTCACATCATCCAGACCCAACCGATCGAGCAGATCAGGAAGCGGCTTACCGGTCTCGAGGTCGTACTCGCTGGCCTCCAGGTAGGCCTTTCGCATGACTGGCCAGGCACCCTCGAGATCAGGACCCTTGCCCGGGCCGTCCACCTGGTTCATCTTCATGCGCTCGGAGACGCCCTCGTCGCCCGGCTTCCTTCCACCTGACAGGAGGTTGTAGGCACGCGACAGCGCCCGCGTCCGATCGCCTACCTCGAAGAGCTCCGCAGGCGTGAAGTCCCACCCCGCGATGTGCTGGAGCGCCTTGCACATGTTCTCCTGGTTACCGCTCAGGAAGAACATGCACGTACCCACGCAGTCGTTGTAGACCCAGCTCACGCTGCCGCGCCGTGTCCTGCGGCCGACCGCCTCGGGATCCAGCGGGTTGTACGTCTCGGCATCCAGGCCGAGGTGTGGATCGGGCGTGTCTCCGCCGTAGAACGTGCCGGTGTCGGAGACTCCCAGCGCCAGCTGCGTGGACCAGAAGCCGATACCGCGCGAGTCGATCACATTCGAAGCACAGCCCGCGCCCGCCCATACCGCCGCATCGGCGGCTTCGCTGCCAAGCCGCTCAGAGCCGACCTTCACGCCGTCAGAGAACGTGCCGCCAAAGCCCGTACGCGTGGCGATCTGCTCGAGGAAAGCTGGCACGTCGTCCGTCTCACCCCAGTTGAACGAGAGACCTCCCGTATCCGCCTTGGTGAGCAGCCCCTTGGAGAACAGCTCGTAGACGAGTGCGAGCGACCAGGCGGTCTCCTTGCCATCCACCCCGTAGTCTTCCATGACGTTGCCGAGCCACGTGCTCACGCTCAAGTCGTGGTTACCGATGTTGGTCGAGAAGGCCGCCATCATCTCGTACTCGAGTTCTTCCATCTCGATGCCGGCCTTGGCGCCGTCCTTGAACGTCACCTCGGCGCAGTGGCCCCACGGGCACGCCCAGCAGGGCTTCTTCTTGCGATCCACCTGCGCGTAGAAGTTCGCGCCGTACCACTTCTCGATGTCGTCCCAGACGTTCGTGGTGAAGTTCTTGATGGGCACGCCACCCGTGGGTGCCATGATGTCGAAGTATGCGTACGTGCCGAAGGCCTTGATGGCTCCCCCGAGACCGGACTTGGCGGCCGCCTCTTCGAACACGGGGAACAGGTCGTTGAGCGCCTGCTTGTCGACCATCGGCACATCGGTTGACGGCGCATAGATGCCAATGGCCTTGAGCTTCTTCGAGCCCATGACCGCACCGCAGCCCTTCGAAGACACGACGTGCCCGTAGTCGTTGCCGATTGACGCGAAAGACACCAGATGCTCGCCGGCAGGACCAATGCACGCCACCGACGTGCGCTTCTGTCCGGTGATCTCCTGGATGGCGTCTTGCG
>DLMY01000054.1:58672-58921 GCA_002478275.1 Actinobacteria bacterium UBA7524
CTCCTGGATGGCGTCTTGCGTCTCCTTCATCTTCTTGCCTACCAGGCCGTCGGCGGGGCGCAGCTCGACCTTGTCGCCCTCGATGACCAAGTAGACCCACTCCGGCGAGACGCCCTCGATCACGATGATGTCGTTGCCCGTCTGACGCATGCGTGCGCCGAAGAAACCGTTCGCCTGGCTGGCAGTGATGCCGCCGGTGTGCGCCGCCTTCGTCGTGACGTTGTAAATGCCTGAGCCAGGCACCTTATT
>DLMY01000054.1:59076-60671 GCA_002478275.1 Actinobacteria bacterium UBA7524
GTGCCGTTGAACGGACCCGCCGTGAAGAATATCTTGTTCTCCGGCGACCGCCAGTCGGTGTCGACCGGCACCTCATCCCACAGCATCTTGACGCCGATGCCGTGGCCTCCGATGTACTTCCTCAGGACCTCAGGGTCGGTCTTCTCCCTCTTGATCTCGCCAGTGGTCAGGTTGACTCTCAGGATCTTGCCTTGCCATGGACTTTCCGCACCCATAGTCGTCCACTCCCTTCGCGACGGACGCGAACGCGCCCGCCTACCGATGCCGGCCGGTGGCGGTGGGGCCACGAGCGAGACCCGACCAACCTGAGCCTACGTCGCGCGGAAGGGATGGCGGAAATGAACTCTGGGCATGTGTTGCGTTTCTGCCATGCCAAATGGGCATACTTCTCGTTGAACAGCTGCAGTCGTGAAGCCGAGGCGGTCTGCTCGACGAGAATCAGGCAGGTGAAGGTGTGAACATCGGCGTCGAAGTGTGTCGAGAATTCATCGTGCTCGCTGAACAGCTCAACTTCACGAGAGCCGCCCAGCGCATGCAGATGACGCAGCCGCAGCTCAGCAAGCATATCGCTCACCTCGAGAAAGACCTCGGAGCGCAGCTCGTACGGCGCGGTGGTTCATCCCTCACCCTCACGCCAGCCGGCGTTGCCTTTCTCGAAGGGTGCATCGCCATCGTGGCAACGTACGAGGCCACGCTCGCGGACGTACGAGCAGCCACGTCCCATCCCGTCTACTCTTTGCGACTCGCAGGCCCCTTCATGTTCGATAGCGTGCGCGATTTCGTCAGCGCCGCCATCGCAAGAGGGCGCAAGGAGCAGGCATTCGACGTCTCATTCGTCGCGGAGACACCGCTGCCATACCTTGAGATGTTGCGGGCCGGGAAGGTCGACCTCGCACTCGAGATCATGTCAGAGAAGCTTGTCGCTGCCGACCTCGAATCGGTGATCGTCTCCCGCGATCCAATGTGCATCGCTACACGTGACCCTCGCTACGCGAGGGAGTACGGCTCGGAGATTCCGTTCGCGGCGCTCAATGGCGCCATCATCCACTCCCTCGACGGTCTCGTCCACAGCAGAGGCCGAGAGCGATTCTTCGAACTATGTGCGCGGCACGGCATTCAAGTGCGACCGCACGTGATGCGGGCCGATCCCTTTAGTCTTCGTCTGGAGGAGATCGGCGACGAAGTGGTCATTCTCTCTGAGGGCGTGAAGGATCACTACCCGCTGCCCGGAATGAATGTCCACAGCATTCAAGAACTTGACTGCTATTTCGAGCTCGCTGCCTTCTGGAAAGCAGACTCGCGGAACCCTGCAGTGCCGCTCCTCGTGCGGCATCTGCGGGAGGCTGGTGAGACGGGACGAGTCGGCGGCTGACTGAAATCATCGTCGGTCACAAGGGAGTACTATCTGGCCGCATGAAAGCTTCCATACCCACTCTGAGCTGCACCTTTGCCCCGCGCGCGCTCTCAGCCGCAAGACATTTGTAGCCCGATCTCTCACTCGAAATGGGGCTACTCAGGCCTCTGACCTGCGGTTTTGTGGTGCCCCCAAGGGAATTCGAATCCTGAAAGTGCTTGTGACTATTGGGACTCGTTGG
>DLMY01000035.1 GCA_002478275.1 Actinobacteria bacterium UBA7524
CCCCCCGAAACCTTACGCGCTCCGTGTTGCTGAGGGGGCTGTATGGATGGCGTCAGGCAGATCGTAGTGCGTACTGCGCGGATAGATGATGCACAGGCGATCACCGATATCTATAACCACTACATCCGGGAGACTACCGTCACGTTCCACACGGAGCTTCTTGAGGTGCAGGATCGCCGGGAGTGGTTGTCCGGACGAAGTCCTGAGCATCCGGTGATGGTTGTCGAGTCCCAAGGAACGGTCGTTGCCTGGGGCGCGTTGTCTCCCTGGTCGGAGAGGGGTGCTTGGCGCCGTACCGTTGAGATCGCGGTCTATGTCGCACCTACCGAGCGTGGGCGGGGGATCGGCCCGCAGTTGACGGACAGGCTTCTGACAGAGGCACGGTCGGCCGGCCATCATGTTGTCATCAGTCAGGTGGTGGCCGACAATGCGGCCAGTATCTCCATGGTGGAGCGAGCCGGGTTCGAGAAGGTGGGCCGCCTGAGAGAGGTAGGCTGGAAGTTCGGACGCTGGCTCGACGTGGATCTCTACGAACGGATACTCGCGGATTGACGTGAGGAGCTGACGGAATCGATGCGACGTTCGGGAGAGATCGTGATCGTGGCGCACTGCATTCTGAATGCCTTGGGGGGTTGCTTTCATGTCGGTGGACGGACGACAGCAGGAGGCGAGTACGGTTTCGGCGATCAGCGGGATCTTCGGCTAGGACCGCGCATACCGGCGCCTACTCGAGGGTGCCAAGACGGCGCGCCCAGCCATGTGCCGTGATCGCAGAGTTGAGTTGGTCGCACAACCTGCCTCGCGTGTACCGTGAGGGCGGGAGCAGCGATATGAGCGTCAGGACATCCGCAGGCAGGTCCAGTGACTCGGCGCGCAGGAGAACATCGAGTCGTGCGACGGTCTTGTTGTCGCGATACAACAGGTCGATCAGGCGTCTCAACTGCTCCTGCGAGTCATCCATCTAGGCGGGACCAAGCCACTCCTGGATCGCGGTCTCGATGCTGAGGCTTCCTGCGTCGACAACAGAGGAGAATCGCTCCTCGGCATCTCTGAGGCCAGCGAGTCCTGAGGGAACGCCCGATATGCCCTCGCCGGCCAGCGCCATGACCGCTTCGAGCTGTGCGGCTCCGTCGAGTGCTGCATACTCAGCAGGGAGATCGCTCGGGTAGTCGAGTTCGAGCAAGGACTTCAACACCGCCGTGCCGAACTTGGCCCAGTGCGCTGTGGAGACTACAAGGACAGGATCGTCCCCTCGCAGCCGTTCGGCGACCTCCCACGCTACGGCGGTGTGCGGGTCCATCAGGTAGCCCGTCTCCCGGAAGATCCGTCTGATAGTCGTCAGCGCGTCGTCGTTGCTGACCCAGTCGCCGACCAGAAGCTCCCGCATGGCCCTGAATGTCTCGCGATCGACCTGGAACCGGCGTTCCGAGGAAAGTCGGCCGATCCAGTCCTCGACGCGGGAGGCTCCGGCAAGGTGATAGAGAAGTCGCTCAAGGTTGCTGGAGATCAGGATGTCCATGCTTGGACTGGGCGTGTTGACCAGTTCACGCGATGAGATATCGTACACGCCGGTTGCGATGAAGTCAGCCAGCACGTTGTTCTCGTTACTCGCACAGATCAGACGGCCTATCGGAACGCCGATGTGTCGAGCGTAATAGGCACCGAGGATGTTTCCGAAGTTGCCGGTGGGCACGCAGACATCCATGGGCTCGCCAGGTCGTACTCCTCCGCTGGTGACCATGTCGGCGTAGGCGCTGATGTAGTAGACGATCTGTGGCAGGAGGCGGCCCCAGTTTATCGAGTTGGCCGAGGAGAGCCGAATGCCACGCTCGGCAAGCGCGGCGTTGAACGCCGGGTTGCCGAACACGCTCTTGACTGCGTTCTGGCAGTCGTCGAAATCACCCTTGACGCCGAACACGGCAACGTTGTCACCGTGTTGCGTGACCATCTGCTTGCGCTGCATCTCGGAAACGCCACCCGAGGGGTAGAAGACGACTATCCGCGTGTGATCCCGGTCCGCGAAACCTTCGAGAGCCGCCTTGCCTGTGTCGCCAGACGTGGCGACAAGGATGAGGTAGTCCTCGGTGGGGATGCCTCGTGCCCTTCGCACTTCGACAGCCTCGCTGAAGAAGAGAGGCATGCATTGCAGGGCCATGTCCTTGAATGCGCTCGTCGGACCGTGCCACAATTCGAGCACGTGGATGTCGGGTCGCACTTCGGTGATCGGTGCGATGCGCGGATCGTCCCACTGCGAACCGTAAGCGCGTTGCATCAGGATGTCTATGCGAGGGTCCTTGACATCGATCCCGAAGCGGGAGAACGTCGCCGCCGCTCGTCGCCAATAGGGCATGGTGCCGAATGCGAGCACTTCCTCCAATGAGAACGTCGGGAGCTCTTCAGGTACGTAGAGCCCTCCGCCCGGGGCGATGCCCTTGAGTACGGCTTCAAGGAACGTAGGCCGTGATGCGCCGACGCCCCTGGTGTCCAGATAACGAGTCTCATGTCTCATGTAGGCGATTCTACCCGACGAGGGGTGCTCGCGGTGTATTCGTTGCTGGAGTGGGTGGAGTTGCGGCAGCCGGGGGTCGGCTTCGGAAAGGTCGTGCTAATCTGGTCAGTGCGCCTGAGTGTGGTCTGGAGAGAGGGGCACCCGTGAGATACTGCGTCATCATCTTGGATGGAGCCGCCGGTTGGCCACTGCCGGAGCTGGGTGGCCGCACGACTCTGCAAGCTGCTGAGACGCCGAATCTCGATCGGATGGCGAGATCCGGGACGGTGGGCCTCGCGCAAACAGTGCCGGCGGGCCTGGAGCCTTCATCTTCGGCGGCGTGTACGTCCATCCTCGGGTACGATCCCGTTGCCGATCACGTGGGCAGGGGCGCGATCGAGGCCGCCAGCATGGGTATCGAGCTTACCAGTGATGAGGTCGCACTACGCCTGAATCTGGTGACTGTGGCTGACGGCCTTATGAACAGCTACTCGGGGGGCCACATCGGGACCGAAGAATCTCACGCGATCGTAGCCGATCTGGCGCGGGCCCTCGACGATGAGACCTTCAGACTCTATCCCGGAGTGGCGTATCGCCATATCCTTGTCGTCAAAGGACACCCTGGGCTTACGGACCTCCTCTACACGCCTCCACACGACATTCCCGGTCAACCGGTTGCCGACCATCTTCCCAATGGTGCGGGAGCCGAACTACTGCTCGACTACATGCGAAGGGCGCAGCCGGTACTTGAGAACAACGCTGTGAACCGCTGTCGCGTCTCGGATGGTTTCCTGCCTGTAACGGACGTGTGGCCTTTCTGGCCTGGAACCGCACCGAGAAGCATGATGCCGTTCTCTGCGCGATTCGGCTTGAGTGCGGGGCTCACTTCGGGGGTCGATCTTCTCAATGGGCTGGCCGTGCTCACCGGGATCGAGCGTCTCATCATCCCCGGCGTGACTGACGGTCCGGACAATGACTATCGTGCGCAAGCGGAGGGTGCGATCGCGGCGCTTAGCGACCATGACGTCGTTATCGTTCATGTCGAATCGCCGGATGAGGCCGGACACTCTGGTGATATCGACGGCAAGATCGCCGCGATCGAGGCGATCGACCTGGAGGTCATCGCCCGATTCATGGATCTTGAGGGTGACGTCAGGATCCTCGCGATGCCGGACCACCCGACTCCCATAGAGCTTCGCACCCACGTCGGCGAGCCTGTCCCATTCGTCTTGTGGGGTTCGGGCGTGATCGCGTCAGGGGCGTCGGCGTACGACGAAGAGTCGGCAGCCTCGACCCGGCTGATGGTCGATCCGGGTCGCGATGTGATGTCGATGTTGCTGGGTGTGGGCGAGATGGCGTCATCCCTGTAACGACCTGGCGTACCTCAGATCTTACCTGCGAGGATACGTCCCAGGCTGGCGGCTTTGTCACGTTCCCAGTCGTGGACACCGGGCCGGCGCCAGGTGTCGGTGACAGCAAGGGAGCCGATCGTGCGGATACCACCTTGCCCGAGTGCGCTTCTCAGTTCACGCACGGGGCCGGTGGTGTAGCCGAAGAACGTAGCGAGTGGCTCAGGGGCTCCGCAGGCGGTGATCACTATGGCTCGTTTGGCTTCCTCCACACACCTGGATCTTGGGACATCACGCATGCCGAGACCTGGCAGGTGCATCTGTCCGCTTGCGGCGAAGTACCCCGCGAGCCTGTCAAGCAGCGCCCGGGTGACTTCGTCGGCGCGCCTGAAGTAGGAGGGCGTACCGAATATCACGCCGTCGGCATCCGAGATGCGTGAAGCGAGTTCGGGCAGGTCATCGTCGATCTTGCATGTTCCTGTAGCCATGCACATCCGGCAGCCGGTGCAATAGCGGATCTCCATGTCGTAGAGACGAACCCGTTCGACCTCCGCACCCGCAGCTTCGGCGGCCAGGGCGGCCGTTTCGACGGATCGGCTCACGACACCTTGTCGTCTACTGGCGTCTATCGCGATGATTCTCAACGGGTGTCTCCCTTCGGCGTGCGGGACTCAAAGAGCGTTCGTTGTGGCGGGGCCTGGGCCATGTGCGCCGAGATGGTCTCAGAACAATCATCGAGCCAGTCGATCGTTGCCCGTGTGCGTGCGATCGCCCCGTCAAGGGTCATGCGGTGAACGAGACACGTACGCTCTGTCGCCTCGCAGCTTCCGGAGCCGAGCGTCGAGACGCGTGCCCGGAGATCATCCAGCCGGTCCTGGTGAGCCGAGCGTTCACGTGCGATCACGTCGAGGACCGTTTCGTCGTTGAGGTCCCCACTGAATTCCAGACGCAAGAGGAATGGGTCGCGCGCGGGTGGAAGGTGGGGTTTCGACACGATCCAGTCCGCGAGCTCTCTACGACCGTTGTCGGTGATGGCGTACACCTTGCGATCTGGTTTTCTCGACTGTCGGACCGTGCGGAGAGTCACGAGGCGCTTGTCGTGTAGCCGCTCCAGAGTACGGTAGACCTGGGCCTGGTCGGCGGTCCAGAAGTGACGGGCGCGGTCGTCGAAGCATCGGGTCTTGAGGTCGTACCCCGACAGGTCCTCGACGTTGAGGAAACCCAAGATCGCATGGTCCAGGGACACACGAACCGCCCTCAGAGAGAT
The DNA here is from genome assembly GCA_002478275.1 of Actinobacteria bacterium UBA7524. Classification (GTDB taxonomy): domain Bacteria; phylum Actinomycetota; class Coriobacteriia; order Anaerosomatales; family UBA912; genus UBA7524. Next base: position 5,105 of record DLMY01000035.1, read on the forward strand.
ATATGACAGAACAAGTATATGTGGAGACATATAACTTCGTCTAGTGTCGAGTCCAACTCCAGTTCTGCACCTATGTCCCATGCTCAGGATGCATTTTCGAAGTCTCAAGTCGTAGTTGACCCACGCTCAGGACAGGCTTTCACTTCAGGACAACTGAAACGGGGCCCTTGCGGGCCCCGTTTCATGGGAGGGAGGTGAAGAAGACGTACGTATGGGTCCAGATCGACAGTATGAGCACTTCTTCGTACACGCACAGTATCGGCCTTGGTGACGAAGCCGGCGTGAAGTGCATGTGGAGAATGCGTGTGTTCGAATGTGGCTCCGCGTTGGATCTCGCATTGCCGTTCACGCTCTCGAACGACCGCTCGGGTGGGACGGTACTGTTCTATTGGCACGTGACATGCTCCACTGTGGTGTAGTGGAATGAACGTGTGACGCTGAACGTGGCCAGTGTCGGAAGGAATCGCACACGATGCCAGGACGAAGACTCAACTGCTGGGAGTATCAGGACTGCGGGCGCGGTCCTGGTGGAGAACGTGCGGCTGAGTTGGGTGAGTGTCCGACATCGACGGCCCAGGCGATGCACGGCAGCAACAATGGCGTGAACGCGGGTCGTGCGTGCTGGGTCGTCTCGGGTACGTTGTGCGATGGGGTCGTCGCGGGTGACTTCGAAGACAAGGTGAATGACTGTCGCAGGTGTGCTTTCTACCACCGCGTCGAGGTCGAGGAGGGGCTTGAGTTCGAGGGGAACGACGCTCTCTTGTCCCGCTATCGCGGTTAGCTTCGTCTCGCCCCGTCACTGTTGACTGAAGACAGGTGAGTTCGACACTGAACCACCGGGTAGAATCTGTTCATGCCTTTCTACGAACATCCTCTTGCCGCAGTCACGGCCGACGTCGCCCTGTTCGCTGGAGCGAGGTCCGAGCGACTCATCCTCCTTGTCCGCCGTGCGTTCGATCCGTTCGTGGGGTCGTGGGCTCTGCCCGGGGGGTTCGTCGAGGAGGGCGAGCGGATCGAAGACGCCGCTCGAAGAGAGCTGGCCGAGGAGACCGGAGTGCTTTGGCGGCGTCATCTCCACATGGTCGGAGGTTACGGTGACCCGGGAAGAGATCCTCGCGGCTGGACGGTGAGTGTCGTCTATGCGGGCTGGGCCGGGGAGCGGATACTGCCGGTGGATGCCGGCGACGATGCGGCCGAAGTTGCGTGGCACGACGTAGCGGCCCTTCCCGACCTGGCGTTCGATCATGCGCGGATCATCTCTGATGCGATCGACGTGTTGCGCCTGCACAACGAGTGGTGATGTCGGCGTCTGCGTCGGTCGATCGTCCGGCGGAGCCGCTCGCTCGTATGCAGGTCGAGTGCGCGTTGACATGCACTTGCGCCCCCGCGTATCCTTGCCGGAACCGAACATGCGTGCCGTCGATGGGGATGAGTACGTGTGCCCAGTAGGACCAGCAGAGAGCCGGGGTAGCTGAGAACCGGTGTCCGAAGAGCCGCGGAACATGGCCCCGGAGGTCTCCGGAGGAAACGCGCAAGCGGAGTAATGCCGGACGGTCGCCCCCGTTACCATGGGCTATAGGAGCATAGACGCCGGCGGGTAAACCCCACCACCCCGCGTTCTTTCGATCGGCGTCGAGTGCTTGAGAGGTTCCGGAGATACATTCCCGGGATGAAGTCGGGTGGTACCGCGGAAGGCGCATGCGCTTCTCGCCCTGACACCGTACGTGTCGGGTGGGGAGCGTTTTTCTATTGGAGGTGAGTGTCGTGGCAAAGAGCTGGGAAGAGATCAACGCACGGATCGCGAACGGAGAAGCGGTCGTGATGACCGCCGAGGAGTTCGGGGATATTGCGGCCGAACAAGGTGTCTCGACCGCTGCGAAGCAAGTCGACGTCGTGACGACAGGGACGTTCGGACCCATGTGCTCCTCCGGCGCCTTCCTCAACTTCGGACACTCGGACCCCCCGATCAAGATGGGGGAGATCACTCTCAACGACGTGCCCGCGAGCGGAGGGCTCGCGGCTGTCGATACGTATCTGGGCGCGACCGAGCCATCGAACGTGAGGGGCATCGAGTATGGCGGTGCGCATGTCATCGAGGATCTTCTGCGTGGCCGTGCCGTCAGGCTTCGTGCGACCGGCCCCGGGACAGACTGCTATCCGCGCACCGAGATCGATACATGGGTCACGCTCGAGGACTTGAACCAGGCGTACCTGTTCAACCCTCGCAACGCGTACCAGAACTACGCCGTGGCCGTGAACAGTGGTGATCGGACGCTCTACACATATCTCGGTACACTCTTGCCGCGCCTGGCGAACGCGACCTACTGCTCTGCCGGCGCCCTGTCGCCCTTGCTCAACGACCCGACCTATCGGACAATCGGCGTGGGGACGAGATGCTTCGTGGCGGGCGCTCCCGGGTATGTCGCCTGGGAGGGAACCCAGCACAATCCGCATGGTGACCGGGACGAGCATGGTGTCCCGATCAAGCCCGCAGGCACTCTTGCGGTGATCGCGGACCTCAAGCAGGCGGACCCGGAGTTCTTCTCGGCCGCGACGTTCACGCGCTACGGGGTCTCGTGCTTTGTGGGGATCGGCGTCCCGATCCCCGTGCTCGACGAGGAGATCGCTGCGACACTGGCGCTGACCGACGCACAGTTGACGGCAACGGTGTTCGACTATGGTGTCCAGCGCCGTAGCCGCCCGGCTCTCGGCACGGTCACCTACGCGCAACTACGCAGCGGGCAGATCGAGATAGACGGCGTCAAAGTGCCTACCGGTCCGATCAGCTCGCTGCCTAAGGCCCGCCGTGTAGCCGAGGAACTCAAGTCCTGGATCACCCGGCACCGCTTCACGATCGCGCCGCCGCTGCAACAGCTGCCCCAGGTCGGGGCCCAGGCATTCAAACCGCTCGAGGTTCGCACAGAGGAGGCGATCTGACATGGCCAAGAGAAGACTCGACTTGACGTTCCCTCCTCGGCAGGCCACCAAACCGATCACATATCACCTGGTGAAGGATTTCGATCTGACCCCCAATATCCTCAGGGCCCAGATCCAGCCCGGGCAGGAAGGGCGGATGCTTCTGGAGGTGAGTGGTCCTCGAGAGGTGATCGACCAGGCCGTCGAGTTCCTGGAGGGGGAGGGAGTGGCTGTGCACGCCGCAGCCAGCGATATCTGCCTCGATGAACAACAGTGTGTCGTTTGTGGACTGTGCACCGCGGTCTGTCGCCCGGGCGCGCTCACGCTTGACCAGGACAGCGCCGAGCTCGTGTTTGACAAGGACAAGTGCGTGTATTGTGAGGCGTGTGTGGTCGCGTGTCCGCGCAGGGCGATCACCCTCACGTTCTAGGGCTGAAGGAAAGGGAACCGTCGATGCCTGATATCTTGATGCGTCTTGGACGTGATGTCCTGGTCGTCGACGGGGCGTTCGGGACGATGTTGCAGGGCTACGAAATGCCGCCCGAGCAGTGTCCCGAACAACTCAACATAACGGCTCCGGAGATAATCAGGGAGATCCATCACAACTACGTCCTGGCGGGCGCCGACTGCATCACGTCGAACTCGTTCGGCGGGACCAGGGCCAAGCTGGACGAGTACGGACTCGGGGATCAGGTCGAGGAGCTCAACCGGGCTGCCGTGCGCTTGGCTCGTGAGTCCGGCGTACAGCACGTCCTGGCCGACGTGGGGCCGACAGGACTGGTACTCGAGCCGCTCGGTGCGGCCTCCTACGACTACGTGTTCGAGTTGTTCGCCGAGCAGATATCGGCGCTTGCCCAGGAGAACCCCGACGCGATCATCATCGAGACCATGACCGATATCGCCGAGGCCCGCTGTGCGCTGCTTGCGGCACGCAGCGTGTGTGACCTCCCGGTCTTCGTGACATGCACGTTCGGTCTATCCGGGCGTATGGACCTGTCCGGCACGGATCCGGCGACGGCCGCGATCATTCTCCAGGCTGTCGGTGCTGACGCGGTAGGACTGAACTGCGGACTGGGACCGGAGCAGATGGAGCCTCTGGTGGCCGAGATGGCTGCTGCGACCTCCCTGCCCCTGATCGTACAGCCCAACGCCGGGCTGCCGACTCTCGTCGATGGGCAGACGGTGTTCCCCGGGACCCCGGACGAGATGGGAGAGCACGCGGCTCGCTTCGTCGATCTCGGTGCAGCCTTGGTCGGATCGTGTTGCGGCTCCCGCCCGTCGTTCACAGGCGCCATCGTCGACTTCGTTCGTGACAAGCCGCCGGCGCCAAGACGACCCTTGCCGCCGGGGACGGTGCTGGCCGGTCCCCGTGGCGCGATACGCATCGGTGGCGGTGCTCCCATAGCAGTGGTTGGTGAGCGGATTAATCCGACCGGGAAACGTGCGCTTGCCGATTCGCTGAGGGAAGGCTCGATGTCGGTGGTTCGTCAGTATGCCGCCGAGCAGGCCGCCGCAGGTGCGGACCTTCTGGACGTCAATGTGGGAGCCGCCGGTGTCGATCAGGTATCGCGCTTGAGGGAGGCGGTGTCTGCTGTCGTCGCCAGTGTCGATACGCCCGTGGTGATCGACACCACTGATCCCGGAGCCCTGGAAGCAGCCTTGAAAGCATATCCCGGGCGCGCCTTGATCAACTCGGTGAACGGTGGCACCGATTCGTTGGAGACGGTCTTGCCGCTTGCCGACACGTACGGTGCTGCGGTGGTCGTGCTTGCGCTCGACGACGAAGGCATCCCGGCCGATGTGGAGGGCCGCATCGCGGTGGTCGAGCGTGTGCGGGATGCGGCACACAAGGCGGGATTGCACGATGAGGACCTGGTCGTCGACACCTTGGTGATGACGGCGGCCACCGATGCATCGGCTCCGATCGTGACCGTGGATGCGCTTTCAGCTGTGAAAGGCCTCGGTCTGAGTACGCTTCTCGGCGTCAGCAATGTGAGTCACGGTCTGCCGCATCGCCCTGCGCTCAACGCGGCATTCCTCACGCTTGCGGCCGCCAAGGGTCTTGATGCGGCCATCGTCGATCCCGGCGACCGGGTCGTCACCGAGGCGCTCAGGATCGCCAACCTCGGCCGTGCCGGACAAGAGGGAACAGCGCATCTCGATGTCCAGGCGGCGCGTCAGGGTTGGGAAGATGCGTACTCTGCCGCGATGGACATCGCCAGCGCAGGTACCGGGGCACCGGGAGGTGGCGACGTTGCGGGCGGATCGTCGTCCGTTGCCGGCCTGGATTCCGATGCCGAGGGGTCTGCCCTCTCCCCGGGTCCCGTCAAGAAGCTCTCCTCGGCGATAGACCGTGGTGACGCAGACGGAGCTCCCGCGCTTGTGGATGCGGTCATCGCTGAAGGAACGGCCCCCGGCGACGTCATCGCCACGGTGCTGACGCCGGCGATCCAGCGGCTTGGGGACGCGTTCGGGCGGGGCGAGGTGTTCCTCCCTCAGCTCATCGTCGCGGCGGACGCGATGCGCGCCGCCGTGGAACGTGTCAAGAGCCATCTTCCTGAGGGTGAGACGGCTACCGAAGGACGCGTCGTGTTCGCCACGGTCAAGGGCGACATCCACTCGATAGGCAAGGACATCTGCATATCGCTTCTCGAAAGCCAGGGCTTCGAGGTCGTCGATCTCGGCGTTGACGTCGATCCCGAGTCGATCGCGCAACAAGGTGCCGCGCCGGACGTCTCGGCGGTCTGCCTGTCCGCTCTGATGACGACCACGTTGCCCGCGATGCAGCGTTCGGTGACACTACTTGCCGAGGAGAACCCTGGTCTGCCGGTGCTCGTCGGTGGGGCTGTAGTGACCCAGGAATGGGCATCGCAGATAGGGGCAGGCTATGCAGCGGACGCTCCCGGATGCGTCACTGCGGTCAGGGAGGCCGTTCGGCAGTTCGCGGAAGGGGGTGGTCAGGCATGATCATCACTCGGCCCCGCGATTGGTCGCGGATCAAGGCCAATCTGGCTGAGATCGGTGCGAGGAGTGTGTTTCTTGTCGGGTGTGGCCAGTGCGCGACCGTGGCACACACCGGTGGCGAACAGGAGTTGCTGGAGGCGAAAGCCAGGTTTGAGAGCGAGGGCATCGCAGTGGCCGGCTGGGCTGTCGGCGAGGTGGCGTGTCACCTGGGCGGAACTCGCCTGACGACGCGCAAGCATCACGGCGAACTCGATGAAGCGGACGCGATAGTGGTCCTGGCCTGCGGTGCGGGCGTGCAGACGGTCGCGGATTCCACGAGCAAGCCGGTGTTCCCGGGACTTGATTCGGTGTTCCTCGGCAATGTGATCAGGCATGGAGTGTTCGAGGAGCGCTGTCAGATGTGCGGCGACTGCGTTCTGGACCTGACTGCGGGGATATGCCCGGTCACGACATGTCCCAAGGGGCTGCTTAACGGTCCGTGCGGTGGCATGTGGGAGGGCAAGTGCGAGGTGCTGACCGACCGCGATTGTACGCACGTGCGTATCCAGCGGCGGCTCGCCGAACAGGGAAGGCGGCAGACGGACGTGTTACCGCCGAAGGATTACTCGAAGAAGCTCAAGCCGGGTGCGATCAACTTGCGAGATGGCCGCACTACCCGGTCCGGCGGTGAGGGTCGATGAGCAAGCTGGCTGAAGCGCTGGGGCGCGGGGAGTTCGTGGTGACGGGTGAAGTCTCGCCACCCCTGGGGACCGATGTCACGGCGATGCTGGCGAGCGTTGCGACTCTGGGGCCGTCGTGTCATGCGCTCAACGTGACCGACAACCAGGGCGCGACACTGCATATGGCATCACTTGCCGCTGCGCGACTGGTGCTCGATGCCGGTCATGAGCCTATCTTCCAGCAGACCTGCAGGGACAGGAACCGGCTGGCTTTGCAGTCGGATCTGCTCGCAGCCTGGGCGATCGGCCTCGAGAACCTCCTGGTCGTCACCGGTGACGATCCGCGTGGGGGAGATCACCCGGAGGCGAAGGGTGTGTTCGACCTGGACTCCACCCAGCTGCTCGAGGTGGTCTCGGGGATGAATGAGGGACGCGACATGATCGGCCGCGAACTGACCGGCAAGACAGGCTTCTTCGCCGGTGCTGCGGCCTTCCCTGAGGCTGAGCCCTATGAGGCGCAGATAGTGCGTGCGAAGCGCAAAGTGGCGGCGGGGGCGCGTTTCGTACAGACACAGGCGGTGTTCGACATGGACAAGCTCGCGCGTGCATCGCGGGACTTGAGGGCGGAGGGAGCAAGCGTCATCGCCGGTATCCTCTTACTCAAGAGTCCCCGGGTCGTCGATTTCATCAACAACAAGCTTGCGGGGCTGATGGTTCCTACCCATATCGAACAGCGGGTACGTAAGGCGACAGACCCGGTCTCCGAGGCCATCGAGCTTGCAAGAGAGCAAGTCGCCGCGTGCCGTGAGGTGTGTGACGGCGTACACATCATGCCGCTCGGTCTCGACTCGGCCGTCGCGGAGATACTGCGCTAGGCGTCTTCCGGCGCGGTCCTTCTGCGCTTGCGCGACCTGTCGTGCGGTACCTCGGTGTAGGAGGTTCAGCGCACTGTATCAGCAGCTCATCACTGCGGGCAGCATTCCGTCCCTGATTCGGCCCAGTTTCTCTCCTTGCGTAACCGGTAGCGGCGCGCTCTCGTTATCATCGTTAAGGAGGCTGAATCATGCTACTCGAACGCTACGAGAGACGGCCGGAAGACGCGACCTCTGGCTTGGGGACCGCCAAGCGGGCGGCGGTCTTCGGTGCCCTGTCGGAGCTCTTCTGTCCCGGCGACGTCGCAGTCCTTGCGGATTCCCTGGGGTCCGGCGCTTGTGTACAGCTGGCGCATACCGGCGACGACCGTCTGGATTCAGCCGTACCCGTTTCACCCGACGTTGACGGACTCGCCGCATACGTTCAGGCCATCGAACTCCTGGCGGAGTCGTGCTCGGCGGAAGGACGCTTCGACGACCCTCGTTACGGCCTCCGCGAGGAGACCCTGGACGCCGCCAGAGCGTGGCTGCTCAATGCGGGCAATATGGGTACGCTCTCTGCTGAGCACCGGCGGCTGTTCGGGGGGCGCTCCCTCGGAAACGGTTTACCCGAGATCGCTCCGTACGGTGCGTGGTACTTCGAGGATGCTGAGGGCACGGCCGCAGAGGTGAGCCGGCTGTACAAGTGGGCAGGCTATAGACCTGTATTGGCAGATACGTGCCCGACGCACATCGCGAATGAACTCGGATTCATCGCGGCATGCTTCTCAGAGTCCGCCGACGACCGACTCAGAGCGGATGGATCACTGGACCGGTTCATGCGCAGTCATGTGATGAACTGGGCGCTGCTGTTCGCTGCCGCCACCGCCGCTCGTGCCGATCATCCGGTGCTGAAGTTCGCGGGTCTGGCGCTTGAGGACACACTGTTCATCCAGTGGGAACGTCTGGGAGACTGAGAGGTCAGAAGTACTCGTCTTGCCCTGCCCCATCAGGTATTATGAAACCTGAACGTCGGGCGGCAGGGCGAGGCGTCCATGTCAAACATCGAGCACGGGCAGGATGTACGACCAGGGTCGAGAACCCGACCATCGAGTCGTTGGTTTGCTGCTGCAATGGCCGCAACACTGGTAGGCGTGCTTCTTGTTGCCCTGGCGCTTCGTTCGGAGGCCAAGGTGGACGCTGGAGTCGAGACGCCGCAGGCGTTCAGTCCGGGCGTGCCGGAATCCGAGGAGCCCCTCACTATCATGGTCGCGCGCACGCCCGGCGGAGCGGGGGAGTGGGCGAACTGGGCGCGCGTCATCAAGTACCTCTCCGCCGAACTCGATACCCCGGTCAGGGTCCGGTACGTCGCCAAGGACCAGGAGTCCAGTGAGGTCATGGCAAGCGAAGAGGTGGACATCGCCTTCGTGTGTGCACACCAGTACCTGACCATGCTCGATGAGGGCCTGGCGCGAGGATTGTGCACCCCTGTCGTCGACGGCGCCTCGACGACTCGGCAACTCCTGGTCGTCAGGGCAGAAGATGACGCGCAGACGATCCACGACCTTGAGGGGGCCCAGGTCGCTTGCTCCGACTCCAGCGCTCTCGGGGGCATGTCGTTCCTCTATTACCATTCCCGGCAGTCGGGAATCGACCCCGAGGAGTTCTTCGGGTCGATACTCACCGGCGATACCCAGCAGCAGAACATCCACGACCTGCTGGCCGGTCGGGTGAGGGCCACCGTGGTCAGCTCGGTCCAGGCGCTGGACTACGACATGACGAAGATGAAGGTCGTTGAATCCTCGGAGCCCATCGGCCTTCCGCCGGTCGTGTGTTCTGCCTCGATGAGCGAGCACCTTGCGCAACGGGTCGTCGATGCGCTGGTGTCTTTCAATGCTGATGTCGAGCTGCCGGCGACGAGCCGGATAGACGGCTTCGTGGTGCTCGACCCTCTGGCATACGAATACGCGGACCGTATTCGCGACGCATGCGGTCACCATGCCCATGAGTGAGGTTCCCACATCACCGAGTCGCGAGCTTCGGACGGCCAGCCGTCGCTCACTGTCGTTCAGATACGTGGCGCTCATAGTCGGCCTCGTGGTCACCGTCGGCATGCTGCTCGGTTTGGCCGGTACGGTCGCGTCGGTACGCATCGCTGCTGATGAGCGAAGCAAGAGCCTGCGGTACGGTGCTTCAGTGGTCGCGGCATCCTTGATCCCTGTTGTCGCGGATCAGGACAGCGGCAGGATTGAAGCACAGTTGGTGGAGATTCTCGGCGCGAGTTCAGACCACGCGATCGAGTGCATCGCCATCAAGGATGCGAGCGGAGCCACCATCGCCGAGATCGAGGGCGGTGATGGATGGCGGCACCGCGGTCAGGGCGGGGCTTTGCTCGATGTGTTCACGGAACCTCAGGTGATCGTCGCACCGATAGTCGTCGATGGGTTGCCTGTCGCAGAGACTTGGGTCCAGTACAAGCCGGTCGGCCTGACCGCCGCGTTGGAGCGCCCCGTCAGGGTGACAGGCATCATCGTGCTTGCCGCGATGGTGGCCTCGGGACTGTGGGGCGGCTTCATGGTCTTGCGCACCGTGGTCGAGCCTATCGAGGAGCTGCGGGATGCCGCTGCCGAGATTGCGAACGGTCGTCGAGACGTCGTGCTGTCGAGCACCCGGTCTGACGAGATCGGTCAACTTGCAGCTGCTCTGGATGACATGACCCGCCAGCTTCGTCGTCAGGAGCAGGACCTGGTGGAGTCGTACGAATCACTGCATAGGGCTTTCGAGGAGAAGACCGAGCTCGCGAAGGGCCTGGAGCGTACGATGAACGCCAAGTCCAACTTCGTAGCTGCGGTCTCTCACGAGCTGCGTAGTCCTATGGCGGTTCTAAGCCTCTACGGAGAGATGCTTCAGAGTGAAGAATTCGGTCGCCTCGATCCGCAGCTCGGGCAGGCGGTCGGCTCCATGGTGGCGGCTGTTTCAAGGCTTTCGAGTATCGTCCAGGGCCTGATCGATGTGGCGATGCTCGAACGCGGCGTGATCACACTGGAGTTCGCAGACGTACCCCTGCACGATCTCGCCGCCCAGGCCGTGGCTGACGCCCTTGTCTTCGCACGCGAGCGCGAGGTAAGAGTCGAGCTGCTGCATCCGGTCCCTGAGCGAGTCGTCAGAGTGGATGGGGTCAGATTGCGTCAGGCGCTCGACAATCTCCTGTCCAACGCCGTCAAGTTCTCGCCTCCCGACTCGGTCGTTTCAGTGCATCTTCTCGATGACGAGAAGGATCTCGTCATCGAGGTCGCCGATGAGGGTCCCGGCGTCCCGGAGGACTTCGCCGGCTCGTTGTTCGATCTCTTCTCACGTGCGGACAATGAAGACAATGCGACCGCCAGCGGTCTGGGTCTGGGGTTGGCGATCGCTGACCGCATCATGAGAGCGCACGGCGGAAGCGTCTCCTTCAGGCCTAACCCCCATGGAAGAGGAACCGTGTTCTCGTTGCGTCTACCGTCATCTGGTGTTCCTGCAAGGCAGAAACATGCATCGGTGAAGGTGGTATCGTGAGTTCGGCGACTATTCGGAATCGGAGGTTGCGTTGAACACCGCAGCTGAGACACCAACGCGGGGCACTATCCTCATCGTGGACGACAGCGCCGATCTGGTGAGAGGACTCAGCACCCTTCTCACGAACGAGGGCTACAGGGTCTCCTCGTTGCCTAGCGGAGCCGGAGTCGCTGAGATCGTAGCGATGCAGCGGCCGGATCTCATCGTCCTCGATGTGATGATGCCTGTGGTCGATGGCTGGGAAGCCCTGAAGCGGATTCGCGAGAATCCCGCAAACGCGAGATTGCCGGTGATGATGCTCACCGCCAAAGGGACAGAGGACGCGAAAGTCCAAGGCTTCACGCTAGGAGCCGACGATTACCTCGCCAAACCATTCTCCGTGCGCGAGTTCAAGTGCCGCGTCGAAGCGCTGTTGCGAAGGAGCAGGCCCGAGGAGTTCGCCGAGGAGTGCCCGTTGCCCATCGCCTCGGACGCGGGTACCGAGTTCATCGACGCGAAGGATGTCTTCTACATCGAGGGGATTCGCAACTACACATACTTGCACACGTATGACGCTCGCTTCCTGGGCAAGCTCTCTCTCGGGCAGCTTGAGGCGAAGGAGATCCCTGGGTTCGTGCGAGTCCATCGGTCCTATATCGTCAGGTTGAGTGCGGTGCGCGGATACGGGTGGGCAACCCGTTCGGCGTTCCGCCTTGTCATGAACGACGCCGCAGGCACTTCCATACCTGTGAGCCGTTCGCTGATCACCGAGGTGAAGCGAAGCATAAACGAGCGGTGAAACGGTCGGCTATGATGGTTTCAGGGCGTCATCCGGACGCGCGTTCGTCGAGCATGTGGGTGAGTCCGGTGCTCATTTGTACCTTTGGAGGTAGTAGATGCGATTGGTCGTGATAGGTGGAGGCCCGGGCGGTTATGCGGCGGCCTTCGAGGCTGCAGGTCTCGGAGCCGACGTCACAGTGGTGGAGAAAGAGCGTCTTGGCGGTACATGCCTGAACTGGGGTTGCATACCTACTAAGACTATTCTCCGCTCGGCCCGTATCGTAGCCGACACCCGTGAAGCCGAGGAATTCGGTCTCGACGCCGGCATCGCGAGTGTCGACGTGGAGCGGCTGCGATCTCGCAAGGAGGGCGTGGTAGACGAGCTCGTCGGGCAGGTCGAGGGTCAGGCCAGGCGACTGAAGGTCCGTATCGTCTCAGGGAGGGGGCGCCTGTCCGGCGGAGGCGTCGATGTGGCACTCAAGGACGGTGGCACCGAGCGGATCGACGCCGATGCGGTCATCCTCGCAACCGGTTCCACGGTTCTGCGGCTTCCGAATATCGACCATGAGCTACCCGGGGTCTGGACGAGCGACGACGCGGTCTCGCTAACGGAGATTCCCAAGGACATCGTGATCATCGGCGGCGGCGTGATCGGCTTGGAGTTCGCCTGTGCGTACGCAGCCTTCGGCTCCAGAGTGGTCGTTGTCGAGCTGATGGACCAGGTCCTGCCCGGCAACGATCGACGTGTCGCCCGGCTCGCACAGAGCAAGCTGGAGGAGCTCGGCGTCGAGTTCCTCATCGGCGACGCGATCGAGTCTGTCGAAAGAGCGGACGAGCGCATGTACTCGTCCTTGCGCAGCGGTGCCGTGCTCGAGAGCGAGATCGTCATGAGTGCTGTCGGCCGGGTTCCGAACTCAGAGGACCTCGGTCTGGCCAAGGAAGGTATCGAGATGGATCGAGCCGCGGTCAAGGTCGACGAGTTCTTCCGGACCAACGTTCCCGGTGTCTACGCGATCGGGGACTTGATCGGCGGAATGATGCTCGCGCATGTCGCAGAGCACGAAGGCGTCGCCGCAGCGCGCAACGCGGTCGCCGCGCTCAGGGGCGAGGAGCCCAGCGAGACGGTGGACCTGAGCTGCATCCCGGCTTGCGTCTACACCTTCCCCGAGATCGCGGTCGTAGGTTCAAGCAGGGATTCGGCTAAGGCGGCCGGGATCGATGCGGTGCAAGCCGTGGCGAAGTTCTCTGCGAACGGCAAGGCGCTGGGCGAAGGCGAATCCGACGGGTTCGTGCAGATCGTCGCCGAGAAGGGGACCGGCCGGATCGTGGGGTGTCAGATAGTCGGGCCCCATGCGGTCGAGATCATCCATGAAGTCGCATTGGCGATGTGCCACGGCATCTCGGCGGGAGGCCTTGCTCATACCGTTCACGCGCATCCTACCGTGAGTGAGGTCATCAAGTTCGCCGCACTCGACGCTGCCAGCAAGGTCTGAGTAAGCGGCATTCGAGAGGCTGCTCCCGAGCGGGTACTTGCTTGCGACGGTCGATACGGATATGGTTCGATACACGTCGAAGTTCGATATCCATCGAATTGCCCAGGTCTGCAGACTGATTCGCCATTACGCTACAAGGAGCGACACGTGCCGGAGTTCCATCTCAAGAACGAGTGGCGTCGACTACTGATCGTGCTAGGCGGGTTTGCGGCCACCTACTTCATGCCGATGGGTTCTCCCCGCTTCACCGACGCGATACTCTCAGGCTTCGGACTGCTGCATGAATACGCACAAGAGCACGTGCTCACTTGCCTGGTCCCGGCGTTCTTCATCGCTGGCGCTATCTCGGTACTGGTGCGCAAGGATCTCGTCCTGCGATACCTGGGGAGTCAGGCGCATCGGGTCGTCTCGTATGGTCTTGCCGCCGTCTCCGGGGCCGTGTTGGCGGTGTGTTCATGCACGATCCTTCCCTTGTTCGCGGGAATCCGTAAGAGAGGCGCGGGGCTGGGGCCGGCGATCACGTTTCTCTTTTCGGGTCCGGCCATCAACATCGCAGCGATGTTCCTGACGCTCTCAGTGCTCGGCTTCAAGATCGGTATCGCCCGGATCGTCGCGGCCATTCTGCTGTCGGTGATCGCTGGTCTCACGATGCAGGCGCTGTTCCGTGAGCGCCCGGAAGAAGGCGGCCTGTTCATAGAGGAGCCGAATCAAGCCACTGTCGTCCCAAGGGTCCAGATTCCGTTCTTTGCGGCGATGGTGGGAATCCTGGTCGTCAATGGGCTCGCTGTCGACCCCGCGTTGAAGTTCGGGTTGATCGGAGTGCTTGCGGCCACCGTTGCCCTTCTGGCGGTGTTCGGTCTGCGTGGAGATGCCGCAAGGGAATGGCTCACTGAGACGTGGTCATTCACCAAGACGCTCTTGCCGCTGCTGTTCATCGGCGTGTTCATCGCCGGTTTCGTCATGCCCTTCATCCCTGACGCATGGGTCGTGTCGCTTGTGGGCGCGAACGACCTGAGGGGTAACCTCGTCGCAGCAGTGTTCGGTGCGTTCATGTACTTCTCGACACTGACAGAGATTCCGATTCTGCAGGCACTGATCAGCAAAGGTATGGCGGACGGACCTGCCCTGGCCCTGCTACTCGCCGGTCCTTCGTTGAGCCTGCCGAACATGTTGGTTATCCGCAGAGTCTTGGGGACAGCAAAGACCGCAGCGTACGTGCTCATCGTCGTGGTGTACGCTACCGTTGGCAGCTGGCTTTTCGGCTTGCTGTGGTGAGTGAGCGGATCGAAAGGGCGTCTGTATGAACGTAACGATACACAGCTTGCCCGAGAGTGACCCGCGGACGGATGCGGTGTTCAAGGCCCTAGCTTCTCACCAACGACGCGAGATACTGCGGATCTTGGGTGCCGAGGATCCAGACGACAAGAAGACATGTTGTGATCCGGGCGAGATCTGTGCCTGTAGATTGGGGGAGCGGCTGGGACTGGCGCCCTCGACCATCACGCATCATATGTCACTGCTGAGGCGTGCTGGATTGGTGCATATGCGGCGGGATGCCCAGTGGGCCTACTACCGTATCGATCGAGAGCGTCTACGTGAGGTCGTGGCCGCACTCAAGCGCATCTGAGCGGATGTCACGCCGTGTGATCGACTAGGAGGAGATCGTGATCATCAAGGTACTCGGGTCAGGATGCACCAACTGTACGAGGTTGGAGAAGGCTGCGCGGGATGCGGTTGCACAGCTTGGAATCGAGGCGACGGTCGAGAAGGTCACCGACCTTGGCGACATCGTGTCATACGGGATCATGACCACTCCCGCGTTGGTCGTCGATGAGAATGTGAAGTCGGCCGGGCGCGTCCTGACCACCGAGGAGATCGTGCGGATCCTTGAGCGGTCGAGTCAGGGAGATGTCTGTGACTGATACGCAGAGCACCAGATCGAAGATTGCGATCGTCATGGCGGTTGCGATCCTCTTCATTGCGGTCTTGATCGTGCGGAACGGCGACGGCACGAACGCAGGTCGACAGGGCGGTGTAGAAGCCCCGTCCATCGAGACGCGTGATCCGGTCGCGGCCTTCGAAGAGGCGCTCTTCTCGGGTAAGCCTATCTACGTACTCTTTCACTCGAAGACCTGTGCGCCGTGCGCTGAGATCGAGGCCACGGCTCATGAGGTCCTGCCGGACTACTCTGCGGATGTGACGTTCGTCGATGTGATCACCGACGATCCTCGCGCGCGGCCTCTCTTGTCGCGTTTTCGCTTTCAGTACATACCGACATCCTTCTTTCTTGCGGCGGACGGCTCAGAGGTCGACAGCCACACAGGCGTTCTCGATGCCGATGAGTTGAGGCGCCGACTTGATGAGCTGGTCGTCGATACGGAGAATCACCTGGAGGCGAACCCGCCGCTGTACGCGGGCCACGTCGGTGGCGATGATGGATCCACAGGGACCAGGGACTGAGCGGTATGCTCGAAAGCCTTGCTCTTCACATGGGCGCACAGACGAGCGCATTGACAGCGGCTTCCTTTCCCCTTGCTTTCCTGGGTGGAGTGATCGCAGGGTTCGGTCCATGCGTGTTGCCCATGATTCCCGCGCTATTCGCCTATCTGACAGGCCATCTACCTGAGGCGGAGACGGCCGATCTGCAGCTTGCGACTGCACGTTCCCTTGGGCTGGCGACACTCTTCGTGCTTGGGCTCGCGACCACTTCCGCTGGTATCGGCGTGATCGCCGCGCTCGTGGGTCATGCGGTACTGATCGGTCGTTGGGCGTATTGGATCGTCGCCGGGATCTGCCTGCTCATGGGGTTGCAGTTGCTGGAGGTCATCAGCTTGAGGATATGGGGTCTCGACCGATGGGTCACTCACCGTCCACGGGCCGGCGGTACAGCCGGGGCGTTCTTGTTCGGGCTGCTGTTCGGATTGGTCGCCACTCCGTGCGCTACACCGGTTCTTGCAGTGATAGCGACGTTGGCAGCGATGAGTGGTGACGTGATCGTTGGTGCGGGGCTACTGTTCGTCTACGGTATAGGCAAGGGTGTTCCGCTGTTGCTTGTGGCGTTGTTCTCCGGATTCGTTTTGGGCATGAAGGGCTTTTCCCGTGTGACTGCGTGGATGTCGCGAGTCGGCGGCGCAGTACTGATAGGCCTTTCGGCGTACCTTGTTTGGATAGCCTGATGTTGCCGGCTGAAGTGGAAGAGAGCGGTTCCTGAGCCACAGCAGGTCTTGCAGGGAGGGATCATCCAGGATGTCTGACCGAACCAGCACCACCGTCGAGACAACGTGCGATCTCGACAAGAAGCGTATGAGCTTCTTCGAACGTTACCTGACCGTCTGGGTCGCACTCTGTATCGTTGCGGGGACGATGATCGGGTCGCTGTGGCCAGGCACCGCCGAGTGGCTTGACGGCTTCACCGTCTCATCCATCTCATTGCCGGTCGCGGTGCTTATCTGGCTCATGATCTTTCCCATGATGCTCCAGATCGACTTCGCCTCGATACGGCGGGTCGGCGAGCGCAGGAACGGCCTTGTGGTCACGACCGTCGTGAACTGGCTGATCAAGCCATTCACCATGTTCGGTATGGCTTGGCTGTTCTTCAACGTCCTCTTCGAGCCATTCATCACGCCAGACCTCGCACAGGAATACCTGGCAGGCGCCGTGCTCCTGGGTGCGGCTCCCTGCACCGCGATGGTGTTCGTCTGGTCCTACCTTGCCGACGGCGACCCCGCATACACTCTCGTACAAGTAGCGATCAACGACCTGATCATGCTCGTCGCGTTCGTCCCCATCGTCTCGCTGCTCCTGGGCATCGGTGGGGTCCCCGTCCCTTGGGACACTATGGTGCTCTCGGTGGTGCTCTTCGTGGTCGTTCCGTTGGCGGCGGGTTGGTTCGCGCGCACCAGGCTCATCGCCACATGGGGCTTGGAGTGGTTCGAGAATCAGTGCCTGCCCAGATTCGGCCCGGTCACGATGGGCGCGCTGCTGATCACCCTCGTGATCATCTTCATATTCCAGGGCCAGATCATCGTGGACAATCCTCTCCATATCGCGCTCATCGCCGTGCCCCTGACGATACAGACGTTTCTGATCTTCGCGATCGCGTACGGATGGGCGTGGGCGTGGAGGATACCGCATCCGGTTGCCGCTCCGGCAGGCTTCATCGGGGCATCGAACTTCTTCGAACTCGCCGTGGCGGTAGCGATCGCGCTGTTCGGACTGACGTCAGGTGCGGCCCTGGCCACGGTGGTCGGCGTGCTTGTCGAGGTGCCCGTGATGCTCTCCCTGGTCTGGATCGCCAACAACTCACGTGGCTGGTTCGAGGGGCGCTCCACTGTCCGAAGTGGCCAGGGCGCCTGATGGAAGCATCCCATCCCCCTAGCCCCGACCGCCCTGAGCGCATGCCCGCATGGTTGCGCCGTCCGCTCGCCAGACCAGGGCAGTATGCGGCCGTGGAGGGGCTCCTCGGCGAGTTGAGGCTTAATACCGTGTGCCAGTCGGCCAAGTGCCCGAACCGGGGCGAGTGCTTCGCCAGTGGCACGGCGACGTTCTTGGTCATGGGTGATGCATGTACGCGGGGGTGCCACTTCTGCGCGGTCGAGAATCGCGCACCAGCTGCGCTGGATCCGGACGAACCGCGCAGGGTCGCGAAGGCCGCGCGACAGCTTGAGCTCGCGCACGTCGTTGTCACGATGGTGACTCGCGATGACGTCGTGGACGGCGGCGCCGGCCATCTGGCAGCTGTCGTGGAAGCTCTGCGCGAGACGGTGCCGTCGGCCTCGATCGAGGTGCTCACGAGTGACTTCGCCGGCAGTCTCGACGCTGTCGATACCGTGGTGAGGGCGAATCCGGATGTCTTCAATCACAACGTGGAGACGGTGCCTCGACTGTACTCGCACGTCAGACCCGGCGCGGATTACGAGCGTTCCCTGGCCGTTCTCGCCCGAGCGGCACAGCCGCGTCACTCAGGCGCATCTGACATGCCCGTCAAGTCTGGACTCATGCTCGGTCTGGGAGAAACCGCCGAGGAGATCGTCGACGTGATGCGAGACCTTCATGAGAGCGGGGTCAGGCTGCTGACTCTGGGCCAGTATCTGCGTCCGAGTCCTGAGAACCTGCCGGTCGAGTCGTTCGTGGAACCAGAGGTGTTCGAGGAACTCGAGCGCAGGGCGTTGGCGATTGGTTTCCTCGGTGTCGCCAGCGCCCCGTACGTGCGGTCGAGCTATGCGGCAGGCGACCTTGCGGCCCGGGCGCGTCAGGTGTCTCCGAAGGCGGCAGGAAACGCCGCCACGTGACCGACGCGCGCCTTTCCGTCCTGTTTGGCCTCGTACAGACTGCGGTTCGCCAGGGCGAGGAACCCGTCCATGTCGTCGCCTGGTCCGTTAGCGGGGCTGAGCACCGCACCTCCGACGCTGATTCCTAGCGGTACCGCCGTGCCGTCCCAGTCCAGGAGCGCCAGACCGGCAACGCTGTCCACCAGCCGCTGTGCGAGCGCTGCCATCTCTATGTCGTCCGATTCGGGAGCCACGATCGCGAACTCGTCACCTCCATAGCGAGCCACGAAGTCCGATCCGCGGATGGCCTGCTCCAAAGCGGATGCGACCGCTTTGAGAGCGAGATCGCCGACGGCTTGACCGAAGTTGTCGTTGATCTTCTTGAAGTCATCGACGTCCACCAGCAGCAGTCCCAGGGGTCGCCGGTATCTGTCCGCCCAAGAGACCCATTGCTCCAAGTAGGTCATCAGGCCCCTGCGGTTGTGCAGGGCGGTCAGGGGGTCCCGGGTGGCGTACGTGGTGAGCGCGAGGTTGTCTCTCCAGGCACGCCTGATGACGCCAGCAAGGAAGCGGCCCAGGTCAGGTCTGCCGTAGTACATCTCGATGGCGTTCACGATCCGTTCGAGGTGCCTTGCGTAAGCTGCGCGGTGCGTGCGCGCTCCGCCGGGTTCGGTCAGTTCGAGCAGCTCACCGAAGACCGGGTCCGTCATGAGGAATTCCATCCGCGCGGCGATGTCGAGCATCATGTCGTCGGTGACTGCGGCCATATCATCGGGGACCAGTACGGCGATCTCCGCGTGTATCTGCTTGAGATGCCGCTCCAGGCCCTCTGTGTCGTTGACGATGTCAGGTACCAGGCCACGGTCCCACGCTTCAATGAGGCCGGTCCACCATCCGAGGTGATCGCGCTCCTCGACCGCCAGACGTTCGAACACGGGGATGAGCTCAGGATTCGCGGCGTGGCGTGCCATCGACTCGTATGCCGTGCTGGTGAGCTCGTCCATTGCGATGCAGGTCTCAAGGATACTTCTCATGCGAAGGCCTCCTCCCACCTACTACGAGTATACTGCGGACAGCGCGGTTCGGTAGCCCCGTAAGGCGATTATGTGAGGCGGAATCGGAAGATGACGTTCGAACCCAGGACGTATAGAGCTGCTGTCGCTCCGGAGGGGCTTACCTGCTTCGAGGTGGCGATCAGAGAGACTGACCTACAGATATGCGCCGAGTCCGATCTTACGGACATGGCCGAGGACCTGGCGGTTCAGGCCCGCTGGCAGATAGAGGAGTTCATCCGGGCACATCCTTACTTCGCCGAGACGCTCACGCCGATGGACGTGCCTGAGACGTCGCCGGAGATCGTCAAGCGCATGGCGGATGCAGGCCGTGTCGCCCGGGTCGGCCCGATGGCCGCTGTTGCCGGCGCCATCGCCGAACATGTCGCGCGCGGTCTTTCCGAGATCTCACCGGAGGTCATAGTCGAGAACGGCGGTGACGTCTACCTCATGGGCAAGCGCGACCGCATCGTCTCGCTGTGGGCAGGCGAGGACGGCGTCAGCGGTGTCGGCATACGGGTCCCCGGGGCGTTGATGCCGGTTTCCGTATGCACGAGCAGCGGCATGATAGGGCATTCCCTATCGTTCGGCAGTGCTGACGCGGTCACCATAATCGCACGCAACGGGGCGCTGGCTGACGCGGTGGCGACCGCACTGGCGAATCGCGTGCGCGAGCCGGACGATCTCGAGAGAGCGGTGGAAGCTGCACGCAACGTACTGGGGGTACTTGGAGTGATCGTCACCGTGCGCGGACACATCGGAGCGTGGGGTAACGTTCACCTCGTGTCGCTCTGACCCGTGAACGGTACCCGGCTCGCACGTCCGCGCGCGGCTACTGCACGTAGCCCAGGCGCTTGAGAGCCGCCTGGATGTCGTCCTCGCTCGTGACCGAAGAGTCGTACGATATCGCCAGGACGGGCGGCTCGAGCTGGATGGATGCTTCCACGACCCCGCCGATCGCCCGAAGCGCCGAGAACACCTGCTCGGATTCGGTCTCAGGGCTGCAGCCGCACCACGAGAACGCCGTCTGCATGGTCGAGTCCGCTTTGCCCTGGGCGATCGCCCTCTTGATCTGACCGTCCTCGGCGCCTCCTGACGGGGCGACAAGTGCGATGACGAGAGCGATTCCGGCCAGGACCGCGCCGACGGTCAGAATGATCGGGGCCATCGAGCGCTTGGCGGGTCCGGCCGTGACTGACGTTCCAGCAAGGGCGTCGTCATCATCCGCATTCATGTCTACTTCGCCTGCAGCGTCGACACCTACGCTCTGCGGAGCGTCTTCGTCTTCGTCGTCGTCCAGAGCTTCGGTGTCGGGGTCGACCGTCCTCCGCCGTGCGCGGGAAGCGACCAGGAGTCCTCCAGCCAGCAGCAGACCACCCACTATCACGAGCGGGAAAAGAGCGGCAGTTCCGCCGCCGCCGGAGGTGCTGCCGAGCGGAGGAGCAGTACCGGGCGGGGCTCCGGCGGGAGCGGTGTACTCCACGCGAAGCTCTCTGATCTCACCGGCCGGGACATCGGTGGCCATCAAGGTGTAGTAGAGCGCGCCAGCGGGTCCGGGCTGTGCCTGTGCATCCGGAGTGAAGGTAGCGACTGTGGCACCTTGGGGTGTCGTTACCCCAAGTCGCAGGCTCGCCACCGGCTGTGGGGCCATCCACCTGTTCACCGCCTGGACGATGTCACCATCCGTGGTGAGCAGTCCTGAAGCATCCACTTCGACCTGCCCGATACGCGAGGTCTGAAGGGTGAACACGACCGTGTCGAACTCGCCCTCACCCTCCACGATCTCATAGTCGACCGTAGGATCGGCGTCGAGCGAGCCACCGAGGATCTCCCCGGCCCACAGCATCGAGGTGCCCTTCGGTATCGCGAGCGAGACTTCGGCGGGCAACACGGCCGCATCGCTCAGCGACCCGGTGATGATGATGATCGCACCGCCGGCATGAGACACGGTGTCCAGGAGAACGTCCGCCCTTTCCCAGGCGGTTTCGGGTTGCGCCACAGCTGGCGTGGCGGGCGCGAAGCTTCCCGCGCCGAGCATGAGCGTGATGGCGAGCGCGGTCGCAAAGCGTACGAGGGTACTGATTCGCATGTCAGGTATCTCCGATGTCTCGACAGCGGGCATCGTCACGCCTGGGGCGTATCCGGCTATTCTACTGCAAGGCTTGTGCCGCGGGGGCGGAAATGGTCTTCGCGACCCGTCCCGCGCAGGCGGTGAGAAGTCGTTAGAATGTTCCTCGGCAATGAAACGGGTCTTGGAAGGGCTGATGATGGACAGTATCGACGAGCTGGATATGTACGAGGCGGAGAAGCGCCTTGCTCTCTACAACGAGTACCGCGATGCCGCGCGAGTGTTCACCTTCTACGTTGAGACCGAACTACGAGCGTATCTCGCCAACGAGGTCGACGTAGAGCCGGTCAGCGGTTCGGGTGGCGTCTTCTTCAAGGTCACGATGACCGACGTCTGGATCTACGAAGCAGAGCGCCTCAATCGATTCGTGCCCGAGACGGTGGTGTTCGCTGTTGGCGACGTGCACGTGCAGCGGCTCAAGAACGACGACGAGTGACTCTGCCGAGGAGACCTGTCGATGCCCCTGCCACCAGACGACCTGGCCGTTGCCGAAGCGCGTGTCGAGGCGCTGCGGGACGAGATCACGCGTCACGACCACCGGTACTACGTTCTCGACGCCCCTGAGATCAGTGATGCCGCCTACGACGCGCTCGTGCGGGAACTGCGCGAGATGGAGGAGCGCTGGCCGCAGCTCGTGACTCCGGATTCGCCCACGCAGCGAGTGGGGGCGCTGATCGACGCTTCCCGATTCGCAGCCGTTGAACACGCGCGCCGCATGTACTCACTGGACAACGCGATGGACATCGGCGAGCTGGACGCTTGGCTTGTGCGCGTGCGGGAAGCCGTAGGGGAGCATCAGTGTGCGTTCATCTGCGAGCTCAAGATCGACGGCAGCTCGTTGGCGCTCACCTACGAGAATGGCGTGCTGGTACGCGCGGCGACACGCGGAGACGGACGGGTCGGCGAGGACGTGACCGCCAACGTGCGCACCGTGCGCGATGTGCCCTTGAGGTTGATGGGCACCAGCGGTGACGTACCGGCCGCTGTGGAGATCCGGGGCGAGGTCTACATGCCCAGGTCGAGCTTCGAGCGCCTCAACGAAGAACAGGAGGATGCGGGCTCCTCGCCATTCGCGAATCCGCGTAACGCCGCGGCGGGCTCCCTGCGACAGAAGGATCCGACCGTGACGGCATCGCGCGATCTGGCCACGTTCATGTACGCGGTCGCTGATCCGCGCGCACTCGGGCTGGAGCGCCAGTCCGACCTGCTCGACTGGCTGAGACGGGTAGGGTTCCATGTCAATCCCGACGTCGTGACCTGCGCTGATGGGTTGGCGGTCCACGCCTTCTGCGAGAGCGCGCTCGAGAAGCGCGACTCGCTGCCGTACGAGATCGACGGCGTGGTCGTGAAGGTCGACAGCTTCGCTCTGCAAGACGAGCTCGGGTATACGAGCAAGGCTCCTCGCTGGGCGGTGGCTTACAAGTTCCCGCCCGAGGAGAAGACGACGGTGTTGCGTGCCATCAGGGTCCAGGTCGGCCGCACCGGCGCTCTGACCCCTCTTGCCGAGTTCGATCCCGTCACGGTGGCCGGCTCCACCATCGCGCGGGCCACATTGCACAACATCGACGAGATACGTCGCAAGGACGTGAGGGTCGGCGACACGATCATCGTGCGCAAGGCGGGTGACGTCATCCCCGAGGTGGTCGGCCCCGTCGCTGGGATGCGCCCGGATGGTGCGCCCGAATGGGAGCTGCCGGCCGAATGTCCGAGTTGCGGCGGTCCCGTCTGGCGCGAGGAGGGCGAGGTCGTCTCGCGCTGTATGAACGCCGCATGCCCCGCGCAACGTCTCGAGCGGCTCGTTCATTGGGCCGGCCGGGGGGCGGCCGACATCGACGGCATGGGCTTCGAGATCATCACGCGTCTCGTCGAGACCGGACGGGTGCGCGACGTGAGCGACTTCTACACGCTTTCGGAGCAGGACCTGGCCGACCTCGATATGGGCAGGGTCAAGAAGGATGGCTCGCCCGTCGTGCTCGGACCTGTGGTAGCCGCCAAGCTCGTGAGCGCGATCGAAGCCTCCAAGGCCCGCCCGTTCTCACGCATACTGTTCGGGCTGGGTATCCGCCACGTGGGAGCCACGGTCGCCGAGGCGCTCGCCGGCCATTTCGGGACCATGACCGCCTTGAGTGAGACGGCCATGCAGGCTCCGCCGGTGCAGGGCGAAGGCCTGAGTGCCGCGGCGGCTCATGCGGCCGACCCGATCGCGAGTGTCGAGGGCGTGGGGCCTGCGATAGCCGCCAGCGTGCGCGCTTTCTTCGCTAACCCCGAGAACCGCGCGATGGTGGAGCGCCTGCTCGAGCGCGGTGTCAGGATGGCCGAGGAGACCTCGATGCGCCGTGGCCCCCAGTTGCTTGAAGGGCTCACCTTCGTTCTCACAGGGGCGCTCGACGGTTTCTCGCGAGACGAGGCGACTGCGCGGCTCAAGGCACTCGGAGCCAAGGTCACCGGTTCGGTCAGCAAGAGGACCTCTTATGTCGTCGCCGGTCAGGACGCGGGCAGCAAGTTGGACAAGGCCCTTGCGCTCGGGGTCCCCGTGATCGATGAGGCCGAGCTCCTCAATATGCTCGACACGGGCTCGGCGTCGGACTTCCCAGGCGACGCAGGTGGCGACGTACCTGATGCCGGCTGATCCGGCGACGGGCAGATGAAGCGCACGCCCGTACAGATCAGGCTGGACCCGGACAGGTGCGACCGCTGCAGGGCGTGCGTGGAGGTCTGCGAACCTGGTGCGCTCAAGGTGGGTCCCATGTACATCTACCTTGACTGGCGCGCTTGCGACGAATGCTACCGGTGCGTGGAAGCCTGTTCCACTGGGGCGATCACGCGCAGGGACACGTCACGCAAGGTCTCGACGGGCGGCCGGGGCTCAGACGCTGGGAAGCCGTCAGTGGGTCGCCGTGGTGTGCGCACCCTGCCTCGAAGACGCGCTTCATCGAGTGTGGGTCGCGGGAGGGGCGGGGGTTCCTCGGCGGGGAACGGAACGGGCACGAG
>DLMY01000034.1:0-11684 GCA_002478275.1 Actinobacteria bacterium UBA7524
CCCCCCGAAACCTTACGCGCTCCTGTGTGACGCTTCGGTGACGTGACCCGGGTCCTATCTGCTAGAATCTCGTTCAGTCCGCCGGGTCGAACACCCCCGGCGCTCCGTGCACAGGGAAAGGGAGGTCATGGGCGACATCTTCGGTGAGTTGCTGAGCAACCCGGCAGTGGTGCTCGTCCGCAACCTGTGTACGCTCTTCTTCGTGGTCCTACATTTCGCGCTCACGTTCTGGACGTACCGCGATGCCGATCGCCGAGGAGCGCTCGGTTGGTTCTGGGGCGTGACCTCGTTCCTGTTCCCGTTCGCCGGATGGGCCATCTACATGGTCATGCGTCCGCCGGAGTTCGCGGCCGACGCGCGCGAACGTGATCTGGAGATCCGTGCCAAGGAAGTCACCCTCGCACGAGACCTGGAGACCTGCCCGGCCTGCTACAAGCCGGTCGAGAAGGAGTTCCTGATCTGCCCGTACTGCATGAAGAAGCTGCGCAAGCCCTGCACGGAGTGTGGCAAGGCGCTGAAGCTGCCCTGGAACGTCTGCCCCTACTGCAAGACCAAGCAGTAGTCGGCAGTCCCGTATCGACCCTGACCGCCCCGCCAGTGGCGGGGCGTCTCGTTTCTCCAGCACGAAGGAGGTGCACCCGATGCCAGATATCACGGTCAAGCTACCCGATGGCAGCGAGAAGCAGGTCCCCGAGGGCGCGACCGTGCTCGATCTGGCGAACGCCATCGGGCCGCGGCTTGCGCAGGCCGCGCTTGCGGGTAAGGTCGACGGCGCGCTCGTCGACATCGAGCGTGTTCTCTCGGACGGAGACGTCGTCGAGATCGTCACCGACAAGAGCCCCGAGGCGCTCGACCTGCTCCGTCATTCCTCCGCGCACGTCATGGCCGAGGCCATCAAGGCGCTTCACCCCGAAGCGACCTTCGGTGTCGGCCCGTCGATCGAGGACGGCTTCTACTACGACTTCAAGATCGACACCCAGCTCACACCTGCCGACCTTGCGGCCATCGAGGAGCGCATGGCGCAGATAATCGCCGAGGAGCGCACCTTCGATCGTGCAGAGCTCACCAAGCTCGAAGCTCACGACCTGTTCGAGGGCGACCCCTTCAAGCAGGAGCTCATCGACGAACTGCCCGAGGGCGAGATCATCTCCATCTATCGCGAAGGCGTCTTCACAGACCTATGCCGAGGACCCCATGTGCCTCACACCGGTCGTATCGGAGCGTTCAAGCTCATGAAGCTCGCCGGAGCCTATTGGCGAGGGGACAGCAGCCGCCCGATGCTGCAGCGCATCTACGGGACAGCCTGGTTCACTCAGAAGGACTTGGACGACCATCTCGAGCGCATCGAGGAGGCGGAGCGTCGCGACCATCGCAAGCTCGGGCGCGAGCTCGACCTGTTCTCGCTGCACGAGAACGCCGGCGCAGGGCTGCCGCTCTATCACCCCAAGGGCGCGCGCATGTTGCGCATCATCCAGGAGTGGCTGCGCCAGGAGCTCTACCGCCGAGGGTACGACGAGGTCATCACGCCGCACGTGTACAAGGCCGATGTGTGGAAGACCTCGGGGCATTGGGACAACTACCGGGAGAACATGTACTTCTTCCAGATCGACGAGGGTGGCGGGCACGTCAACGACTACGGCATCAAACCGATGAACTGCCCCGGTCACATCATGGTCTTCCAGAACGACCTGCGCTCCTACCGCGACCTGCCGATGCGTCTGTTCGAGTTCGGGACGGTCTACAGGCACGAGCTTTCCGGTGTCATGCACGGCCTGATGCGCGCACGCGGGTTCACGCAGGACGACGCACACATCTTCTGCATGCCCGACCAGGTGCACGACGAGGTCATCGCCATGCTCGACCTGGTGGATTACGTCAACGGCGTGTTCGGGTTCGAGTACACCGCCGAGGTCTCGACGAAGCCCGAGAAGTCCATCGGTTCGGACGAGGACTGGGAGCACGCCACCGACTCGCTCAAGAGCGCTCTCGAGGCGCGGGGCATGGAGTACGAGATCAACGAAGGCGACGGTGCCTTCTACGGCCCCAAGATCGACATCAAGCTGCGGGATGCCATCGGCCGTACATGGCAGACCGCGACCATCCAGGTCGACTTCAACAACCCGGAGCGCTTCGACATCACCTATCGCACCGCCGAGAACACCGAGGCGCGGCCGTTCATGTTGCACCGCACGATACTTGGCAGCATGGAGCGTTTCCTCGGCATATTGATCGAGCACTACGCGGGTGCGTTCCCGGCGTGGCTGGCGCCTGTGCAGGCGGTCGTCATCCCGATCGCCGACCGGCATCTCGAGCATTGCGACTCGGTGCGTGCGCGCCTGGCCGCTACCGGTCTGCGTGTCGAGGTGTATGCGGACCAGGAACCGATGCGCGTCAAGATCGCCAAGGCGCAGCAGCAGAAGGTCCCTTACATGCTCGTGGTGGGGGACAAGGAGGTCGAGGCCGACGTCGTCTCGGTACGCGAGCGCACGCGAGGCGACATCGGCCAGATGGGACTCGACGATTTCGCGAAGTCGGTGCTGGAAGCGTAACTGGCCTATCCCGGCAGCCTGCGATAACCTGGCAGGGAGTCAGTCTCGCGCGGGCGCCCAGGGGGATCACTGCGGCTGCGGGGGAGGAGCCGATCCACAGGGAGGTACGATGAAGGCACGCGCGATCTCGGCACTGCTGTTGGCGTTGATACTTGCGGCGGCCATGCTGGTGGGCTGCAGTGGTGACATTGACCAGGCCAACGAAGCCATCTCGGCGGCAAACGAGCACATCTCCGAGTTCAACCGTCTGGACGGGGAGATCACGGAGACGTTCGGTCAGATCGAGGCGTTCGGCGGAGACGATGCCGACCTGCAGGCCAGCCTGGACCTGTGCGATGAGGTCAATGCGATGCTTGCCCGGCGCGAGCAGGCGATCGCCGGCATGAAGTCCGAGTTCGACAAGATCCGGACGCTCGATGTCTCCGACGGCATCAAGACCTACGCTGCGCAGCAGACCGAGATCGCGGAGCTGCGCGGACAGGTAGACGCCAAGGCCAAGGAGCTCGTGGACACGCTCGCCGAGCTGATCCGCGCCGCAATGGACGACACACTCGATGAGGAGTTGCTCTCAAGCATCTCGGATCGCATCGACACTCTGTCCTCGGAGGGTGAAGCGCTGCAAGCCGAACTCGATGAGAAGGAAGCGGCTTCCGCGCAGTACTTCATCGACGAGGGACTCGGGGAGTAGCCGGGGCGATCGCACAGCACCATATCGACATACCATCAGCAGGTTTCGCCATGCTGACAGATATGCCATACTTCGGCGTGCTTTGCGCGCCTGGGGTATCGCCAGGTATAGTCAAAGGGATAAGGGAACCTGGTCGGTTCGTTATGCTGTGTGATGGACCGGGGCAGGTGTTCGACGGCAGGGTGATCGCATGGGCAAGTTGTACGACTACTGTCAGAAGATCGACCAGCATATACAGGCGAATGGGCTTGACGTCTTTCGCACACGCGGCGCGCTGGCCATGAAGACGGGTTTCATCGTCACCCTTGTCGGGCCTGACGATCCTGACGATCCAGAGAAGATCAGGGCACTCAAAGAAGCTGCGAAGGAAGTGCTGGACCTGACCCTGGTCTGATCCGTCACCCCTGGCTCCCTGACCCCGTCTACTCCTGTAAGCCCGGTGGACACAGCGTCCGCGCGTCAGTATACTTGGCAATCCAACTGCATAGCGCATGAAGCGGGACCCCCGGCTCGGCCGGGAGTGGTCCCCACCTTGCGGCGCCGATGACGGCAGCTGTCTGGTCGAAGAGTTCGAGGAACCGGTTGCGAATCCAACGGTTCTCCTCGGCAGTATTCGTCCCGTAGGCCGTCAGCCGCGGGACATCTGTATTTCTGGAGGTGGCGCTCGATCGGCGGCGCCGCGACAAACGGAGGTGAACGGCCCATCAGCACGACCGAACCGAGGATCAACGAGAAGATCCGTGTACCGCGAGTGCGATTGATCGGGGTTGACGGATCGCAGCTAGGCATCTTCGCCACGAGCGACGCGCAACGCATCGCAGACGATCAGAACCTCGATCTGGTCGAAGTCGCGCCCGGCAGCGACCCTCCGGTATGCAGGATCATGGACTACGGCAAGTACAAGTACGAGCAGGATATGAAGGCCAAGAAGGCCCGTAAGCACCAGACCAAGGTCGAGATCAAAGAGATCAAGTTCCGCCCCAAGATCGACACGCACGACTACGAGACCAAGAAGAAGCACGTCGTGCGCTTTCTGACCGCAGGGGCGAAGGTCAAGGTGACGATCATGTTCCGTGGCCGAGAGATGGTTCACGCGGAGCGCGGGTTGGCGATCCTCGAGAGGCTCGCTGGAGAGTTGGAGGAGCTGGCGGTCATCGAAGCCGCGCCGAAGCTCGAAGGGCGCAACATGTTCATGCTGATCGCGCCCGTGAAGAAGGACCCGGTGAAGAAGGCCGACGAGGCGGAGGACGATGAGGTCGCCGCTGAAGCCGGAACCGAAGATCAGGAGTGATGTGATATGCCGAAGATGAAGACCCACAAAGGGACCGCGAAGCGGTTCAAGCTGACCGGTTCCGGTCGTAAGATCAAGCGCGGCAACGCGTTCAAGAGCCACATCCTGGAGAAGAAGAGCCCGAAGCGTAAGAGGGCATTCACCTCTCCGTCATACGTCCACCCGTCGGACGAGAAGGTCATCCGCAAGCAGCTCGGCGTCGGTTAGCGCGGCGTTCTGCCCTTAAAGCAAGGAGAGTGATCCCTCATGCCCAGAGTCAAGCGCGCAGTCAGCGCGAAGAAGAAGCGCCGCACAGTTCTCGGCAAGGCCAAGGGCTACTACGGTGCCAAGAGCCGCAGCTACAAGGCCGCCAAGGAGCAGGTGCAGCATTCGCTGCAGTACGCTTACCGTGACCGTCGTAACAAGAAGCGCGAGATCCGCCGCCTGTGGATCACGCGCATCAACGCCGGTGCACGCCTGAGCGGCATGTCTTACTCGCAGTTCATGAACGGCCTGAAGAAGGCCGGCGTCGAACTGGACCGCAAGGTGCTGTCCGACATGGCCATCAACGACCCGGCGTCCTTTGCCAAGCTCGTCGAGGTCGCCAAGGAGACCGTCGCCGCTTAAGGCTCCTCTAAAGATCCAGTACTCGTGACGGGTCCCGTGCCGAGAAAGGCGTGGGGCCCGTTCTCACGTTCCGGTTTGGGTTTCGGATAGACCCGGGCAAGAGTCTGTTCCGACCCGTGTGCGACTGTCACATAGCGTGGCCACGCGACCAGTCAGCCGCCGGCTCCCCCTTCGGTCGGCATGAAAGACAGGGGAGACCATGAAACGCATCTACTCGTTCGCAGCAGGCATCGCGCTTGTCGTCTGTGTCAGTGGCGCAAGCGCGTACTTCACTGCACAAAGCCAGGTTCCCGACAACGTCATCCGTTCGGGTAATGTGGCTGTCGCCAGCGTTCCGGCGACTTCTGCGATCTCAGCCGAGGGCCTCGCGCCCGGCGTACCGGTGACACGCGCTATGACGGTGCGCAACACAGGCTCGCTCACTTCCGACATCGTGGTGACAGGCGCGAAGAAGATGGGCATCACAGCGTTCTACGATGTGCTGGAGGTCCGCGTCACGAATGGCGGCCGGGTACTCTACGACGGCCCGATGAAGTCGCTCAAGACCGAGCCGCTCACACTGCAGGCTGGTCAGGCAGCGGAACTGCGCTTCGAGATCACGCTGCCCGCATCCGCTTCGAACACCTTGGCCGACAGCTACGTGCGGATGACGTTGTACGTGGACGCGGAGCAGCACCGGTCATGAGGGGTCTCGCGCGCCTGCTCAGTCCAGCGGCCCTGGGTGTTCTGGTGGGAGTCGCGTGCCTGACCCTGCGGCTTGCCGTGGTCACCGGCGGTTCGATGGAACCCGCCCTGCATGCCGGCGACGTCTGTGTCGTTTCGCGCAGAGCCGAGGCGGGCGTCGGGGACGTCTTGCTCTTTCGCGACGGTGGGCGTCTGCCGGTC
Organism: Actinobacteria bacterium UBA7524; assembly: GCA_002478275.1. GTDB lineage: Bacteria > Actinomycetota > Coriobacteriia > Anaerosomatales > UBA912 > UBA7524. The sequence continues at coordinate 6,020 of DLMY01000034.1, forward strand.
CTGCACCGGATCGTCTCCCGCGAGGCCGATGGTGCGGTCCGCACGAGAGGTGACGCGAACCCTGTGCCCGACTTCGAGTTAGTCGACAGGGACTCACACGTGGGCAAGGTCGTGCTGGTCCTGCCGTTCGGGACCGCGGTGCGCGGCTGGATGCAGTCGAGCTGTGGTGCTACACTCCTGAACCAATCGAATACGAGACAGGCGATGACGGAGAGGCGTTCGCGCGACTCGTCCGCCGTACAGGGAGAAGGCTCTCAGACTGCAAGGCCTTCCTCGGACGGCGCGAACGGTTCACTCCACGAGCTGTGAACTGAACCGGTCCGGCGAAACGTCGGTCGAAGTAGGGGATCCGGAGCTCCCGATACAGAGCCGGGCGACAGAGAGGTCGTCTGCACGCCGCCGATCCAGGCGCTGTGTGAATGAGTGGGCCCGGGTTGTCCGGGTCAACCGAGGTGGTACCGCGGGAGCCGGCTCCCGTCCTTGGAGGACATCCAGGGGCATGGCCGGCTCCCTTTCTTGTTTCGGGCGAGCACAAGGAGCAAAGACGCACTATGGGCATCATCGAGCAGTTGCATCAGATGAAGGGCCAGGCACTCGAACGCATCTCCGCTGCGCAGGACCTGAGTGGACTCGACGCGACCCGGGTCGAGTTCCTGGGCAAGAAGGGCTCCCTGACTTCGATACTCAGAGGCCTGGGCTCGCTTCCTGCCGACGAGCGTCCGATGGTCGGCAAGGTCTCCAACGAAGTGCGGGTGGAGCTTGAGTCTGCGATCGACACGAGGCGCGAAGAGTTGCGGACGATGGAGCTGGAGGCGAAGGTCGCGTCCGATGCTGTCGACGTCACCCTGCCTGGCCGGGTGCGCATGCCCGGACGAGAGCATCTGATCGAGAGGATCACGCGCGAAGTGGTGGAGATCTTCGTGGGCCTGGGATACCGGGTCGCAGAAGGTCCGGAGGTCGAGCTGGCCTACTACAACTTCACGGCGCTCAACACACCTGAAGCCCACCCCGCTCGCTCTGCCAGCGATACCTTCTACGTACGTGATCTCTCCTCGGCGGAAGTGAGCGCTACGGGAGAATCGGATGTGCTGCTGCGCACGCATACGAGTCCCGCACAGGTGCGCGTGATGGAGGCCCAGAAGCCGCCGATCTACATCGTGGTGCCGGGCAAGGTCTACCGGCCTGACGCCCCGGATCCGAGCCATCTACCGCAGTTCACCCAGGTGGAGGGCCTAGTGGTAGACGAAGGCATCACCTTCGCCGATCTGAAAGGTACGCTGGAGCATTTCTGCCACGAGATGTTCGGATACGATCGCAAGACGCGCATCAGGCCGCACTTCTTCCCGTTCACCGAGCCTTCGGCGGAAGTCGACGTCTCGTGCGGGATCTGCGCGGGTGCCGGTTGCCGCTTCTGCGGCAACACGGGGTGGCTGGAGATCCTGGGGTGCGGCATGGTCGACCCGAATGTCTTCGGGTACGCGGGTGTCGATACCGAGCGCTATACGGGATTCGCTTTCGGGATGGGCGTCGAGCGGATCGCGGCGCTCAAGTACGGGCTGCCTGATCTGCGCATGCTGGTCGAGGGTGACATGCGCTTCTTGAGGCAGTTCTAGCGGAGAGGTAGAAGGAAGCAGACCTCGCGGCCGGTGTGGCCGCGCGATGAAAGGAATCGGTCCGGATGCGTGTTTCGATGAAGTGGCTGCAAGAGTTGACGGACGTCAGCGTTACCGTCCCGGAGCTTGTCGACAGGCTCGATATGACGGGGACGGCCGTCGAGGCCGTGCACACGTTGGGCGAGGGTCTTGAGGGCGTGGTCGTCGGACAGGTGGTCTCGAAGGAGGCTCACCCCGAAGCCGACAAGCTGTGGGTCACCAAAGTCGACGTCGGTGATGGGGAGCCGCTTCAGATCGTCTGCGGCGCCCAGAATTTCGAGGCCGGTGACAAGGTCCCTGTCGCGTTGGTGGGTACGACGCTGCCCGGCGGGCTGACGATCAAGAAGGCGAAGCTTCGGGGCGTGGAGAGCTTCGGGATGAACTGCTCGGCGGCCGAACTGGGTGCCGGTTCCGATCATCAGGGGCTGCAGATCCTTCCTCAGGACGCGCCTGTGGGCATGGCGTACGCCGAGTACGCCGGATCGAGCGACACGGTGCTTGAGCTTGAGATAACACCGAACCGTCCCGATTGCCTGTCGATGTCAGGGGTGGCCAGAGAGGTCGCCGCCGTCTTGGGGACCACTTACGAGCTGCCGGGTGGCGCTCCGGCCGAAGCGGGCGAACCCGCCGACGCTCTGGCCATGGTCGAGATAGAAGACGCGACGCTTTGCCCCCGGTACACGGCACGCCTGATCCGAGGAGTGCGGATCGGCCCTTCGCCCGACTGGCTGGCCGAGCGGGTCACGGCCGCGGGCGCGCGCTCGATCAACAACGTCGTGGACATCACGAACTTCGTCATGTTCGAGATGGGGCAGCCGCTCCATGCGTTCGACGCAAGCACGCTCGCTACGACCGATGGCCGGGCGCATATCATCGTGCGTACCGCCCGGGAGGGCGAGAAGCTCACCACGCTGGACGGGATGGAGCGCCCGCTCGCCTCCGATACCCTGTTGATCTGCGATCCTGACGGACCGGTCGCATTGGCCGGCGTGATGGGTGGAGAGCATACCGAGGTCTCCGAGAAGACCGTCGACATCCTGCTGGAGTCCGCGGCGTTTCACCCGGCCTCGGTGTCGCGCACGAGCAGGTCGCTCTCGCTCATCTCAGAGGCGTCCACTCGATTCGAGCGGGGGGTCGACCCCAACGGCTGCGTAGCAGCGGCCGACCGTGCAGCCCAGCTGATGGCGGACCTGTGCGACGGAACCGTGGCACCCGGAGTCATCGACGTGTACCCGACGCCTGTCGAACCCGTGCGACTGACGCTGCGCCTCGCCACGATAGCCAAGGTCCTTGGCGTCGAGATCGCTCCTGACGAAGCTGCAGGCATACTCGAACGTCTGGGCATGACGGTCGAGAACGCCGCAGCCGTTCTCGAGGTGAGCGTGCCGACGTACCGGCCCGACATCACCAGAGAGATCGATCTGGTCGAGGAGGTCTTGAGAGTCTGGGGCATGGAACGGGTCGCCTCGACCCTGCCCGGCGGACGTCAGCGCATCGGAGGACTCGACAGCTCACAACGTTGGCGAGAGCGTATAGGCGCCGCGATGAGGGCGTGTGGCCTGAACGAGACGATGACGTACGCATTCGGTGACGCAGCCGATATCGAGCGCCTGGGGATGGAGTTCGCACCCGGAGAGGCGCTGGTGGAGTTGCTCGATCCGATGTCGACGGAGCAGTCCGTGCTGAGACGTACGTTGTTGCCCGGACTGCTGCGATCCGTGTCGTACAACCAGCGGCGCGGTGTGCGCGACATCCATCTCTACGAGATGGGCACGGCGTTCGTCACCGGTGAGGGACGCAAGATGCCCAAGGAGCGCAAGATGTTGTGCGGCGTTCTGGCCGGGCGCTGGTATCCGGCTGCGTGGCATGACGCCGAGGGCGCCGGCAGACACGGAGCGAACGGATCGAGCGATGCGCTGCGTGGCCCCGAGATCAACTTCTTCGACGGCAAGGGCGTCATCGAGGCGCTCGTCGTCGAGGTCGGAGCGAGCCGCTTCAAGGTCAGGGATGCCGACATCGCGTGGCTTCAGCCTGGTCGGCGTGCGGAGGTGTTGCTCGGAGGTGACGTCGTCGGGTGGCTCGGCGAGGTACACCCCCGGGTTCTCGGCGCGTTCGATGCCGATCCGTCGGTGGTCGCATTCGAGCTCGCGGTCGATGCCCTCGTGCGCGCGGCGACGCCCGTGCGCCCGTACGTGGATGTCCCGAGGTATCCTGCCGTGGAATTCGATGTGGCGCTCGTGGTGGAAGAGGCCGTCACAGTGGAGCGCGTGCTCGACGCCGTGCGTTCAGCCGGGGGTAAGTTGCTCGATGACGTGCGGCTGTTCGACGTGTACAGGGGAACGGGTGTGGCTGAGGGCCGCAAGAGCCTGGCGTTCGCTCTGACGTACCGGGCGCCGGACCGAACGCTGACCGACGAAGAGGTCCGTCCGCAACACGAGCGGTTGCTGCGCAAGGTGGCTTCCGCTGTCGGTGCTGAGCTGCGCGGGGCAGAATAGGATGCTCTAGCGCATATATCTTGACTGATATTCACTAATATCGTATAGTCACTCCACCTTTTCGACTGATGGAGGTCTTTCGTCATGGTGGATGTGGCTATCGTCGGGGCACCCGGGTATGCAGGAGTCGAGCTGACACGGCTCGTGTCCGCGCACCCCGAGATGCGGCTTGTCCTGGTCACGTCCGATTCCGAGGCGGGCAAGGCCGTTGCCGACGTGTATCCGGCACTGACCGGATACACGGACCTTCACTACGAGCCGCTGGACATCGCGCGGATCGAATCATCTGCCGAGCTGGTGTTTCTCGCGGTCCCACATACCGCATCCCTCGCGATCACTCCCCGGTTGCGCAAGGCCGGCCTCCGTGTGGTCGACGCCTCTGCCGACTACCGGCTCAAGGACAAGGACGCTTACGAGACCTGGTACGGTGTCGAGCACACGAGCTTCGAGCTTGCGATCGAAGCGGTCTACGGACTGCCCGAGCTCGACCGGTCCGCTTTGCCGGGAGCGATGCTGATCGCATGCCCGGGCTGTTACCCGACAGCGTCACTACTGGCTGCGATACCCGCGCTCGAGGCCGGCATCGTCGCGCCGGGGCCCATCGTGGTCGACGCGAAATCCGGCGTTTCAGGTGCCGGGCGCACGCCCGGACCTGCGACCCATCACCCGGCCGTCAACGAGTCGTTTGCCGCATACAAGGTCTCGACGCACCGGCATACGCCCGAGATCGAGCAGGGGATGTCGCTGGCAGCAGGACGCGAGGTCAAGGTCGCGTTCGCCCCGCATCTGGTCCCGATGACCCGGGGACTGGAATCCACCGTCTACCTTCCGCTCGCCAGGATGCTCGATCCTGCCGGGGCCGTCGCGCTCTACCGGGAGCGCTATGCCGGCGAGCCGTTCATCAGTGTGCATGAGCCCGGCCGCATGCCGGCCACGTCCGAGGTACGGGGCGGCAATCGCGCGCACATCGGAGTCGCGGTGGATCCGGCGGGTCTGCTGGTCGTCTCGTGTGTGATCGACAACCTGATCAAGGGTACGTCCGGCCAGGCGGTCCAGTGCGCGAACATCGCACTCGGGCTCGATGAGACCGCAGGGCTCTCGTACCCGCCACCCGTGATCTGATCCGTGCGCCGAGGAGACCTGACGATGCCCAACGATGACAACCACAGCGACCACACACAGGTAGAAGGCGGGGTGACCGCTCCAGCGGGCTTTGTCGCCGCCGGCGTCGCAGCCGGCATCAAGCGTGCCGGGAAGCTCGACGTCGCGCTTCTCGCTGCCGACAAGCCGGTACCCGCAGCAGCGGTCTTCACGAGGAGCTCGACCGCGGCCGCTCCAGTGCTGCTCTCTCGCGAGCACGTCGCGTCAGGCTATATCCAGGCCGTGGTGACGAACGCGGGCAATGCAAACGCCTGTACCGGCGAATCCGGCTACAAGGATGCAAAGGCGATGGCCGAACTCACCGCCGTCAGACTGTGCTGTGACCCGACGGACGTGGTTGTCGCCTCCACCGGCGCC